>DATNEX010000009.1:0-45887 GCA_035606605.1 Terriglobales bacterium
TTGTGTCGTGAGTTGTGTCGTAACCGGGTGATCCCTGCCCGAATCGCGGCATGTTTCTCTGTCTCGCTCGATGTCAAACGAAAAGCAGCGGACAACGACCAAAGCCGCATGAACACTGCCCATTTGTGTCGTTCGGTGTCACTCCTTGTCGTTCGGCTTCTTCCCGGTCAACGAATTGACACGGAAGAGGTCGATGGTTCGAGTCCATTCGGGCCTACCAATGTTTCCGGTGTCCGTTCCGGAGACATAGGTAACAGAACGTTCCGGAGACATGGGTGACACTTTTGGCCCGAAGGGATGTGTCGAAACCGCTCCTTTATGCCCTTGGAATCCCCCGCATTTGGCGGCCTCGCGATCCCCAAGGGAGCTGAAAGCGGCGTCTACTTTCGCTACTTTTCTCTGCCACGCTCTTCGCGCACCATGAACGATAGAGGACACTCGCCCAGTTCTCGCGTCTCAGTTGCGGGTTGTTTTCGACCGCCCGAGAACCTTCCTACCCAGGACTAAAAATCCAATCACAACCATCACATCGAACGATATCTTGCCGATCACGTCCACTCTCGGCCATGTGGAGATGGTCACATACGGGGTGGCCATGCAAGCTAACGTTGCGCCTACAGCAGCGGAGAATCCATGGATCTCGCGCCACGCCGGTCGAGATGACCAACGGATGAACAACGTGAACGCCATTCCAGCCCACACGACACCGGCTATTATCACCACCCAAAACGGATGCACAGGATGGGGAACGAAAATTTGCGCGATGACTTCAAACCATGCAGCTCCCATCACGAACGCCATCAAACCAGCAGCCCAGGCGGGGATTGTTGCGCGCGAATCATCAGACTTCGGCAAGGCAAACTTCCGGACAGAATACGCGGCAACGATCAGCAATGCGATCAAGACGAAACCAAGTGCGAGGAGCGTCAACGGCGGATGGTAGGGAGCCGCATGTAGTCTGGGGCGCGCCTGTTGGGTCCAGCCGTACCAGGCAATACGGCATCCGAGAAGAAATACGATGGAGGAAACTATGATGCCGCGCATCCGCAGCCAGGGCTGATTTGCTTGCATCGGGAAAAACAATTCAGTCAATTGGACGGGTACAACGACGACCCAAACACTTTCGTATCCCAGCATGAACAGCAGATACACAAGATTGAGTCCCCACAAGCGGCCATAGTCCGCGTGAGATCCGGGAAAAGGTAAAGGAGCCAAGGAGGTTTGCTGGATGATGAATTCTTCGGCTATGGATAGTGCTAGCCCAAGAAGGAGCAGGCTGACGCCTCCCGCACGCCATCGCCGAACCAGTTCGCGGCACAACAGCGCGCCTACCCCCCAGACCATCATCTCGGGAATGAAAACGAACAGAATGCTTGTGCGCGTTGATCCGCTCAAGATTTCGCCGATGAATGGCGAAACGAGCACTAACGTCCAAATTGCGCCGGCGAAACGTAGCTTGGTTGGTAACTGCGTCTCATACGCAATAGAAGTGTTCATGGTCTGCATGTCCTTTTGCCATGGCATCACGGCTTAGCAAGGTACTTCATACCAGCAGGACGAGAGTAGTTTTTTCGAAATATTCGCAACAGTAAAGATCATCACTGCGCGAAGGTGACAATTGTCACCGGACTCGGGATGCCCCCCATTTCTCGCGAATTTGCGAGCGCCAAGTCTCAAAGATCATCCAAGCTCCCCAAAACTATAGCCCAACTCCGTTCGCTTGACGTTCGCATATACGAGTCCCTGTCTGCCGGAGAGAGTCTCGCGTCGTTGACCGATTCGCCTTTTCCGTGCCTACGGGCGTGATGCCCCAGATTATTAAGTGCGGGTCATAGACCTCGACGACTCCAATTGGCTTTCGCCGGCTGAAATTTGCAGGACAGCAGCTAAACACCCCAGTTCCCTTGCTGCGAGTTGCAAAACATTCTTCCAGACAGAGACAATCGAGGGGTGGAGCACAATCCGCAATCTCCTGGTGGCTTGTCCAAGACCAGGGCGTTCAAGATCTCGCAGATCCTGACCGCCCCGAATCAACTTACGCTGGCACGAATGGCGTTTCTACCCTTTATCGTGAACAAGCTGCTGGACCATCACTTCAAGGGTGCGCTCATTCTCACATTGCTTGCCGGGCTAAGCGACGGGCTTGACGGACTGCTTGCTCGTCGCCTCCATCAGCAGACACTGCTCGGCCAATATCTCGACCCCATCGCTGACAAGCTGCTGCTCAGCACCATATTTCTCGTGCTGTCGGTAGTGAACCTGATTCCGTGGAAGTACACGGTGCTGGTCTTTAGCCGCGACGTCTGCATCCTGCTTGTCAGCGGCGTGCTGTACACCATCGCGGGACTCCGCGATTTTCGCCCCAGTATTTTTGGCAAGGCGAACACGTTCGCCCAAGTGGCGGCCGTCCTGTTTGTCATGCTGTTTCAGGTCTATTCCCAACATTGGGTCTGGGTTGGACGCAGGTTATTCCTGAGCGCCACATTCTTGTTCACAATCTTGTCGGGATTGCACTATGTCTATCTCGTTGGGCATCGGCTGCACGCAATGAACGAGGGCGTCACACGCACCTAGCCGCGGTCTTCAACGTGTTTGTCGGCCAACGATCTAAACCCTCATCAGCGAATGCAAATCCGCCGTACTCACGGATCGGTCAAGAAAACCAAACGTACCTTGCTCCTTAACTTCGCGCGCTGCCTCGAGAAAGGCAGTCATCGCGGCGCGATAGAGCGAGGTTGCCAGACTAATTCGTTTCACTCCGGCAGCGGACAGGTCAGCCACCGAGAATGACATCCCCTTGATTCCCACCATGAAGTTGAATGGCTTCGATACCGCCGCACAGACTTTGCGCACGGCTGCAATGTCGGGAAGCCCAGGTGCAAATAGAACATCCGCGCCCGCGCGCTCAAACGCTTGCAACCTGGCAATCGTTTCCTCCAGGCTCGAATTTGGAAACAGGAGACCGTGCGCGCGAGCGGTCAACATAAATGGAAACCCAAGCTTGCGGGCGGCCTCGGCACCGGCAGCGACCCTCTCCACCGCATGTTGGAAGTCGTAGAGCGGCGACTCGGAACGGCGAGTCGCATCCTCAATCGTGCAGCCGACCAGCCCCGCGCTTGCAGCGCGGCGTACGGTTTCGGCAACGGATTCGGGTGCGTCCCCGAAGCCATTCTCGAGGTCCGCTGAAACCGGCACATCCGTGGCGCTCACGATCGCGTGTGCATGCTCGAGCGCTTCTTCTCGCGTGAGCATTCCGTCCCTTTTCCCAACCGTGCACGCCGCTGCGGCGCTGGATGTGGCAAGCGCTTGAAAGCCAAGTCCGGTCAGCAGCTGCGCCGACGCAACATCCCAAGGATTGGGAATAATGAACACTCCCGGCCCCTCGTGGAGTGCTCGGAAGCGAAGTGCCTTTCCCAGTTGTTCAGACATAGATATTGAAGAGGATTGTACAAGCACACCCAAAGTCGAGTTATATTGCGGTTGTGACCACCTCTCCGCTCCCCCGCCTTGTCCTTCATCTTGTTTCATGCCTGATCGTGCTTGCGACCTGTGTGGTTCGCGTAGGAGCCCAGACCGCGACGGATCCTACCCTGGAGCGATCGCTTGCGGCGGAAGTCGACCGGTTTGTTGAAGCCGATAAGACCTCGCCACCTGGGGCTTGTCGGGTGTTGTTCGTTGGTTCCTCAAGCATCGTCAAATGGAAGGAGACTCTCGCCTCCGACATGGCGCCCATGCCGGTGATCAATCGTGGATTCGGTGGCTCGCACGTCGAATATGTGAACCGCTGGTTTGACCAGATCGTTGCTCCCTATCGACCCCGCGCCATCGTGTTTTATGCGGGCGAGAATGATATTGACGCGGGAAAATCGGTGGACAGGGTCGTGTCTGATTTTGACGAGTTCATGGACCGCAAGACCAAGGCGCTGGGCGATACCCCCGTGTATTTCATCTCCCTAAAACCTTCCAAGTTGCGTCTTACGCAGTTTCCTCTTCAAACCCTGGTAAACAATGCGATTCGGGAGAGCGCGGCTAAGCGCTCGGATCTGCACTACATTGATGTGGTCTCGGCGATGCTCGACGAAACTGGCAAACCCAAAGGCCTGTTTGTCGAGGACGGACTTCACATGAACGCCGCCGGTTACAAGATCTGGACGAGGATTGTGCGAGCAACCGTACTTCCGCATGCAGATGCGGAGGAAAAAAGCTGTCATGCAAGGCTTGCCATGTCTTCTCCCTGACGCCTAGCAGCGTGCAAAGAATGCTCTTATCGGCTTCCCATAAAAGGATGCGACCGCAGCATGAGAGCAGCCGGAAACATCTTGTGCAAGAAAAGGACGAGCCAACTTTCGGACTTGAGCTTTCTCATGGGCATTGCCCCTCATTCGCGCCAAGTGGCATCGGCTACTCCAACAGTTCGGAATCGAAGCGACGATAAATTTCGTGCTGATGGCCGGGGTCACGATCTGCTTGCAGGGCTGCAATCAAGGAGCGTAAGCGCGGGGTCAGGACAATCAAATAGCGTGTCTCGCGGCCGGCGGTGTAGGTGTGAGCTACGCCAGCGGGCACGAACACCGTCCTTCCCGCTCCTACGGTCTCGGTTCGGTCCGAGTAACGAAACGTGAGTTCGCCTTCGAGGACGTGCCATGCTTCGTCGTCTGAATGGTGGACGTGTAGCGTGGCTGGGCCGCTGCCTCTCCACTCATGAATCTCAAATGATTTGCCTGCAGCTGAAAAAGGGGAGGTTGCCATGCCGGGCATGATACTACCTGTTTGGTGGCCCGGCGGGCACCTCCCTGTCGCCGTCCATAAAGGGCTCGGCGCTCTGTTTGCCCCCTTTTCTTGCTTCCCGCTATCATTGAAGTTCCTTTCACGCTATGGCGCTGCGCCTGTTCAATACACTTTCCGCGAAAGTTGAGGAGTTTCGGCCGCTGGTGGACAACGCAGTCCGCATGTACGCCTGCGGACCGACGGTCTACGACTACGGCCACATTGGCAACTTTCGAACCTTTGTCGCAGTGGACCTTCTGGCCCGGTATCTGCGCTTGAGCGGGTACAAAGTCAAATACGTCATGAACATCACCGACGTGGATGACAAGATCATCCGTAACGCGGCTGCAGCCGGCGTCTCGGTACAGAACTACACAGCGACCTATCAGAAGGCATTCCTTGAAGATGCCACAGCACTTCATATCGAGCAGCCGCAGATCGTCCGCGCCACCGAGAACATTGCGCCCATGGCGGAATTCATCGCCAGGTTGGCCGAGAGGGGCTATGCCTACAAGACCGAGGACGGATCCTATTACTTCCGCATCGCCAAGTTCCCCTCCTACGGCAAGCTCTCGAAGAAAGATTTCGCAGGTATGGAAGATGGCGCCCGGGTCGACGTTGACGAATACGAGAAAGACAACGCGCGCGATTTCGCGCTGTGGAAGGCCCCAAAGCCTAGCGAGGCCTGGTGGGACAGCATGATCGGTCCAGGACGACCGGGCTGGCATATCGAGTGCTCGGTCATGTCGATGCAGGAACTCGGCGAAAGCTTTGACCTACACGCCGGCGGCGAGGACCTGATCTTCCCGCATCATGAAAACGAAATCGCGCAGTCCGAGTCGCTCACGGGTAAGCCGTTCGCGCGCTTCTGGTTTCACGCTCGCTTTCTGCTGGTTGAGGGCGAGAAAATGTCGAAGAGTGCGGGGAATTTCTTCACCTTGCGCGATCTGGTACTCAAAGGCTACAAGCCTTCGACGATTCGTTACCTGTTGAGTTCAGTTCCCTATCGCAATCAGCTCAACTTTACATTCGATGGCCTGCAACAGGCGGCAGCTTCGGTCGACAGGTTGCGCAACTTCCACCAGCGTCTCGCGGGCAACTTACCCGGTGGCTCAACCATTGCCATGACAAGCCTCGGCGAGCAGACCTGCAAGCGTCTTCGTGAAGCCCTTGACGACGACCTGAACACCGCTCAAGCCCAAGCCGCAATCTTCGACATGATCCGCGCGGTCAACAGCGCGATCGATGCCGGCGAGCTGAAGAGCGGCGACGTGCCATCTCTGCTTGTCGCGCTCGAGCAGTTCGATCAAGTTTTCTCCGTCTTGCAAGACGACGATGCTGCCCAGATGCAACGCATCTACGAATGGGCCAAGACGGAAGGACGCGAGAAGAACATCAGCCCCGAGCTGGAAGAAGTCGTCCGTTCCGCGGCGTTAACCGATGCACAAATTGACACACAGATTGCACAAATGGGGGAGGCACGTAAAGCCCGAGACTTCGCCACTTCAGATAGGATCCGCGCCGAACTCATCGCCCTCGGCATCCTTATCGAGCAGACCAAGGAAGGGATCCGCTGGAGAAGGAAATAGTTTGGGCGGGTAACACGGACGTCGTCTCGCGTTCCACAGGAGCCTGCATCGCAACCCGATGTTTATCCATTCGGGTGGCGTGACCGACAACGATACAAATCGCGAGCACCGCAGCAAGCCAGGGGTTTGGGATTTAGAATGGGCGGTCGTAGGATGTGTCCTCGTTCTCTCCACAATCCGTGAGTCCGACGTAGGTCATCGTTGGCACCTCGAACGGAACAGTGGCGGGCTACCAAGTGTCGCGCGTCCAGTCAGGGTAGAGGGCGATCGGCGACTCACGGCGGGCGACTGATTTTATGCGTTCCCTTTCCGACTATCTCCGCGACGCTGAAAAGGCACACGGACACATTTGCGCCGGGCAGGTGCTCGGCGTGCGCATGGCGATGCTTGGGCTTCAGAAGCTGGGGATCGACGATCCTCAAAACAAGAAAGAAGATCGCAAACGCCTAGTTACATTTGTTGAAATCGACCGTTGCGCGACCGATGCGGTCTCGATTGTCACCGGCTGCCGATTAGGCAAGCGGGCGCTGAAGTTTCGGGACTTCGGCAAGATGGCAGCAACGTTCATTGACGTCCAAACCGGCCGCGCCGTTCGCATCGCTGCCAAGGAATCGTCGAAGTCGCTTGCGCAGCGGATGCATCCGGAGCTGGAAGGCAAGAACCAGCAGCAGATGCTTGCCTATCGCGAGATGGCGGACAACGACCTGTTCACGACGCAGTGGGTGAAGATCGAGTTGCTTCCGGAAGACTTCCCCGGCTACAAAGGCCAACGAGTGGTTTGCGACCTTTGCGGCGAAGGCATCAACTTCCGCCGCGAAGTATGCCGCGAGGGACGAACTCTGTGCCGCAGCTGCGCGGGAGAATCCTACTACGAAATTGTCGAACCATGAGCCGAACCGTGTAGAGACAGCGCGAAGGAAATATCGGAGTTTTTGTAACTCCCCGTGCTGCGTGGCTGATGTGTTGAGTTACTGGGCCTTCTCGTACGCGTAGGCGACGCGCAGGATAGTCGCTTCGTCAAAGTGCTTACCAAAAATCTGCATGCCAATTGGCAGATTCTCCTTTGAAATGCCGACCGGGATCGATATGCCCGGAATGCCTGCCAAGTTTGCCGTGACGGTGTAGATATCTGCCAAGTACATCGCCAAAGGATCATCCACTTTTTCCCCAAGCCTGAAGGCCGGCGTGGGGCTGGTTGGCCCAATGATGACATCCACCTTCTTGAAAGCTTCCACGAAGTCACTGGTGAGCAGCGTACGCACGCGCTGCGCTTTCAGGTAATAGGCATCGTAATAGCCGGCGCTTAGCGCGTAGGTTCCCAGCATGATGCGGCGCTTCACCTCCCCTCCGAATCCCTCGTCGCGGCTGCGGCGGTACATGTCGGAAAGGCCGCGCACACCCTTTGCGCGATGGCCATAACGGACGGCGTCGAAACGCGCGAGGTTCGACGAGGCTTCCGCGGTTGCGACCAGGTAGTACGCGGGGATCGCATATTTCGTGTGCGGCAGAGAAACGTCCACGATCTCGTAACCCAGACCCGCCAACTTTTGAAGTGCGGCTTCGATCGCGGCGCGGGTTTCCGGCTCCAGCCCTTCGCCAAAATATTCTTTGGCGACTCCCACTCTCATTCCTCGGGTGTGCTTCTCGAGTTCGGCCGCGTAGTCGGGGACCGGCAAGTCGGCCGACGTGGAGTCCATCGGGTCGCGACCTGCAATCGTGCGCAACATGATCGCCGCGTCTTTTGCGGTCTTCGCAAACGGACCGATGTTGTCGAGCGACGAGGCGAAAGCGATCAAGCCATAGCGCGAAACCCGTCCATATGTCGGCTTCAGGCCAACTACGCCGCAAAATGATGCGGGCTGACGAATGGAACCACCAGTATCAGAACCCAAGGTTGCAACCGCCATATCCGCAGCCACGGCGGCCGCAGATCCACCGGAGGAGCCACCGGGAACCCGTGTTAAGTCCCTCGGGTTGTGTACCGGCTTAAAAGCAGAATTCTCGTTCGACGATCCCATCGCAAACTCGTCGCAATTAAGCTTTCCGAGTACTACGGCGCCGGCTGTCTCGAGCCGGGCGACAGCGGTGCAGTCGTAAGGCGGGATGTAATCTCCCAGGATCTTCGATCCGGCAGTTGTGCGAACGCCCTTCGTCACAAGAACATCCTTCACGCCGAGCGGAACACCTGCGAGGGGCGGAAGCTTCTCTCCCTTCTTCACGAGCGAGTCGACCTCGGCAGCCTTCGCGAGCGCACGCTCTTTCGAGAGCATCAAATAGGAGCCGATCTTCGGATCGTCACTTTCAATTTTTGCGAAGTAGGACTCGGCCAGCGCGGTGGCGCTGGTTTTGCCTTCCACAACAGCAGAGCGGGCGGCCTCGATGGTGAGGTTGCGAAGGTCCATATCAACGACTTGTCAGTGACTCGTTGGAAGTTTGACAGCCTGGAACGACACCGAGAACTAACCCCTATTTTTCAATCACTTTCGGAACCTTGAAGAATGTGCCATCTGTGTCCGGCGCATTGCCGAGAGCGACATCATGCGCTAGAGACTTGCGCAGACCTTGGTGAACGTCGGGGCGACTAGCGTAAGCAAACCGTTCGCTCCCTTGTTTCGAATCATCGAGGCCAAAACGGTCGGAGACCTGCGCCATCGGAGGCACGTTATCGGTTCCGAGTTCGTTCAGGGAATCGACATAGGCGAGGATCGAGTTCAGGTCGCGCACCATCCTCGCACGCTCCTGTTCGGTCAGTTCCAGGTTCGCCAGGTCGGCAACGTACGCAACATCCTTGTCGGTAACTTTCATGGTTTGGTGCCGTCCGATTCAGCGTACTCGTTGACTCAGCTCGCCTTGCAAACTACTTACGCCGACTACTTACAATGATGTCGACGTCGCAGCTGGTTATCGTTGCCGATTCTGTTCGTCGACAGCGCTTGCTAAGCGCTAAGAACAACCTTCGCTCCTGATTCAATGCAATTTGCGATCAAACGATTAACTTCGAATCAGGCGCTTTGAGCGACTTTGGGGCGCACCACGAACTCAACCCGGCTCACGCCCTTGGAATACCGGTTCAATGCGGCAACGTATCTGGGCGCCAGGTGCTGCAGTTCGGCGCGCCAGGCCGCATCCGGGACTTCCACCCTCAACACGCCATGCGAAAACTCCAATGCTTGTGTGCGGGCGGCGACCGCCGATCCGCAGGCCACAGGCCAGGCAAGCAGAACCGCTTCGGAGCTAGCTGCTTTGCGCAAGCTGCCCGCGACTATCTTTTCCATTTCACGTGCGATTGGTTCCACAGAGCTTCGATTCTAACATCCGGAAAGCCGTCGGAGGGCCTTCCCTGAAAATGCTTTTTACTCCCCTTATTTCTGAACTGTAACTTAGCCGGGAACGTCTTCGATTTATTGCACGGGACGAACCATTGCAGCGGTTATAGGCCTTGAAAGGATTTGCACAGAAAAGATCCTGGCCAGGCGCTCACCCATCCCAAGTTATGACCCCGACGACTGCTGCGGAAACTGCTGCTCGATAAATCGTAACGCGTCTGCCTTGCTGCTCAGTCTGCCGTCGAGCTGTGCGTCTTCCACCGCTCCCAGAACTTGCTTGAACAAAGGACCTGGCTTGTAGCCAGCCGCAATGAGATCATCTCCGCCAATCAGCGCTTTCGGTCGAAGCTCTTCGTCTGGGAGATTCTCGATCTTCTCGCGAGTAAAGTTATACATTGCCAGGCTGCGGTGGCTTGACTCACAGTCCAGCCGATGCAGTTCGAGATGCTCATCAAACCGCGGCAGTCGAATGAACTTCTTAAAGGTCGACAACTTCATGCGCTCTACGTCCCCGAAACGCATGTGATTGTCTACCAGGGCCAGAATTTGCTCCGTGTCATCGTTTGAGAAGCGCAAGCGCTTGCAAATGGCTTCGGCCATTTTGACTCCGACCTTTACATGATTATCGAACCGGATGCGATCGGGTGCGCGGCGGAACGTCGGTGGCTTTCCTACATCGTGAAGCAGCGCCCCCCATGCCAAGGTTGGCGCGCAGGGATGCGGCAATTTCTCGAGCAACAGAAACGTATGTACGAAAACGTCGCCTTCGGGGTGAAACTCGGGCGGTTGCTCGACCCCTTTCATGGCTTCTATTTCCGGGAGAACCTCGTGCAATAGACCGCTCTGATCGAGGAGCTGGAAGGCCTTCTTGGCTTGGCCTTCGGTAAGCATCCGAGTAAGTTCATCGCGGACGCGCTCGCGAGAAACCTGGTGGGTCTGTGGGGCAAGCCTTTGGATTGCGAGGAAGGTTGCCGGATCCATCTTGTACCCAAACCGCGCGGCAAAGCGAATGGCCCGGAGCATGCGCAACTTGTCTTCTGTGAAACGCAGCTCAGGATCCCCAATAGCGCGGATGATCCCGGCCCGCAAGTCCTCTTGTCCGCCAACGAAGTCGAGCACCTCATTCTTCTCGGGGTCAAGAAGCAGGCCGTTGATGGTGAAGTCGCGGCGCTGCACGTCTTCCCGCGGATCACGGCTGAAGCGGACCTCATCAGGGTGGCGGCCATCGGAGTAACTCAGGTCGCAGCGAAAAGTCGCGACTTCGACGCAAGCTTTGTGCGAATGGCCGGGAGGAGACGGTCGGGAAAAGGCAATCTCCTCGGCGGCTAAAGCCGGAAAGGAATGACATGGATTATTTGGACTCTCGTGTATCGCGTTGAGAGGAGAGTTTGAGGTTAGCAACGTCTTCGGCACCGGGACCAGTACCACCCCGAACTGCACACCCACTGCGTAGGATTCAGGGAAGATCCGCATCACCGCTTGAGGAGAGGCTTCGGTCGCGACGTCATAGTCGGCTGGCTTCCGACCAAGAAGCAGGTCGCGTACGCAGCCCCCGACGAGGTAGGCCTGGTGACCGTGCTCGCGCAGGGTACGCACGATCGAGATGGCGAACTCCCACGCGGTCATAGCTCCGATGATACAGGCAGCGAATCACGTCCCCAATCGCATTGCCAATCGCGGAACAAGGCCCACCGAACCGACAGAAGCACCCACCCTCGAGCACAGCCCGATGCTATGGGAGTTTCCCGCTACCGGAGATTTCTTGGTGAAGGTAAGTAAATTTCGTCAGGGTCCGGGCTCGACGACCTTCAGAACCCGGTCTGCGGAGATGTTGTCGAGTTTCTGAACTGTACCACTGGGCCAACGGATTTCGATGCTATCGGCGCGGAGGTCGGATCCGAGGCCGAAATGGACCGGCCCATAGCTCGACGAGGCATAGCCCACGCTCGTAGTCATGTGATTGTACTGAGATCCTAGGGTTTTGCTGACTACTTTAATGCGTGCACCGATGCCGTCCCGGTTGCTTTTGGTTCCCTTCAGAGCGATCTCCAGCCAATGACCGGAGTTCTGGCTTCGGTTCATCCAGATTTCGGCTTCTGCGCCCAACGCGCTCACCACGACATCGATTCGTCCATCGCCGTCGAGATCACCGAAAGCGCAGCCACGATGTCGTTGTTTCGCAGCCGCCTCGAACCCAGCACCTACCGCCTGCCACTGCGCTGTGCGCCCAGAGTTCCGGAACATGAAATTCGGCTGGTTGACCGGCTGGCCGGGCATGTCGTGCGACTCGACATGGCCGCCGCTGACGAATATGTCTTTCCAGCCATCATTGTCGAAGTCATAGAGCCCCACTCCGAAGCCGGAGATGGGCCGGCTTAACTTTCGCATGCCGCTGTCGGTTGTGACTTCCTTAAAATCCCCTTTGCCCGTGTTCTTGAAAATGGGAAAAGTCTGGTTGGGCAAGGCCACAAAGACGATATCGGGATAGCCGTCGTTGTTGTAATCCCGAAAGTCCAGCCCCATGCCGGAAACAAAGGTGCCATCTTCCTCGAGAGCGACACCGGATTCGAATGCGACTTCGTCGAACTTCTTGCCGGCGTGATGAAAGAGAAAGTTGTAGGACGCATCGTTGGTGACGAAGAGGTCAGGCCGGCCGTCTAGGTCGTAATCGGCCATGCCGCCGCCCATTCCCTTTCCTACGTGTTGACGGATCCCCCAGCCGGCCGAGACATCGCGAAAGCTACCGTCGCCGTTATTTAGAAAAAGCTGGTTTGGCTGTCCTTTGTAGAATCTGGGATGGCAGTAGTCGGCAAAATTCTCCACCTTGCAGAGAGGCTTGTCTGAGTATTCCCACTGCATGTAGTTAACGACAAAGAGATCGAGCAGGCCATCATTGTTGACGTCGACCCACACGGCCGTGATTTCCCACCATGGCCCGAATTCGGGGTCGGGGTTGTTGATCGAGGCATCCAATCCCGACTTGACGGTTACGTCGGAAAAAGTACCGTCACCATTGTTGTGGTAAAGCGCACCGTGATGTAACCCGGCCACAAACATATCGGGATGGCCGTCATTGTCGTAATCAGCCACGGCAACTCCCATGTCGTAGCGCGTGCCCGCGACCCCGGCGGCAACCGTTACATCGGTGAATACACCGTTGCCATCGTTTCGATATAGGCGATTGCGATACTTCGGATCGTCCTTCTTCAGGGTGGAGATGTTTCCGCCGTTGGTGAAGAAGATGTCAGGACGCCCATCGCCGTTGTAATCGAAGACGGCGAGGCCTCCGGGCATGGTCTCAGGGGCATTGCGCGCCGGGGTTTCGCTGTTTTCAAGGCGGAATGGGAGCGTTCTCAATTCAAAAAGAATGGGCGACTGAGGGTCGGCTGCATGAGCTGCGCAGAAGAAGGATAGCAAAGACAGAAAAAATACCGGCCGGACCTGTTTGCGCATTTGGCGAAGGGAACAGCAAAGTGGTAGCCGCAGCTACCCCTTTGATTTTACCCGACGAATCGCCATGGAAGTAGCACTTCGGTGAAGGCCGGGTACGCGATCCGTTCTTGAACTTCGGCCTTGCGTGATCGGAGAGCGTTCGCGTTGTTGGAGAGATCAGGTTCGTCCTGTAATTGCAATTCCCGGAAGATCATTGTCGAGTAGGGATTCGTGACCGTTGGCGGCCTTCGCCTACCTGATGCCGAAGCGAGCGGTGATGACCGCATAGAAAGAAGCAATTATGAAATGGCGTTTCACAATCTTGGAATACAGCGCGTACTAACGCCAGGGACAGCTGCTTGAACATGGAACGACAACCCGCAGGTGCGGGCCCCAGCCGCTAATATAAAATCCAGTCGCACAGCGGAAAACGGCTTGTACTCACAATCCAAGACGATTCCCACAAACTTATGGCTACTGTCTTCGTAATAGGCGCTGGACCGGCGGGGCTTTTTGCGGCGCAGAAGATCGCCCAGGCTGGACATGAGGTTGTGATTTTCAACCGCGACATCAAGCCGGGTGGCTTGGCCGAATACGGCATTTATCCGGTAAAAGACAAGATGAAGATCGGGCTGCGGAAACAGTTTGCCAAAGTGCTGTCGCTTCCCAATGTCCACTATTTCGGGCACGTCCCGATTGGCGGGGAATTTCCAGTGACGTTGGAGACGCTGCGGCAGTTCAAACCAGCCGCGATGGTTTTTTCCGTTGGCGCGCAGGGCACAAAGAAGTTAGGCATGCCGGGAGAAGATGCCGCGGGGGTGTACTCTGCCAAGGACTACGTGTATCACTACAATCTTCTGCCGCCGTTCGCGACGCAGGATTTCTCGATAGGCAAGCGAGTCGCGATCGTCGGGATGGGCAACGTGATGGTCGATATCGCGCGGTGGCTCATCCTCGATTGCACGCACCCGAAACCGGAAGAGATCGTTGTGATCGCCCGCCGGGGACCGTTTGAGGCCAAGTTCGACGACAAGGAATTCGCATACATTCACGGGCACCTCGATCGCGCCGCCTTTGCTCAGGAACTCGAGCGTGTCAAGGATCGCGTAGCTGCAGTCGGACAGGACATAAGCAAAGTTGCCGAAGAGACCTTCCCTGCCCTGAAGAAGTATCCTGACCAACCGTTGATTTCTCCCCGCTTGACTTTCCGGTTCCTCAGCACGCCGACAGCAATCCATCCCGGGTCAAATGGCCGGATCGCGAGGCTCACCGTGGCTGACAATTACCTAACCAGTAAGGAAGGGAAAATCGGGTGTAAGCCGACGGGCGCGAGCGAGGACATAGAGGTTGACACGCTGATCTTTGCGATTGGCGACAAGCATGATCCATCGGTGGGGTTGCCGTGTGGGCAGTGGGGGTATGTGACAAACCCTGACAGCAATCGTCCATGTGCGCCATACGAGGTGTTTGATCCTGAGACGGGCAAGCTGTGGGAAGGCGTGTACGTTACGGGATGGGCACGCAATGCCAGTGAGGGTCTGGTGGGAATCGCGCGCCACGACGGAGAAGTCGGAGCGGCGCACGTAATCGAGTATGTTGCGGGTAAGAAGGCGACCGAATCAGTATCGGTCAGCGAAATTGGGGAGTTCCTCAAGCGCAAGCACATCCGGTTTGTGCCGAAGGGTGATCTTCCCTATCTTTACGCCGCGGAAGAAAAAGAAATGAAGACGCGCGGGCTTTCATGGTTCAAGTTCTCAGATGACGACGAGATGCTCTCGGTGATTGAAAAGGCGAAGGCCGACTCGCCTGAGTTTGTGCCGTCGCCAGGGGATTAGGGCACTCTTGTTGGCGGGGGAATAGCAGCCGACAATGCCTCAACGTGTATCTTCCTGGTAACGGGGTGCGCACCGAGGAAGAATTATGTCTGAATCGCATCCCGCCTTGCATGCGGATGGCGCGGGAAAGCGGTTTGCGGCTTGCCGAACGGTATATTCAGTGGCCATCATATAGTCATGCCCGAATTGCCGGATATAGCGGCGTACATTACGGCCCTTCACTCGCTGATCATCGGGGAGGCGATCGAACAGCTTCGCGTTGCAAGTCCATTTTTGCTGCGCACGGTGGAGCCGCCGCTCACCGCAGTCGAAGGAAAGTCCGTGCGAGAACTGCGGCGGGTTGGAAAACGTATCGCCTTCGGCTTGGAAGACGATTTGTGGTTGGTGCTGCATCTGATGATCGCCGGACGCCTGCATTGGCGCACGGCGGGCGCAAGTGTAGCGGGTCGGAATCAGCTCGCAGCTTTTGATTTCCCAAAGGGCTCTCTGGTGCTGACAGAGGCGGGAGCAAAGAGGCGCGCTTCGCTGCATGTCATTCGAGGAAAGAGCAGTCTTCAAGCGCTAGATCCGGGCGGAATCGATGTCTTCGCCAGCGATTTCCCTGCGTTCCGCGCCGCCGTGATGAGCGAGAACCGCACGCTGAAACGAGCGCTCACTGATCCTCGGATTTTGAGCGGCATTGGGAACGCGTATTCGGACGAGATCCTTCATGCTGCGCAGCTTTCTCCCATTACGCAGACCCACAAGCTTCAGCCGGACGAGTGGGAACGACTTTTCACGGCAACTCGCTCTACGCTTCAACACTGGGTCGAGCAATTGACTGGCGAAGCGGAAAAGAAGTTTCCGGAAAAGGTGACCGCGTTCCGCGAAGACATGGCCGTCCACGGGAAGTACGGCGAGCCGTGCCCGCGATGCGGAGAGAAGATCCAGCGCATTCGTTACGCGGATAACGAAACCAACTATTGCGCTCGTTGTCAGACCGGAGGCAAGGTGCTGGCCGATCGCAGTCTGTCCCGCCTGCTAGGAAAAGATTGGCCGCGGACGCTAGAAGAATTGGAAGCTCTGAAGCGCAAATGAGGGCTTAGCGTTTCTGCCCAACTCCGAACTGGTTTCCGTTCCGGATCGACTTCGGACCATCGAAGTCGATCTCCAGTAGTTTTTCGCTTTGCACCTGAGTCCCCGTCTCATCGCGCAGGGTGTAGACAATCTTGCTGGTTCCTCGATCGATCACATCTCCGGTGGAAGGAAACACATACTTCGCGTCAATGCTCAAGGAAACCCAGCCTGGACTGTCAGAGACCTTCACGTCAGCGATTTGTTTAGGCGGAGAACTGGTGGCGTCGAACACGTGAATGTAGTTGTTCACGCCATCGGCCAGCCAGATTTCTTTCTCATCCGGCGTGAGCGCAATCCCATGGCTCTGGCAGGGATTGTGGCGAGCAGGTTTGCCGGTTGGAAATCCCTGCACCGCGACGTCGTAAAGCTTCTTGCCGGTTTTTACGTCGCCCACCTCGAATCCGAGAATATTGTTGGTGTTCACGAATGCCAGCGAATTGCTTCCATTCACGGTAAAGGGGCGAACATTGCTTGAAAAAGGTCCGATCTTCTCCATCACCTGATTATTTTTGGGATCGGCAACCAGAAGATAGTTGTTGTGCAGACCCGCCAGATAAACACGGCTGCCATCCGGTGCCCAGATCGTGTTGTGCGCGCCGGTTCCGGTATCGACTCGCGTGACCAGGTCGCCGTTCGAAGCATTGATGACATCCCAATAAGCTCCCTCGAATGTCGGCACGTACAGAGTCTTGCCATCGGGAGAAATTGCCAGCCGATCGAACCCGCCTTCGTACTGTTTCTCCCACACAATCTTGTCGCTTGCGAGATCGAATGCGGCGATTCGCACGGTCGTCGTCATGTACAAGCGGCCGCTTGCAGCATCCGCGGCGATTCCCTTGATCATTTCAACCGTCTGACCGGGCTCGAGTTTCCAGGTGGGAATACGCTTCACGAACTGGAAGCCATGGTCCATATCGAAGACGATGATCCCAGTCCCGCCGTAACGCAGGTTGTAATTGGCATCGGGATGATGGTTGAAAACACCGGGAACAGCAACGTACAGCAGATGACGTTCCTTCCCTTGGGCGAGAACTGAACCTAAGCAGATGACAAGCATTCGCGCAACGCAGCACCAGGAACGAAGATCGGTTCGACGACTAACAGTGCCGTGCACGGCCACCCTCCAGTTCACGAAATCAAAGCCAGAGCAGTATAGCGAAGTGCTTTCCCCATGAGCATCGGGATTTGGCGCCACGCCATCCTAGCTTATCCTTCGGAGGTACAAGATGCGAAAGCACACCGGACTCATCCTCGGAGCCATCGGCTTTGCAACTGGGCTGTATCTACTCAGCAGGAGCGCACAACAGAAAAGCGTTTCGCAGGCACGCCTCACCACAACCAATCTCGACTACAAAAAGGTCACATATCGGGACCTCGCGTCGGAGAACTTGACCGACCTGAATAGAGGAGACGCTTCCGAGCTTCTGAGCTTGGGTCTGAGTCGAGCCTTGGCAGATCGAGTCATCGAGAACCGCCCTTACCGCAGCAAGCTGGAACTCGTTTCGAGGCTGGTTCTGCCGGAAGGCGAGTACGCCGCGATTCGCGATCGGATTGTGGTGGGCGGAAGCCGGGATCCGATCAAGGTCGCGGGTTAGAACCCTGCCCCAGCGCTCGGGCCGACGATGGGCAACCATCGACTCTGCTCGTAGCAACTAAATAATTAGTTATCTTTTGCGGGGATGCCGCGTCTATAAAAATACAGGAGTTATTGGTTGCCACCCCGTCCATCTACAACCCTGACCGAGGCCGAACTGAGGATCATGGAAGTCCTTTGGGCTCAAGGACCTGGAACGGTCCAGCAGGTATTGGACTGGCTGCCCGCCTCGCCGGCGCTGGCGTACAACTCGGTCCTGACGACCATACGGATTCTAGAACGCAAGGGTTATGTCGAGCATATTAAAGACGGCAGGGCTTACGTTTATAAACCGATTCTGGAGCGCAAGGACGCAACCCGCTCGGAAATTAGACACTTAGTCAGCCGGTTCTTCGGCGACTCTCATGACGACTTAGTTTTGAACATCCTGGAAGATCGTGGCTTAGAGGCCGGGGAGCTGGCGCAACTGAAAAAGATCCTGCAAAGGGGCGAGTCGAAATGAGCTCATTACAGGGTCTGGCGCAGCTGACGAGTTCGCAAATCGTGAATTGTTTGGTGCTTGGGAGTGCGATTGCAGCGCTTGCAGGGGTAGCCTCGGGTCTCCTGGGCCGCAAAAGCTCCGGCGTTCGGTTCGTGATCTGGTTCTCTGCCCTGGTCGCCACCGCTGCTCCGTTCTTCGCCTTGCGCGCCGGGGCAGAGGGAACGGCAGCGCTTCGCGTCAGCTTGCCCGAAATCTCGCTTTCACCGGAAGGGGCGCTGTACATCTTTGGTGTATGGGCGTTGTTCGCTGTCATGGGGCTTACGCGAGTGGCGCGTGGCCTTTTTCGAGTCCGGCAGCTGAAGAAGACGTGCCTTCCGCTGGAGGCTTCTCTCGCGGCTCGGATTCAACCGTCGCTCGGATCGCTTTCCCGCAGGGCTCAGCTCTGCACCTCCGAACATCTGCGGGTCCCGGCGGCGCTCGGATTTTTCCGGCCTGTCATCGCCTTGCCTGCGTGGACGGTGCGAGAGCTTTCCGAGGAGGAGTTGCAGACGGTAGTTCTGCACGAGGCTGCGCACCTGCAACGTTGGGACGACTGGACGAACCTGTTGCAGAAGGTGATTCGTGCAGTGCTGTTCTTCCACCCAGCGGTTTGGTGGATTGATAGCCGTCTTTCGGTAGAGCGCGAAATGGCCTGCGACGACTTCGTCCTGGTGAAATCGCAAAGCGCACGGCAGTATGCCGCTTGCCTGGTTTCGTTGGCGGAAAAGACACATGCTCACCGCTCTCTGGCGCTGGCTCAGGCAGCAGTCGCCCAGTTAAGACACACCGCGGAGCGAATCTCGAAGATCCTTGACGGCAAGCAAAGAACGGCAAAGCCCATATTCAAGCCGGCTGTCGCGACAGTTATGGTTTTCGGTGCTGTGAGTCTGGTCGCAGTTCGGCACACACCTCAACTGGTTAGCTTTCGCGAGGCGGTGCAGAGTTCAGCTCCGTCGCTTGCTTCGAACAAGTTCGACTACGTCGCGAATGCGAACGAACCTCGGGCACAAGTCTTCACCGCGTCTATTCATCAGATCAATCGGGTAGGAACCGCTGCAAAGGTGCAGCCTTTGGCGGTGCGCCGATCGAAGGCGACTGGGTCTAAGCGCAATGTAAATGCTGCACCGGTGACAGCTCAGCCTGAGGAGGCACGGACTCAGCCCGAGAAGCGCACTCCCGCGGTCGTGAACGCCGAGATGAACCGGGATGCAGCCCCCAGCTTCGTGTATCTGGTTACCCAAACTGAGCAGTACGACAGCTTAGGAAATGTGACCGTCACAACTTCTGTCTGGCGCATTCGAGTGATCAAGCCCGCTCCAGCGCAAGCGGCGAACCCGCTGTTCCCGCACCAGACGTAAACGAAAATTTTTTGCAGACATCAACTAATAATTTAGTTGCAAAGGAGAACCAATGAGTCGTTTGAAAGATTACCTGAAACAAAAATTTTCCAAGCACATGCTGGCGTCGATGCTGGCGGGCGCGCTGGCGATTTCGCTCGGAGTGTATGAGTTTGCCAGCCCGGTCCGCGCGGCTTCTCCAGCCCCGGCCCCGGCAGCGGCGCCGCTCGATGAGAGTAGCGTCAGTGCTCTGCTTGCGCTCGATCATGCCATGGAAAGTCTGGCAGCGCATGTCACTCCTGCGGTCGTCAATATTACGGTGACATCGAAGCACAAGCCACAAGTCGGTGAGCTGCAACGGCGCGACGACGATGATAACGATCAGTCTCCGGACCAAGGTCCCATGCAGCAGTTTGGACCTTTCGGCCCTGGTCCCTTCCGATTCTTCGGCCAGCCGGGACGTCCACAGATTGAGCGTGGACTGGGGAGCGGCGTGATTATTTCGCCCGACGGCTACATCGTAACGAACAACCACGTGGTCGACGGCGCCGTAGACATTCGCGTCACCATGAGCGACAAGCGTACCTTTTCGGCC
Source organism: Terriglobales bacterium (assembly GCA_035606605.1). Lineage (GTDB taxonomy): Bacteria > Acidobacteriota > Terriglobia > Terriglobales > Acidobacteriaceae > Gp1-AA145. The sequence continues at coordinate 20,112 of DATNEX010000009.1, forward strand.
AAGCTGGTGGGCACCGATCCGCTGACGGACCTGGCGGTCGTCAAGATCGACGGCACGGACTTCGCGAGCGTCCCTCTCGGCGATTCCACTAAGCTTCACCCCGGTCAGAGCGTGCTGGCTTTCGGCAATCCGTATGGCTTCCGATTCACAGTGACTCGCGGAATCGTCAGCGCACTCAACCGTCCAAATCCTGATCCCACAAATCGGCGCAAGCCCGGCCAGTTCATCCAGACCGATGCTGCGATCAATCCCGGCAACTCCGGCGGACCACTGGTTGACGCTCGCGGACAAGTCGTCGGCATCAACACGTTCCTGGTTTCGGACAACGGTTCGTTCTCGGGCATGGGATTCGCCATCCCCACTCAGATCGTAAAGCCAACCATAGACGCTCTAATTGCTCACGGCAAAGTGGTGCACGGCTATATGGGTATCGGCATCAGCGACGTGACTCCGGAAAACTCCAAGTTCTTCGATCTGTCGAAGAGCGCTGGAGCCCTCGTCACGCAGGTTGAGCCGGATTCACCGGCCGCCAAAGCTGGCCTGAAGACCGGTGACGTCATCACTGCCCTCGACGGGAAAACAGTGAATGACTCCGGCGAGCTGCAGGTCGAAGTTGGACAGCGTCAGCCTGGTTCAACCATCAAGCTCGACGTGATCCGCGATGGAAAGAACACAACCATCCCCGTCACGCTCGAAGCCATGGGCAGCCGTGACAAAGTAGCCAGCACCGATACAGACCGTGAGAAACCGCGGTGGGGACTGGGGCTCCAGGATATGACCCCGGATCTCCGTCAGCAAATGCAAGCTCCGGCGGATGTCCGCGGTGCGGTGGTGGCGAACGTTCAGCCCGGCGGTTCTGCCGAGAACGCCGGCCTGCAACGAGGAGATGTCATCCTTGAAGTAAACCGGAAGCCGGTTCACTCCGCGCAGGACGTTCAGCAGGCACTCAGCAGTATTGCGAAAGGCCAGGACGCTCTGGTGCTCGTGTGGTCGAACGGCGGGAACACGTACCGAGTTCTGCACCCAACCCAAGGATAGACAAACGCATGACACTACGACCCACTCAAGCCTCACAACAGGCTTGAGTGGGCTAGCCTTTCTCCCTCTGGTCCCGGTTGTTCCCTCAAAAACTAGTTCCTCACTCCAGGCACCGATAACTTGATCCGGTACAGGCTGGTGCTGGCCGTGATGTAGAGGGTCTTGCCCTCAGCGTCACCCCAAGCAACGTTACTGACGACCTCGGGGATTTTGATCGTGGCGAGATGTTTGCCGTCGGGTGAGATGATCCATACTCCTCCCGGGCCGGAACCGTAGATATTGCCTTTTTTGTCGACACGGATTCCATCGGGACCGCCGGGAGCTTGTTCGGTCTTGGCATCCAGTAAGAGCTTGCCGTCTGCGACCGAGCCGTCAGGATGAACGCTGTACCTCATCCATACCTTATCGCCGGAATCAGCAATATAGAGAGTTCTTTCGTCCGGGGAGAACGCAATCCCGTTTGGACGGGGCAAATCGCTGATTACAAGTTGTAGCTTGTCGCGATCGGGCGGTGTACCCCTCTTGTGTTGCCGCGCGTTGGGGATGCGGTAGACACCGTTCACTTTGAGCTCTTTCAAGGGATCGGTGTCCTTCTGCGTAGGCAAGCCATACGGTGGATCCGTAAAGTACAACGAACCGTCTGAGTGATAAACAAGATCATTGGGGCTGTTCAGTTTCTTTCCCTGATAGGAGTCGGCCAGCACGGTGATGGTGCCGTGAGGATCGAGCGTTTCCAGGCGCCACACGTTGCGCCGCGCATGCCCGGCAACGGAAACGCGGCCGTCTTTGTCGAGCGTCATTCCGTTCGAGCCCGGCTCCGGACCACCGTAGGGAGTTGATCCCAAATAGCCGCTGGGCTCCATGAACACTTCGGCGTCGCTTGCCCCCGGCTTCCAGCGTCGAATGCGATTTGCTGGAATCTCGGCAAACAGCAGGCTGGGCTCTCGCGTCCACACAGGGCCTTCGGTCCACTTGTCAAATCCAGTGGCAACACGCTCAATCTTGGCATCAGCCGGGATCAGTTGATTGACCGAAGGATCAAGCCGCTGAATTTCCTGTCCGGGTGCGGTTGGGAGCAGAGTCATTACCATCAACGTAAGAGCACAAATTCTCAGCATCAGCATAGGCCGCCTATCTTAAACCCAAGTCGCAAATCGCGTAAGCGGGTCAGTTCTGTAGCAGGACGATCTTTTCCAGAAATTCGATCGGCAATGGCCCCTGATCAAGAGCACGATTGTGAAATTCTTCCAGAGTGAAAGCGCTTCCCTTTTCGGCTTCGTACTTCTTGCGGAGGGCCCACCATTGACGGTTTCCCAAGAAATACGTCGGCAATTGCGTTGAGCTCAGCTTTGCCCGCAAGAGTTTGCCATCCGCCTCTGCTTGGGTTTGAAAACAGTCCAGCATCATCAGGTCAAGCGCCTGCTGGTCGCTCATGTTCATCGTTTGCAGGCGAATGTCGAGAATCGTGTTGGCGGTAGCTCGCAGCCAGACTTTCATGCGCATCAGTCGAAACTTAGGGCTGGAGTCGAGGAAGCCGGCTTCTGTCATGACGTCGGCGATGTACTCCGCCCAACCCTCGATGTAAGGACCGTTGCCAAAAAGATTGCGCACCAGACGGCGGGTTACCGGCTGCACATCATCAGCGTGCTCGAACTGAATGTAGTGGCCAGGCAAGGCTTCGTGGATCGTGAGCCACTTGAGCGTGTAGTTGTTGTACTCGCGGAGCTTGCTCTCCGCTTTGGCGTCGGGAGTTTTGGGATCGATGGGCGTCACCCAGTACTGAGCCTCCGCCGTGGGCTCAAGCGGAGGGGCGTTATGGAACCCTGCCACCGAATAGATACCCCGCATGAATTCCGGCGTGGGCATCACTTTGAGGTTATCGCGCGGACTGAGTGCAACAATCTTTTTGTCGCGAATGAATTGCTTAATGTTCTCGAGATCGACCTTGACCGCGTCCATCAGGTGGTCACGCTGGGAATGTTCCTCGCTAATTTTGTCAAGTACTGCCTTGATGATCCTGTTTTCACGATCATGAGGGGAAAGGCTCGCGTAGTCGTCCTGGCCAGGAAACATTTCTTTGTAGAGTGGCAGGGCCAATTGCAACATTGCCGCACGGTTGCGGGCCAATTCGGCTTCGGCGTCCTGGAGCAGCTGTGCAGGATCGACGGAGGTTTCCATCACATAACGGAATTTCACGGGATACCATTCAGGCCCCAGCCGCCAGGTTCGTCCGTTCGTGGGACGCTTGGCGAGGTCGTTCTTCATCCAGTCGTTGAAGTCGACGAGGGCCTTTTTGGCAGCGGGAGCAACCTGGTCGTACTTGGCTTTCAGTGCGGAACCGGGAGGGATTTCTAGGGCTACCGAATCCACCTGACCGACATTGCCTTCGTTCTCATCCATGGCAGTCGAGATGAAAACCGGATCGGAGTCGGCCAGTTGCGACTTCGCTTGATCCAGGAAGCGAGGGACCTGCGCAATCCGCGAGATCACATGGCCAACCCGGACTTGCTTCGGCGCGTACTCCTGCGTCAACGGCAGGAACAGCCCATTGCCAAGCAGTTCCACAAATACCGTCGGGTTATGCTTATAGTTCTGGATCTTCTCGAGTTCGAGAAGGCCTAAAGAGATCTGGTCGTCGATTAAGCGATAGTCCCCAGCATCTTCCGCGTTCAGTGACGCGAGCGGCGTTTCTTTCTCAAAACGCGAGCGCCACTCTTGGTAGAACTTCCGTTGGTGCTCGAAAGCGGCGGCGCTCACGTCGTCCAGCTCGGCATCGAGTTCGAGGATTTTGCCGGCCTCGCGGGCGTGTTTGTGATATCCCGCTTGCGAAGCGCTAACCGGAGAGAGAGCAAGCGAATCCTTTACGAACTGGTCGCAAAGCGCCAAAAACTTCGGATTGCTGGAGGCAGGCTTCTTATTTGCAGACATGGTCTCTGCCTCAGCGGCCGCGGACAGAATTAAAGCGCTCAACAGGATCGCTAGGACATTCATTGCGCCTCACAGGAATAAGCACGTCGGGCGCAAGTATAAACGGACCGCAACATCTCATGCTTCGGCGCAGCCAAGCCACGGGTGCTTACCTTGGGGAGGACGATGTCCCCCTCCCTGTAACCGGGGAGCACAGAGGAGTCTGGCGTAGCTAAGGACAGGTTTGGGAGTGCCGAGCGGAGTCGACCGGCCTCAACTCGGAGCCATCTTGCCTACTGTGCGATAATCTCGCCGCAACGATTTTCTGCAAATCAGCGTTTGCATTCTTTGGAGGTTATGGAATGAATCGTCCTGCATGGACTCGCCGTGACTTTATTCGCGTAGGCACCGGGGCCACCGCCGCCGGAATGACAGCTAAATTTACTCTCCTCGAGCCAGGCCCGTTGTTGGCCTCTCCCAATCCCGTCGCACCGAGCGATACGGTTCGCTTCGCCTCGATCGGCACGGGTGTGCGGGGATGCGAACTCCTGCAGGCCTCGCTCCACGTACCCGGAGCGCAATGCGTCGCGGCCTGCGATCTTTACGATTCACGGCACATAGCTGCGCAGGAATCTGTCAAGAACCCCACCCTTCCGACTACCCGCAAGTACCAGGAGATCCTCGATCGCAAGGATGTGGACGCCGTCATCATCGCGGTTCCCGATCACTGGCATCGCAAGATCTTTGAGGACGCATGTGCCGCCGGTAAGGACGTCTATTGCGAGAAGCCGATGTCGCACACGGTCGAAGATGGCTTCGCGATGATTACCGCTGCTCAAAAGTACAATCGCATGGCCCAGGTTGGCAGCCAGAGAGTTTCCTCGATCATTTATGCACAGGCGAAGCAACTGCTTGACTCGGGAAAGCTCGGCAAGGTTTACAGCATTGAGGCCTACTGGGATCGAAACTCGCCGAGCGGGGCTTGGGTGTATCCCATTCCTCCGGACGCGAGCGAACAGACAATCGACTGGACCACCTTTCTGGGTGATGCACCCAAGCACCCATTCAGCAAAGAGCGCTTCTTCCGCTGGCGCTGTTTCACCGACTACGGTGAGGGGCTAGCGGGTGACTTATTTGTGCACCTGATCTCCGGAATTCACTTCATTACAGGAACCACTACGGTGGCGAGGCGCGCGCAATCCACCGGCGGTCTGTTCCATTTCAAAGACGGCCGCGACTTCCCAGACCTGATTGAGACCTTGTACGACTATCCAGATTTTCGCGTGTATTTGCGCTGCAACCTGAACAACGATCAAGGCGAGTTCATCGGATTGTTTGGAACCGAAGGAACCGCGATTATCCGCGGGGCGAGCTTGACATTCACGCCGCAAGACACTCGTCCGCAACCCGAGGCCTACTCGATCTATGGGTGGCCGGCGAAACTGCGTGACCAGTATTTGAGGGATTTCGAGAAGGAGCATCCGCTCACGAACGTCACTCTCGCCGAAGCGACGGAAGTCTTCGGTGTACCACAGGGCTACAGCGACCTTGTGGACCACGAGGCTAACTTCTTCAACGCGGTCCGCACGCGGAAGAAAGTGGTCGAGAACGAAGAATTCGGCAACAACGCAGCCATCGGCTGCCACCTGGCGAATTACTCGTACTTCAAGAACACCCCGGCCGTGTGGGACGCCGATAAGAAGAGGATCACGGGATAGCGGATGACCGTGATCGCTCGTATTGTTCACCCGAGAACTGCCCGACGGTTTTCCTCAGTCGTCGTGGCAATTCTAGGGTGCGGCTCGCTGTACGGACAAGCTCAATGGGTGGGATCCTGGTCGGCGTCACAGCAACTGGTCGAGCCGCACAATTCCCTGCCCGCAGAAGATCTCCGCGACGCCACCCTTCGGCAAATCGTTCATCTGTCGCTCGGCGGATCCTCCTTGCGGGTGAAAATCTCCAATCGTTTCGGCTCCGCCCCGCTGCACCTCACCGGCCTGCACATTGCAAGGCCTGAGTCAGCAGAATCAGGGAAAATTGGCGCCGGAACCGACAAAGCACTTGCATTTTCTGGTGCGCCGGATGTGATTGTCCCCCCAGGCGCCGACTGCGTTTCCGATCCGATCGACTTTCCGGTTGCCGCGCTGTCGGACCTCGCAGTCACCTTTCATGTGGACACACCCCCATCCGAGCAAACCGGGCACCCCGGCTCGCGCGCGACCTCTTACCTTGTCCACGGGGATCAGGTCTCTGCTACGGACCTTTCCAAGGGGAAGAAAGTCGAACATTGGTATTTCATCGCCGGCATCGACGTGGAGGCGACTTCGTACTCTCGGGCCGTGGTGACACTCGGCGACTCAATCACCGACGGGCACGGCGCGACCACGAATGGTAACGACCGATGGCCGGATGTTCTTGCGAGGCGACTGCAAGCTCAACCGGACACGAAGAATATCGCGGTATTGAATCACGGCATAGGCGGCAATCGGCTTTTGCTGGATGGACTGGGGCCGAACGCGCTGGCACGCTTCGACCACGATGTCCTCGCACAACCAGGAGTGCAGTGGGTAATTGTGCTGGAAGGGGTGAATGATCTCGGAATGCTGACCCGAGACCACCGCGTCCCCAGAGCTGAACACACCGAAGAAGTCCGCCGCTTGCGTAATGCCTATGAGCAAATTGTCGCCCGTGCTCATGCGCATCGAATCAAGGTAATTGGCGCCACCATCATGCCGTTCATGGGATCCGAGTACTACCATCCCGGGCCGGAGATTGAGGCCGATCGGGAGGCCGTGAATGAGTGGATTCGAGCCCCCGGACACTTCGATGCGGTTGTCGACTTCGACAAGCTGACGCGCGATCCTAGCCATCCCGATCGCCTGCATCCGAAGTTCGATCTCGGCGATCATATTCACCTCTCGCCTGCGGGGTACGAGGCCATGGGCGAAGCGGTTCCGCTTTCATTGTTTCCACCAGCGGAAGCTCCCGAGCTCGCCTTCACCTTCGATGATCTCCCTGCTCACGGATCCTTGCCTCCCGGTACAACCAGAATGGAGGTTGCCGCCAAAACGATTGCGGCGTTGCGGCGGGAGAACGTGCCGTTGGTCTACGGTTTCGTGAACGGCGGCGATCTTGAGAAGAACCCTTCCGACATCGAAGTCCTAAAGGCGTGGCGGGCAGCGGGATTCCCCCTGGGCAATCACGCATGGTCGCACATGAACCTGAACCAGCACACGATGCAGGAGTGGGAAGCCGATGTCCTCCACAACGAGCCGGTGATCGCTCCGCTCATGGAGGGGGCAGATTGGCACTGGTTTCGCTATCCGTTCCTAGCTGAGGGAGACACACAGGAGAACCGCAGTGCCGTTCGCAGGTTCTTCGTCCAGCATGGATATCGCATAGCTGCCGTAACCATGAGCTTCGGCGACTACCGCTGGACTGAGCCGTACGCGCGCTGCAAGGCGAAGGGCGACGAGAAGGCCATTCGAACTTTGCAAGAAACCTATCTCGAAGCGGCGGATAAGAGCATCGATTATTACCGCGATCTGTCTCATAGGCTGGTTGGCCGGGACATTCCTTACGTGCTACTCATGCACATCGGCGCCCTGGATGCGGAGATGCTGCCGAAGTTGCTTGAGCTTTACCGTTCTCGTGGATTCCAGTTCATCACACTCGAACAGGCTGAAGGCGATGAGTTCTACCGGGCGAGCACCGATCTACACTTGCCTCCGGCACCAGATATGCTGGAGGGGCTCGCGGCTGAGCGTCACGCCGAATTTCCGCCTCCGCCCCAACTGAGTGTGGAGCCTGAATCGATGTGTAAGTAACAGGGAAGACGTAAGGTGCCACCTGATCGCGGCGGTCTACCGCGCGAACTCCGCGAGGTCCTCGGGGCCGGCCGGGGGAAAAGCGGCCGGTCTTCGGGGGTAGTAGTAGCTAAGTCCCGAGCGCCATCTCTCTTGCCAGTCGCAGCTCCTCAACCGGATCTCCTAATGGCAGGAACTCCATCGCCACTACGTGGTTGTACTTCAATTCGACGAGCTTGCGATAAATACTCGCGTAATTGATCTCGCCGGTGCCTGGCTTGTGACGTCCGGGAACATCGGCCACATGAACCAAACCGACATGCTGAATATTCTTTTGCAGCTTCTCGATCAGGTTGCCTTCCGAAATCTGCTCGTGAAACAGGTCGTAGCAGAACTGCACCTGCGGGTGGTTCACGGCCTTGATGATGTCAAACCCGCGTGCAACCGAGGTCAGGAAGTACTTCGGGTTTTCTTCCGGGTCAATGTTTTCAAGCAGCAGGCGAACCGGCTCCCCGGCGATCTTCTTGCCGTCTACGACCCTGGCGAGCGCCTTGAGTCCTTCGACACAGCTTTCCATCTGCGCGTCAAACGTCGTTCCCGGCACAGTATTGCCCGTAAGCACGATCATCGCCGGACACTGCAGCCGCTCCATAATGGGCAAGGTCTCCCGGAACTCAGCGACCAAACCGTCGCGATCAGCAGGATTCGTGAGACTGTGCTTCAAGCCTGCAGTACAGTCGAAACGCAGGCCGAGTTCCTTGCTCTTGGCAATCGCGCGTTTGAAGTCTTCGTCGTTCCACTTCGAGTATTCGCCCACGAGTTCCACGTTGCGATATCCAGCTCGAGCAACTTTTTCCAATCTTTGCTCGAATGGAAGGTCACGCAGAATCGTCCACAACATTACGGAAAGTTGGTAGGGGACGTCGGCGGAGTCGGGGTACATCTCAGGGGTCGCAAGCTGCGCTCCGATCGAATTGGTGACGGCGGGAGCGGCTAGTCCGATCCCCAATGTGTGTGCGAATTGGCGACGATTGATATTCACGACGAAGGCCTATTGATCCTCACTCGGGTGAGGACCTGTGAACTGCGAGCAGCACGGCTTGTCTACTGGCTTGAACTCCATCAGCTCAATTCGAGTTTGATCGGGATCATAGACATTTAACTGCAGCTTGCCGTCTTTACCGATCTGCGAATGCTCATTCGCACTTGCCTGCCAGCCGTGCGACTCCAACTCTGATTGTGCCGCATTCATGTCTTTCACGCCTAGCGAAATGTGGTTCATCACGCCCTTAGTGTGCTGGTCGGCATCGGACTTGATATTCAGCATGTACTCCAGCCAATCAGTACCATCCGGAACCTGGATGGCAACCCAATCCGTGCGTTCAGGGCGCATTCCACCAGACCAGTAGGGGCGGAATCCCAGAAGGTCTTTGTAGAAGTGGTCTTCTGCCGCCCTGTCGCGGACGATGAAGCCCGCGTGAATCATGCGGCGAGACACCGGGGCACCTTCAACTGGCGGCCTCTCAAAGGCGCTGGTTCGCTCCACAAACTCAATCCGGTTGCCTTCCGGATCCTTGACCTCAAAACTTTTGAAGCCGTATCTCGAGGAACTAGCAGCAGTTGGAACAGCAACGCCCTTTGACGCGAGATAGGACCGCATCGCCTCACAGTTTTCGACGGTGAGGGCCACATGGTCCATTCTGTCGGTGGATTGAGTGTCCCCTACAGGAATGTATCCAACCCATTGCTTACCGATTATGAAACGCTGCACCTGGCCAGGTTCTACTGGCGAAGCTGCTTTTTGCAGCCCAAGCACGGTCACGTAAAGTTTCTGGTTCTTGTCCTGATCGGTTGTGTAGAAACTCACATGGTCAATGCCGGTGATCTTCGGGCGCTTGAGGGAACTCTGGGCCGAAGCGCATGTCATAAGAACAAGAACTACACCAGCCATAGCGGCCTTTGTCATTGTGCCTCCGAACTGTGCTGATTCGCGGCAATGATTGTAGCCGCAAGCGGATTTTCGTGCTTCGCAAGCCTCCCGGACGATCAGCACTGGCAATGACCTTTCGAGCGATGACCTTTAGTTACGGCCTTTGGAGACCTTCGCGTCGCCTCTCAATGCAGCTACTCTGCCCGTGGATGCTTTTTCGAAGCCAATATTCTCGCGCCAGAAGGTCGCCTCGCCATTGGTGGAACAGCTCGGTCGATGTATTCACCGCTTCGACGCACGTCAAAGCGATCGGTATGAACATAAGTGGAGGCGGCATGGGGTTATTTGCCGTGGCTAACCTGCCCGTGGGTTCGCTGATCGAAGTAGAATTCCCTTCGCCTGAATCGGGCCTGCGGACCCGCCTTCCAGGGGCGATTCGCCATCGCGCTCTTTATCTGTACGGAATCGAGTTCCTCTCGCAAGTGGAGAATCGTCCGAATCACAGGGAACTAGTTACCGAGTTCTAGGCACCCAAATGGGCCTTCACACCTCCGAATAATCGTTCTTTGCCCATCGGCAGTTCTTTTCTCTTACCTCGCGTCACGACTTCCCTCCGGCTGGCGCGGGCTCCAAGAAATCTGCCAATTCCTGCCGCAAGAAGGCGTCGATGGATCAAGCTCGATCGTTTCCACCTCCCCTGTTGATCGCAAGTATGGCCCGGCGATGACAAGCCCGCGTGCGGTTTGTGAGTTTCCATACCGCCAACTCAAGGCGCCAGTCTTGTATTCTCAAGAAGGTGCCAGGAGAGCAAACCCCGAAGCTCATCACCGCGATGGCTGTGCTCGCAATCGCGGCTGCGGCTGCGAGCCCACTTCTGCCTTGGCTCCACTATGGCATTCCCTCCGGACACGACTTCGAATTTCACCTCAATTCCTGGATTGAGGTGCTCGATCACTGGCATCAAGGGGTGATTTACCCGCACTGGGCAGCCTGGGCACACTATGGATACGGCGAGGCCCGGTTCATTTTCTATCCGCCGGTCTCGTGGACACTGGGCGGCGTCCTCGGAGCGCTTCTCCCGTGGAAGGTGGTTCCAGGCGCATTTGTCTGGCTGGCATTGACGCTTGCTGGAGTCTCGATGTTTGTCTTGGCAAGAAGCTGGCTCTCGACGTCCAATGCACTATTTGCAGCAATCTTGTATGCTCTGAATCCCTATCACCTCATTATCGTTTATTGGCGCAGTGCGTTCGCGGAACTGCTGACCGCAGCCTATCTGCCCTTGCTTGTGCTCTGCGTTGTCCACCTGGAGGAAAAGGGCAAGCGGATGATCGCGCCGATAGCTCTGCTGCTGGCGGCGGGTTGGCTCACCAACATCCCAGGGGCAGTCATGATGCACTACTCGCTGGGGATTCTGATTGCGTGGGTTGCAATCTATCGCCGAAGAGGCGACGTCATCGCGTATGCAGGAATTGCCGTGTTCGCCGGAGCGATGCTCGCGGCTCTGTATCTTTTGCCGGTGTTGCACCAAAAGGCCTGGGTCAGCCTCGATCAGGTGCTCTCCCCCGGAATACGTCCGCAGGAAAACTTCCTGTTCGCCCACACGAATGATGCCGATCATGACAGGTTCAATCACTTGGTATCGTCGATTGCGGCGTCGCAATTCGCGCTGTTCGCCTTCGCCCTGATTCTGTGGCGCGGGAAACGAGCGCTCAAACTATGGTGGCCGGTGCTCGTTTTGGGGGTCGGTTGTGCACTGCTGATGCTAAGGTTCACCGCCCTGCTGTGGAATCACCTCCCGCAACTGCGTTATGTACAGTTCCCCTGGCGCTGGTTGTTGGTGCTGAACCTCGTCCTTGCTGTCGCAATCTCCGTCGCGGTCCGGCGCTGGTGGCTCCGTCTTGTAGTATTCGTGCTCGTGCTGGCACCGGTGGTGATGAGTGCCCATTGGATCCTTATGCCGTGGTGGGATACAGCTGCGGACATTCGAGAGCTCGTTGACAATCAGCACGATCAGATCGGCGATGAAGGCGTGGACGAATACACCCCTGCGGGTGTTGATCCTTATGAAGTGGATCAGAAGGTTCCTCTGGCGAAAATGGATGGCGCAGGATCGGCAAAAATCGCCGTCATGCGCTGGGACAACGAACATCGTGTCCTAGCTGTAACGTCGGGTTCTGGAGGCAAGCTGGTGCTGAGGTCATTCAACTATCCTTTGTGGCGAATCAATGTCAACGGAAAACCAACAACATCAAAGGCAGGGCCGCATGGTGAAATGATGGTTCCCCTTCCCGCCGGCGACAATCAAGTCGAAATCGTTTTCATGGAGGGTCGGGACAGGCTCGTTGGCGCAATCATTTCCCTGGCCTCGTTGGCCGGCATTGGCCTATGGCACAAGAAATGTAAACATAGCTTGGCTCCTCGTGAGGTCTGAAGACCAGTCAGTGATGGCTCCCAAACAGATTCTTGTCGCTACTTCGAATGCGGGCAAACTACGCGATCTCGCCGGCGCTGCGTCGCATTATCGAGTCCAAGTGGCTCAGATTCCGAGCTTCCCTTCTCTGCCGTTAGTCGTCGAAGACGGCCAGACCTTTGAAGCCAATGCGCGCAAGAAGGCCGAGGAGTATAGCCGATTTGTTCCCCAGGAGGTTGTCATCGCAGACGACTCCGGCTTGGAAGTGGACGCACTGGGGGGAGCACCAGGAGTTCACTCTGCCAGGTATGCGGCCGACGAACCGCATCTCGCCGAAGCCAACACCGATGATGCCGCGAACAATGCGAAGCTGATTCGCGTGATCAAGCGGGTTCCTCCCGACCAGCGCACCGCCCGATTCGTCTGCTGGATTGCCGCCGCTCGCGAAGGAAAAACTCTCGCGGTTTTCGAGGGTAAAGCAGAAGGCCTCATCCGCGAAGTCCCAAAAGGTTCTAACGGTTTTGGGTACGATCCGCTCTTCTTCTTTCCGCAAATCAACAAGACCTTCGCAGAACTTACCGCGGCCGAGAGGGCACACTACAGCCACCGTGGCGAGGCTTTTCGCAAATTTCTAGATTGGTTCACGCAATGTGATTCTCTCCTGTAGCTTCCAGGCGCTGCATGCGGCCACTTTCCCTTACAAGCGACACCAATCTCTACCAGGAAAACGATACGACCGCTTATTTGACTTCCCTTTTGCGTCGCCAAGATAATAATGAGTTCGCTCTTCATTCCCAATTGCGCAAGGGACTTCGTGGCAACAGCTTCAAGCCCAACCTCACCGGCGGTGAAACGTGGAGTTGCTCCCCTCAGGGCAGGCCAGGGATATTCGTTTCTCCTGCGCCGATTGCATTCTCTGAGTGGCATTGTTCCGGTCGGCTTTTTCTTGATTGAGCACTTCCTCTCGAACGCTTTTGCGACCCGGGGTCCTGAAGCCTACACCAAGCAAGTTGAACTCTTGAGCGGCTTTCCGTTCGTTTTCTTTCTTGAGCTGTTCGGTATTTGGTTGCCGATTGCGTACCATGCGCTTTACGGGTTCTATATCTGGTATCGCGGAGAGAGCAACCTTTCGGAGTACCCGTGGGCAGGCAACTGGATGTACGGCGCCCAGCGCTGGACTGGGGCTGTCGCGTTCTTCTTCATGGTATGGCACACGTGGCACCTGCGGTTTACGGGCGTGCACCTGTTGATCTACCCAGCATCCGCATTCGGCAAAGTGCAACACGAACTGTTCGTGGCATGGCAGTTTCTGTTTTACGTGGTGGGCATTGTTTGCGCGTCCTGGCACTTCGCGTACGGACTTTGGTTATTCGCGGCGAAGTGGGGCTTTACGCAGGGACCCCAGGCACGCCGCCGGTTCGGATATCTGTGTGTGGCGATCGCTCTCCTGTTTATCAGCGTAGGTTTCGCTACTCTCGCTTCGTTCCGCTCCACGCCGCAACAACCCTTTCAGCCCAGCGAAAATCCAATGGATTCATACACGATGAAGTAGATTTTCACATAGGCACGGAATACAACAGGCTAAATGGCAAGCAATCCCAAGATCATTGTTGTCGGTGGCGGACTCGCCGGACTCGCCGCAACCATCAAGATCGCCGAAATGGGCGGACACGCAGATCTATTCTCCATCGTGCCGGTCAAGCGCTCGCACTCGGTTTGCGCGCAAGGCGGGATTAACGCTGCAAAGAACCTGAAGGGCGAAGGCGACTCCACATGGCAGCACTTCGACGACACGGTTTACGGCGGCGACTTCCTAGGCAACCAGCCGCCGATTAAGGCCATGTGCGACGCCGCTCCCGGTATCATCGACCTGCTCGACCGCATGGGGGTGCCCTTCAATCGTACCCCGGAGGGACTGCTCGACTTTCGTCGTTTCGGCGGCACGTTGCACCACCGCACAGCATTTGCCGGAGCTACCACCGGCCAGCAGCTTTTGTACGCGTTGGACGAGCAGGTGCGGCGCTATGAATCCGAGGGCAAAGTCACCAAATATGAGGCCTGGGAATTCCTGTCCGCCGTGCTCGACGGCAACCGCATTTCCCGAGGTATTTGCGCAATTGATCTGCGCTCGATGGAGGTGCGCACGTTCCCGGCTGACGCCGTCATCATGGCAACCGGCGGCATTGGCGCAATCTTTGGCAAGAGCACGAACTCGGTGGTCTGCACGGGGTCGGCGCAGTCCGCGCTCTACCAGCAAGGGTGCTACTACGCGAACGGCGAGTTTATTCAGGTTCATCCTACTTCCATTCCGGGCGAAGACAAGTTGCGCCTGATGTCGGAGTCAGCGCGGGGCGAGGGCGGGCGCGTGTGGGTGCCGAAAAACCCTGGGGACAAACGCGATCCAAAGTCGATTCCCGAAAACGAGCGATGGTACTTTCTTGAAGAGTGGTATCCAAAGTACGGCAACTTGGTTCCGCGTGATGTCGCAACCCGAGCCATATTCAAGGTCGTTTTCGAATATAACCTCGGCGTCGATGGCAAGCCGATGGTCTACCTTGACCTGACCCACATCGACCGCGCCACGTTGGACCGCAAGCTGGAAGGCATTCTGGAAATCTACGAGAAGTTCGTCGGAGACGATCCGCGCGAAACGCCGATGAAGATCTTTCCCGGCATGCATTACACCATGGGCGGGCTGTGGGTGGACTACGACCAGGCCACCAATGTTCCAGGAATTTTCGCCGCCGGCGAGTGCGAATATCAGTATCACGGCGCCAATCGTCTGGGAGCCAACTCGCTCGTCTCCTGCATCTTCGGAGGCTTCGTAGCCGGGCCGAATGCGGTTCGCTACGCCCGCTCCCAATCAGCCGCCGCGAACACCGGCCACTTCGATTCTGAGCGCAAACGCCAGGAAGAAATCAACGCTAACCTGATGAAGGCGGACGGCACCGAGAATCCTTTCCGCCTCTGGCGCGAGCTGGGCGAACTGATGACCAAGGACTGCACCGTCATTCGCTACAATAACAACCTCGTGCAGACCGATGCCAAGCTGGTGGAATTGCTCGAACGTTATCGCCACATCAATCTGAGTGATCGCTCGATGTGGGCAAACACCACGCTTGTCTTTACCCGCCAGCTGTACAACATGCTGCAGCTGTCGCGAGTCATTGCACAAGGTGCCCGGATGCGCAATGAATCGCGCGGAGCTCATTACAAGCCCGACTTCCCCGAGCGCAATGACAAGAACTGGCTCAAGACAACTAAGGCCTATTTCGCTCCCGATGGGGACGAGCCGCGGTTTGAGTTCGAACCCGTCGATGTGTCGTTGATACCGCCGAGAGCCCGCAAGTACTAGCCTTCGGTCCCAGAGTTTCCGTTACTGTCGGAATCCACTGCCCAGCGGGTTGATTCGGTATATTGGAATCATGGCTCTTTACCTGATCACTGGGGTTGCGGGTTTTATCGGGTCTTCCATCGCGCGGGGGTTGCTCGCCCAAGGCGATCAAGTGCGCGGAATCGACAACTTCTCCACCGGAAAACGCGAGAACATCGAGGAAATTCTTGACACGATTGATTTCCGCGAGGTCGATTTGGCGGATTTAGACCGGCTACGCGATGCCTGTCGCGGCGCGGACTACGTTTTCCACGAAGCCGCCATACCGTCGGTTCCGAAATCCGTGCTGGATCCGCTGGGAAGCAATCGCGCGAATGTGGACGGCACCGTCCACCTCCTAGTCGCGGCAAAAGAGGCAAAGGTAAAACGCGTGGTGTATGCGGCTTCTTCCTCTGCGTACGGAGATACGCCGACGCTGCCAAAACACGAAGGCATGCCACCCAATCCGATCTCTCCATATGCAGTTGCGAAACTGGCCAGCGAATACTACATGACGTCGTTTTACCGCTGCTATGGATTGGAGACGGTCTGCCTGCGATATTTCAACATCTTTGGTCCTCGACAGGATCCAACATCACCCTATTCAGGCGTGCTGGCGAAATTCATTTCTCAGATGCTCCAAGGTGAGCAGCCTACGATTTTTGGCGACGGCAAGCAAAGCCGCGATTTCACATATATCGACAATGTGGTATCGGCAAATCTTCTGGCTATGAAGGCACCGGCCTCGCAAGCGGCCGGTAACGTTTTCAACGTTGCCACCGGAACCCGAGTCGATCTGAATCAGACCTTTGAACTGTTGAAGAAGATCATCGGCTACAAGGGCGAGGTCAAGTACGGTTCTGAACGGTCAGGAGACGTAAAACACTCGCTCGCGGATTTGTCCCGAACCGGAAAAGCTCTTGGATACAAGCCGCTGGTAAGTTTTGAGGAAGGTCTGAGCAAAACTGTGGATTGGTATCGGGGGCAGCAGAAGGCAGCAAAAGCTTAGAGCAACTCCGGGTTTTCAGTTGCCACGGGACTTCTATCGACTACGAGTTTGTTCTGGGAACGCCTTCACTCCGCCGCGGCTGAACTCAAACAGCAGGTTCCATTCTGAACCCGTAGACTGGCCGTTCATCACGGGAGGCGTGAACTTCCATTGTTGCGCCGCTTCCATCGAATGCCTGGCAAAATACTGGCTCGGCCCAGCGGACACGAATTTCGCGTCGCTAACGCTACCGCTTCGATCTACTTTCAAGTGCAATCGGACCTTAACACGCCCCTGAATGGTTTGCAGTGCGCCCGTTGAAACGTTTGGCAACACTTGATGAAGGACGGCACCAGTTTGGGCAGCGGCTCCAGTCGCAGATGTAGGCCGCGATGGAGCCCCGGCGGGCAACGAGGAGATCGTGGCAGGTTCGGTCGGGGAAGAGGATGCCGAGTTTTTCAGCGCCGGTCGGGCCGGTCGTTGGTTCAACAGTTTGACTGTCAAGGTGAGGGCCAGGATCGCGAACACAATCAGCAGAAGGATCAGGCCGGTAACACGTTTTGGGCGGCCGCTGACTAAATCGCTTTCCAATTCAGGTTTTTCTGGCAGCTGCTTTTCGGGCCGCGGCGGACTGCTGGTCCGGATGTCGGGTAATTGCAAATGGATCGACTTTGCGATTTCGCGAACCGTCCACCGCCTCGCGGGATCCCTGGCCAGAGCGCGCGCGACGACCTCTGCGTAGGCCTGGGGAATTCCGGCCGATACCGTCTCAGGGCGCGGCAGCCGTTGAGTCAACGATTCGACAAGCATCGTGCCGAGCGACCAGACGTCGGTGGCAGGCGAAACTTGTCCGGACGCGATTTCAGGAGCGTTGTACTCGCTTTCTTGCGGTGCCCTTGGCTTGGTTCCTGCGGCTTGAATGCCGTCGCTCGAGAGCTTTAGCTGGTCGCCAATCGCCATCACATTGGCGGGACAGAGGTGCCCGTGAACCAGGCCTTGATCGTGGAGATAAGCCAAAGCGGCGATGGTCGGCCGCAACATCGCCTCCGTCTCTGATGCCGTGAGCGTACGATGGGGCACTACCTGCCCCATATTTTCATCCGCGTATTCGGCGACGACGAAAAGCAGTTCGTTCCCTGAAAGCCAGCACTTGCCGCCGTCAAACACCCGCAAGAGATGCGGATGCGAGAGCTGTGCCGCGCGCTTCCAGTTCGAAAGCAGAGCTTCGGCTTCGGCACCACTGGCGCGAATGAGTTTGATAGCCGCCCTGGTCTTGGTGTCAGCTGGTAACTTGGTCAGGAAAACCGCGGTGCTATCCGAGCCTCCGATGTAATGCTCGAGAGGATAGCGTCCATCCACGGTTTGTCCCTGCCACTGTTTTCCAAAGTCCACGGCTCGACCGGTGCGTACTGCTGCCCGCATGGTGAGCATTGTATGCCAATCGCGTACAAAGGAATGCTGTGAAAAAGAAGCGGGGAGTCCCTTGCCCCGCTCCCGGGAGCCCGGCGGAGGGGACCGGAACCGGCTGCTAAAATGGCTTGAGCTATGTTTGAGAATCTTCAGGAACGGCTACAACGCACTTTCAAATCCCTGCGCGGGCAGGCGGTCCTCAGCGAAGAGAACATTCACGAGACCCTGCGCGAACTGCGCCTCGCCCTGCTTGAGGCCGACGTCAATTTCAAGGTCGTGAAGCAGTTCATCGATCAAGTGCAGGCGAAAGCTGTCGGGCAGCAAGTCATGACTTCTCTTTCGCCTGGCGAGCAGGTCATCAAGATTGTCCGCGACGAACTGGTGACGGTTCTGGGCCAAGACACGGCGCGGGTTAAATTTGCGTCCCAGCCCCCGACGGTCGTGCTTATGGCAGGATTGCAAGGCTCCGGCAAGACGACCACGTCAGGCAAGCTGGCGCACTGGTTTAAGAATGGTGGACACCGGCCTCTCCTGGTCTCGGTGGACGTTTACCGTCCAGCCGCGCGCGAGCAGTTGAAGGTCGTAGCGCAGGCGATCAAAGCGCAGATCTATCAGGGCGAAGTCAGTGACGCAAACACGCCAACCGTAGAGCGACTCGCTAAGGAAGCTCGCCGTGAAGCCATCAACTCAGGGTGTGACGTTCTCATCGTCGATACCGCCGGACGTCTTCACATCGACGATCAACTGATGGATGAGATGCAGTCGCTCAAGAAGCTACTGAATCCTTCGGAGATCTTGTTTGTAGCAGACGCGATGACCGGACAGGACGCGGTCCGTTCGGCAGATGAGTTCCACAAGAAGCTTTCGCTTACCGGCGTAGTACTTACGAAGATGGACGGCGACGCCCGCGGTGGCGCGGCGCTTTCGATCCGCCAGGTCACGGGCGCGCCTATCAAGTTCATCGGCGTAGGCGAAAGATACGATGCGCTCGAGCCCTTCCATCCTGACCGCATCGTGTCGCGCATTCTCGGTATGGGCGACATTCTCTCGCTCATTGAGCGTGCCGAGCAGACAGTTGACAAGAAAAAAGCGCAGGACATCGCGGCGCGCGCTTTGTCCGGCGATGGCTTTTCACTCGAGGACTTTCGCGATCAGCTCCGCCAGGTACGCAAGATGGGTTCTATTCAGAGCCTGATGGGGATGCTCCCGAGCATTGGCCCGTTTGCTGGACTCCAGAAACATGCCGATCAAGTAGACGAGAAACAGATCAACCGCGTCGAGGCCATCATCAATTCGATGACTGCCCACGAGCGCAGCCATCACGATGTGATCAACGGCAGTCGGCGAAAGCGCATTGCCCGAGGCTCGGGGACGACGGTACAGGAAGTAAATCACCTGCTTCGTCAATACGCTCAAATGCGCAAAATGTTCAAGCAAATGGGCAAGGGCAACATGATGCGCAAGCTGGCGGGAATGCGGTTCTCCTAAGCTCTCCCGATCGGCCTCAAAGTTCTAGGGCCCCGCCCTTCACTGAGAATCGGTGGCGCCCAGGAAGAAGTCGGCCTTCTTCGCCCCTAAGGCGCTTGGGAATGTTACAAGGGCCTCTGGTTGAGCTAAATGCTGGCTGTTGAGTGCTCTTTATGAAATGGCGCTCCCTGCAAGAATCCTCTCCAGAACCCGGCGCGCGGCCGCTGTACGAAATCTATGCTGAACGCCGAGAACTGATCGCCCGATTTGTTCCGGTGGAGATCCAGGCGATTCATGCCCGCGTAGTTGAAGAACTGAAGACGTCCGGCGTTGATCAACAAGCGTTGCGAACGGGTGATGCGGCTCCCCCATTTGAGCTCCGCGATCAAGATGGAACCTTAGTGCGCTCGACTGATCTTCTCTCGCCCCGACTACTCGTCCTCTGCTTCATTCGTGGACGGTGGTGTCCGTTCTGTGTGGGACAAATGGAAGCTATGAACGCTATTGTTCCCGAATTGGAACGGCTGAGTGCCTCCCTCGTCGCCATCTCTCCGCAAAATGTGCATCAGTCCTTCCTGATGGCAGACCAGCATAAGCTTGGGTTCCCCTTATTAAGCGACGGCGGCAATCAGGTTTCGCGACAATTTGGGCTGGTTTATCGCGTTCCTGAGTATCAGCAGGAGATTTATCGTCGGGCCTTCGTCAACCTACCCTTCATCAATGGTGATACCACTTGGGAGCTGCCGCTTCCAGCAACCTTCATCATTGGCAGAACTGCGGTGGGAGGCCCGGCACAGATCCTCTACGCCTCGACTAATCCTGACTACAGCAATCGCCCTGAACCCACAGAAATCCTCTCAAAAATTGCAACGCTTTTGTCCTAAGCAGCGCTCATCGGCGACATCCGATCCGGATCGCGTGGGTCAGATTCGCGCAATCAAGGTCGTGGAATGGAAGGGGATGGCAGGAAGCAAGATTCGTGGCATGCGTTAAGCACCCGGCACCTGTTGATCCGGGTTCTCGTCCTGCAACATGAATTGCAGAACCTCCTGAGGAACCGGAGCTTGCCAAACCGGAGCAAACGATTGGCGATGGAGTGGGGATGGACCGTACTCGCGTAGGGCGGCGAGATGCTTTGGCGTGCTGTAGCCCTTATTGGATTTCAGAGCGTAAACCGGGAAAACCGGATCCCATTCGACAATCATGCGGTCACGCTCGACCTTGGCCAGGATGGAAGCGGCGGCAATTGAGGCAGACAGGGCATCGCCGTGAATGATGGCTCGCTCTGGCACCTCGAGGTCGAGCCTCATGGCATCAATCAGAAGGTGATCGGGGGTTGGCCGCAGCTGCTGAACGGCTTGCCGCATTGCGAGTCGGGAGGCGTGATAGATGTTGATTTGATCAATGCGAGCGGCGTCTACTGCAGCGATGGACCAAGCGATAGCATGCTCTCGGATACGCTCAGCCAGTATTTCCCTGCGTTCGGCGGGAAGCAGCTTCGAGTCGCGCAGACCACGGATGCGATAGCTCGAATCGAGTACCACCGCAGCGGCCACGACGGGACCGAAAAGCGAGCCCCGACCCACTTCATCGACGCCCGCGACTAGTTTCGCCCCCAAGGCCCATGCCAACTTCTCGTACTTCAGCGTGCAGCGCAGGCGCTTTAGTAGGCGCAGCTTGGCGGCAGAGGGAGATAACTTCTTTTCAGGGCGAGGCTGACTGCGAGTGGCCACTACCAGGATGTTGGCTCAGTGCGGGCTGTGGGTGCAAGAGGAAAACCATGTGGAGGGGGAGATTGCCTTGGGATGCTTAGCCCGCTCGGACCCATTGTGCCTTCCTTTGACTGCCGGACAGGGATGTTTGAGCCAGTTGAACTCAGGCCACTTTGATTAGCATGCAGGTGATATCGTCGTGCTGCGGGGTTGGGCCGACGAATGTGTTGACATCGAAAATCATGCGGTCGAGCAGGAGATCGGGGGCTAGAGCCGCGTTCGCAGTCAGCACGGCGATCATGCGTTGTTCACCGTACTCCTCGCCGGCGCCGTTGACTGCCTCCACCAGTCCATCGGTGAAAATGATCAGCCAGTCGCCGCTGACGAGAGTTACTTCTCCCGAGGCATAGGCGACGTTCTGCTGGATACCCAGTGGCAATCCGCCGGCGTCAAGACGCTCGATCGCACCGGAACCTCTTCGCAGAACTGGGTTGTTGTGTCCTGCGTTAGTGTATTGCAGCAGACGGGAACCGGGTTGATATTCGCCAATGAACGCGGTCGTAAAACGCAGTCCGCCTTGGCTGTTGCAGCAAGCATAGTTGTTCATCCCTGAGACCAACTGCTCGAGCGTGCATCCGGTGGTCGAAAGGGTTTTCAAGCTCGCCTGAAAAGTTGCCATCAACAACGCGGCAGGAATGCTCTTGCCGGCTACATCGGCAACCGCAAGCAGGAGGGTTGGTTCGTCGGGTGTTGCAGCCAGACGGGGGAAGGCATCGTAGTAGTCCCCAGCCACGGTGTTCGCCGGGCGAGTGGCAAAGGCGATCGTCAGTCCCGGAACCAGGGGCGGAGTGGATGGCAACAGCCAGCTTTGAATGTCGCGCGCGATTTCGAGATCGCGCTTCATCACGACGCGATCGGCAATCTCCAGAATCAAAACCAGGAACAGGGCAACGCCACCCCAAAATTGGAAATTAGGCGTTACGATCTGAACGTCATGGGTCGCTTTGTGGAACTGTACGCCACCACTCGGTAGGATCAGCAGTACCACCCCGATCAGGAGCAGGACGCGGCGGGCGGGCGTGAGTTTCTCGAGCACCGCCCACATAAATGCCTTAACTCTTTGTATGAAGGCTTTGCCCTTCGGTTGCCCGGCTACATCTTGCAGGTCAAAATCACGTTGGTAAAACTTGTAGCCGCTTTGAGCGTCTCGTTTGAATTGCGACCACAGTTCCGTCAGTTCCATTCCGGCGGTCACGCGCTGCCAAAACAGATCGAGATTGTTCAACGCGCCGCGAGGTCGTCGAGGGTGAGTTGGAGGGACATCCCCGGGCCGTTGCCGGTGGCCAGGCTGGTTAGGCGTAGTTGTCGGTTGCGTCGGCATTTTTGGGGATGCCGAATTATATAGAAGGAAAGGGTAAACCAGACGTCGGTCACGGGTCGTCGCGCACCTTGTTCGCCGGCGGCCGCCGTGACTCCGCCGTCGACCAAGCACCCCGGCAATGAGCAGCGACCTTTAGCTGCTTGCTGCGGTTTTTGCCTGATCGCGTTCCACGTCGCGGAGACGGGCAGCTTTACCGCGCAAGTGGCGGAGATAATAGAGCTTAGCGCGCCGCACTTTCGAGGAGCGGACGACATCAATCTTATCAATGACCTTGGAGTTGTCAGGGAATATGCGTTCGACGCCCTGACCGAAGCTGATCTTGCGGACGGTGAAGCTGGCCTGCGGCCCGCGGTTGCGCGCGATCACAACGCCTTCGAACGCCTGCAGGCGCTCCTTGTCGCCTTCCTTGATCCTTACCTGTACGCGGACTGTATCGCCCGGGCCGAATTTGGGCAGATCGGTGCGCTTGGTTTTTGCCAGAAGTTTTTCAATGATCAGGTTCGACATGGTTTGCCTGCTTCCTCTATGTAATCTCTAGGGGCAGCTTCAAGCTGTAACTCGAGCTGCGAGCAGTAAGCAAGCAGCAACCATTTCGATTGCTCTTCGCTCACTGCTCATGGCTCGCCGCGATCTCCGCCAACAGATCTTTATCTTCTGCGCTCAGCCGCGCCTCGCTCAATAAATCGGGCCGGTTACGCAACGTTTTCTCTAGCGCTGAACGCCTTCGCCAACGACGAATCTCTTCGTGGTTCCCGTTGACCAGCACTTCCGGAACCTTCATCCCACGAAAATCCGCGGGCCGCGTGTAGTGCGGATAGTCGAGCAATCCGCCGGATGAACACGTCGAACTGGGACCACCATCACCAATTTCAGCGCCCACGAAAAACGACTCTTGTCGCGTCGACGCTTGGTTCCCAACCGCACCAGGAATCAACCGCACTACGGCATCGGCGATCACCGCCGCGGCTAGCTCCCCGCCACTAAGGACGTAGTCTCCAACCGAAATCTCGCGATCTGCGAGATGCATGCCAACCCTTTCGTCAACGCCCTCATAGCGGCCGCAAATCAGAACCAGGCGATCCAGCCCGGCCAACTCGATTGCGAGCGCCTGATCAAAGCGCCTGCCCTGTGCGGAAAGCAAAATCACCGACTGTTTGGCTTCGGCACGCTCGCGCCGAGACGCCAGGTTCAACGAATCCACACACGCAAAAAGCGGTTCCGGCTTGAGGACCATGCCTTCGCCGCCGCCAAACGGGCGGTCATCCACAGTACGATGGCGATCGCGGGTGTGAACCCGCAGGTCGCGAACCTCAACCATCACCAACCCCGCTTCGCGCGCCCGGCGAATGATGCCGTAGTCCAGTGGCCCGCGAAAAAAATCGGGGAAGATGGTGATGAAGTCGATCTGCAAAACAAAACCCTCTAACCGCAAGATTCCGCCTAGAACCGCGAAAGATCGCCAAAACACATCTCTCTGCGTACTTTGCGTTCTTGCACTGGTTGCGGTTACGAGCTTTTCTTTTGCTGCCGCTTCTCTTCCTCTGTGAGCGGAGCGTTTACGTCCAGCAGACCTTCGGGCAAATTCATCTCGATGCGTTTGCCTTCTAGATCGACTAGCACCAGGAACTCCTGCGCGAACGGAATTTCCAGCTCGCTCTTCCCTGCTCCAACCACCAGCAGCGGGGCTTCTCCCGCGCCGAAGCGAACATGGCTGATCACGCCAACTTCCTTGCCGCCATCCAGCAGCGAGCAACCTACCAAGTCGCTGACGTACGCCACACCCTGTTCCAATTGCGCGCGCTCACTGCGCGGAACCTGTAATTCGCATCCAACCAGCGACTCTGCAGCAGAGATCGAATCAATGCCCGCAAGCTTCAGAACTAAGAAGTCCTTGTGAGGCCAGCTATCCGCTACCTTCAACTCGCGGCGGCTCCCATCTTCAAGCAGCGCACAGAGCTTCAAGCCCCGCTGCAACCTGTCGGGAACGTCGCTATGTAGCTCCACGGCGACTTCGCCGTACCGCCCTTGTGTCTTCACCACGCGGGCGAGAGTAATAAACTCGCTTGACTTCAAGTCTGCCAAGGATTTACACCCACGAACCCTGCCTGGGAATCCTCCGCCCGAAAACGGCATCCTTGCAATCGGGAATTCGCGGCCGCTCCGAAGTTCTTATTCCAGGATCTCCAATTCGTAGCGCTGATCGGTCTTTGTACCCGCCGCATGCAGAAGGTTGCGCATTGCCCGCGCAATCTTACCGCCCTTGCCGATCACGCGGCCCATGTCATCCTCGGCGACCTCGAGCTCGATGACCAACTCCCCGTCTTCGTTGAACTCCTCGACAAACACCTGGTCGGGCGCATTCACCAGCGCTTTGGCCACGTGCTCGACGAGCGCCTTCGGATTGGCACTCTGGTCCGTCAAGTAGAATTCCTTTCCGCGGATAAATGCGGATGCACGCGGATCTTGAACTTACTTCAATCCCGTGAATCCCTGAAATCAGCGTGTACGGGTGGCGGATCGACGTTACGATGCAGCAGGCGCAGCGGCAGGCGGAATCGCAAGGATCTTTCCTACGCGCTCGGAGACCTGTGCGCCCTTGGAGCGCCAATAGTCAATGCGCTCACGCTTGAGCTCGACACTGGCCGGATTAGTGCGGGGATTATATGTCCCGACAATCTCGACCGGACGGCCATTGCGCGCACGCGCCTTCTCGATCACCACCACACGGTAATGAGGCTGTTTGCGCGCACCCGTGCGCGCCAGACGAATCATTAACACTGAACTGGTTTCCTTTCCTAGTACTTCTGGTTTCTTGGCCCATGAAGCGAGGGCAGCAGGTCAGCTCCTCTGACGTCCCAAGCCGCCATCCAGGGCGGAGGGGGACCGGCGGGAACAAGACAAGTAATTATTATCCTAGAGGTTAGCTGGATTGGCAAGAGGCACTAAGCGAACAAGACCACGGCATTGTAGGCCATATGGAGGGCAACTGCGGGGGCAAGACGGCCCGTTTTCTTGAAAAGAAGGGCATTACAGGCGCCGAGCAAAAACACTGGCGGCCATGCCAATGCTGGGTGATAAACGGCGAAAAATGCGGCCGCGCCGACTACTGCGCGCCAACCTCCCCACTCGCGGTCCAGGGCACGGAACATGAGTCCGCGAAAGAGATACTCCTCCGCAAATGGAGCAAACAGGACTGCCATAATGCCGTATGAGAGGCGCAGATTCGGGATCTTATTCATCTGCTCTTGCGACTTGCGTATTAGTTCCGATGCCGCCGGAATGTGATTCAGAATCCCTGTATACCCATGGGCGAGGAGACCGAGGAGCGCCCCTGCCATCGTGCCCACCAGGAGA
>DATNEX010000010.1:0-4267 GCA_035606605.1 Terriglobales bacterium
GCAAATAACCATCTCTTGTGGACATCGTTGACGATAGACTTTTGAAACGTCTTTTGATGGCATTGAGAAACGGCGACTCTTCTTGACTGACAGTAGTCAATGGGCTACGGTTCGTGTGATCTGTACGTGAATCACCTGAGATAGGTTTTTAGGAGCGACTGACCTCGTGGGGAGTCAAGCATGATAAAACGTTTTTACCATGCCGTAACGAGGGTCAGCGTTTGGATGCTAATCCTCGTAACCGCGGTTCCCGCTCCATTGTTAGCTCAGACACAGGGTGGTAGCGGATTCCCCTCGCTTGGTGCAGCCGGCGGAGCTGGCTCTGGCTTGAAAGATAGTCTGCCTGGATCTCCGGTGGTCACGAACCCGACCGCTCTTCAGCCGCTTGCTCCACCACAAACTCCTTGTCCGCCGCTTCCGGCAAAAACGCCACCTGCAATCGCTCCGACTGGACCGACCCTCAACGACTTTTGGCCATCGGATTCATCTGCAGTACTGCCTCCTTCAGCCGATACGAGAATTAGACTGGAACGGGACGAGCGCTTTAAGAAAGAACAACGAGAAGACATTGCGAAACAGAAGCAGGACGATCGGATCACGACTGATATAGACGTCCGCTCCAAGCAAGAACGGGAGGAGCGAGGCAGGCTTGCGCAGCAAACAGCTCAACTGACGAGCAAGGACTATTCGGTTGAGGAAGCTTTTGCACAGTTTTCCGTGCTCCAAAACGTCAAGAGCCGCCTGCATCAATTCGGGTATGATTTCTTCGATACACAGGCTACGAGCTTTGCACCGGTGCTCGATACGCCGGTGGGACCTGACTACGTGCTGGGTCCTCTGGATTCACTCTCGATCCATGTCTGGAACGTGCCGGAACAGAGCCTGAACCGCAGCTACATTGTGCCGGTCGAGCGCGACGGAATGATCGTGATTCCGCAGATTGGGGCCATTCCAGTCGGTGGCCTTACGTTTTCCCAGGCGGAGCGTGCCATTACAAATCGGCTGAGCGCTCATTTGAAGCGATTCGAAGTGCATGTGGCCATGGCTCGTCTGCGCACGATTAAGGTCTACGTCGTCGGGGAAGTGGTAAGACCCGGTGCCTATGAGATTAGTTCCCTGGCGACTGTTTCCAACGCGCTCTATGCAGCCTGCGGTCCCGCAAGATCTGGGTCTTTGCGCCAGATTCGTTTGGTTCGGGACAACCAGGCCTTAGGGGAGATTGACTTCTATCAGTTCCTGATGGCTGGCGACCGCCGTCAGGACGCCAGATTGCAATCCGGCGATGTCATTGTGGTTCCACCACTCGGACCGATTGCCGCGGTTAGTGGAGCGGTGAAGCGGGCCGCGATTTACGAGCTCAATCCAGGAACGCGGTTGGTAGAGCTCCTCCAGCTGGCCGGTGGTGTCACTCCGTCCGCAAACCTTCAGCGCTGTCAATTGCTTAGACTCGATCAAGACAAAGGCCGGATCATGATTGATATTGATCTGGGCAAGATCATCGATGCAAGCGGAAGGAAACGTCCGACTGTCAACGGCGCAGACTTGGCACTGCAGGATGGGGATTTCCTCCGTGTCGCTTCTGTGCCGACGCAAGTCGTGAATGTGGTGACCCTGGCAGGTGCGGTGAAAAATCCTGGACCCTATGAATTCCGCCCAGGCATGGCTGTGCGCGATATCCTCAAAGCCGATCAGTTCACCGTCGATGCCTACATGGACAAGGCGGAAATCGTCCGCACGAATCCACTCACGTACGAAACTAAAGTCATTTCATTCAGTCCAAAGGATCTGTTCGATAACGGGAAAGCAGACGATATTCCGCTGCAACGGATGGACCAAATCGTTGTCGGAACGCAGATGCGGCCCCCCAGCGTGGTGTTTGTGGAAGGAGAAGTGAGGCGCCCGGGTTATTTTACCCTTGAGACAGGTGAAAAACTTAGCTCCATCTTAAAGCGGGCGGGCGGCTTTAGCGCCACAGCCTTTCCGGAGGGGATTGTTCTTGTACGTGAATCCGTGCGCAAGCGTCAGCAGGTTGAACTCGATCGCTTCCTTGCATCGGAAAGACAGCGGCTCACGGCTCAATCGGCTGCCCTTGCAGCGGGCACAGTCGGAATGTCTACTGTCGGTGCGGCGGCGGGACAGGCGGCAGAGCAGCAGGTGCTCAGTTTGCGCCTCCAACAGCTTGAGGCTGTGACAGCCCGCGTGGAGTTGGGGCGCGTGGTGATCAATGTCCGATCGCTCGAAGAACTGGAAAGTTCAGAAGACGATATCATGCTGGAGTCCAAGGATCGCATTGCGATCCCTCAACCGCCTAAAACCGTGAGCGTGATCGGGTCGGTCAAGAATCCCAGCACAGTGGTGTACCGTGTTGGTTTGAACCTGGAGGATTATGTTCAACAGTCTGGTGGCATGACGGAAGATGCGAGTAAGAGCGAAATGTACGTGGTGAAAGCCAACGGCTCGACCGAGGGAGCCTACGTTCGTATTAAGGATATGAAGCCGGGCGATACCATCGTCATTCCGCAAAAGATCGAAGCCAAAACACCACAATTGTCATTGTGGCAGAGTGTCGCGAGTATCGTTGGGAGTGTAGCCTTGGCGGCAGCAGGCATTGCTGTGATCGGCCGATAGACAGCGAACTCCCTCTCACCCACATTTAATGTCGAGTCAACCACACATGATCTCTCAACGAAGCCGTGCTAACTGGTCCCCTCAAACAGACGAAGTTACTTTATTCGACTATTGGCAGCCCATCTCGAAGCGCAAATGGGGAATTATTGCGCTCTGCGCAGTAATGACTATGGGGACGCTTGTTGTCAGCTTTTTACTCCCGAAGATTTATGAATCTACTGCCACCCTCTTGCCACAGTTGGAATCCAACAACGGAGTTGGGCTTGGTGCTCTCTTCGCGTCTGGTGCCGCTAGTTCCGCGGCTCAAAGCCTGGGTATCTCGCTCCCTGGCTCACCAGCCACACCAACCGATGTTTTCACCGCGATGCTCAAATCAAGAATCATGGCCGATGACATCATCCGCCGGTTTGATCTGATGGAGCATTACGAAACAAAGACGATGCACGACGCTCGGGGGAGCCTGGAAGGGGCCACCCGTATCGTCGTCACGAAAGAAAAAGTCATCAAGGTCGCGGTTGAAGATAAAGATCCTCAGCTCGCATCCGATATTGCGAACTTTTACGTCTCCAATCTCGATCGATTAAATCAGACCCTAAGCGTGAGTAAGGCAAGAGAGAATCGGAAATTCATTGAGCAACGAGTCGCTGAAACACAAACCGCTTTAGTCAAAGTGGAAGATGCGCTCAAGGAATTCCAAACTCAGAATAGGACCGTGGCCATTGAGGCGCAATCCAAGGCAATGATCGAGGCTACTGCAATGATTCAAGCTCAGATCATGGCGCAGGAAGTTCAGTTGCAAGTCATGGGGTCTTATCTCTCATCCAACAATCCCGAAATTGCGCGCGTGCAGTCGAGCATCAGTGAACTACGCAAACAACTCCAAATCATGGAGACGGGCAAGAGCGGAAAAGAACGTCTGCCGGGAGACCGATTGCGTCCAGCCATCACCAGTGTGCCGACGCTCGCGTTGGAGTATGGCCGGCTCGCCAGAGATCTGAAGGTCCAAGAAACGCTTTACGCCCTGCTGATTTCCCAGTATGAACAGGCCAAACTAACCGAAGCTCGGGACACCCCGACTGTCCAGGTACTCGATCCGGCCATTCCTGCCGAACGAAAGAGCAGACCGAAGATCTTATTAAATGTTCTCATCGCGGGAATTCTGAGTCTGTTTGTTGGTCTCTTCTGGGCCTTCGTCCGCGGAGCGATGGACCGCCGGAAGGCTGCATTCTCGCCACTCCCTCCCCTGTCATCTGCTGAGGATTCTCTCCTCTCACCACTACCGTCCACTTTCGCATCGTCACCTCTCTCAGAACTCAAAAGTTACGAGCAATCTCATTCATAGGGCTTCGACCTTTTGTTTTACAAACGGGTGATGTAGCCCTGTGTAGCCTATTTTAAGGATGCTTGTGCGTCCGACTGAGTTCTTCGCCTATATATAATGGACAGGAGATGCAATTCCGCCCTCCCAAAAAACCAGGGGTTTCCCTAGGCCATTGGAAATTATGTCAGACATATACTGGCGCGGCTTTCCCCCTACGTTCTGGTACTCATGAGCCAGCTCTCGGTGTTGATTGTCGAGGATGAGGCGATCCTGGCGGCTCACCTGGCCAGCAAGGTCAAGCTGCTCGGCTACCGCGTC
>DATNEX010000017.1:0-12087 GCA_035606605.1 Terriglobales bacterium
CAGCGCCTCAGCTGATGCAGGGGGGATTTGCCGAGCGCCTTATTGGAATCATGTCACGGTTTGATGTCCGGTCTGAGCAGTTGCAGTTAGAGGTCACCGAATCGACCGCCATGCTCAACGAATCGGAAGTAACCAAGCAGATGAGGCTTCTCTCGGACATCGGCATCCGCTTCTCGATTGATGACTTCGGGACCGGACATTCCTCCCTCAACCGGTTGGACAAGCTCCCGCTTCACGTTTTGAAGATTGACAGGACGTTTACCGAACGTCTCTGTGTGCCGAATGGCACGCGCTCGATCGTCGAAGCCATCATCTCGATGGCGAAAGCTCTGAACATGCGCGTTGTTGCCGAAGGCGTGGAACAAGAGGAGCAGCTGTCGATGCTGAGCAAGCTGGGATGCGATTACCTGCAGGGATTCCTGTTTTCACGCCCGCTCGGACCAGGTGAAATTCCCCCTCTGCTCTCGCAGCGCCACCCACTTCTAGCAAAGAGCTCCATGATTCCGTCGAGACGCATGCCTCTACGTTAGGCGCAGTTCTCCATCACTGATTGCGCAGAACACATTCCTTCCGCAGCCAGAAGTTCGTCACCAGAAAGCCCCTTACCCTGCCGGAGCAAGCCAATTGACGTTAGCGTCCCAGCATAACGCATGGTGTGATTTACTTCACAATTCCGTCTTATATCCGTGCAACGATTTCTCAATCATGTGGGCAAAAGCTGGTTTCCTGTTCGCAGCTCGCGTGGTGTTTCTGGGCGAAACACCAGAACCCGACTTTGCCCTCTGTTTTGAAAATCTGATCTCCGTCGTCTTCTCCTCCACCGCCTGGAAGTGTTGGAAGCTGCTTTGTTCTAGATCGCAGAACATAAGAGCCAAGCAGCGCAAGCATAGTTCCCTGAGGCCACCGCGAAACCAGAACCCGCCTTGGCGTAACAACGCGAACATGCGCCCCATCGCCGTTAGATGAAAGGCATGCGGCGAGCAAAATGCCCGCGCCCATCGGACCCGCGCGACATGTGAACAGCTTTCTGTGGCTTTACCGCCCTTTCATCGTTCGCAAAGAGCTGAAGCACTCCCGCGGACTAGACGCGGGACGACATGCAAGCGCTACAACCATGACCGAATGCTCCCGCCTTCCCCTTGACATCTATTCCGGCGTTCTCACCAGACTCCAAGCAGAACTCGCCCACTCACTCCCGAGGAAGCCGATCTCCTGCTCTTACTCCGCGACCTCGTTGACAAGTACGCAAGAGCGTGGGGTCTCCATTGTCG
This sequence comes from Terriglobales bacterium, assembly GCA_035606605.1. Taxonomy (GTDB): domain Bacteria; phylum Acidobacteriota; class Terriglobia; order Terriglobales; family Acidobacteriaceae; genus Gp1-AA145. The sequence continues at coordinate 1,272 of DATNEX010000017.1, forward strand.
TCGCAAGGACCCATCCCCAAGGACCGTACCTATCTAAACAGAGAGCTAAAGAACCATAAGTTCCATCAGGAGCTCGCTTCCCTCGTTCTCATTTTTCGGCTAGGCGATTTGCGCTTCGCGCCACCGCCCCACGTGAGCGACCCGCTCCATTTCCCTTCGGTCCTAGGCGATTCCGGCGTGAGCCTGAATTGTCTTGGATCCGGGGTTACGCATGGGGTTTGGGCGTCAGTCTGCATCGCAGACTTTCTCCCTCATAAAGTGACGCAACCGCACCCAATCAGAGGGGGGCGTTTCTACTAAGTCGCAGCGCCCTAACAGAATCGTAGAGACCTGATATTGAAGCGATTTTAGGAATTGATATCCATATCCAACGCTCTGCCTAATATACTTTCCAGCATGATGGAAAGAATCCTCGCAGAAATTGACGACGAAATCTCTCGCCTTCAACAGATTCGCTCCTTACTCGTCGTAAGCACGGGGAGACCGACAACCAGCACTGGCACAAAGGAACGCAAATGGAAGATGAGTGCAGCCGCTCGTAAAAGGATAGCTGAAGCACAGAGGAAACGCTGGGCGAAACAAAAAGCCGAAAAAAGGAACTGACCTACTCGTAACCGCTTAGTGTTACTAGAGAGTGCGGAAAGGGGATTTTGGTACCAAAGGGAATGAGAGATAGTGGACTTCAGTAGCCCACTGAGAGAGACAAACACTTGCCATGGTCATGGGGCTGTGACTCGTGTTTTTCTCTTGTCGCTTCGACGTATGGGCTTGCAGTCCATCTTGGGGAAAAGGGGAACGACACTTGCATCGGTGGCTTCTGGCTATTCGATGCAACTGTCGTTATGGGGCAGAGACGCAATGCAATCACAACAATCCACGAGGACCTGGCGGACAGAGAACACCCTCGACTATCTTCACATCGTACTCAAGGAACTTGACCGCGTCGGTGACTTCACAGTTCCGTCTATCGTTAAGCTAAGAAGCCTCATCGCTCAAAGAATTTCATCCGTTGAAGCAGTACAAGAAACAGGGATGTTCGGTGCCGCGGCCAAGTACGAGAGCATCCAAGGCGTGCCACTGTGACTAGTTCAACTCTTCGGGGTCGAGCGAGGTCAAAACAGACATCCCGTACACAATTTAGGGTTGGGGTTGAGTTCCCCGGAACTAAGCGAGGTCAACCGTGAAATCCATCCATCCGTGAATCGGTACTGGTTCTTGGCATTCTGTATGGAAGTGAGATTGAATATCCATGGGTAGTCAGAGCCATCGAAGTCTCAATCCCCAAGCTGGGCGTTTTCGAATATGTAGCGGCAGAGATAGCTGAAGCACCCGCTGGCCTTTCGGAAGGTCAGTATCAGGTTGTTTTTGCAAGCCGGAAGATGAAAGTGAGAAGATGTGCTGGTGCCTGGCAGCCCGCGGGATCCTAGAGAGCATGTCATCGCGTCCTAAACGCCATAAGAATATGCCGAGAGCCGATTCACGATTGAACGGCGCAACCGGACAGGCGCTTTCAGTTCTCCTTCAATTGCGAGTCTTAGGGATATGCTCGTGCAACGGATTGCCGAGCAGAGGGGCCGTGCATAAGACCGTTCTTGTCTCCGGGAGCTGACTGCACTGCCGTTCGGGGAAAAAGCTTCCCACTCGAGCAGTTTTGGGAAAGCTGGTATTTGCCAAATGGGTCTTTATAGAATCCTTATGGCCTCGGTGCTTAAATGCGAAAGGTTCGTTTTGACCGCTCGACAACCTCGATAGGACGTTAGGAAACAAAACACCGATGACCTGCTGGGTTTTCGAAGAATTGCAGCGCGAATGGGACTTGGTTTTTCGCCAGAACGACGAGCATGTTCAACTAGACGATCCAGTTCTCGAACTTCTTTGCGCAATATCCGAGCACCGCAAGGAATGCAACCTCTGCAAACCGGGATTAGGCGAAGCGCGACCTGATAGATTCCACGTTATAGCCGAACAGTTTATCGCTGAAATCGACGCTGCAATTGCGCGACTAGAACAAGTGCGCGATCTGCTTTCCCCTGGGGCTCTGAAGGACGCTCGCCCTTCAGCCCCGCCTTCGAATTAATTCAGGTACTCGAGTACAACTAGCTCGCAAGTTCTTTGTTCAGGCAGTGACATCATCCAGTTCCGGGAATTGTACAAGTGTTCCCACCACCCTGATGACGCTACCTGGGTAGTTTGCGGGACCCTTTCGTTCTACCTGAACACCCGTGACTTTTGGTCAACAATCAATAGGATAAAGCCGCGCGCCTGGAGAAGCAGTTGATAACATCGAGAAATGTCGGCAGAGACCGAGCGATCGATCGCCAAGCGGAGTGGCTCCGGAAATATAGCTCCGTGGTTTGGCGCAGGAGTGCACAGATCGAGGATCTTAGGAATTTGCGGCTTAGCTATCCTCATTATTTCGTGTGCTTTTGGTTACAAGCTGATGCGCCATACCACTCAGCTCGCCCCTGCCACCCGACTCTCGTTCATGAAACTTTGGGATAGACACGAAGACACCCGACTTACATCGGCATTAGAGCCCACAACTCAGTCATACTCCCAATCCTCGCTACGAGTAATGAGGTCCAGGCAAGCGTCGTCTACTTCCAGCCGCTTCTCAGATTCGATCGCTTCTCTGAAAAGAAATTCCCATTCACAATGAGCACGGGCAAGTTGAGTCCCTCAGATTCCTCTGTCAATGCCCTTCTTCCGCGGAAATGCCAGATCGAAAACCAGCCCGGACAGGCCTGCACAGGCCTATCTAACCAGAAGGCGTATCCGGGCGGTGCGACAAGAATGGCTGAATTGGCCGTCACCGTGGAGCATTGTCGCGCTGAGTTGCTGCACGTCGCGGCTCAAGTGCTTGGATCATCGGACGATGCGGATGACATCGTACAGGATGCCCTTTTGGAGGCTTTGGTCAGCCTCTCGGAAGACATCACAAAGCCGCAAACGGAAGCTTGGCTGTGCGGAATCGTGTTAAATACAGCTCTCCGCGCGAATCGGATCCGGGCTCAAGAAATTCTCGAGTCAATCGAGACTTTGTCACTGCGGGAGAAGAATCAGCACTGTCTAGCGCTGGTTGATCGGGGAATGGACGCGGAGCGACATTATGAACTACAGAGAATGCTAGAATCGCTGGCCACCATCCTCGAAGGCATGAGCGATGCCCGACAGCGAATTTTTCAAATGTGCGTACTGGAAGAATGTCGGGTGCCACAAGTTGCAGCCCTTCTCAATCTATCTCCTGCAAATGTGAAGGCCCTTACCTTCCGGACCAAACGAGCGCTGCGTAGAGAGATTTCGAAGCTCAGCGATCGGAGAAGGAAAAATGCTTTTATGAATGCAGAATCTGCGCAAACTCGATTTAGTGCAGAGCATTCACCTCAAGGGCGTCCCCGTAAACCGCAGATATGGAGCATGGGTGTCATCGAAGACCGGCTCGCTAGAGGCCGCAGGTTTCGAGTGCTGATCTTGATCGATCGACAGACCCGCGAGTGTCTAATGCTCCACGCCGGTACCGCGCTAAGTGGAGAAAAAGTTGCCAAAGCACTCGAGGAGGTGATTGCGCTCCACGGAGCACCGAAATCGATCACCGTGGACGATGGGACGGAGCTTGCCAGCAAGGCCATGATTTATTGGTCGTATCTGAATCGAATGCATCCGGAATTCGTTCGGCGCGAAAGCCCTGCTGAGAACGGCTATATCGAAAGCTTCAATGGAAGACTGCGCGAGGAGTGCCTGAACGAGGAGGTCTTCTTCAGCGTGAGAGAAATCAGGCGCAAGCTCGAGCTCTGGCGCCAAAACTACAACAAGCATCTTCTACACTCTGCGTTGTGCCGAGAACCATAGGACGATTTCACCGGATTCTGAAGATTTCCTGGCAGATTGGGCATCTTCTCTCCACAACTAGTACAAGTCTATAGGCCGGATTTGTCGGCGCAGGTCACTTGATCTTAGGCATCAGTTTGACTCAATAATCGCATTGGCGCCTTGACAAAAACTGAGAAATATTTCTGGATGACAAGCCACTTTCCGGGTACCTACCAGGTCCTTACATCAGCGGTTGCAAAGAACCCCTAGGTTGGCCTTAGTGTTCAGATTGCGAGCGTGAGTCAACGCCCACTAAGATAAACATCGCGGTGAAGAGACAGTCGGCTCAGTTTGTTCGCAGGGCTACAGTCGGATTAATCTTCGAACGCCCGTCGTGCCGGGAGATACCCCGAAAGAAGTGCAACACCTCCGAGCAAAACCACCTTTCCGGCGACGTGAGCGGGGCCGTTGGCGCAGTGCGGAAGAGCAGAGAAGCGAGGGCGACCGAAGCGACGAGGCCGATGCCAATACCAGTTAAAGCTAGTCGTAGCGTTCTTGATATGCCGTCTCTTCGCACGCGCGATTGCGACGCCCCGAGCGCCATCTTGATCACAATCTCTCGGGCCTGCCGGGTGACCGAATAGGAATTAACGCCTGGCTTTGAGATATCCCGGAGATACTATGTAGAACATGGCCTTCCGGTTGTTTTCCGAAAGGCCCCACTCCGCATCGAGTAGACCCTTGCTTTCCAAGTGAACCCTTGCTTTCCAATCTCCAGAGAGCTGGGTAAAGAGTTCCCTCTTCGATGGGCAACGCATCATCGCTTTGCTTTCAAATCAGAGAAGCAATGGCGTATCCCATGAAGTGGACCCCAGATCAGGGCTTTAAGAATCAGGACATCCAGAGTGCCACGTAGAAATCGAGTTTGGAAGTCTCCACCGTCTCCCCTTTAACCACAGGGGAAGATTTTCAAAGTTCCCCTATGAATGCACGGGAAGTGTGACCAGCAAGATGATGAAAACTGATTGCAGGACCGCAAAGTGTTCGTGAGTGAGCGCTTTTTAGGACGTGCTTGATGGCGAGACAGCGGTTTCGAACGGGCCTAAACTTCAAGTTTCCGTCCATCAGTCTTTGTCGATTGACTGATTTAATATTTGCGGGTCAATGCGATGATCCGGTTTAAGTACTGATGGGCATTTCCTTTCCCTTTTTGAAAAAGTCTGCTCAGCGCAGGATCGCACGTGGCTGGTGCCGTGCCCGTTTTTCAGGAGTCATCCGAGATCAGGGTAGGACTCGAACCTCGAACCTACAACTTTTCTGTTGGAAAGCCGAGAACTAAAGGTCGGAGTGTCAATGTTTTCAATGGAGTAAACAGGAGCGTCGTCGGCATCCATTTGGAGCAAATTCCAGTTAACCCGGCCGTGCCCCAACCATAGGTTATGAAACAGCGCTTCTTTGCTCGCCACAGCTGAACGCTTCGTCACCGCACGCCGATCACTTGAGGCGGCTATAAACGTGTCCAGCGCCCTCCGGGTCGACGCAGCTCAACGAGTCTCCCGACACCTGGCAACTCCAGATCATGACTCCCTTTGAGAAGAATGAATTCGATTGGAGCCGCAGAGTCCCGTCGCCACTGCTGAAGACATAGATTCCTTCATCTGAGCCGGGATTCAGAACGTACCGGCCGTCGGCCCCCAGGTGGAGACCAATACTGCTGCCGATGATCGTAATTGCTCTCCAATCGCCGACGATCGGATTTTGCGGAACGGCGGGAGAGGACGGCGGAGCGGCTTGAACGGGAGCACTCGTTGGTTCAGACATATTGTCTGTTGGGGGCGCCGTCGGCGGCGGAGTGTACGTGGCGGGTGAGGCAGTTGGAGGCGGGTCTGAGACCGCGTTGTTAGGGGAAGGTCGGGACGCGGACGATGATTGGTTTAGCCGGGAGCCTAAGGCAACCGTGATCAAGATGAGAAGACAGGCTGCGAAGCCGGCCAGAATCCATTGGATGGGTTTGCCTTTGCCTGCGGCAGCGGCCAAGTACCCCGGTTGTGGGGCTGATTGGGCCGGCAACATCATCGAAGGCAAGGTCTGTCCGGTCGCGTGCTCGGATGATTTTTCCGCGCCGATAATAGGCTGCGTAGCCTTCGTGAGCGAATCCACCGGCGCACCGATGGCTTTTCCGCAGGTGCTGCAGAAGGACGCGTCCCCGGGATTTGGAGCACCGCAGTGAATACAAAACATGATTTCTCCTCGGGGGAACCCGAAGTATACATTGCCGTGTGTCGTTACAACAAAGGAAGTGAGTTCCTGGTTCGACCGCGAATAAACAGCCGCCATTCAACGTTCAGTGGCCCAGGATGAAATCAGATGCGAGATGACAACACGATCTGGCTTGAGAGCGAGACCGCATGAACTGTGACAGCGGACTTCAAAGCAATGAATCCGAGGTATATTAAACCGCGAAATCCGTCAGGCCCCGAATGCCTGTTTCACCCGCGGCTTCATCAGATACATGATGATCCAAATGCTGATAGCGATCACGAAGAGATTCCAAAGCAAGGCGTCGTACGAGTTGACAATCAATATCATTGCGCGAATCGACATCAAGACACTGAATACGATGGCAACAATTCGTCCCCACTTTCGCAGCGTCCACATTCCATAACTCAGCACCGCACAAAAAGCAGCAATGATGAACATTGCGGTCCCCGCCTCGGAAGCTTGATTGACCATGTCCTGTTGGCCTTTGGCGAGTACTGGGAATAGGTTCATGAGCAACCGCATGGGGGCTAGAGCGCCCTCGCCGCGGGCGCTGGCTGCATAGGAGAATAAGACCATGCTGAGCGAAGCCATCGCGGCTGCTCCTAAGGATGCAAATACTGCAAGAACAATTGCCCCTTTGGGCCGGCTGCGACGAATCCTCTTTCTACTGAAATGTGCTCCGGCACCGGCTGCCGTGGGGGAGGGTACGACGGAATGCGCTTCCATCGGAAGAGCAATGGTTTCCCCAGCAGAGGTGTCCCGAGGAATTGAGAGAGTAGCGATATTCGCCGGTTTGCCACAGGCATTGCAATAACGTGCGTCTGCGTTCATTGATTCACCGCAAGACTGACAAAACGGCATCGTAGTCTCCAATGGTGCAGCAATGAGCACCTCTCAACTGTCTAAAAATCCACCGGCCCGATGCGATTGCGGGTCCGAGGCAGCGACTTCGAGTAGCGACATTCCTTCGCTGTTCTCTGCACCCCTCAACCTGAATCAATCCATCTCCACCATGCCGCACTTGTTCACTAATGTTCATTGATGGTGGGCAGCAAGCCATGCAACCACGACGACGACACCAATGATGGCCATTACAGCCCAGCCGATACCAGCTCTTATGCGCGCTGCCCTGCGATCGGCCTTTGCTTCGTTGTAGCGAGTTACGAGCATCTCATCGCTGGTATTGCGGATGGTATCCAACTGCTTGTGCGCCAAATGCTCCGTGACGACTTTGTAGACGATCCCGGCAGCAACCAATCCAACGATACAGGCGAGAACCATGTTGACGGCAGCCAGCAGGATCAGAACCAGCAGGCCCGCGGCTATCGACGAGGGCATGGCTTTGTTCTCGATGTTCTTACGGACCTCTGTCGCCAGACCCTTTTCAAATTCTTCTCTGGCCGTGGTAGAGAGCGTGTGTGGACCTGGGAGGACCGCATGCTCCCCGATGACGCTCGCAACCAGCCGCTCAGCAGTAGGAGAAAAGCCGACCCTTGCAGACGCTGCAGCCAGTGGCGCAGAATCGGGCTTGGGAGCGGCAAACATCTCGGAGATGGGAAGAACCGCCGCGGCAGCTGGCCTCGCGATTGGCTTTCCACACCCGTTGCAAAACAAAGGGACGTCCGGATTGGGCGCCCCACAGTAATTGCAAAACATATGCCTCCGCGCTTAGCAACGCATCCTTGTCGGTAGCCGAATCCAGTTTCTTCACATGCAAAACACTGGTTTTGTGTCCACAATTCCCCAGTTATCCACCTGAACGCTGCAATGCTTTCCGTAATCGGGGTCCCACTTCGGAGCGTCAGGAATGCTGCCACTGAAGTCATTCGTGCTTCCCGAATTCGATCCGTGCGAGCTGAGCATAGACGCGGCGCCAACCGCGAGGACACCCAGGACGACGACGCCCCAGAATGCACTGGAGTCGTTTGAAGAACTAGCCACGGATCGCTGCGGGGTGCCCTGCGGCAACGCAGAGTTCGGAACGCTATCGAAGTACTCCCGGCCAAGTTGGGCAACGGCGGCGTTGGAGTTTCCGGCAGCCCGGGCATACAGCTGCTTGGCACGCTGCAGATTCTGCGGCACACCCCATCCGTTTTCGTACATCACACCCAGATTGAGCTCTGCATACCCATCGTCTTTCTCGGCGGCCAGGCTGAACCAGTGAGCCGCCTCCGGATAGTCCTGTCTGCCCTGGCCGACACTCTGACCGAGGCCATTCAAATATCCCATGGCAAGCGAGGTTTCAGCGGGAACATATCCTTGCTCTGCCGCTTTAGCGAACCACTGCATGGCTTGCGCTTCGTTCCAGACAACTCCCTTGCCGAGCCGCAGGTGAGCGCCAAGTTCCGTCATCGCATAGGCGCTGCCTTGCTCCGCCGCTGCTTGATACCACATCACGGCATAAGTGCTGTCCTGGTTATGACCATCACCACGTTCCAGCATGTCCGCCACGTAGACGCGCGCGTCAATCAAGCCGGCTTGCCCCGCTTTAACAAATGAGTTGAACGCCGCTTCGCGGTCCTGCGCCACACCAGTTCCGTTGTAGTAGCAAAAACCGGCTTCCGTTGCGGCATGGGGAACGTCCTCGGCCGCAGCGCGAATAAACCACTGACAGGCGGTTGCAAGATCTTTCTCGACGCCGAGGCCCTCGTGATAAACCACGCCCAGGTGATACATGCCTTCGGCGCTGCCACGACTCGCGGCCTCGTTGAACAGGCTCAGGGCTTTGGCCTGATCCGCATTCACGCCATTACCGGATTCGTAGAGCCATCCCAAGTCGTCCATCGCGACCGGCGAGCCACCCTGTACACCCTGTTCGAACCACGACTTCGCCTGGAAATAATTGGGCTGCTTATCCTCCAAATAAAGCTCTCCGCCTTCGGCAAAGGCATCGGCAATGCCGGCGTTCCCCGCACGAAATAGGAGACGCTGGGCTTGTCCCAGGTCTTTTGGCACGCCAAGGCCATCATGATAGAGCTCACCCAGGGAATAAGATGCCGCGGCGTAACCGGCCTGGTCCGCCGCTGCGTATTGCGCGGCTGCCTCCGGCATACGATTCGCCGCATCCAGCACGCGCCCGTAGAGAAATTGATAGCGCGGACGCGCAGGTTCGCGCTCAGCAGCTTGCTGGCAAACCGGCAAGGCCTCACTCACCTGTATCCGGAGCCGGGCCACGCCATCGCCAATCCGGAGTTTGTCTAACGGTGGGTCTGCCAACTGATCGCATTGCAGGGCGACGGAGTCGTTGCGGTCTGGCGGAAAATCGAGACTGGCGTGTCCCGCCGCTGCCACAACATCCTGAACGGAGCGCTGTTGACGCCCCTGTCCAGTCGGATATTGTGGAGATCCCGGCTGGTCCTCGGGGAACTGCTGCACGCCGGATTGCGCCGCGCAAGTCATCGCGACGAGTGAGCAAGACAAAGAAAGAGCAAGAGCCGACCGACAAGTGCAAATAATTGCCATGGCCTGACCTCCGTGCGTTGTGTTTTAAGGGGAGATTTTCGATCAAGATTTCTGCTTGCACATCATATGCTTCGTTTGTTCCTGACGCCAATGAGTCTTCGCCAGAGCGGGTCTGGGCAAGCCGAGCGCGCCTCGGGGGCAGCAAGGCAACGATCCCTTTTCAATATGCGTCGGGCTTGCAGTATGCGGAGAGCTTATGGGATGCGTTCTGACCGATTTGAGTTCAAGTCTTGCAGCTCTGGCGCTCCCCGATCTCGATCCGATCTTACGGTGCGGTCAGTTTGCTCGCTGCCGTGCACACGTTGTTCACAAGCCCCATGCGCTCGTCGATCAAGGTAGCGATCTTGCCGTCCTTGCCGAGGTCATAGACAAAGATTGCCGAGCGGAGCGAGATGCCGCCTTGTTCCGTCGCCACAATCCACCGGCTACCGATATTCCAAACGAAGATGTAGCGGCGGTGTTTATGTCCTTTGACAAATACGTCGGTTGAGTCAAAGGGCTCGCCTGGCAAGGCAACATCGCCTATCTGATCGCGCAATATAGCGGGCAACCCAGAAGGAAGAACGACCTCGACAACCCCACGTGGTGCAGGGCAGTCGGAAATCGCCGCCTTCGCAATCCCGGCAGATGTTGTCATCGCCACCGCGCTCGCCATGATGCAGATCCATTTCATCGCTATCCCTCCCAAGATCTCTCCCACCGCAGAGGCCGGTAATGACTTCTAATGTTCTCAACAGTATCTCCAGAAATCCGGAAACAGAGCCTCATGATATCGGCTTAACAAGTTTCTGCTCTATTTATCTGCTGGCGGCGAACTCTGTCCACGATGGCGAATCAGGCGGCAGAGATCCGGCTCTAGCCTCCGAATCAGACGGACGCACCACAAATGACCTAACACCAACATGGTCTGACGCGTGCAGCGTCTAGAGCCGGTGAAGCGGCTCCCAAGATATCAACCGACTAGAACTTCAAAAAGCAATCAATTATCGGAAGTGATCGTCCAAAGCTTCGCAGTCCCATCGATGCTTCCTGACGCAAGCATCCGGCCGTCGGGACTGAAGGCTACGCAGCTCACAGGATCCTTGTGACCAGCGAGTGTGCGCAACATTTTCCCGGACGCCACATCCCAGAGCTTGATCTTGTCATCTTCGTCTCCGGAGGCCAGCATCCGGCCGTCAGGACTAAACGCCACCGCGCGAGCATCGACATCAAATGTTCGCAATTGGTTTCCCGAAGCCACATCCCACAATCTGACCGTGGAGTCGCCTTTTTGATCTGAAAC
>DATNEX010000023.1:0-80977 GCA_035606605.1 Terriglobales bacterium
CCGCTGGCAGGCACCTTATCCATTTGCGGATAGACATGACCGTTCACCGCCACCAGATCCAGCCAGCCATCGTTGTCGAGATCCACGAATGCATCGCCCCACTTCACTAGACGCAAGGAGGGCAAGGCTACTCCTGACGCGTACGAGACATCCGTAAACATCCAGTTCCCGTCGTTGCGATACAGGTCGCTATAGTCGTCGCCGAAATTGGTCACGTAGATGGAAGGACGTCCATTGTGCAGGTAGTCGCCGAGGGAAACTCCCATGGAGGCTTGCTCAGAGCCCGTTTCGCTCAACGCGGTGCCGGATTCGAGGCCAATCTCGGTGAACTTGCCTTTGCCGTCGTTGCGGTAAAGAAAGTTAGGCAGCGTGTCGTTGGCCACGTAGATGTCAGGCCAGCCGGTGTTGTTGAAGTCGGCCCAGACAACACCGAGACCGTAGTAGCCGTGCGGGTCATCCACGCCGGCGGCCTTCGAAACGTCGTTAAACGTGCCATCGCCGTTGTTGTGGAACAGCGAATCAACTGCGCCCTTCAATCCGCGTGGTCCGCAATAGACATCGATACCGCGATATTTGCAGAGTGACTTGCCGCCAAACGGGGGCAGGTGGTCGAGTTGGAAATCGACATAGTTGGCCACCATCAGGTCCACGAATCCGTCGCGGTCGTAATCTCCGAAAGCCGCACCAACAGACATGCGACCGTCCGCAACGCCGGCTTTCGCGGTGACATCCGTGAACGTGCCATCTCCATTGTTGCGAAACAGAACATTTCCGCCGAGACACGTCAGGTACAGATCTGGCCAGCCGTCGTTGTTGTAGTCGGCCACTGCGCCGCCCATAGCGAAGCAAGGCGCCGCCAGGCCTGACTTGTCCGTCGCATCGCTAAATGTGCCGTTGTGGTCGTTATGATAGAGGGCTCCGCGAGCCGATTCCTTGCGCAGGGCCATCTCGATGGTAGGCGCGTTCGTGAAATAGATGTCCAGCCAGCCATCGCGATCGTAATCCCACAGAATGACGCCGCCGCTCATCGACTCGGCAATGTATGTGCTCAGCGGATTGGCGATGTGGCGGAAACGGATACCCGCCTTCTCCGTGACATCCTCCAGCTGCGGTATCGGACGCCCTTTGCACTGAACCTTCTTGGCGTTCGGCGGAGGAGGAGGCGCGGCCGGATGCTGCTCCTGACTCAAAACCATCGGCGTAAGCAGCACCGCTGCGCCGACGAGCAGAAGGCGAATGCAAAGTAATGGTTGCGGATTCAATGGCTGTCCGTCGCGCTCAAGTTCATGGCTTCTTGTCTTCCTTCTTTTGCGGAACCTGCCCGGGGACAGTTGTCCCCAGTTTTCGCAGAACCGCGCGAGCCGCATCATCACCCGGGGCAAGTGCCAGCGCCTTTCGCAATGCCCGGATTGCTTCCGGCTCGTTCCCGGCGCGATAGGCCGTGAACCCGAGATTGCGCATCAGGTTGGGTACTTTGGGATCCCATCCCTCCGCTTCCTGGTAGTGTCCGAGAGCTACGGCATACTGCTCCTGCATTGCTTCGACCGTGGCCAGATCATTGAAGGCGCCGCCCAGAACAGAACGCAAGAATTCTTCCTGGGCCGCTGCCTGTCTCTCCTCGACCTGGGTCAGCTTGGCGTGCGAAAGCGCGTTGCTGCCTAGCGGCGTGGCGGCATCCTTACCCGCCCCCCCCAGAGGAATCGGCGGCTCGTTTTGCGGAAGACTGGGGACATCGGCTGAAGAAACTCCGGATCCACCCGGATCCCCCATGCCACTCCCTTCCTGGTTGTCGGCGAGGATGTTTTGCTGAATCGCGCGCGCCTTTTCGAAGTATCGCTCCCCTTCCGCTGCTCTTCCGGAAGCAATGAGGATCCGGCCAAGACTGGTGTAGGCCTTCCGGATATCTTTGTGAGCGTCTACTCCGCTACTTTCGGCGAGTGCAATTGCCTTCCGGAAGAGCCGCTCCGCGCGCTGATTTTCCTTTCGGCGGTAGGCATTCAGTCCCAAGTACAGCCAGGCTTCCGATGAAGACGGATTCAATCTAGCCGCCTCCCCCAGATAGTGATCCGCCTCCTGCGGCTGGTTCGAACTGAACGCCATATAGCCCAGGAGATAGTTCGCAAAAAAATTTCTAGGGTCGACTCGCAGTTGCTCGAGAAATTGCCGGCGGGCCTCAGGCGTGAGCAACCATTCGTTCCGCATCAAGTAGGTCAGGCCGAGAAAGTAGTGGCCGTTTGGAACTTTGGGATCGAGTGAGAGCGCACGCTGGAACTCCCGGATAGCGTCGCCGTACAGGGTGGCATTTCGATAAGCGACGCCGAACAACAGATGCAGGCTGCTGCGATCACCGGACGCCACTGTCATCTGCTCGAAAATGGCGGCGGCCTTTTCCTTCTCTTTCAATCGGAGCAAACAACTGGCGAGACCGTAGCTGGTTTCGCGGTCGGGACGAATCTCGAGGGATTTCTGGAACGACTCCACCGCTGCGCGGTAGTCCTTTTTCTTGATCTGCGCCTGGCCCTGAATGGTCCAGGCCGTGGCGTTGTGCGGATCGGCGGCAAGAGCCTGGCTGATCTCTTTGAGTGCTTCGTCAAACCGGCTGGTAAACAAGTTGGCAGCAGCAAGATCGACGTGCGCATCTGCAACATCCTCGAACTCGAGGGACCTGCGGGAGAACCTGGCGGCCTCGGGATATGCAGCTTCAAAGAGGCGCAACTTTCCCATTTCGCGGAGTCCGAGGGCGACTATCTTCTCGCTGGCGGCGGCGGCAGCGGGCCAATCACCCGCCTCCTTCGCCGAGTTCGCAGCGGCAAATCGCCGATCAAATTCGTCGAGTGGTGACGCGGGCTTCTGTTGCGCGCGGGCTTGCAGGCACCCCAGAACGGCAAGCAGGAAAAGGCACGCGCCAGTCGCAGACCGTCTCCAGAGAATGGCGTACGAAGACCGGGAAGGTGGGGTGTGGATCAAAGCCGAATGTCCCAGGTTGGTACCTAAAAGTACACGCTTGGTGGCGAGCTGTTCAAGTCGCGGGGTTTGGCAAGAAACCGCCATTTCACCAACTATGGGTCAATGAGCATGAGGATTTGTTGTGACCAGGCGATTCCCATGGCCAACTACGCGCTTCAACACCCATAGCAAGAACGGGTCCGGTGTAGCGGTGTAGCGCTTTCTCGGCCCCCATGGCCAGAGGAGGGTGCAACTTTGGATCGCTCTATCTCCTATCCCGGCGTTTGTTTGACCCTACGCAGCGAAGCTCTTAAACTTCTCTCAGAGATCCACTCGTCCAGTCTGACTAAGGGAGGCCCTCCTGACTTCGAAGTTGTTTTCCCGGAAAGCTGCTTTGGTAGCTGCGATGATCGTTGCTTGCCCACTGTTGTTGGGGGCACAAGACTCGCCCGTGAGCATCGGCCAAAGCGAAACTCTGTTCGCCGTGATGGCGGCCATTAACAACTGCGGATATGACGTGGAAGTTGGTTCGTCTAATCCACTGCGCCAGAAGATTCGCGAAGAGGTGGGCCGCCAAGTTCAGGCTAGCCTGGCCGCACAAGAGGCCTCCGGGTCCATTTGTTCGTTTTATCGCGACCACCAGCAGAACGATGACTCTCGTATGTTGGCCCAATATGTATCTCTTGCCTTGTACCTTGGCCCGCCACCGACCTTCACTCCCAAAGTCAAGGAGGCCGACCTGCCGCCTGATGCGAGCGGTGTGCTCGGCCTGCTTCCGCTAGTGGTGAAGTTGTACGCCCAAACTGGACTTCATGATGTCTGGCAGGGTCATCAGTCGGAGTATGCGGAGTTGAATGCCAGCTATCGCAACGCGCTGGCGGCCATGATTCGCGACACCGAGCTCTACCTCCGTTTGCCTTCGGGAAGCTACGGCGGGCGGACCTTCACGATTTTGGTGGAGCCGCTGCTAGCCCCCTCGGAAGTCAATGCTCGGAGCTATGGCAATGACTATTACGTAGTGATTTCCCCAGGCGAGAAGTCAGGGTTGAAGATGACGCAGATACGGCACGCTTATCTTCACTATCTGGTTGACCCACTGGTCGGGCGCTATGCTGCCAATTTGGCAAGCCTTACGCCGCTGATGGACTCCCTCAAGCTGGCGCCCATGGATGAAAGTTTCAAATCGGATCCTGTACTGCTGGTGACCGAGTGCGTGATTCGTGCGATTGAGGCCCGCACCGACAACGGCGGGAAAGCCCCCGTGGCCGATCAACTGCGCGCGGTTCAGGACTCGATGAACCAGGGGTTTGTGCTAACCCGCTATTTCTATGACTACCTGCACGACTACGAAAAAGGCGAGTTCGGGTTCAAAAATGCCGTCGGCCTGATGATCGCCAAGATCGATCCCCGGAAAGAGGAGAAACAGGCGTCGCAGATTCAGTTTGCATCGGCTGCGGATCCGGAACTCCTCCAATTGGCGCGCCCGAAGCAAGGCAAGCTGTTGATCAACGCCGAGGAGAGGCTGGCGGCTGGCGATCCGGAGGGGGCAGAAAAGCTGGCGAATCAGGCGTTGTCAGAAAAAAGCGAAGACCCCGGACGGGCCTTTTTCATCCTGGCAGAGGTTGCGCTACGGAATCGGCAAGTCGAGCCAGCTAAGCAGAAGTTTGAACAAGCTCTTAATTCCACCAAAGACCCTAAGGTCGTGGCATGGTCGCACATTTATCTTGGAAGGCTGCTCGATATCCAGGACGAGCAGGAAAACGGCCCCGATCGAGCCGCTGCGGTTGAGCATTACAAGGCTGCCGCTGCTGCAAGCGACGCCCTTCCTGAGGCGAAAGCTGCTGCCGAAGAGGGCTTGGCAAAGGCCTATGTGCCCAGAAGTGCAAGGAACAAAGATCCTCAAAAGAATGACGACAAAGACTCGGGTAACCAATAAAGTCAAATCATGACCCGGCTTTCGATCACGATCGCAGCTGCGCTGCTGGCCTCTTCGACGGCTACCCATGCACAAAATCCAAGCGACGCGGTAAGCCCGCAAAACACCCCCGCAGCGCCGAGCGCCAGCGCCCACAAACCTCAGCTTCCCATCAAGGCGAGGACCCACGAAGAATACGTGGCGTATCAAGAAGCGATTGCCAAGAAGCAAGATGCCGAACAGATGGCGAAGGCTGCTGCGGATTTCGCTTCCAAGTTCCCCGACAGCGACGTCCGCGTGCTCTTATACCGCGCCAGCATGAAGTCTTATCGCCAGTCCGGTGACGCACAAAAAATGATGGATGCTGCCCTGAAAGTGCTCGAATTGAGCAAAGATGATCCCGAGGCTTTGCTAACAGTGGCGCAGGTCCAGGAAGAGCATACCTCCCAAATGGATCTGGATCGGGATGAACGTATGGAGCAGGCAGTTCGGAATGCGCAACACGCTCTAGCGACCATCGACACCGACCTGGTGGTTCCAGTCAACACCCGAGCCGACAGCATCGAACCTTATAAGAAGTTCTTGCGCGCGTCCGCCCTGGCGATTGTGGGCACGATACAGTATCGGCGCGAGCAATACCCGGAAGCGGAATCCACCTTACGCCAATCCGTCGAGGTCGACCCTGCGAATGTGGACGGAGTTATCGTGCTGCGCCTGGCACTCGCGCTAGACCAGCAAAAGAAGTATGCAGAAGCATTGCAGCAGGCCAACCGTGCGGTGGAATTAACGAAAGAAGACACCGAAGCTGGACACCTGGCAAGGAACGAACGTGCGCGATTAACTGCGCTCCTCGCTCAAAATAGCGCACCAGGAACGTCCGACGTGGTGCCCGCCTCAAATGATTCGTCGCCAGGCCAGTAAGGCCGGAGCAAATTGGATTTGGACACCGCAAGCGTGATTTCTCGATCGTCAGAACTTTTCACACTGCAGCAGGCACTCGGCCATGAATTCTCTTCGCCGAAACTGCTGCAGCAGGCAGTCACTCACAGCTCACAGGCGCGGGAACTGGAAGCGCAGCGCGCCGGTGTAGAGCGTGCCGAAGACAATGAACAGCTTGAATTCCTGGGTGATGCAGTTCTTAGCTTGGTCACGACAGAGGAGCTTTTTCGCCGCTTTCCGCAGTTCAGCGAAGGCCAGCTCTCGAAATTGCGAGCTCATCTTGTCAGCAAGAATCACTTGATCCACATCGCCGAGCGCCTGGAACTGGGGAAATATCTCCGCCTTGGACGCGGTGAAGAGAAGAGTGGTGGGCGTGCGAAGACCGCGCTGCTGGTGGATGCTCTTGAAGCGGTGCTGGGCGCTGTCTATCTCGACGCAGGTCTGGAGGCGACGCGCTCCATCATCTTGAAACAGATCGTCTGGCCGGAGCTTCAGCACTTTGTGACCCTAGGCACCGCTGGGAAGGTCACAGATTATAAATCCGCTTTGCAGGAACGGCTGCAGGCTGGAGGTCGTCCGCAGCCAGCCTATGCCTTGGTAAAGGAATCCGGCCCCGAGCACCGCAAGACCTTCACGATTGAGGCCCGTTTGCTGACTGGGTCGAATGGCGAAGTGGAATTTACCGCGAAGGCGGAGGGATCGACAAAGAAAAACGCCGAGCAGGATGCTGCCCGGCAAGTGCTCGAGTACCTCGACGCTCGCGCCGAGCAAGGGGGACCAGTTTGACCGAAGCCCCCTCTTCTCATTTTCATTCGCCGTGGACGGATTTATTGAAGTCGCTGTCCGGCACCCTCGTCATCGCGATCTTTGTTGTCACCTTTATCGTGCAAGCCTTCCAGATTCCGTCCGAATCAATGGAAAACACTCTTTTGATCGGAGACTACCTGCTGGTCGATAAGTTGCATTTTGGGGCTGACGGTTTCTGGAACAAATTCATCCCTTATCGTCCGGTGCGACGCGGCGATATTGTCGTATTCCATTACCCGGTGGATCCGTCGGTTCATTTTGTGAAGCGCGTGGTTGGGGTGCCCGGTGACAAGATTCGCCTCATCGACAAAAAAGTCTATGTAAACGGAGTACGGCTGGACGAACCTTACGTTCGCTACCTGGTGTCGCATAACCCCTACCGCGACGAGTTTCCAAAGCTGGATTTGGGTGTGATGGAAGGGGTCACCGGTGCCTGGTGGCAGGAGATGCAAAAGCTGCTGGTAGACAACCAGCTCATTGTCCCCGAAGGCAATTACTTCGTCATGGGAGACAACCGCGACGACAGCCTGGACAGCCGTTATTGGGGATTTGTTCCTCGGGAAAATATTGTTGGGCGGCCCCTGCTGATCTATTGGTCGATGCGTGCGCCCGAGCCGCCCGAGGGGCAACTTACGCCCAGTGATAAACTTAAGCGGTTCGTGTATGCCATGAGCCACATCCTGCGGATCACTCGTTGGGACCGAACTTTGCGCCTGGTTAAGTAAATTCTCCTGAGGGAAAGAGATTGAAGAAGAAAGATCAGCTGGAAGCAGAAAAACCCCGTGAAACAACCGTGGAGTTCCTGGCTTCGCTAGCCGGGGTCCTTGTGACCGGTCTTTTTATCATCACTTTCATTTTCCAGGCGTTCGAGATTCCCTCGTCATCCATGGAAGACACCCTCTTGATTGGCGATCACGTGTTTGTAAACCGTGTGCAATTTTCTCCACGCACAGGTTGGATTCAGCCGATCGTCAAGTATGGCGACATCCACCACGGGGATGTGGTCGTTTTCCTATCCATGGATCCACGTACGCCAGACATGTACATCGTGAAGCGGATCATTGGCCTGCCCGGCGATCGCATCCACTTGCGGGATGGCATTGTTTACCGCAATGGGCAGAAACTGGATGAGCCATACGTACGTCCGGGCAGCCGGGACATCTACGAGCCTTATCGCGACAACTTCCCTGCCGTGCGGGCGGAGGAAAACGCCAATGTCCTGGACGATTGGAAGCTGACGATGGACTCTCACATCGAAAACGGCGACATCGTAGTGCCCCCCCAGAGCTACTTCGGGATGGGAGACAACCGCGACGTGAGCCTGGACAGCCGCTACTGGGGCTTCATCACCCAAGAACATGTGATCGGCCGGCCGATGTTCATCTACTGGTCGTTCAAAACCCCTGAGAGCCAGTACGCGCAACGAGAATTCACCCAGAGAGTTTCCGCTTTCCTGCACACGATCATTCACTTCTTCGACCAGACCCGCTGGAATAGGACACTCAAAGGAGTCCGGTGAAGCGACTGCTGTCCAAACGCGTGATGGCCGCGTTTTGTCTGTTGCTTCTGCTTCTATTCCTTCTGCGACCAGGGGCCGGCTGGATGAAGGCGCGGGTCACAAGCTCCATTTCTCAGGCCGTAGGCCGGAGCGTAGAAATCGGGTCGGTGCGCTTGCGCTTCCTTCCACGCCCAGGGTTTGAAATCGACGACTTGCTGGTGCGGGACGACGTGGCCTTCGGAGCAGAACCCCTTGTACGATCGCCCGATGTGACGGCTGCCGTCAGTTTTTCTGCGCTTGTGCGGGGAAGAATGGAAATTGCACGCCTGAGCCTCAGCGCGCCAAGCCTGAATCTTACGCGCAACCAGGACGGCCACTGGAACTTAGAGGACTTGATTGATCGCACGTCGCACAGTTCGCTGGCGCCAACCGGGTCCTCCCGGCAAAACAGGCACCCGAGCTTTCCCTACATTGAAGCCACGGAAGCTCGTGTGAATCTGAAGCTGGGTACAGAAAAGACCCACTTCGCCCTAACCAACGCGGAATTCGCCCTTTGGCAGGAGTCGGCAGACACTTGGGGAGCACGCCTGCAGGCCCGCCCAATCCGCACTGATGCCAATCTCACAGACACCGGGATCGTGAACGTAAGTGCACTCTGGCGGAGATCGGTGCAAGTTCACGAAACCCCCATTCAGGTCACATTTCAGTGGAAACAGGCGCAAATCGGGCAGGTCTCCAAGCTTGTGTACGGAATCGAGAAAGACTGGCGCGGGGCCGCGTTGCTGTCCGGGACGCTTGTCGGCACTCCCGCACGTCTTAAGCTGGTCGCGGATGCCACTGTCGACAACTTCCGGCGTGAGGACGTGATAAGCGGCGGAAATCTTCGCCTTACGGCGCACTGCGTTGCCGAATACGCTCCGGCAACTCGCGAAGTTGCAGGCCTCGACTGCACCGGTCCCGTGGGCAGTGGATATCTGCAGGTTAAGGGCAGCGCGGCTGGAGTCCTCGCGAACGGGCAGCTTTTCGTCCCCTCGAACCTTTGGTTGATCGTAAATCGCACGCCCGCCAAATCTCTCGTGAACTTGCTCCAACACGCCAACCCTCAGTTCCCCGAAGACCTGCAAGTCACCGGAGAGATTTCTGCGAGTATTCAATTGCTGCCCGGCGACTCCGCCCATCCCATTTCGATTCAAGGCAACGGATCGATCAATGACCTGGAAATCGCGCGCAACGGAGAAGATGCCATCGGATTTGGATCGGTTCCCTTCAGAGTAAGCAATGGAACAAGCAGCGGATTGTCCAAGAGCTCCGCTGCCCGATCGAAACGGAGCAGCGCCCAAGGCGGCGACCAACCGACGGGAGAACTGCGAGCTGAAATTGGACCAATCAATCTTGCACCGGGCCGTCTCGGACCTCTGACCGCGCAAGCAACCCTAACCCGCAGCGGGTTCACCGGTTCCGAACATGGCGACGCTAGCATCGCTCGTCTGCTGCTGACAGCAAAAGCCCTTGGGCTTCCAGCTCCCGGCTTTCCGGGTGATGGAGCTGCGAACGTGAATCTGCATGCATCTGGGGCATGGTTCAGCGATGAAAAACCGCTCGTAACTGGCACGGCACACCTGCGGAGCGTCCATGCGCAGGTACGAGGCGTGAATGCGGCAATTGCAATCCAGAATGCCGACCTCGCGATCGAGGCGGGTGCCGTCACCGTGCAAAATCTCTCGGCGGTTGCCGGGGACTCCAAGTGGCACGGCTCCCTGCGAATTCCGCGATCTTGCACTCAGCCCGCTGATTGTGAGTTCGAATTCAGACTCCGCAGCGACAAGCTGTCTTCGGCGACGCTGAATACTCTCCTGAACCCTTCCCAGCGTCCCAAAGCCTGGTACCGCTTTTTGTCCCTGGGGAAAGATCAGCCTTCGTATTTACTGCTGACCAAGGCCGCGGGCAACATTGCGATCGACAGCCTTTCCTTGGGGAGCATGTCCTGCGCTCACTTCACATCGGACGTACGGCTGGACGCGGGCGTGGTGGCGCTCGGAAATTTCAGGGCTGAATGCCTGGATGGAACCGCAACCGGGACTTGGAAGGCCGATTTCACCTCCGCCTCGCCAAAATACACGGGCAGCGGTGAACTTGACGGGGTATCGCTCAGCGAAATAGCTCAACTGATGCATGATGACTGGGTCGAAGGCAAGGGGCGCGCCGAATACCAGTTCCAGTCCGCCGGATCGAATATTCAGGATTTGCTCAACTCCGCCGACCTGAATGCCGAGTTCAGGATTTCCGGGGGAAAATTTGCGCACATCGTTTTCACCCGCGATTCGGGCCCTCTTCTGGCTTCCGACTTCTCAGGTACAGCACACCTTGCAAACCGCGCAATTTCATTCCCGGAAGCGAAACTTACCAGCGGCGGTGAGGTTTATACCGTGAGCGGAACGGCATCGCTGGGAGGCGCTTTAAACTTGAAGGCTATCAACGACAATGCCGTGGGCTATACGATTGGCGGCACCTTCGTGAAAACTCGCGTTTCCGCGATTCCTAACGCAGAGGCATCTCTGAAACCGTGAAGCTTCCCGTTGGATTCCCATCTGTCATCGCGTGTGGGTTATGGGTCGTGGTCGCAGCAGCGGCGACGAACCATCACCCATCCCCAGACCTCGCCAGCGCAGATCGGAAAATTGCTCACCTCGAAGCGAACGGCCGCGCCGCGCACCCCGATCCTAAACCCACCGTCCTGACAGAAGCCGAAATCAATGCCTATCTTGCGTCGGATGAGGTAGAGTTCCCGGCCGGCGTGCAGTCGGTTCGCCTGAGTGGGCGCAACCAGGTCATTTCCGGGGTAGCAAAGGTGGACTTCGATAAGGTTCGCGAAGGGACTGGCTCCTCGAATCCACTCCTCAGCATCTTCAGTGGAGTTCATGATGTCCAGGTTGAAGCCCATGCTTATGGCCGCGGAGGCCAGGGCTACGTTCACGTGGATTCAGTCTCGCTCGATGGCGTCGAAGTACCACAGTTTGTGTTGCGCCTATTCGTTGAAAAATACATCACCCCTCGCTATTCGAATATTGGTATCGACTCCCGGTTCAAGTTGCCTGATCGTATCGATAGCGCCACGGTAGGACAGCATCAGGTCCAGCTGGTGCAGAAGTAAGATCGATCAACCATCCCGCGCATGCCAAAGCCAGCGGAAGATAGTCTGCTTGTTTTGGAAGGTTGAGAGGAGAGTCGTGTCCCATCAACTTGGCCAATTGTCTTAGTCCTTGTCCTTCGTTTCCCTCCGCCGTCGCCTGGGGTAACTCGCGGAAGCCCGCTTTGCGAGTAGAACTCGGGCATTCTAGCTCTGCGTGATAGTATCGAATCCAAGCGGGGAGCACCCCTCGAGAAACTTGCTTCAAGTCTTTCGCCTTATCCTGCGACACGAAGAATGAACAATCTCGCCCGAAAAAAACGCGTTTTGAGCGGCATGCGCTCGACCGGAAAACTTCACCTCGGGAACTACGTGGGTGCTCTGGCCAAATGGGTCAAAATGCAGGACGAGAACGAGTGCTACTTCTGCGTTGCGGATTGGCACGCGCTTACAACCGACTATGCCGATACCTCGCAAGTAAAACAGAACTCGCTGGATGTGCTGCTCGACTGGCTGGCCGCCGGACTTGATCCCGCGCGCTCGGTGATGTTCATCCAGTCGCATGTGCCTGAGCATGCGGAATTGCATCTGCTGCTCTCGATGATCACGCCGCTCGGCTGGCTCGAGAGAGTGCCAACCTACAAAGAACAACAGGAGAACATTACCGGCAAGGACCTGAGCACCTATGGATTCCTAGGCTATCCGGTGCTGATGACCTCGGACATTCTCCTGTACAAGGCGGACTTTGTTCCGGTGGGCGAAGATCAGACAGCGCACGTAGAGCTGACCCGCGAAATTGCCCGCCGGTTCAACAACTTCTACCGCAAAGACCCACCGGTTTTCCCAGAGCCCCAGACCGTGCTTACACCAGCGCCCAAGCTGCCCGGAACTGACGGACGCAAGATGTCGAAGTCTTACGGCAACACCATCCTGCTCACGGATCCGGAACCAGTGGTTAGGCAAAAGCTGAAAACCATGGTGACGGATCCAGCGCGTGTGCGGCGGACCGATCCGGGCAATCCTGATGTGTGCCCAGTCGGCGATTTGCACAAAATCTTCAGCGATCCAGCCACCAACGAACGAGTGAATGCTGGCTGCCGCAGCGCGGGCATTGGCTGCATCGAATGCAAGGGCTGGGCAGCGGATTCGCTGGTAAAGATTCTCAATCCAATGCAGGAGCGGCGAAAGAAATATGAGGAAAACCCGCGCCTAGCTTGGGATATCCTTGAAAGCGGCTCAGAACAGGCGCGCAAACGAGCCGGAGCCACCATGGACGAAGTGCGCGATGCTATGGGAATGTCGTTGAATTTTGAGGACTCTCGCCCTCCGAAAACTGCCAAGGGCGGGATACCATCGGGGAGTCGAAAGTAGCATGGCCGAAGAGGCGCGGATCTCAGTCGAAGAAAACTCTCCACCATCGAGGGGAGCTGGACCGAAGAATGGAGCTCCGATTTCTGGGGCTGGCCCGGTAGCGGTTGCTTCCAAGAACGACAGCGACTTCCCTTTCGCGGTAAGCGTTACCGACGTTTATGAAGGTCCCCTGGATTTGCTGCTCGACCTGATTCGCAAGCAGGACATTGACATCTACGACATTCCGATTGCGAAAATCACGGCACAATATCTTGGCTATGTGGAGCGCCTGCGTGAGCTGGATGTGAACGTCGCGGCCGATTTCATTTATATGGCGGCGGTCTTGATTCACATCAAGTCGAAGATGCTCTTGCCGCGGGATCCGGCCATGGCATCTGAGGCGCAGGACGATCCGCGGACGGAACTCGTTAACCGGCTTATCGAGCACGAAAAGTTCAAGTCGGCCGCGCAAATGCTCTTACAAAAGCAGCAGATCGAAGACGCGGTGAGGACCAATCCTGCAATTCGCGAGTTCATGCAGGCCGAGGGCACCGAACCGGAAATTGCCGCCGATGTGATCGACCTGGTAAAGACGTTCCAACAGGTGCTCGAGCGAGTGCGCTCGCGGCCCGTGATCGAAGTCGACCAAGAAACCGTCACCGTCGGCCAGATGATTACTTACTTGCGACGGCGGCTCAGTTTGGAAGACCGTCCGATTCGGCTCAAGCAGATGCTTTCAAGCGTACAGTCCCGGCAGGCGCTGGTGTGTATGTTCCTCGCCCTATTGGAGCTTGTACGCCTGCAGGCGATCCAGCTTCGACAGGAAAAGCTTTTCGGGGAAATCCTCATTCGTAAGCATTCCCACTTCGAAGAGGTGATGAAAAACCAGGAAGCTGTCAGAGACGATTGGAGATGAAGTATTGGCCCGTGGAATGGAATCACGGGCTTGGTGCTGATGTAATGACCCGGTAATTCAGTCTTCCTAGACGTGCTAGAAGCAACATGACCTTGAAACCCAAACTCGAAGCCATCATTTACGCCGCCGAAACCCCGATCACAGTGGATCAGATGGTCCAGTTGGTGAAGGAGTCAGCGGACGCCGACCTAACCCAACTGCGCTCGGAGGTTCTCCGCGCGTTGACCGATCTCAAGGTGGAATACTCGACCGATTCACATGGAATCGAAGTTCGCGAGATTGCCGGCGGATATCGCATGTCCACCAAACCCGAGCAACACGACCTGGTTCGCTCGTTCGCAAAGAGTCTGAAACCCCCGATCCGGTTGTCTCTACCGGCGCTCGAGACGCTGGCCGTCATAGCCTATAAGCAGCCCGTAACTGTGCCCGAGATCAGCGAAATCCGCGGAGTAGATTCGAGCGGTGTCATTGCGACGCTACTTGAGCGCAAGCTCATCACTACTTCCGGCCGCAAGGATGTGGTTGGTCGTCCGATTCTCTACAAAACCACGAAAGAGTTTCTGCTTCGCTTCGGATTGAAAGATGTGAACGAACTCCCCAGCATGGAGGAGTTCGAGAAGCTCGTGGCCGAGTCGTTTCAAAACGACCTACTGCCGGCAGAACAGGCAGGTTCGGAAAACATCCAGCAGGCACAAGAGGGAGCTACCACCCCATCCGACATCGCTAGCTCCGGGGCGGATGGCGAAGCCGACACCCCACAAGTGGAAGCGGAGAAGAGCGCCTAATCCCTTTTTTCGACTGAAAAAAAGGCCGGTACGTAGTTCTGGGTTGCCCTCCATTCGAGGCCCGCAAGCTAATCGAGGAAAGCTTTGCAAATAATCCACCCCATTGCGGGGGAGCCAGCCGTCGCGTGGCGACGGCATTGGACTCGATCAAAGCTGATAAGCTTTCTTAGGATGCCTGCTGAACGACTACAGAAGATCATTGCTGCCGCTGGTATTGCTTCCCGACGCAGGGCGGAGGAGATGATCGTCTCCGGATTGGTCGAGGTGAACGGGCAAACTATCACCGAACTGGGCAGCAAGGCTGATCCGGAACGCGATCACATTCGCGTGAATGGGAAGCTGCTGCGCGGCGCTGAGCGCCAAGTTTACTTGCTCATGAACAAGCCCAAGGGATACGTGACCACGGTCAGTGATCCGGAAGGGCGGCCGACGGTGATGAACCTGTTGCGTGGCATCCGCGAGCGGGTGTATCCAGTAGGTCGGCTCGACTATGTGAGCGAGGGTCTGCTCCTGCTCACCAACGACGGGGATCTTGCGCACGAGCTTACACGGGCATCCTCCCATGTACAGAAGGTTTATCTGGTCAAGGTTGCTGGGGTGCCCGACGAAGCCGGTCTGCAAAGACTACGGCGCGGATTAATGATTCCGGAGGGCAGGGTACAAGCTTCAAAGGATAGTGCGCGAGCGAGTGATGAGAACGACGAAAAAAGCACGGCCTCCGGATCTAAGGGCGTTTGGAATGAAGAGCTCGCGAACCGAAGGACACTTCGTGCAAGCCAAGGCCCCCGGGCCTCGAAGGCAGTGGAGCGCGTTCGCACGGCTCCGGCAAAGATTCGGCTGGTGCGGGAATCGGACAACCCCTGGTACGAAGTTACGCTGATCGAAGGCAAGAACCGCCAGCTGCGCAAAATGTTTGAAGAGATCGGGCATCATGTCGAAAAGATAAAGCGCGTCCGTTATGGCCCTCTAGCCTTGGATGTCCCGCCAGGAGAGTTCCGTCGCTTGAGCTTCGGTGAAGTGGGGAAGTTGAAGCAAGCGGCTGGGATTACCGCTAGGCCGTAGGATTCCGTTGCAAGCGAATCGGATTAGCCGGCCCACCTGACTAGTGGGATCCAAGATCCTTCTCCTGCCTCCGTTCGCCGTCGGAAGGCGTGGTCTTTAGCAAGCCACGAATATCCAACCCCAAACGAAAAGGCACGGGTGGGATCGTCCGTGCCTTTGGGTTGTTCTGATTGGGGATCGCTGATCGTTGAAACTGAGAACGGTTTACAACTGGCTCA
Source organism: Terriglobales bacterium (assembly GCA_035606605.1). GTDB lineage: Bacteria > Acidobacteriota > Terriglobia > Terriglobales > Acidobacteriaceae > Gp1-AA145. The sequence continues at coordinate 15,564 of DATNEX010000023.1, forward strand.
TCTTCGCCAGGAACTCGCTATTGGTTTGCGCTTTGGCCAGGCGCTCGATGAGCAGTTCCATGGCTTCAACGGGCGAAAGTGGATTTAGCACTTTACGAAGCACCCAGATGCGAGCCAAATCATCCTTCGGGATAAGCAGCTCTTCCTTACGGGTACCGGAGCGCTGAATGTCGATGGCCGGGAAGGTGCGCTTATCGACCAGCTTGCGGTCGAGAATGATTTCGGAGTTGCCGGTGCCCTTGAACTCTTCAAAGATCACATCGTCCATTCGAGAGCCGGTGTCGATTAGGGCAGTTGCGATGATGGTCAGAGAACCACCTTCTTCAATGTTTCGCGCTGATCCAAAGAACCGTTTCGGGCGCTGCAAGGCGTTAGAATCCACGCCGCCTGAAAGAACCTTGCCGGACGGGGGAACAATGGTGTTGTAGGCGCGCGCCAGGCGGGTAATGGAGTCGAGCAAGATCACAACGTCGCGCTTGTGCTCGACCAATCGCTTGGCCTTTTCAATCACCATCTCGGCAACTTGAACGTGGCGTGCAGCCGGTTCGTCGAAGGTGGAGGAGATGACCTCGCCTTTGACGGACCGCTGCATGTCGGTGACCTCTTCCGGGCGTTCGTCGATGAGGAGCACCATCAGCACGACTTCAGGATGATTGGTGGTAATCGAGTTTGCCACGTTCTGCAAGAGCATTGTCTTGCCGGCGCGCGGAGGCGAAACGATCAATCCGCGCTGACCTTTGCCGAGCGGGGTGAGCAGGTCCATCACACGCGCGCTGATGTTTTCCTTTACGGTTTCGAGCTTGATACGCTCCTGCGGATACAAGGGCGTAAGGTTGTCAAACAGGATCTTGTTCCGGGCTTCGTCGGGCGATTCGAAGTTGACCGCCTCGATCTTTACCAGCGCAAAGTACTTCTCGCCCTCGTGCGGAGGACGAACCTGGCCGCTGATTGTGTCGCCCGTCTTCAAGTCAAACTTGCGGATCTGCGAAGGAGAAACATAAATGTCGTCGGGTCCCGGAAGGTAGTTGTAGTCGGGGGATCGCAAAAATCCATAACCGTCGGGAAGGATTTCGAGGACACCCTCGGCAAAGATGTGCCCTTCCTTCTCACTTTGCGCCTGAAGGATTTTGAAGATGAGGTCCTGTTTGCGCATACCGCTCGCGCCGGGGAGGTCAAGCGAGCGCGCGATTTTTGTGAGTTCGGTTATGTTCTTTTCTTTGAGTTCTGCAATGGTCATTGGTTCACCTGCGAAGGATCAGAAATGAAGGCGGGTTCTTCAGAATTTTTTAGGGGAATTCAGATTACTGCAAGGCAGGAAAGCGGGACTGCTCTGTTAAGCAGCCCGCCGTTGTGCCTCAACAAAATGTTCTGGTTCGGACAGAACCGTCTGCTTCTCAGAGCTAGCGATCCGGTCCAGCACCTCGTTCATCGTTTCCTGGATTCGGGTATTCGGCTTATGAAATTTGCGAGTTGCCTTCGAGGCAAGCTGGCAAAGCATATAACGGTTCCGCAAAGTGTGTAGTGCGTCAAAAACGCGATCCGAGCGCATTAGCGATTGTCCTTTCTCTCCAGGAATGTGTCCACGTTTGAGGAGTTGCTCCTTCTGAGAACTCGCAAGCGGCACGAGACAGCCGACCAGAAGACGTAAGCTACTGATTACAGAAGAGTTCTACCGGAACAAGCTCTGGTTACTTGTATAGATGCACCGAAGAGGCTGAAAGTTTCTCTATTACCCTTTGATAAGCCTGGCCCGGAGAGATCCTTCAAAGAACCGGCTTCGTAGGCCTTCGGAACGTTTTAACGTACAAGGAAACGAGAACTGCGTCAAGGAATTTATTAACGTAGGTTGGCCACCCTGGTACACCGAGGCTTTCTCAACAAGTTCTCCGCGCTTTTCTGGCATGTCATTGAATGAACGTAAGTTATACCTTCGGTTCTTTGGGTTCGATGCTTCCGGCTTGCGCTGCCGCGAAGCAAGAAGCGCCAAGCATTGCGGAAAAACCGGATCGCACAATCCGGGATCCCTCGAGGCCTCGCAAGCAAATCCGGCAGGGTAACGCCCAAGATAACACCGCACATACTTGAGCGAAGAGCCTGGCCCTTAACTAAAGAGGTTAGGTTTTTCTTAGCCGCTTTGCGATGGTCAGCCTTGGCCCTTGCGGCAGTAGTCCCCGACGCGACACGAACAGAAAGTCGCCATGCATGCGGCGCATGGCGCAGAGTTCGCCCCGGGCAAAAGATGTTCGTGACTCGTGGCAGAGAATTAGAGAGCAGTAACCCCGCTTCGATAGCGAACTTGGGAAGAAGAAGAAACGGATCGAGGCTGATTTCGTCCGGCATCGGGGGCAACAAGCGTTTGTCCCGGGTTCGGGTTGGGCGAGCCGATCGGAACGTGGATTTATCACCTCAAGTCGGGTCGCAAGTCGGGTCGATTGAGAAGTCCCGGCGCAAGCGGAAGCGCTGCTGGCGAAAATTAGTGCCCGCCCGAGCCCGTCGGACCAGCAGGCGCAAGAGAAGTCCTGTTCGTGCCCCTCTTGGACATCTGTTTACCGTTCCAGCAACTCTAAGCACTTGTGCCCGTCGAGTCCCAGATTCTTACTCACGTCAAGGCAAAGCACCATCGAGGGCGGTGGTTGGTTTCGACGGTGCTCGCACTGGCCTTAACATTTGCGGTCATTCTGGTTATTTCCGCTTACGATGCCGGCCCGATTCTCCGCGGGAGGGTAATTCGAACGCTGTCGGACCGCTTCCAAGGCAAGGTGGAGCTCGGGGTATTTCACGTTACCGTCAAGAACGGCTTTCATGTTTCCGGTCAGGACCTGCGTATCTACGGAAAGAACGATCCCAATACGCATCTACCCGGGGTGCAGCCCTTGTTCGGCATTGCAAGTTTCAGCTTCAGCATTGGGTGGTGGAACTTGCTGCACACGCCGACACACGTGGACACCGTACATCTCGAGGGGCTCTTGCTCAACATTCCACCCAAGAGCGACCGTGGTCAGATGGCGAGCCTGCGAAAACACGGGAAGGGAAAGATCTACGTCGATCACTTCGCGTGTGCTCATGCGGAATTGGTGATCAACACAAGCACGCCGGGAAAGCTCCCGATGGTTTTCGATATTCAGAATCTGGTGATGGACGATGCTGGCCCTGAAGAAGGGATCAAGTTCGAGGCGGATCTCGTGAATCCAAAGCCGGTCGGCATGATTCATTCAATCGGCCAGTTTGGACCATTCAATGAGAATAGTCCGCAAAACACACCGGTCAAGGGTGTCTATTCGTTCAGCGGCGCCGACCTGAGCACAATCAAAGGCATTGGGGGGATTCTCTCCTCGGAGGGTCAGTATTCAGGCACACTCGACAATATTGTCGTTGACGGTAAGACCGACACACCCGATTTCAAGGTAGCACGCAGCGGGCACGCCGTTCCGCTTACAACCGAGTTTCACGCAATTGTCGATGGAACCACGGGTGACACGTACTTGCAGCCGGTAAAGGCCAAAATTCTTCACTCCTCCTTGATCGCTAGTGGCTCTGTAGTGAAGATGGCAAGTCCTCCCGGACATCGCGTGACCCTGCACGTTGAAATCGCCAACGGCAAGATCGAAGATCTCCTGAAGCTGGGGGTGCGGACCGACCCCCCGGTGATGACCGGAAGTGTGAGGTTGCTCACAGAATTTGATCTTCCCCCGGGAGAGGAAGATCTAAGCGATCGGTTGAGGCTTGCAGGAAACTTCCAAGTCTCCGGTGCGCACTTCTCGAACGACAAGATCCAGGACAAGGTCGGCGCTCTCAGTCTGAGAAGCCAGGGCAAGCCGAAGCTGGCAAAAACCGACCTTGCGGATCAAATCCAAGCTCGCGTGGGTGGGAATTTCCAGTTGCGGTCTGGGATACTTGCATTTTCCGGGCTGCGGTTCACCGTCCCTGGGACCGAAGTCAATCTAACCGGACGCTACAGCCTCGACGGCAACGAATTTGACTTTCACGGCAAAGCTCGGCTGCAGGCCAAGCTGTCGCATATGACGACCGGATTCAAATCGATCCTGCTGAAGCCAGTGGATCCGTTTTTCAGCAAGAACGGCGCGGGCACCGAACTACCGGTAAAGATCACCGGGACGAAGTCTGAACCCCATTTCGGTTTGGATTTTGGTCATCACGAGGCGAAAGATTAATCAATACATCTTAGTGATCCCACACTGGCAAGCACTGCAAGGGCACGGAATCAACGCCAACGTCAGAGGGCGAGGTTGATGCTTCCGCCTAGCTTTCTCTGCGGCGCAGAATCCTCTGAAATGAATCTCAGAACAAATGACGGGATCCTCCAGGGGGAACTACCGTCTCAGCAAGCGAAGGCAGGTAAACTGGAGAGTGGCTCCCAAAATCACCATACCCTCCGGGGATTTCCAAGCATACCTGTTCGACTGTGATGGAACCGTCGCAGACTCTATGCCCCTGCACTACGTTGCCTGGAACCAGGCGCTCGGAGAGTGGGGCTGCACGTTCACCGAAGAACGTTTTTACCAGCTCGGCGGGCTGCCAATCGTTGAGATCATCGGTCTCATCGGACGCGAACAAGGCATTGAAATGCCTACCGCGCAAGTGGCAAAGCGAAAAGAGCAACTGTACTTCGAATACCTCCCCAGTCTGCAGTGCGTTCCCGAAGTCTTAGAGCACATTGAACTGCAGCGTGGACGCATTCCGTTTGCGGTAGTCTCCGGCAGCACACGAGATTCGGTGGAGGCATCGCTGCGCGCGATCGGACTACTAGACAGTTTTGAGGTGCTGGTCTGCGCGGGTGACTACAGGAAAAGCAAGCCTGACCCGGAACCGTTTCTGATTGCGGCAGAGCGATTGGGAGTATCTCCGGAGAATTGTCTGGTGTTCGAAGATACCCAGATGGGGATCAAGGCAGCGACCGCAGCGGGCATGGCGTCGGTGAGGGTACCGCCGCCGTGGGAACGAAGACGGTCTTAACCATATTCCTTTCGAGGCACCCACCTGTCGGACAACCATGTCCGACCCGAACACTCTCTTATCTCTCGACCGCCATTGCCACCGCATTACCTCCGCCAAGGCAAAGAGCTGCGATTCCACGATGCACATCGCGCCGGATCATTTCATAGATAAGCGTCACGAGCACGCGCGCACCACTGGCGCCGATGGGATGACCGATGGCGACAGCGCCTCCGTTCACATTTACCTTATCCGAATCGAGGTCGAGCTCGCGCATGACACCCAGCGCTTGGACGGAAAACGCTTCGTTCAATTCATAAAGATCAACATCGTCCTTGTTCCAGCCGGTCTTCTCCCAGATCTTGCGAACCGCACTCACCGGGGCCATCATCACCCACTGAGGATCGATGCCACTGGTTGCCTGTGCGACGATTCTCACCATGGGCTTCGCACCAAGTTCCTGCGCCTTGTGAACGCTGGTTACAACCACTGCCGCGGCGCCGTCATTGACGCCCGGAGCATTGCCGGCGGTTACAGTTCCATCTTTCTTGAACGCTGGCTTGAGAGAGCGAAGAATCTCGCTCGTGGTGTCCTCCCGCGGAGATTCGTCTTTATCAAAGACAACCGGCGGCGCACCTTTTTTCTTCGCGGGAAGCTCCACGGGAACGATCTGCGACTTGAATCGGCACTCCTTCATTGCGGCAACGGCTTTGCGATGCGAGTTAAGAGCAAATTCGTCCTGCTCTTCGCGGGTGATGCCGTACTTTTCAGCCACATTCTCACCGGTAAGCCCCATGTGATAGTTGTTGTAAACGTCCCACAGGCCGTCGCGAATCATGGAATCGACCACTTGTGCGTCGCCCATGCGGAATCCCTTCCGCCCCTGGGGGAGAAGGTAAGGCGCGTTGGTCATGGATTCCATACCGCCGGCGACGACCACCGTGCTATTGCCGGTTTCAATCGCTTGCTCTGCTAGTCCCACAGCTTTCAATCCCGACCCGCAGACCTTGTTAATGGTCAGAGCACCGACTTCGGGAGCGAGTCCGCCATAGATCGCGGCCTGACGCGCAGGGTTCTGTCCCAATCCCGCGGAAACCACATTACCCATAATGCATTCGTCGACGGTTGCAGGATCGATGCCCGCGCGCTTCACGACTTCGCGCACCACAATCGCACCAAGCTGAGTCGCGCTGAAATCAGAGAGGTTGCCTTGGAACTTTCCGACCGGAGTGCGGCAAGCGGAGATGATGACGACATCCTGGTTTGCGGGCATTAGGCCCTCCTGCAATGACTGATTCAATTATAGGAGGTTGCGTTGAAGCTTTCAGCCTAGAGTGCGTGGTATTCATCCCGGCGTTGAACGCGGGTTGCCGACAATTTGATCGCCCAATCTCATTTCGCACTGCAATGGGACGAACGACTGGTTGTTTCGAACGAAAGTGTCTCGCGCGTGGAAGCGATTTGAAAGAAAATCGATCGCTCACCTCGAAAATTTCCAGTGAGCGACTCTCGGTGACCTTCGTACCTCGACTTCGACCAACTTCATCCTTCATTTTTTCCTTGACTTCAGATTTCAATAACTCTATACATTCAGACAGTTGCAACTGACGACCGTTGCATTATCCATGAACAATGGAAGGGAGAATAGTTAACATGGCAACCAAGAAGAAAGCTGCAAAGAAGAAGAAACACTAATTGCTGATTGCAGCATAAGACAAAGGGGACGCGAAAGCGTCCCCTAAGTTTTTTTTGGGGAGTTCAGTCGACCTGCTCGGCGGCAAGCGCAATCTCCGGCACGCGCTTCTCAGTCTTCGGGCAAATCCCGCGATAGGCGCAGGAATTGCAGTGATAACCGACTTTCGGCTCGAACTTCCCTTCCGCAATTTTCACGGCAATCTTTGCCACTTCGTTCCGAGCCTGTTCCAGTTCCATAGCGCTGCGAACGGTCGTGATTACGGTATTCCCATCCAGATTGTGAAAGGCAAGGCGTTCGGGAATGTATCCCCACCTTTCGCGGGCCGCCAGCGCATACAACGAAAGCTGTAGACTCTCGTCAGCGTCTTCCTGCGACTTCGGCTTCCCGGTTTTGTAATCGACGATCACGACACGACCGTCCACGGTCCGGTCCATGCGATCGATGCGGCCTACCAGAGTGGTCTCTCCGATCAGGATCTTGAAGTACTCCTCGGTGTGAAGAACTTGGGGATGGCTCTCCAGCGCAGAAAGGACAAACTCCTTTAGCTGGGCAGTGCCTTGCTGCTCGTACAAATCGTGCTGATAGGGATCGGCAATCATTTCGGCTTTAAGATCCTCACGGAAGATCTGGAGGAGTTCCATTTCGGACTTGGGCCGCCCCAGCCGAACCGAGTCATAGTATGTTCGCAGCACTCGATGCATGGACGCGCCGTACTGCAGGGCTGCCGAAACCTCGCCCGGGATTCTCCACTCTCGATCCAGCTTGAACCGGAGGGGGCAAAGTTTGTAGTTGTCGATGGCACTCGCGCTCAGCGTGCTGGATAAATCAGACGATGGGGGCATCGACACCCATTCCGAGAGCCGCGACGACGGGGCGAGTTCCTCCTGGCCGAAGATCCCGGTCTGAAACTCGCGGCAGTTGCGCTCCCGAAGTAGGGACTTGAGCTCACGTGCTTTCAGGAGTTCGCGCAGAAAGCCGGGTGGCGTCTTGTCGCGCTCGCCGCGTCCGAAGGGAGCGTAGATCGTCAAAGTGTCGCGCGCGCGAGTCATGGCAACGTAGAAGAGGCGACGCTCCTCGTGATCGCAGAGCGTCCGGTCGTCGAAAGTGGAGAACGACTTCGAATTTCGCAACTCGCTCGGGAAATCAATGAGACTCTCACGATAGGCGGCTGGAAAACTCGGCTTAATGGCGCGCAAGAGGAAGACGTGCTCATACTCCAGGCCTTTAGCCCCGTGCACGGTCATCAGCTTGACCGAATTCTCTTCCTCGGCAAGGGCAAGCGGCACGGTTCCGCGAGCTTCCCGGAAATAGTCGAGGTACTCCAGGAACTCCACTGGGCTGCCGCTCTCGGTCAAGGGGAACTCCTCCCACCTCGCGGTGAACTCCAGAAAGGCATTGATCGAGGAATTGCGAGGCAGCTGGAACTGGCGCGTAAGTGAGGTCAGGGCAGCGTTGGCCTTCAGTCCTGCAACCGCTTCTCTCGCTTGATCGATTGCCGCGAGAACCTCAGCACCACCTGGAACATCGGGTAGGACTTGCAGTAACCCGGCGTTGGAGTCGCGAGGCAGGGACTTCATTGCGCTTCGCAGTGCTTCCGGATCGCAATCGAACCGGCGCAGGGCGGCTAATCGAAACAGCGAAACACTGTCCCCGGGGATGAATACCGACGCCAAGCAGGCGAGGAGGTCGCGCACTTCTGGCGTGTCCAGCACATCCATTGCCTCAATCGAAAACGGCACGCCGTTGCGGGCCAGTTCGTTGGCAACTTCCTCGCGATGAGTGTGGATGCGGTACAACACCGCAATGTCTTTCCACTGGCAGCGCGAATGTTTCCGGCGTTCGATCAGCGTCGCCACCAGGTCGGTCGACTCCATGAAGGTGCCGGTCACGAGCACCGCTTCGACCAAAGAGCGCTTCAACGCGAGCTGAGGCTCTTGCTCATCGCGGGCAGACACCAAGGGCTCGCGGCGATATGCCGTTCCGGATTGCGACGATATCTCCGGGTTCTTGTCGATCACGGCGTGGGCACACCCGAGGATGGGAGCCGTCGAACGGCGATTACGGGTGAGTGGAACCAGCTTCGCTTCTGGGAACCGCTCGAGGAAAAGGTCGAATGCCTCGCTTGAAGCGCCGCGGAAGCGGTAGATGCCCTGATCGGGATCGCCTACGACAAACAAGTTGGGCGCCGCCGGGTGGGCCTGCGAGGCTTCCCTTCCCGCAATCTTGCCGAGAACCTCGATCTGCGCGTAGTTCGCGTCCTGAAATTCGTCTACCAGGATGAACTTGGCCCGCTTGCGTGCTTGCGAAAGCACATGGGGATTGCTTCCGAGCAACGCATTGGCGCGAACAATCATGTGATTGAACGTCCCCAGGTTGCGCTCGTTCAACATACGCTCGACCGTCTCGAACACCAGTGCAATCTCGCGGCAACGGCCGAGGGCTTCTTCTTCACTGAGTTCCTCAATGTCTTTCGACTTTGTGACTCGCGGAAGAGGCAGCTCGCCGTTTTCGATCCGCCTAACGTAACTACGGTAGTCGTCTGGCGTCACCAGTTCGTCATGGCAGCGGCGAATAAAGTCGAGCAGATCGTCGAGAAACCTGGAGACGTTGGCTGCACGAACAAAGTAGTTCAGTTTCAATTCGCGGAGGTTGCGACGCAGAAAGATCCAGAGTTGCTTGTCGTCCAGGACGCCGAACCTTCGATCGGCGGCGATGAGCAGCTCATTGCAATAGGCATGAAACGTACATACCTGGAGCCCTTGAATTTCGCGGCGCCCCAATTCGGCGACGAGGCGCTCCCGCATTTGCGAAGCAGCGTTCTCGGTATAAGTGAGAGCAATGATCTCGTCGGGACGGGCGTCTCCTTCACGGATGAGCCGGGCAATGCGCCGAATGAGGACTGTGGTCTTGCCGGTTCCAGCTCCGGCCACAACCAGCATGGGGCCATGGACGTGTTCGATGGCCTGGGTCTGCTGCGAATCGGGGAGGAACGAGGGAACCTTACGCGTTACCGCCATTAAGCCGAGGATAGCAGAGTTGCTTGCGGAAATTCCGGCCGGAATTCATCACAAGGATGGCAGAACAGATCAAAAAAGAGCATGGAAGATCGAATCAGCCTTGACCAAGCAAGGACCTGGCGACTGCTACTGCGGCGATGACGGCAGTCTCGGTGCGCAGAATGGTTGGCCCGAGTGAAGCCGACGTCCAGCCGGCTTCTGCGAACGCCGCCAACTCCTGCTCTTTCCACCCTCCTTCGGGGCCGAAGGCGAGTGTGAGCGGGCCGGAAGGCGTGATCAAATTCCTGAGGGCATTCTCCTCAACTTCGGACAATAGAACTTGCCTTCCGTTCCTCGCGGCAACCAGAAACTCTCTCACTTTAACTGGATCATCAATCACGGGTAACAAAACCCGCCGCGATTGCTCAGAGGCTTGGTGTGCGATGCGTCTCCATCGGTCGACTCGCTTGCCAGCTGCCGAGGCCAGCCGGGCCTCGGTTCTCGCCGCAATGAGCGGCACGATTCGTTCAACCCCGAGCTCCGTGCACTTTTCAATGGCCCACTCCATGCGATCGAACTTAAAAACAGAGATTGCGACGGTGATCGGAAAATCCCGAAAAGTAGAAACCGCCTCGCCAAGCTCGAATTCGACGCGTTCAGGGGAAACCGCAGCGATGCGGGCGCTGCGGACATGCCCTTCGACCGATATTTCGAACTCCTGGCCGATGTGTGCCCGCAAGACCTGGGCCAGATGTCGTGCGTGCTCGCCGACGAGTGCGGCGCGGTTCCCAGAAGTTTCGTCAGCGATCCAGCGTCGACGGGTCATGGAGTGAATAGAGAGTGGAAATCGGTCGTCGAGAATAGTGTCTTCTACTCACTATTCTCTATTCACTAGAGGTCGTTGAACATCTCTTTTACTTTACCCAGCAGCGTGCGACGCTGGGGCTTATTTTCGACCGGAGTCGTCCCTTGCAGCTCTTGCAGTAGCTCGCGCTGACGCTTATTCAGTTTTGTCGGGGTCAGCAAACGAACCTCGACGAACAAGTCGCCTTTGCCATGGCCATTCAGCACGGGAACGCCCTTATTCCTCAGCTTCAGCACCGTACCCGATTGCGTGCCTTCGGGAATCTTGAGAGTCTGCTCGCCTTCGAGGGTCGGCACCTGAATCTCGGTACCCAGGGCTGCCTGAGTGAAGGAAACGGGAACCACGCAATGCAGATCGGTCCCCTCACGCTCGAAGAACGGATGATCCTTCACGTGGAGCACGACGTAGAGATCGCCGGCGGGACCGCCGTGCGTACCAGCCTCGCCAAGTCCGGTGAAACGAATACGAGTTTCTTCCTCAACGCCGGCAGGGATCTTGGCTTCTACAGTCTTTTGCTGAATAATGCGGGCTTCCCCTTTGCACTTCGAGCAAGGATCGCTGACCACCGTACCCGCGCCCTGACAGCCCGGGCAGGTGCGCGCAATGCTGAAGAATCCCTGCTGGTAACGGACTTGCCCGCGGCCACCGCAGGTACGGCAGGTGGTGGGAGCCTTTCCTTGAGCGCTTCCCGATCCCTTGCAGGCGTCGCAGAGCTCGTACCGGCGATAAGAAATGGCCTTCTCAGTGCCGAACACGGCTTCTTCGAATTCGATGGTGATATCCTCGCGCAGGTCGGCTCCACGCTGAGCACGCGTACGGCGGCCGCCGCGACCGCCACCGCCAAAGATGTCGCTGAAACCGAAGAACTCGCCGAAGATGTCGTTGAAGTCTTGGAAAACGCTGGCATCAAATCCGCCGCCAGCGGTAGCGCCACCGACACCGGCGTGCCCAAAACGGTCGTACATGCTCCGCTTTTCGGCGTCGGCCAATACGGCATACGCCTCGCTGCATTCCTTGAACTTCTCTTCGGCGTCCGGGTTGTTCGGATTACGGTCGGGATGGTACTGCAGCGCCAGCTTGCGATAGGCGCTCTTGATCTCCTGATCGCTTGCGCCCCGCTGGACGCCCAATACGTCGTAATAATCTCGTTTTACGTTACTAGGCAGGGTTTCGCTCTCTCTCGAATTTCGGATTTGGTCTTAGTTTTTCGTGTTGCGCGCTACCCGCACCATGGCCGGACGCAATAACCTGTCCTTCAACTTGTAGCCACGCTGGAGCTCATCGATGACTTCGTTGTCCTTGGCATCGTGGGTATCAACCATTTCGATCGCCTCATGAAACCGCGGATCGAACTGTTGTCCCTTGGCGGCAAGCGGCTGGACGCCGATCTTCGCCAGTACATCCTGCAGTTGCTTGTGGATCAGTTCAATACCCAGGTGGAACTCTGACTTCTCCGGCGACGACTGCAGCGCCCGGTCGAAGCTGTCCAGGACCGGGATGAGCGACTTGATGGTATCGCTAAGGGCGTAATCACGATAGTCTTGCTGCTCGCGTTGCGCGCGCTTCCTCGCGTTGTCGAATTCCGCCTGCATGCGTGCCAGGCGGTCGACGAGGACATCGCGCTCGGCACGGAGTTTGTCCACTTCGTTTACTCTCTCGCCCTGAGCCGGCTCGGCTTTCGGGCTGGGCTGGTCTTCACTCCCGTCCGAAGGCGGAAGCTCGTGTTCTACATCCATTTGTTGCTCTTCGAATTGCGTTTTCCCGTTGGTTCTCGCCATGACTACTCATTCTCATTCAGGATTTTGTCAAACAACCGTGCAATATAGGACACGGCAGTAATCGTGTGCTGATAATCAATCCGCGGCGGCCCCAATACCGCCAAGGATCCCATCACTTCTCCGCCCACTCGAGCCGGCGTGCCGATCAACACCAAGTTGCGCATCGAAGGCTGAGCCTCGTCCAAACCGATGACCACCCGCACGGCTTCTTGCTTGGCATCGAGGTATGCGCTCAGCAGTTCTACGAGCCGTTGCTTTTGTTCGAGCGCGGCGAGCAGTTCCTGCAAGCGGGAGCGATCCTGTTCATTGGCGACCAGGTTCGATGCACCTTCAACAAATATCACCTGCGGCGAGTCGTCGCCCGAGAGCACTCCCTGCTTGTACAACTGCTCAACCGACGACATCAAACGGTCATATTCGCTCCGCTCTTGCTCCAGACGCCGGGCAATCTCGCCGCGAACCGCTTCCAGAGTCCAGCCACGGAAGTTTTCATTGATGAAACGGGCCGCCACGTCCAGATCGGCCTGAGCCAAATCCAGCCGCAGCACGCGATCCCGCACCAAGCCCGACTTCGTTACCACCACCGCCAGCACCTTTTGGTCACCTAGGCGCGAGAAATACACATGCTCGAGCGCATTCTTTGGCCCGCTCACGGCGATGGTGACGCCAACATTACGCGAGATCAGCGACAACACGTGCGACGTGCGCTCCATGAACTCCTGGACATCGCTCGCGCCGCGCAGCGAATCGTCGATCACGCTGGCGTCTGCCTGGGATAACTGCGTCTTTCCACTCAGTTGCTCTACGTAATACCGATAGGCCGCCGTACTTGGAACCCGGCCGGCGGAGGTGTGCGGCTGTTCAAGGTAGCCGGCATCGACCAGGTCAGCCATGACGTTGCGAATGGTCGCCGGGCTCAGTCCTTCCCGGCTACCACGCGAGAGCACACGCGACCCTACCGGCTCCCCCGTTGAGATGTAGGTCTCGACGATCGCCGTCAGTATCTCGCGTTCCCGATTTCCTATGGGTTGACCCGCCGACATACTTTATTGAGCTCGGAAAGCCCCATTCCGGAACCAGCTTGACCCACCAGGGCAATAGCTTAGAAAACAATAGGTTAGACGACATTCATTCATCGCCCAAAGCCAGCTCGCTTTCCGCGCGCGGCCCTCCAAAGACCTAACCATATATTTTAGCCACTCAGAAAACCTATGTCAGTACCTGAAAGACTCCCTATTGGATGAGAAATCGAGGCTATTGGATTTGGATGACGCCTTCCCCGGCACTGGACCGGATCTGCCCCACGCGCTCGGCCACTTTTCTGGCGAAGTCGAACAGTGGCTTGGCATGCGGAGAATTCTCGCCTTCGAGCACAGCCGGTTTGCCCTCATCACCGGCCCGTCGGATCTCCGGATCAAGCTGTATGCTACCCAGGAAATCCACCCCGAATTGGCGCGCGGTTCTCTCTGCACCGCCGCGTGAGAAGACATCAATTTCATGGTTGCAGTGCGGGCACACAAAGTAGCTCATGTTTTCGACAATTCCAGCGATATCGACCTTCATCTGCCGGAACATCTCGATTGCCTTACGCGCATCTTGGAGAGAGACATCGGACGGAGTCGAGACCACAATGGAAGCTGTGAGCGGCACGGTTTGAATCAGCGACAGCGCCACGTCTCCGGTCCCGGGAGGCAGATCAACGATAAGGTAGTCGAGCAACCCCCATTCCACCTGTCCCAAGAACTGGCGAATGATCGAATGCAGCATCGGCCCCCGCCAGATCAGAGGCTTGTCACCTGGGTTGAGCAGACCGACTGAAATCGTCTTCAATCCATGGACGGTAAGAGGCTCGATCCGGTTCTCGCCGACGACTCTGGGCTGGGCATTGGTGCCAAGCATCAGCGGAACATTGGGCCCATAGACATCGGCATCGAGCAGACCGGTCTTGTACCCAAGCTTCGCCAAAGCCAAGGCCAGGTTCACCGCCAGCGTAGTCTTTCCCACGCCTCCTTTGCCGGAACCGACGGCTACGATCGCATCCACTCCGGGCAAGGGCTGAGGCCCCTGATGCGGCTGTCCATGCATGTGTGCGCTCATGGGATCCCCTGGAAGGAAGATTCCAACCTCTATTGATTATACGGGGAGACGTGAGTGGGTAGGTGGACGCCTCTGGCAGGTGTTGAATCACCTGCGCATTCGGCCTTGGAGCGATGAGTTCGTTAAGGTCTGGTTACGCTTTCGCGCTGATGGCCTTGCGTCCGGACTTCTGGCTTTCACTTAGCCAGTCGACCAGCTGCTGGCGTGCGACGCTCGGCATGTCGACGAAACGGACGCCGCCAGTGCCGTGGTAGTCCTGCCACACTAACTCTGCCAGGCAGTGGATTCGATTCGCGGTCCCTGGCAGTGTGAACTCCATGCTGAGGGTGCTCGCAACTGGGAGATCGCCCTTTTCGTAGCGGAGGGCTGCTCCGGAGTCGCTAAGGTCGGCAAGCAACACTTGGATCGACGACAAACGTGCATGGCGCGGGCCGAGTCTTGCCGGCACCATGGCCTGAACCCGCTCGGCTCCACGGCGACGCTCCCGTGCCATCAGATTTCGTACGGCACGGAGTCCCTGGCGGACTCGTTCCGAAGATAGCGGCTTATAGAGAACGATCTGGGAGGCGGTTTTGAATAGGCCCGGCATGACGGCTTTGTGCTCGGCCAGCACGATGCGTACCGACTTGCCGCAGTTTGCCATGCCCACGATCTTCTCTAACGCGAGATGCGCTTGCTCTACCTGGTCATCGACAACGATCGCGTCATAGCGCGTTTCAAGGGCGCGAACCAGGAACTGGTCGGAGTCCGAGCAGTGCTCCAGTTCAACTTCAAGGTCCTTGAAGCCACGCGCGATGATTCGCGCCGTATTCTCGTCACGGCTGAGGAGCAGGCTGCGGAGCATACTCATAGATGCTAGGTGCATTGGTTAGTGAGCAGCAAGTTACTGAAGTGACCAACGCCAAGGAACAACACCAAGGAACCGCGCCCGCCATAGCTTGGCCTCTACAAGCCAGTGGCGTAGCGTCTCCCGGCTAATGTGGATCCCATGCTGCTCGGACAGTTCTTCCACCGCCAAGCTTGGCCCATAGTCGTGCCAAAGCCTGGACTGCTTTTTCTGCCGAAACAGTTCTACGGCTCGCCGTTTTAGCTCTTCCGGCGTTTTGTGGTTCGAACGTCGGCCTCGCAATCGATGCCGCAGTCCCCCGTCCCCATGCACCCGCAAACGCTGAGCAGAGTTCGCACCCACCCACGCTGATGCCCAACTCCGCAGCTGCTTGTCGTTGCGTGATGTGTCGCTTTCTCACTTCATGCAGAACCTTCAGCCGGTCCCGCTCCTTTGCCGACATCCATAGTCCCTCTTCTGCTTCCGCCATGCCCTATCAAAGCGGAACTTTCTACTTTGCAGAAAGAGGAACTTCTCATATTGCGGTGACAAACACCAAGGAATGCCAAGGAACGCTTGCTTGAGGAGCGACCAAGGAGTATTGTGTGTGCGCTAACGAATCATCAAGGGTTCGACTCGCGTCCCGGGTCGGCGAAGTTTCCCCTGTCGAGCGCCGGGAACATGGAGGGGGGAATTATGGCTTTCTGCGCAAATTGTGGTGCTTCACTGCCTGAAGGTGCTGGGTTTTGCTCGGGTTGCGGCAAGTCAGCTGCCTCTGGCGCCGGTGGAACTGGCGCCGCTACAGCCCCGGCGCAGGCGGCTACGCCAGCCATGACTTCCAATGTCGCGGGCGCGCTCACCTATCTGCTGGGGTTCATTACTGGGATTGTGTTCCTGGTACTTGACCAATACAAAACTAACCGGTTTGTGCGCTTTCATGCCATGCAGTCGATCTTCTACAGCGGGTCTTGCATCATTGTGTTGGTTGCGTGGGGAGTCTTGTGGAGCGCCCTGTTTGCCGTAACCGGTTCTCTGTCGCTGGTGCTGGCCCCGGTTTGGATCGTGTTGAGGCTCGCGATGTTCGTTTACTGGCTGTACTTGATGTACCAGGCGTATAACAATCGCGAGTACCGCATTCCTTTTATCGGCGACTTGGCGGCCAAACAAGTAGGTCAGTAGCTTGTCGCGCGCAAAGACACTCGACGGAGACGGCGCTGGACGAGAGCGCGAGGTTGTTCTGGCGGCATATTCCCCTGGCAGGAGCCGAAAACCAGGGTTTGGTATTTGACTGAGCCAAACATCTCAACTGAACTTTCGCCTGTCCTCACGCGTATCTTCCAATGCGGAGATCTCACATGGCGGCATTCTTTCTCTGGTGCATTCTCTTCCTCCTCTGTTGGCCGGTCGCTCTTGTCGCATTGCTTCTCTATCCCTTAGTTTGGTTGCTCTTGCTTCCGTTCCGCCTTGTCGGAGTCACGGTCCACGGTGTCCTCGCCCTAGTTACGGCTCTCATTCTGCTGCCGGCGCGCCTACTAAGCGCTCCTTTCCGCCTACATCGAACTGCCTAGAGTTCTCGGCGGCGAAGATTTGGCAACTTCGGTCTGGTAGCAAGGGGTTCAGGAACTCGGGGGACACACCGTGGTATGCCCAAAAAGTTCCTGGCTGGAAATGCGAGGAAATTACGGGGCTTCGGTTGGTTGCTCGGCGCTCGTAGTTCTCTTCTTCGCGTGCGGCAAGATTTCAGAAAAATCGCGGCCGCTAGCTTCACCAGGTGCGATCGAAGCTTCCTGCGCCGACATCCACGTATCCAATTTCTGGCGTATCTCGGGCGTGCGCACTTGGAAATTGATACCATACTTGCCCTGCGTGTCCTCCCAAACCACAATTCCCGAAGCCAGGACGACGAAGCCATCGGGTAAGACAATATCGAGATCGACACTGTCGAACTGTTTCATGCGCATAGAACCATCAACTGCAATGCCGTTGGAACTGATGTTGATGGTCGAGCATTCAAAGGCTGCACCGGACCGCAACATGCGCAGTCGCACTGGCAGAACGATCGAGCACCGGAACTGCCGCCGGTGATTTGCGATCATGAAGTCGTAAGCGGCGCGCAACGTGCGACGCACTTCGACCATTTCAAGGGGTCGCCGCAGGACGAAGTGCGCACGACAGTCTAGCGCCCGGTCCAGGTTTTTGGCGTTTGTCGCCACCGCCACCACCACGGCGCTCTTATTCATTCGGCTCGCTTGTAAACTCGGCAGGTATCTTTGTGCCGCATCCGGATTATCGAAATCGACAACGACCGCGGCATATTTCCGTTCATCGAGGCGGGATGCAATCTCATCCATGGAAGGAATCGGTTCCGCCACGATGGCCAACTCGCTGCAGATTGCCTTGAAACTTGCAATCGTAGTTTCTTCGTTGGTCAGAAGAAGCGCACGCAATTCAGGTCTATTCCCCACGATTCCCCCTTTCGCAGCAAGAAATTGGCGAACTAAGCGAGACCGATCTTCTCCAACTCTCATGCGTTGCGGTTTTCAACATTCTGAATTTCCAAGATCAAAAAGGCGAGATTACATACGGTTACGGCCGGAATAGGCGGGTATTACCCATGATTCAGGCCTCGCAATCGACGCGGAAGGAATCTGCAGACGATCGGAGGATCAGGCGGCTTTATTGTATGGTTATGAATGTTATCCGGGTTATCCGGGGCAGGCGGCGCCCCGACGATTGCGAATGATGATTAGGGTGTGAACACGTGCGTTTCCCATTGAATAGCCAAAGGCGACGTTCCGCTATGCCTCCGGCTTGGGTTGTTGTGTTCGCTTTCTTGTCGACCCTGCCGCTCGCCGTGACCCTGGCCGGTGAGAAGGGCGCCCCTTCTGTGCACGCAAAGAGCTCGGCCAACGAAGAAAACCCGGGCGCGGAGGCGCCTCCGATCCAGGACAACAGTTTCCTAGTTGAGGAGGCGTACAACCAGGAGTTCGGCGTGGTACAGCACATCAACACTTTCACCCGGGCCTGGTCGAGTCGGCAGTGGCTCTACAGCTTCACGCAGGAATGGCCGATTCCGGGCCAGACTCACCAACTGAGCTATACGTTTGCATACCTGGACCCTGGCATCCCTGGCGTCTCGCCCGGCATTGGAGATTTTGCGCTCAACTATCGCTATCAACTCAAAGGCAGTGGTGAAACCCGGGTTGCCATCGCGCCGCGGATCACGCTCCTGCTTCCCTCCGGAGATTCCCGTTCGGGGCGCGGATTCGGAGGCATCGGCCTGCAAACCAACTTTCCTCTAAGCTGGGTCATGAACAAGCACCTGGTTACTCATTGGAACATTGGAGGGACGCTGGTGCGCGCGGCGAAGAACCCTCTTGGAGATCGTGCGGCGGCATCCGGTTACAACCTGGGACAAAGCTTCGTCTGGCTGGTGCGTCCTCGTTTCAATGCCCTGCTAGAAACCACGTGGATCAGATCGCAGGCAGTTGTGTCTCGGAACCGCGTCGAATCCTTCCATGACCTCCTGCTCAGCCCAGGTGTACGCTGGGCCTACAACTTCCGAAGTGGTCTTCAGATCGTCCCCGGCATTGCTATCCCGGTTGGTTTGGGACCGAGCGCAGGTGAGAAGGGTGTGTTTGTCTACCTGAGCCTCGAGCACCCATTCCGTGAACCTAGGCGATAAATTTTGGCTGGCTGAGCCCGCTGGACACCGCCCCAAAGCCTAAATCCTGGGAATCGCAATCTAGCAGATCACTTGTGATCGGGTGACTTGAGTCCTCGGTGCACCGCGGAACACGTTCGCGGTTGCATCGATTGGCTGCTCAGCGAGCCCAGAACAAAGGCCGCCTTTCGGCGGCCTTGTTGGTTAGTGCAATTGTCAGCGGGAGAGCACCCGTTCTTGGTCTGCCTAGTCTCCCGAAACCGGCTCGGCTACCTCCGGCTTGATCTCCGGAGCATGGGAGCCATTGCCATTGCCGTTTGGCTTGAGCAGGGCGTTCAGTGGGAGGAATCCGTTCTCCGACTGTGCCGGCTTCTCTTTCAGCACGACCTCGCGATACAGCGCAGCCATGCGGGCGTTGTAGGCTTCGTCGTTCTTCTGCGGACCACGTGCGTTCCCGTTCTCGCCAGCCTTTAGTTTCGCATCACGCGCCCGAATCTTCTCTTCGCGCGCATTCTTTGCGATGCCCAGCTTATCGAGATCGCGCTGCTCCTCCTGAGTGACGATGCCGTCACGCAGATACAGCGAGTGCTCCTTCGACTCCATGGCGACGTTCTTACCGCCGGCGAAGATCTCGTGCCTGCCGTGCTCTTCGTACCATTTGGTAAGGGTTGCGGTCATGTGCATCTTCTCGATGATGTTGCGCCAGCCAACACCCGTGTTGTATGCGCAAAATGAAATCTCGCCTTCCTGGGTCGCGTACGGGATGATGCACTGCTCGGTACGGCGGAAGTCATAGTTGAACAAGTCCTGGAACCACATGCCTGCGATAAACAGGAAGTTCCAGCGGTCCTCGCGCCGTTTCATTACATCTTGGAGGGTGCGATCTGGACCGACCTTGCCGTAGTTGCGGCCGGTTACGTTGTAGTTCTTGTCGAACTTCTTCCAAAGGTCCCACAGACGAAAGTGCTTCGGTGTCTTGAAAGGATCGTAGTTCTTCGCCAGAACCAGCGCCATGCCAAGTCCGCTAAGAAACTTTCCACGAGCCGCGTCATTGATCTTGGCAATGTCCTTGGCCAGCTGGTCGCCATGCAGGAACGCCGTAACCGGAACCGCTTCCTTGGTTTCCTTGTCGATCATCACCGCCATGCCCGTGCCACAATTTGGGTGGCAGCCGCAGGACAGCTGGCCCCAGTTGTTATTGGCCTCCTTGGAGTGCATCAGGTCGGCCCAATCGCTGAAGGTCGACATGAAGCTGATCGGGAACCAGTCGCGGGCGGGCTCACCCAGGCCGGTCTGGTTCTTCACGTCGTGCGCCAGGTGTGAGAGAGTATAGCGCTGCGCGTATCGGCGATCGTCGGTGATCTCTTCGTCACGTCCGGTAAAGCTGACCGGCTGGAACGACAGGAACCCAATCCTCCTTGGATTGTCGAGTGCAAACTGGATGATGCGGCCCACCTGTTCGTTGTTAATGCCGTTGACGATGGTCACCACTGGAACGATTTCAACGCCCGCGCGATGCAGGTTGTCGATGGCCTTCAGTTTCACGTCGAACAGATTGCCAACCTTGCGATGCGCGTTGGCAGCGTTGCCGATGCCGTCAAACTGTAGATACGCGTATCGGAGACCGGCTTCAGCAGCCTGCTGCGCGAACTCGAAGCTCTTCGCGAACTCAATGCCATTGGTCGCAGCCTGCACCGAGTTGTACCCAACTTTGCGCGCGTAACGAACCGCATCCAGGAAGTAAGGGGACAACGTCGGCTCACCACCGGAGAACTGAACGCTCATTTGGCGCCGCGGCTTAATGGTGATCGCGTTATCAAGCATTTGCTTGATCTCTTCCCAAGTCAGCTCATGCACGAAACCGACCTGGTTCGCGTCCATAAAGCACGGATCGCACATCATGTTGCAGCGATTGGTAAGATCGATGGTCAACACCGATCCGCGGCCATACTTCACGGTCGAGGAGCCGTGGTTGTGCAATTTCTCGTCGTTGTGCGCGCGAATGTCGCGGCCCGGGAACACCTCTTCGAGGTGTTGCGAGAATGCGGTGTCGATCGACATCACGTCCTCGAAGTGACCGTGTTTCGGGCAATCTTTGATCATCATGATCTTGCCGTCGCGCTCGAGAATGGTGGCCTTGATCTCGCCTACTTTTTCGTTCAGCAGGATTTCGGTTGGCAGATGACCATCGAGAATCTGCTGACGAATTTCCGGCACGCACTTCGGGCAGAGCGAGTCCGTCGTACGTGGCCATCCGAGCGGCGGCTTCGACTTCTCATAGGACTTGAGCAGCGGCTTGTCGGACCACTTCGGCTTGGGAGATGGATTGGGGTTGATGCGGTTCAATCGCTCCAAAGCAAACCACGCGCCCGATGCCGCAACTGTGACCGCCTTCTCGACGTACTTTACCGGCTTATGCATGAACTATGCCTTTCCGCTGCGAGGGAATGCGTCGTATGCCCGTACGCAATTGGCCTGGGTTGAGGCCTCTTGCGGATAACGGACAGAATACGGCCTACGACACTTTTCAACATGCCTATCCTATTGAGCCCTCATGGGAAGCACACCTTTAAGTCAATAAAGGGTAAAAAATCGGCGTTAAGCGGGAGAAACCCGCAGCGGGTGGAGAGCCCAAACGTTGGTAACTGATTGAAAAATTGAGGATTGTGGCGAAAACCGGTCGGTTCCCTTCCATGCCAGATGGGGGCTTGTGGGAAGAGAACCACCGCAAGCCGAGCTGCCACGCTCGCAGTGCCCGGCCGAGGCTCCGGCCCGGATGAGGCGGAAAAGGTCGGAACAACTCTGGCGATCTTCTCTCTTCTCTCCCTGCATCATTTTCGACAGTTCTTCCCGTGGAATTCCCCTAGAACCTTATCCGTGTCCCGGGAGCAAGTCTAAGCGCGGCATCCTCGCAATGAGTCTGGTTCATCGTACCCGTGGTTTTTCTGGGCGGCTCTGTTTAAAGCGGCTCCGCCCTCAACCTTGACTGTCAGGAGCAAACCATGAAGATCAGAGCTTTGTTGATGACGATGCTGGCGGCACTTTTTCTTGTCGCCGGAGCCTGCAATCAGAACACCCGGAGATCCGAGGGGGATGCGGTAAAGCAGGCGCTTGAACAGGCCGACCTCAAAAGTGTCAGCGTGACCGACGATGCGGATAAGGACACGGTAACGCTGAGCGGGACGCTGCACTCAGCGGAGGCAAAGAACCGCGCCGGAGAAGTTGCCAAGACGGCAGCGCCCGACCGCACCATCGCGAACGAAATCAGTGTGCAGCCCGTAGGCGATGAGTCGCAGGCGAAGTCCGAGCAGTCGAACCTGGACGACGGTATCGAGAGCAACTACAAAGCGGCACTGGTTGCCAATCGTCTGAATAAGCAGTCGATTCACTACGACGCGAAAAACGGTGTGCTGACTCTGAAGGGTAATGTGAAGACGACCCAGCAGAAAGCTGAGGCCGAGCAACTGGCTTCGAAGGTTCCCAATGTTCAGCAGGTGGTGAATCAGATCGATGTGAGTCGATAGCGATAGAAAGAAAGTACGGAAAGAAGAGCGATAAGTCGTAAGTTCCCACTCAAGCCCAACCCTCGGGCTTGAGTGGGCTCAAACTTGAGTGGCCACCCAGCCGCGCTGTCACCTAACCCCAGACTTGTTCCACGGAAGCTACAGTCCCGCCGTCCGGTGTCGAATTCCCATGATCCGGAATTCCACCAGTTCGTTTGGCGTGGGATGAGGATAGCCGGCCTTCTTCACGGTCTGGATAAATCCCGGATCAACGCGATGGATTCGGAAGTTGATCAGGTCTTGCGCCGACAGATTCTTATAGCCTTCCTTGGCGAGGTCTTCGATCTGGCTGGCGTTCACATTGAAGATGCGGAACTGAACCAGTTGATCTGCGTCGAGTTTCTGGAAGCCAAGCCTTTCCATGTCCCGGATGTAGTCGGGCGTTACGTTGTGAATTCGGAAGGCAATCAGCTGATCCACATTCAGCCCGGAATACCCCAAGCGCGACATTTCCGATGCGAATTCGGGGGTCACGTGGTGAATCCGCATCTCGGTCATTTTCTCGAGAGAAATTCCCGGAAATGACGCACGCATCTGCTGAACAAATTCCGGCGTGACGTTAAAAATTCGGTACTGCACGAGTTTGTCGAGCTCAAGAGAGGTGATCCCGGCCGCTTTGAGACCGTTCACTTGGTCGCGATTGACGTTGAAGATGCGGGCCTCGATAACCTTGTCCAGGTTGGGGTGGAAGCCTAAGGAACCGAGTTCCTCGACATATGCGCGGGTAACGTTGATGCAGGCGAGTGTAAAGGCCTTGTCGGCAGCATCGGGATATCCCATCTGCTTCATGGCAGAGAGGAACTCCTGGTTGGCGGTGAAGGTGAATTCGCCGTAGCCGACACCCTCATTGAAGGTGCCCTCGAACTGCAGCGTGCCCGCTTCGCGCACCAGGCTGAACTTCACCGGCGCGTGCTTGCCATGGATAGCCGCGGGATCAAGCCCTTGCAGTTCTGTCGGGCTCAGAGGATGGCCCATCGAGCCGAGATCTTTCGAACAAGTTAAGCGGAACTGAAGCTTGCCGGATTGGTCGTCGGAGAGTTCCGCAGTCCAAGTACCGCGGTTATTGCTGCACTGGGCTACGGCGGCAGCGGTCAAAACACTAACCAGCAGGGGAAGGGCTGCAATCTTCTGCGCAGTTTTCATTGCATTCTCCGGCACACGCAAGATGTCGGTTAGACGCGCGGGAGATCGGAGGGTCAACAAGGCGGCGGAGCGATGGGAGTTGTTTGGGCTTCCACCCCCCACTTCTCCGAGCGGGAGAAGTGGGAGAGGTTCGCAGAATTTGTCTCTATTGGGCCGAGGGTTGTTCGACGTGGTCGATGACGAGAACCGGCACGCGGTCGGTTTTCGGCTCTAACTTGAGTCCCAATTGCTCCTGGATAGCGGCAAAAAGAGGCGGGGCAGCATACGATGAGGCCGGAGGCGCCTGGCCAGCTTTCGGTTCCGGCAATCCGTTGGCGTGTAGGCGCGCCTCTTCGTCCGCGTCGGGTGTATAGCGCAACGAATAGACGAAGTTTCCGCTCAATCCGGTTTTGTCGAGCACGGTGCGGCCAAGGCGCATGGCGAGCTGCGCATTCAAGAGCGCCACAGGAGTTCCCTGCGACGTTAACTCGCCTCTGCCCATGTGCAGCGTTCCGAAACTTGAGGTTTTCTCGAGCTTTGCACCACCGTCGGCGACCAGTAACTCATACACCGGAAGATCGCGCAGCTCCTGATGCAAGGCCAGTTTGAATCGAGTAGCGAGCAGTCGCTGCACCATTCCCTGCGTTGCCGCCATTTGTTGATCGGGGCCGAGTCTTGCCAGCTGCTCGAGCCCGGCTTGGTCGGCTCTGGCAATGATGTCGTACCGTTCGGTGTTGAACCACTCTGGGGTTCCAAGGAGTTGTGCGTCTTGCGCGTGATAGGCCACGCCCACAAGCATCTTCAAGGTGACTCCATTGGCCTTTAGTTCGCCATCCTTCAAGCCAAAACTAAATATGGTCGGCTTTTTCTCATTTTCGTCGACCGGGTGGGGCTTTAGATCGATGGTTGTGAATTCCAGCGCGCTCGCCGCCGGGGCCTGGGCTGGGGCGGGCTGGGCACTGAACAGGCCAAACGCGATGGGCAAGGCAATTACGAGGCATCCCGCGCTCCAGAGCAGGAGTTTGCGAGAGAGGTTAAGTTTCAGAACAACGCGGTCGGTCATAATGTGAACCATCCTTTTCTTCAGATCAGCCCCCGTAACGCCTGCAACGCAGGTCAGAGGAGAACTCAAACAGAACTCGCAAACTTTCAAAATGCTCTCGGCATAAACTTGGCGGCGGCTGCCGAGCCCGAGGACGGCTTCATCGCAGGCTCGCTCTCGTTCGGCGATCAGGCGCAACCCAATCCACCAGACTAGCGGGTGAAACCAGAAGATTGCTTCGACCAGCATGTGCAGGGCGGCAGCGAGATTGTCGCGGCGGCGCACGTGGCAGAGCTCGTGGGCAATGATTGCTTCCAGATGGGCGTCTTCAAGGCGCGCGGAGATCGATTGCGGCCAAAGTAGGACCGGGCGGGAAATGCCAAATACGCCGGGCTCAAGCGAGGCTCGAGAGAGCCAAAGGTTCATCGGCCGCGTGCACTTCGTGAGACGTTCAAGGCGACGAAGGGCTGTAAATTCCCGGCCTTCTGAAAGCAGGGTCGCGCGCCGGATCATTGCCGAGACGCGGAGCCAGCGAACCATCCAAACCGCCAGCACCACAACAAATCCTATGAGCCAAATCCAGAGAAGGAGGGGCATGAATCGCATGCCCATGCCGGGAGATGTGGAGGGGACGGCGGCTGGAGCAGTCAGCGTCCAAGGCTTAGTAAAAGGCTGACTGACAATTTCCATGCTGGATATGCCCGACGAAGTCGGTATCGCCGTCGTTCGCCATGGGAACAGCCCGCCCAGCGCGACCAGCAGGGAGAACGGAACGAGAAACTTCAGCGAGGCAGCAAGCCAGAGGGAATACCGCAGGCGAGCGGAATTTTTGCGTAAAACTAGCGTGAGCAGCCCAGTTGCTCCGGCGAAGAGGGTCGATTGCCAGAGGTGATCTGCAAACGAAGGAGCAAGCAGGTTCCAGATGCTGGACATCATCGTCACTTCTCCTCTCTCTGCAGCTGGCGCAGCGCCTTTTCAGCTTCTTTGATATCAGCGAGGGTGAGCTTGCCCGATTCGATCAGGTGTGCCATGACTGGCTGACTGCGGCCGCCAAACAGGGCGAGCAGATCGTCAATGAGCTTTCGCTGCGCATGGTCGCGAGAGACCGAAGCCTCGAAGATATGGAAATTCCCGACCTTTTTGACTCGCCGCACAGCATTTTTTCCTTCCAGGCGATACACCGTGGTTTGCACGGTCGTATACGCTGGGCGCTTGTTCTCGGGGAAACTTTCCTGCATGTCGCGGATCGAAGCACTTCCCCGGCTCCAGAGCACCTCCATGATCCTAAGTTCCAGCTTGCTTAGCTTGGGTCGTTCCATTTTGTCTCCTATGGACGTATGTATTGTTACTACATGTGTAGTAGCAATGCAAGAGGTTTTTTAGGGCGCTCTTGTAACCGAGACTTCACCCGGGAACCCGCGGGGTGTGGCTCGGAACCATCAACAGAGTACGATTAGTCTGCTTACGGTCTTGATCGCCGAGCGAAGTGTCTTCACAAGAGCCGTGTGCAGGCCGGGGGCCGAGCAGCTCGGCCAGAGATCACTAAGAAGGGTGAGGATGAGACTGAAGAATCTTTGGATCGCCGCAGCTCTATTGATTGCGATGCATCTGGTTTCCCTTGCCCAGGAGAAACGAAAGATCATCATTGACGAGGACGGGGCCGGACCGGGAGGAACCGATCAGCAGGCGATCTTGTTGCTGGTCGAATCGCCGCGCACGGAGGTCCTGGGTGTAACCGTCGTGACCGGAGATTCATGGCTGCAGGAGGAAGTGGCGCACACGCTGCGCACACTCGAAATCGTCGGGCGAACGGACATCCCGGTGGTGCGGGGTGCGGAACTTCCGCTGATTCGACGAAAGCAAGAAACTGAGCTTTGGGAGAAGCGATACGGAGCTTTCACCTGGCTGGGTGCGTGGACTCCAGGACGGTATCATCCCTCGCAGCGGCTCGGTGAAATGCCAGAAGGGTTACCGTCGACCAAGGCGGCAGATGAAGACGCAGCGCATTTTCTGCTCCGAATGGTGCACAAGTACCCGCATGAGGTCACGATCTACGAAGGCGGGCCCATGACGAACCTTGCGCTTGCGATCTCGATTGATCCGGAGTTTGCGGAGCTGGCAAAAGAACTTGTATTCATGGGAGGCTCGGTGAACCCCGAGACGAGCGATCCCGAGTTCGCCCACACTCCTCACCACGAATTCAATCTTTGGTTCGATCCCGAGGCGGCTCACATAGTTTTGCGCGCCCCGTGGAGGAAGATCGTGTGTACGACCGTAGATATTTCCTTGAAGACAAGGCTGACGGCCGAGCTCCTGGATCGTTTGAAGAATAGCGCCGCTCCGGCGGCAAAGTACGTGACGACCTACACGAAGCTGCGTGGCTTTGACTACCTTTGGGACGAGTTGGCCGCCCTGGCATGGCTTGACCCAAGTGTGATCACGAAAAAAGAAACTCGCTACATGGATGTAGACCTGGATCGCGGCGCAGGGTATGGAAATACCCTAACCTGGAGCGAAAAAGATAAGCCGGAAAATGGGATACGGACGGTCGAGATTCAGGATGATCTTGATCGCGAGAAATTCTACGCAATGTTTGTGGATCTGTTAAGCGCAGCGCCGGTTGGCAAGTGATCTCCCAGCCGAAGGGCCCACCCCTGCCAGCCGCACAGGGGCACAAGCGCGTTCAATGGTGACGCAAAAAAAAGAACATGACCGCCGCCAAAATTGTCAGCACCAGCAAGATGCGGAGGAATTTGCCTGCACCTTCGCTCCCGGGAGTAATAGGCGAAGAGTCAATGGGAGTGCTTTGCGTATTGAAGCTGGCCGGCGAGTTGGAGACGATTTCGTCGGAGTTGCCGGGGCCCAACGAAGACGTCGGCCGAGCACCCTGTTGCGTATCGCCAAAGAGTTGGGACAGAGACCTGAATTCCGCAGCATGGCCGTCCTCTTTGGTCTTTATCGTGAACCCCGAACTCTTATGGACAAAGACCTTAATGTCGCCGGACGCGAGTTGAGCGCGCCAACCCTCGGGAGCATCCTGCAGCATGTGTTTGCCCACAAACGAAATCAGCTTCTCGGCGAAGTGGCTTTCGACTTGGTCGTGGTCAGGAGCGTTGAAGGGGCCCGAGGCCGTATCCGAAGAATGAATATCAAAAGTCCCATCAGGCTGCTTCTCCACATGAAAAGCGAACTTCAGCTCGCTTGCGTGCGAGGAAAGTTTCAGGCCAGGAAAATCGGTGCCCAAGCCGGCAAGAATTGTGGACTGAATTTTTTCTTGGAGCTCTTCGCGGGTAGCGGCTTCGAGGGGCGGAACGTTGGCATCGCTGGCGCGAGCAATGAATCCACCTTCAGGTTTCGGTTCGATGCGATAGACGTACTTCGAAACCAGGTGCTTGATTTCCATGGGCGGATTGTATCTCGCCAATGCGCTCTCGCAAAGATCCTCCCGTGAGGGGCCAGGCTTAGCGGACGACTTTGCTGGCGGGTCCACGTTGGCATCCGGGTGGGCGAACGCCAGAGCTGCTTTCGGAGATCATGAGAAAAGCGAAGATCGCGGCCACCACTGCCAGGCCGCCCCAGATTAACGCCGTGCTAAAGGTACCGAAAGTCGAATTCAGGACGAAATGTTCCATGACGAAGTGGCGCACAACCGGGGCGCGGAACCTTATGAATACCTCTGGCACGACGGGGAGACGTGCCGTGAAATCAGCTTCGCATGGGTACTGATTCCCCACAAATTACGCCAGTTACTCGGGCAGGTTACCGATCACCGAGAGGCGGCAGAACAAGATTCCCATGATTGATATCCGCAGCTGCCTCTACGAGATGCTCGGGACGACCTAGGTCGCGCCAGTAGTAGTGATCGGCGGAAAAGGCAAGAATCCTCTCTCCTTCGCCGGCCAGACGGAGATACGCATCGATGATGGAGAAAACGCCGGTCTCGGTCATGCGGGCGAGCAGCCGCGGCGAGATCACATGAATACCGCAAAAAGCCAGGGCCTCGGGATGGTTTGCCTGTCGCACGAGCTCCGCGTTGGACGGCGCGCTATCTTTCGCAACCCGCCTTCCGACTAGTTCGGAATGTTCGTCGAACAGAAGATAGCGGGAGCTGCTGCGATTCCGAACTGCCAGAACGGCCAGCGCGTCATGCTGGCGATGGAGGCGAAGCATCTCTTCGAGATCGATCGTGCTGACGACATCCACGTTGTGCACAAAAAACGGCAGGTCGGCTGAGTCCCGTAGAAAGAACTTCGCAGCATTCTTCAAACCACCACCAGTATCGAGAAGACGGTCGTCTTCGCGCGAGATCTCGACCTGCATTCCGAAGTTGCTGTTTGCTGCCAGATAGTTGGCCACTACGTCCGCGAAATGGTGGACATTGATGACTACCTCGCGCACTCCGAACTTGCGCAAACGAGCGAGCGTGATCTCAAGCAGTGTGCGACCGTTGATCTCGACGAGAGCTTTGGGCCGGTCATTGGTGAGCGGACGAAGACGCGTTCCGAGACCTGCGGCCAGAATCATGGCCTTCATCTGCCCAGCTTCTCCTGTTCGGTGTGGCGGAGCTCAACCCGAACTCCATTCCTCGGGTGAAGGTGTTTGGCTAGTTGCTCTGCGAGATAGACCGAACGGTGCTGGCCACCGGTACAGCCGAAGGAAATCATGAGATTGGCAAATCCGCGCCGCTGATACTCACTCACGCTGCTGTCCACCAGGGCGTACACATTCGCGAGATAGCGGTGGACGCTCTCCTGCTGGTCGAGATATTCCGCCACCTCGGCATCTTTTCCCGTAAGTTCCTTGAAGCGCTCTTGCCTGCCGGGATTGGGAAGGCTGCGCCCGTCAAAAACAAAACCGCCCCCGTTGCCACTTTCGTCCCTGGGAATGCCATCGCGATGGAAGGAGAAGCTGAATACCCTCACTGTGAGCGCAGAGGAAGGGCCGTCTTCGTCTTTGCTGTGTTTTTCTTCGCCGAGATGCTGAAGCTTCTCCGAGCCCAGCATCGCGCGAAAACAGTCGGTGAGCGTCGGCAACGGCACAGAAACTTCCACGTTGTGCAGCAGCCAGCGGATGTTCTTTAACGCATAAGGCACGCTTTGCAGGAAGTGGGGTTTGCGCTCATAGAATCCGCGAAAGCCGTACGCGCCCAGGGCCTGCATAATACGCACATAGACATAGCCATAGTAGTGCTGCAAGAAAGCGGCCCGATCGAGCGGGAGGTGATTCCCTAGAGCCTCGACGTAGTGGTCGAGCAGCTGCTGGCGAAGAGCAGGCGGCAGATCGGCCTTGGCGTCGTAAAGGATGGAAGCAATATCGTACTGCAAAGCCCCTCTTCGCCCTCCCTGATAATCGACAAAGAATGGGTGACCATCGCGGAGCATGATGTTGCGCGACTGAAAGTCGCGATAGAGGAAGTAATCGTGAGGAGCACTGAGCAGGAATTTGCTGAGCCGCGTGAAATCCTGTTCCAGGGCCTGCTCGTTGAATGGAATGCCCGCAAGGCGCAGGAAATAGTATTTGAAATAATTCAAATCCCAGGCGATCGACTGGCGATCGAAACTCGATCGGGGATAACAGACCTTGTAATTCAAGTCACGGCCCGCGACAACTTGGAATAGGGGCAGGAACTCAACCGCCTTGCGATAGGCATCCACGACTACGGGGGCGATCTCTTCCCCGCGGCGATTCGCGGAGAGCAAGTCGAATAACGTCGTGTCGCCGAGATCTTCTTCCAAATAGGCGTCCTGCGCCAAATCGTCGGCATAGACTTCGGGAACCGGCAAGCCGTGGCGGCGGAAGTGACGCGAGAACTCCAAAAATGCGACGTTCTCTTCCCGCACGTTATAAAGAATTCCGATTGCCCGGGAACGCTCGCCATGAAGGCGCACGATGCGGCGGCCGGAACCGCCCAGCTCGCCTTGCAGCGGCTGGACTCGCACCACCGGTGCATGAAAATGCTGCTCGAAAAGTTGAGTGAGGACGTCCATCGGTGTCAGGACTAAAGATAACACTCGAAAGGGCCGCTCCACGGAGGAGAACTACCGTGCTTGTAAGCGCAGGAGCAGAGATCGCAAGGCGTCGATGGCGAGTTGGGCAGCGTGGCCGGAGGCTGGGGGGACGCCTCCAACCGCGAGGAGAATATCGTCGCGGGTGAGGGTGGAAGCTTCTCGAGGACTCTTCCCGCGAACCAGTTCCGTCAGCGCCGAACCACAGGCGATCGAAGGAACGCAACCTTTTGCTTGAAACCGGATTTCACTGATGGTGTCGTTTTGCAAAAACGCGGTCAATTTGAGAATGTCTCCGCAGGCGGGATTCTCGAGTTGCGCCGTAGCGTGAGCGCGATCCAACACACCGACATTGCGCGGGTTCTCAAAATGATCGAGAAGCTGGGTGGAATACACGGAAGTATTTTATTCCCTCAAAGCGGTGCCATCCCGGGGTTGGGTTTTCGCCTTCACGCTTGAGCCCGTAAACCATAACCTACGTTGAGGTTTGTCATACTACAGGGATGACAGGCGCAAGCAATCCGCACCGCATCGTGTCGTTGCAGCCCAGCGTGACAATAACTCTGCGCGAACTAGGCAGACTTGATCTACTCGTGGCCTGCACGAAGTATTGCGCGGCGGTTTGCCCTGAGGTGAAGGAACGCAACATCCCGCAGGTCGCGGATTCATGGACAGCCCAGGCAGACCAGATCCGTCAAGCCCAGCCCGATTTCGTGATTGCATCGGTTCCTTACCAAGAGAAGTCGCTTGCTGAAATCTTGAAAGTTGGCGTGCCGGTTCTCGCCTTGGCGCCAAAGAAGCTTGCCGATATCTATTCTGATATTGGCGCTATGGCGCGCCTGGTGGACGCGAAAGAAGAAGGTGCGAGGTTAGTTCTTCGAATGCGGGAGCAGATAGCAGATATAGAGCGGCGCACCTCAGGTCTTCCCCGGCCTCGAGTGTTCTGCGAAGAGTGGGGCAAGCCTCTGATCGCGTCCCAGCCTTGGGTCGCCGAGCTGGTTGCGGTGGCAGGAGGAGAGTTCATCGAAGCTCCGGGAGCACAGATCGATCCGGCTACGATTGTGGCGGAAGAGCCAGAGGTCCTGATCGCGGCCTGGTGTGGTGCGGGAGACCGGGTTCCTCTAGAGAAAGTGGTTCGCGCGCGCTCCTGGCAGAAGCTCCCAGCAGTAAAGGCGGGGCGCGTGTATTGCATTCGC
Source organism: Terriglobales bacterium (assembly GCA_035606605.1). GTDB lineage: Bacteria > Acidobacteriota > Terriglobia > Terriglobales > Acidobacteriaceae > Gp1-AA145. The sequence continues at coordinate 47,367 of DATNEX010000023.1, forward strand.
GATGAGTATCTCAACACGCCAGCCTCGACATTGGTCGAAGGCCTGCGAGCCCTGGCAGCTGCGATTCACCCGGAGTACTTTCCACAAGTCGAAGGGTTACGATGCATGGAACGCATTGAGTAATCTTGTAACTCGGGCCATGGAAGAGATTGAAGCGCGAGGAGGGCGAGCACCGGTCCTCCCTTGAGGAGTTGGGGCCAATTACTCAATTACCAGAACCAGATCTTCTATGAAACGCGTTGTGGCGGCACTCATTTGGAAAAACGGGAAGATTCTGATCTGCCAGCGCACTCGGCATCAGCCCATGCCTCTCAAATGGGAATTCCCCGGGGGAAAAATCGAAGAGGGTGAACAACCGCGCGATGCGCTGCGGAGAGAACTGCATGAAGAACTGGGCATTGTGGCCGTCGTGCGCGACGAGGTTGTACGCATTCAGCACAAGTATCCCGGAGGGAATTCAGTCGAGTTGCGGTTTTTCGAGGTGCTCGAATACTCCGGCGAGCTCGAAAACCGTATTTTTCGAGAGATCGTTTGGACCGACCCGAAGGATTTGCCAACCTACGATTTCCTGGAAGCGGACTTGACCTTGGTGAGGGATTTGGCGCAAGGGAAGCTTCGTTAGTGCCACGGGTGGTCGGTCTTCAGAGAGCGAGAGACTTGCTATTCACCGGCTGCAACATCCAGGCTGGGACGACGCTTGAGGGTAGGACGGTTGGGGCTATGAATCCGAAGGCCGCCTTCCATTTTGTTTAAGTGATCCTTGATGTCTTGGAATTCTGAGGAGTCCACTTTGTATTCCGCCTCTGGGGGAAGCAGGGTTGCGATCTCCTTCTGAGTTTTGACAATGCGGTCCGGCGTTTGGGGATGGGTGCGGAAGGCTTTGGCGATGGAGCTCTCATGCCGCCCCTCCATGGCCTTCACTTTCTCAAAGAAGGATGTCAGCGCCTGGGGATCGTAGCCGGCCTTGTACATATATTGCACCCCGAGGAAGTCCGCTTCCGCCTCAAATTTGCGTGAGAATTTGAAGAAGGTTAGCGGAGTCGCGATGGTCAACCCCTCGTACGCCGCATAGCCAATAGGACCGCCAACCAACATGAAAGGCAAAGACGCCATGTTCATCAGCTGTCCGCGGGTGCGGCTGCGAGCGGCGTGGCAGGCAGCAACGTGCGCGATTTCGTGGGCCATGACCCCAGCGAGCTCAGCCTCGCTATCTGCAGCGAGAATCAGTCCGGTATCGACGTAGAAGAAGCCGCCGGGGAGAGCGAAGGCATTTACATCGTCCGACTCGATCACCTTGATGGTGAACGGAATCTGCGAGTCGGAATTGCGGACGAGGTTCTGACCGATGCGGTTGACGTACTCGACAATCGCTGCATCTTTCACCAGCTTTGAAGTCGATTCGATCTGGGCTGAGTACTGTTTGCCCATGGCCACTTGACGCTCGAGGCTATACCAATTGCCAAAGCCGCGTCCGCACCCGAGGTTGCGAGTGCCAATGGCACCGATATCTCGGATGCTGCCATCGTGAGCGAGAGGTTTTGCTGAAGGTCGAGGTTCTGGAACGGTTTGGTTCGGGGCAGCGGAAAGCGTCTGGGAAAAGGAAAACGACGCGATCAGACAATACGCAACCAGGCAGAAACGGAGCCCCATGTTTGCTCCAGTCCTCGGAGAGAACGAAGTTGGCAAGCAAGTTACTCCAGGATCCGGGAGAAGGCAAGCTGATTTTCGGCGAACAGCTGATTTTCGGCGAAGTCGGGGAAATCACCTAGAGCGCGCCCCCAGTGGGCATCAGGTCAAGTTCCTCGACGGTCGTGTCCGGGGGAAGTCTGAGGGCGGCAACAATGGCTTGGGCTACGGTTTCGGCCCGCATCATCCTGTGGCGGGGAGCTTCCGGCCAAAGTGTGTTCCAAATAGGAGTGTCGGTCGAGCCGGGGAGGGCGGCGATGACGCGAATGCCTTGGGAACGGAGTTCCTCCCGGAGAGTATTGGTGAGGCCGAGGGCACCGAACTTGGAGGCGTTATAGGCGCCTAGGTTCGGGAAGGCGCGCTTGGAAGACATGGACAAAACGTTGACGATCGAGGAGCCCCGGGACATTAAGGGGAGTGCGGTCCGAGTGACGAGGAACGTGCCGGTCAGGTTGGTGGCAAGGACCTGGTTCCATTCTTTCGTACTTAGGCTGGTGATTGGCTTAAAAGGATGCGCGATTCCGGCGCTATTGATCAGGATGTCGAGGTGCGAAACTTTTTTGCGGATGGTTGCGAACATGGAAGCGACGCTTTTTTCGTCGCGCACATCGCAGGAAAGAGTTTGCACGCTGATTGGGGTGCGCGAGAGCTGGGATTCCGCGGCAGCCAGGCGCCTTTGATTGCGGGCGCACAGAATCAGGTCACATCCTTGAGCGGCGAGGGATTGGGCGGTGGCAAGGCCTATGCCTTGAGTCGCCCCGGTGACGAGCGCAAGTTTCCCGCGGAGCGAAACGGCCGCAGGTTCGACGTCAGCCGGAGTCACAGGGATGGGAGTAGCTTTTTTCATCGCTGAAAAAGATTTTAGATGTAACCCGCGATTTGCCCCAAGGCCGAATGGCGCGCGCGGCAAATGGAGGGCCAACCCCGGCCAGGTCACGCGCCCTCGGCAAAAACACGGAGATTCGAACGACCTAGCTTGATGGAACAGAGCGAGACCAGGGTCACACGCCGTTAGGGCGCTGTCGGATGAGGGAGAGGAACTCCTGGCGCGTCTCCTGCTCGTCGCGGAAGCAGCCGAGCATAGAGGATGTGACCGCAGCCGAGTGCTGCTTTTCGACCCCGCGCATCATCATGCAGAGATGTCTGGCTTCGATGACCACGCCGACGCCTTGCGGTTGAATCACTTTCTGAATGGTTTCCGCGATCTGAGTGGTCAAGCGCTCCTGAATTTGCAGTCGGCGGGAAAAAGTCTCGATCAGGCGCGGTATTTTGCTGAGCCCGATGACTTTGCCGTTCGGGATATAGGCAACGTGCACCTTGCCGAAAAAGGGCAGCATGTGGTGTTCGCACAAGCTGAACATCTCGACGTCTTTTACGATCACCATTTCGTCATAGCTGACGGTGAACAGGGCGTTTTTGAGCAATGCTTCCGGGTCCTCGTTGTATCCCTTGCTGAGGAACTTGAAAGCCTTGTGTACGCGGCTAGGTGTGTTGAGGAGACCTTCGCGATTCGGATCCTCCCCCAGGCGGACCAGAATCTCCCGCATCAATTCCTCGAATGAGGCCGAAGTCAAAGTCGTGGTTTCGAGTGTTGGCTTCATTTGACAAAACGAATCATTCAACGATTCCGGTGTCATGGACCGAGTGACTTAGCGCCCCTTATATTCAAAGGCGTTCATCATTGTCTCTTCCAGCCGCACCTTTTCCAGATGCGCCTGACGAAACTCGCGCTTCAAAATATCGTAGATCACGGTGCAAAGGTTTTCAGTCGTAGGCACGGACATAGCGAATTCCGGCTGCATATTTAGATCTTCGACGTCGAATCTGGTTACAACGTTACGGTGGACGCACTCATCGAGATCGACCAGATTGCAGACCATTCCGTTTTCATCGACACGGCCGCTGACGGTGACCTCCAAAATGTAGTTATGCCCATGGCCGTGGGGGTTGTTGCATTTTCCGTAGGTGGCACGGTTCTCGGCATCGGACAGCTGGGCGCTGTGGAGGCGATGCGATGCGGAGAAGCGATAGCGGCGATTGAGGTAAGCCTTCATTCGGGTGGTGGCGTCTGGCTAAATCGAGTCATGAAACGCCTCGGCTCGCTGAATGCTCGAAAGCCAGTTGTACGGCTTCCAAGGACCCTTTTCCTTGCGTTTCAAGGATTCGCTTTTCATTCTTCCCCATAAAAATCGGCGAATAGATCGTGGTTTTCATACACGCGGACTCGATGGAGTTTCGCGTTGCTCAGCTTGGGTGCGAGGCGTTGCCAGATGGCGATAGCCAGGTTCTCGGTTGTCGGAATGCGCGTGGCAAATTCTGGGACTTCCTTATTGAGGAAGCGGTGGTCCATGGCGTCTAGAACTTCGCGGTTCATGACCTCCTTGAGCTGCCTGAGGTCAACCACAAAACCGGAACGGGGGTCGACTTCCCCTTTCACGGTTACTTCGAGTACGTAGTTGTGACCATGTCCATTGGGGTTATTGCACTTTCCGAACAGCCGCCGGTTCTCCTCCGGGGAAAGATCCGGATTGTGGTAATAGTGCGACGCGGCGAATTCAGCTTTGCGGGTGAGATAGAGCAAGCGGTCCAGTTCCCTTCCGAAACCAACCTGTCATATTAATTGGAAGCGGCCTTCCCTGACCTAGAGCTTGAATGTGAGACGCTCGGCTTCGTCGGGGTGATTACGATAAAAAAGCTGAAGAAGGGCGGACACCAAAAGTCCAACCACGACGCTAGCAGCAATCACGTACCAAAGCGCTGGAATCGCGAACAGGAAGACCAAGGCGGTTCCGACTGCGAATACCAGGCCGGGAACATTCGCGCCCACCGGCATCTCGTGCATGGTCAGCCCGCGATGCGGGTAATCGTCCCCGGAAACATGGGCACTACGCATACCCATATTGTACTCGTCCAGCAGGTACGTATGCGCAGTTAGTTCGAAGGCCTTCGCGTCCCGCTGCTGCGGGCTTTGTTCGGTACCTCGCGCTCCCGGGTAGTTGTGCTTCGGGCGATTTAGATTCCGCCACTCTCGAGGTACAGCAGGGAGAGCGTTCGTACCGCGTGCAAATCGCTCTGCCAGATGAGGTTAGTAGAAGATCAACACGACCCAATAGGCGCCGCCGGGATACTTTTGGGTGCGAGCGTAGCAGGTGCCGGCGGAGTAGGTCTTGAGGCCACGGTGGGCGATCACTTTGGAGATGTTTTCCGGTAGCTTCGCGGGCGTCATGCTCGTGTACTTGAGCATGTAGCCTCCGGCAGGAGGAGCGGCCGCGCTGAGCGAGTCGGCCTGAGCCATCGCGCAAGCACTGGCTGAGGTATGGCGGTTACTCGCCCGCGTCAAGCGAGGCATGTGCGCCTGCGCACGCAATTGCTCGACGCTTTCTTCAACCAGCTCTTGTGCCCTCTGAATTGAAACGGTCGCGATGCTGTCGCCAAAGTCCTGTGCGACGAAGAGCCGTGCGCCTTTGCGGACCACCCCAATTCCCGCGACATTGAAACCAGGACTCAGCAAGTTGTCGCGGTGTGGCGGGGAGGCCATCAGTGCGTGGTGGGCAGCGTCGGCGTCCCGCGCCGTTGCCACGTTTTCCCCTGCGCGATCCAGATGCAGCGCAGATGTCGCCGTGATGCGATCCGCGAGCGCTGGCTCCCCGGCAAACTGATGAGAGAGCTGCTCCTGGGCAGCCATCTTCACCGCATGAGCGCGGGCTGCGCGAACCATTCCGTCATCCATTTTGAGCGGCGCGAGTCCGGCGCGGACACGTTCGGCGTTCGCGAGCTCCAGTAATTGATGCTCCGCGTCGGCCTCAAAAGCCGGAGCGGAATCGGGCGCGACCTGCTGCCACGAACTCTGTGGAGCGGTGTCTGCGGCTGCGGCTTTCGGCATGGCGGCGCCAGCAGCCAAGCGAAGCGAAATCACCGTGATGAGGGGCCAGAACATTGCGTTGTGAGTACCTGAAATGCCCGTCCAGCAGCCACTTCAGACGCTCCTGCCTACGTTCCAGATGCCCCCGGGAGAAACTACTTTGCTTCAAAAAGAATAGTCTCTACAATCGGGCTGAGCACGATTACACCGGAGATATAACCGATTGGCCTCCCTCCCGTTGCTGCTTGGCCTGCTACTTGCCGTCAATCTCGTCCAATTGCTGGCCCTGTTGATGTACCAACGTTCCGACAGTTCGCAAGCTGCTGCGCTAAAAGGACTTCGACAGCGTTCGGACGAGTTGCAACAGGCTCTCACCCAGCAATTTTCTTCGGCTACGGCCGACCTGGCCTCCCGCTTGGAGCAGACCAAGGGCGACCTACGGCAGGAGGTTTCGGATCGGCTGAATGGCGGTTTCGGGGAGATCCGGAACGCGGTGGAAAAGCAGATGGCGGCAGGACGCCGGGAACAAGCTGAAAGACTCGGTGAAACCCGGTCAGAACTGACCAATTCTCTGGCTTTGACCACGGAATCGCTGAAATCGGAGTTTGCGCGGCTCAATCAGCAGACAGGTGAGAGCCTCGAAACCATTCGCGAGCGGGTTGACGCCAAGCTGCTGGCGATTACCGAGCAGGTGCAGTCAAAGCTCGATCAAAACATCAAGGAAGGATTTGCGCACTTCGAAAAAGTGCAGCAGCACCTCAGAGCCGCAGAAGAGCAATTGCGCGAAGTGGGAGCCCTGGGACACTCGATCAATGATCTGAACAATCTCTTGAAGCTGCCGCACCTGCGCGGACAGTTTGGAGAGGCCAGTCTGGAGCGCTTGCTTTCCGACTTCTTGCCAGCTCATATGTTCGAAATGCAGTGCTCGGTGAATGGTGGTGGGCGAGTGGATGCCATGATCAACTTCCCGGAACGCCGTCTGCCGATCGACGCCAAGTTCCCGCGAGAACAGATTCTTGGGTTGTTCGAAAGCAACAAGGAATCAGAACTCGAGGAAGCCCGCGTGGAGTTCGTGCGCGTAATGAAGGCCGAGACCAAACGCATCAAGGCTTACATTCAGCCGGAGCACGGGACGACAGAAATCGCGCTCATGTACCTGCCGAGCGAGACGTTATACATGGAGGCAATCCGCAACCGAGAACTGGCGGATTGGCTGAACCTGCAACACGTTTTCCCGGTTTCGCCCAACACCCTTCTGATGACCCTGCAAACCATTGCTCTGGTGCACAAGTGGTACGAGGTCGCGAGTCGGTTCGAGAAGAGCCGCCAGGAGCTGGCAAAGGCGCAGAAATCGTTCGATCATTTCCAGAACCAGTTTGAAAATGTCGGTAAAAACTTGAACAAGGCGCAGGAAGCCTTTGACACCGCCTCAAGACATCTCAAGACATACCGGGGGAAAGTCAGTGCTTTGAGCGGACAGGAGCAGTTGGAACTCGACTCCCCTTCTGCCGATTCCCTACCGCTAACCGATAAAGCCAGCGCGTAAGCCGAGTGAACTTGCCTCGCCAGCCCCTTATACCAACAATTACTTACGATAGTGCGTCCCCCAAACGTCACTCGGAGAGTAGATAAGACGTTGCTATCCTGAGCTTTTCAGCGCAGGGGTAAGCAAATGAATCGTGACACACCTTCCGTGCGCCAGTTGACTGGCGTTGCTCTGGTCATCCTCCTAGCCTCTATCACTAGCTCCGCCCAACCGCGGGCGAACGATGCGCCGTCTCCCGAGCAAATGAAGCAACTCGGCAAATATCCGCTGAACGACTTCGGCGAAGTATTTCTCCGATTGCAACGGGAAGTCGTGCTTCCAGAGCCGCGGCAGGAAAGCCGCTTGCTTGCTTTGTTGCCGCCGTCCACCATTTTTTACGCGGCCATTCCCAACTATGGCGACGCTGCCCGACAGGCATTGAAGATCTTTCGCGAGGAGCGGCAATCGCGTCCGCAGCTTCGAAAGTGGTGGCAAAGTCCCGAGATGGCGAAGAACGGCCCACAGTTTGAGGTGGCCATCGAAGCGGTCAGCAACCTTGCTCAATACGTCGGAAACGAGGTTGTCGTCTCAGGGTCCCTGAACGAGTCGAAATCCCCGACGGTTGTGTTGCTGGCCGAGGTCCGCAAACCGGGATTGAAAGAAGCACTGGATTTCGCAGTTCAAGTCGCGTCGGCTGGTTCAAAACCCACGGTGCGGGTGCTCGACAAATCAGGGCTCGCGGGAGCAACCGAATCCATGCCCCGGCAATTTACGGTTTTGGTGCGGCCGGATTTCGTGATCGCGGCGCCGGATCTGGAGACGGTGCGGAATTTCAGCCGTCAGCTGGATATGGGAAAGCGCGAATTTGCTTCGAAGGAATTCGGACAACGCTTGCAGCAAGGCTATGGTGGTGGGGTGGCGGTGATTGCCGGGGCTGACCTGCAAACGATCCTCGCGCAGGCGCCGCTGCCTCCGCAGCAGGGCCAAATTCTCCAACAGACAGGCTTTGGAGACATGAAGTACGCGGTGTGGGAACACCGAGGGCTTCCCGGGCAACCCAGCAGCGAAGGCGAACTGAGTTTCACGCGTCCGCGGCGGGGTGTGGCTTCATGGCTGGCGGCACCTCGTGATCTCCGTAGCCTGGATTTCGCATCACCCCGGGCAATTCTTGTCGCCAGCATCGCGCTGAAAAACCTGGGCAGCATCTTCGACGAGGTTCAGAGTTTGGTTACAGCTGCGAACCCGAATGCTCTCGCGCAGATGGACCAAATGCAACAGGGACTTGGGATCAACTTGAAGGACGATCTGCTGGCCCAACTAGGAGGAGAGATCACGCTAGAGGTAGACGACATAGAAAAAGATCAGCCGGCGTGGAAGGCGATCCTCGAAGTCGAGGACGTCGCGCGCGTCGAGCAGACATTCGCCAAGCTGCTCGCCGTTGCTCCGTTTCAGGCGCAGGAATCGAGAGAAGATGGAGTAACCTACCACAGTCTAACCGTGCCTTCGCCGACCAAGGCAAATGAAGTCGGATACGCCTTTGCCGACGGCTACCTCGTGATCGGGTCGAGTGGCGCCAGAGTTCGAGAGGCTGTTCGCCTGCACCGGCAGGGTGGATCCTTGGCGAAGTCGAGCGCTTTTCTGGCGTCGCTGCCTCCCGGGCATTCCACACAAGCCTCGGCGTTGTACTACCAGGATGTGCTCAGGCTGATGGGAATGCAGCTATCGCGCTTGTCACCCGAACTCGGCAACTCGCTCTTTCAAGGAGCGACAGCGAGTAGTCCCGCGGTGACGTGTGCATACGCCGATGAGACGACAATCCGTGGTGCAAGCATGAGCCAGGCAGTCGATGCCAGCACGATATTGATCGCCGCGGCGGTAGCGATCCCGAATCTGTTGCGTGCCAAGAACTCAGCCAATGAAGCGGCAGCCGTCGGGAGCATGCGTAGCATCGTAACCGCGCAGACAGCCTATTCGAGCGCTTATCCGGCCCGAGGATTCGCCCGCGACTTAGCTTCGTTGGGAGCGGATCCGAACACCCCAGGTGTCTACACCCCAAAACATGCTGGCCTTCTCGACATGTCTCTGGCTAAACCGGAATGCAAGGTGGGAACGTGGTGCGAGAAAGCGGGATACAGGTTCACGTTCGCCCAGGCGTGTCCGAAGCTGTTGTGCCAGGAATTCGTGGCCGTGGCAAGTCCGGCGGCGAACGGAAGCAAGAACTTCTGTGCGACATCAGAAGGCGTCGTGAGATTTCGAATGGGAGTTCCGTTGACCCAGCCGATCGGGCCGAGGGAGTGCAAAACTTGGCAGCCGTTCGATACCGAATGAGCAGGAAACCGGGGCGGGAAAGCGTTACCAGGAATTCTGCACAGCCGCAAACTCGTAAAAGAAAAGACCAAAGCTAAGGTTAACTTGGGGAACCAACTACCTTCGACCGACGAAGCGAGGGTCATTGCGGCATGATCCGCACCTGGAAGTAAGCAATGAACTGATGGTTGGAGGTTTTCACTCGCCGATCACGCAAGGGAGAATTAGGGTGGAATAGCCGGAAGTCTCTATCGAATGCGTTTTGGTTAACTGCCAGAGGCACTGTTATCGCGCCCGAGGCCGAACGGCCTTGGTCTTCTTACGCTTACTGCTCGGAATTTTTCCGATTCGAGGATCGCCGGCAATGATCAGTTCACACGCGCGCATCGCAGATTCCTCGAAGTCCGGGGCATCGGCAGGCAGAACTTGCCAATTGCTGACCGGCTCTCCCAACAACCCGATTGACCGCATGTTGGGAAAATCCTGGCGCAAACTCTCGTGGTGTTCGTGCGTGGTCGCGAGCCAAACTCCATTATCACGCTCATAGCTGGGTTTCTGACGCAGGATCAGGGCGATCTTCTCCCCCACATAGATCGCGGTGCATCCGAACATTGGACGCGTCCAAGGAGCAACCGACGCTAAGGCGTCAAGAACGAACTCGTGAGGTACAGTGCTTCTCGACCGAGTTGCGGGAAGTCCCTCCAGGGGAGTGAGCTTTCTCGGAGTTTTTCCCCGTCGAGGCATGCCGTCAAGCATACAACGGCCTTCATGAGGCCCGTAGATGGGGACTTGCCAGACACAAGTCGCTAGTCAAGGGAGGCAAAGGAAGAACTGACATTGCAGTTGGGTGGGAGAAACTTTCCGCAAAGAGCCATCCTTTCAAACATGACTTCTGTTCGTACTTCTCGCTTGATGTAAAGTTTGAAACCTCTTTTTTGGGGTTCCGCTTGCTTTTGGCATCCCTAGTCCTTGCCTTGCATGGACTCGGGAACCCAATCAATCGGCCGAGAGTCACGAAACCAGGGCTTCTTGATACGCAAAAGATTAGCAACGGCTTTGCTCGGATTTAACAGCATCCGGTAAACCCTTCGCTTACTCAAATCGACTGTGCCGGCCTCTTGTCTCCTGACAATGCGCCGATCGAGCCAGTCCTCGAGCACCACCCAACCGAATCCACCGGGTGCGCTTGTGACCAGGTTCACGTAGCCCAGGGTATGGGTTCCGGGTCGGCCGACATGTCCAATGGACGCTTCGCTGATCGGTCCAATATGCCACTGAATCTCGTAAAGCTCCGCCCAGGCAAGGGCGCGCAGTCGGCTCCTCCAATATCTTCCGCTATTCTCGAATTCCAAATTGCGCCCAAGCGCGTCATTGTGGATTTCGATGTAGGCCGCCCACGACGAGTGGATGGGATGTCCAATGTAGTTGGTGAAAGCAGAGTCGCCATCGTTCCAGCCATGGAGGTTGCCGACACAGGCAAACCAATCGGCGAAGAATCTGCCGCCTAAGTGATCGCGCGTCTTTGGTTGCACCATGCGGAATGCCTGCTCCATCGTCAGCAACGCAAATGTCTGATTTACGATTGGCTTCCAATCGACGATGGCAGACCTGCGGGGCGCTTCCGAACGCGGGCGCCGAATCCCTTCCTCAAACTCCTGGTCGAACGGAATATCGCGCTGCGCGGTGGGTGCATCCGGGAGATCAGCCGCCGGGCAACTAGCGGCCGCAAAACAGAGACATAACAACTTCAGCTGAAACTTTAGCCTTGGATTCCTATGTCGCTGCTTCATCTCAACTTAAGCCTTTCAAAGTATGAAACGGCGACGCAGGTTGTTTTCTGGTGCCATGTCATTCGATGCGAAATGCAAAGGATTGGCTGGGCTCGGGCAAGCGATAGGAGTCGCTTGCCGGTGAATTGGCGGTGTTTGCCGATTCCGAGAAGCGCCCAACTGGGCTTCCCGATAACTTGTCGTCATTGAGCGAGAGGAGAAACGGCGATGGCAAACAATCGGCAAAGTCCACTGTGGAACCAGGATGCAATCATGGCGGCGGGATTGACATTTGCGGGAATGGCAGTTTTAGAGGGTACACTGTTGCCGGATACGCGCCTTGGGGCGTGGCGCGCGGCCTGCGTCGAGCTGCTAAGCCGATTCGTGAATTGGCACGTTGTCGCCTGGTGGCCGGTGCTGCTCATCGCCGCGGGGGTGGTGGTTTGGTGGCAAAGCGCGAAATCTGACTCGAGTCAGGACGGCCTGAGATCTGAAGTGCGAATGGGAGGTGCGAAATGAACGCCGTCGAAAGGTTTACGTGCGGTTCAGGCAAACCTGACAGAGGTCCGGTCATCGGCGGAGTCGTCTTCATCGTCGTGGGTACGGTTCTGTTGCTAGAAAAGCTCGGATATCTTCCTCGGGGTTTCGCGCTGCATTTCTGGCCGATGATCTTCATCGTGGTTGGGCTGGTCAAGATCGTGTACGCCGGTGGACGCGTTATGGGTGGCGTGTTGATCGCGATTGGAATCATGCTTCAGCTGCAGCAGACAGGAATCCTTCGCGTAGAGTTTTGGCAATTGTGGCCGGTGGCGATCATCATTGCCGGCATTGGAATGTTGTGGCAAGCCTTTACGCAAGATAAGGTCCCCGCCATCACCAACCCTCACTTTGATTCCGTCTATATTTTCGGCGGAGGCGAGCGCCAGGTTAACACCAAACAGTTCAAGGGTGGGAGTCTGTTTGCACTTTTCGGAGGTTACAAAATCGATCTGAGACACGCAGACATGGACACCGAGCAAGTGGTGCTCGAGGCCACCGCGATCTTTGGCGGCGGAGAAATTCTCGTCCCGGAGAATTGGATGGTGACGGTAACCGGAGCTGGCATCTTCGGGGCTTACGAAGACAAGACGCGGCATTTTCAACCGGATCCGACCAAACCAACGAAAACACTGATCGTGAAAGGCGTTGCCGTGTTCGGCGGAATCGAGATCAAGAACTAGCGATGCATCCTATTCTTGGCCACTTTCGTCGGCTGTTGCTCTATCTCGCAGCATGGGGTCCGATCTCAGCCATTCTGGTGTATTTGTTCGCCTCGGCCGGAGGACTGAGTTGGGGCTGGGCGGCCGCACTGGCCATACCTTTGTCTCTGGTGTACGCCTTCGTATGTCTTTCGGCGTGGTACACGTGTCGAAGTTTTCGCCTGGACAATTCCACCCGGTGGCTGGGACCGCTGATCGCGAGCGGTGTGGCAAGTCTGCTTTGGATCGCCATCGCAAAAGGACTTACCGTCGGGCTCTCGGCGACGCCCTACTTCGGTCCTCTCGATCAACAGGCGGGGCGGATTTATTCGCTGCTGTTTGGCAGCGGAGTACTCCTTTATCTCACTGCGGTTGCTTTGCACTATGTTTTGCTGACCAACGAGGCGGCTCACGAGGCTACGAAGCGAGAGTTGCAGGCACAGGCATTGGCGCGAGATTCGGAACTGAAGGCATTGAAAACGCAAGTCAATCCGCACTTCATTTTCAATTGCCTGAATTCAATCAGTGCGCTGACCTCGAGCGATCCGGCAACCGCGCGCGAGATGTGCATTCGATTGGCGGAATTTCTACGCAAGACCCTGGGCTTAGGCGAGAGGTCTCAAATTACTTTACGGGAAGAGCTCGAGTTGGTGCACGCGTATTTGTCGGTCGAGCAGATGCGGTTCGGGGCGCGCCTAAAGCTCGAGGAAAGCGTGGAGCCCACCGTATTGGTGTACTCGGTACCGCCGCTATTGCTGCAACCCCTGGTGGAAAACGCGATCCGGCACGGCATTGCGACTTTGACCGAAGGCGGTTGGATTCGGCTGGAGATCACCAACGGGGAACCAGGCGTGTTGGCAATCGAGGTTGAAAACAACTTCGACCCGGAAGCGCCTCGCAGGGCGGGGGCGAATATCGGACTGAAGAACGTGCGTCAACGCGTCGATGCGATGTATGCCAAGCAGGCCAAGTTCGATGTCAGCTCGAAAGAAGGGCGATTCCAGGTGTCGATGTCGCTGCCGGCACAACAAACAGCATGAAGCAGTCCGCCATAATTCGTACCCTTATTGTTGATGACGAGGACCTCGCGCGGCAGGTCATTCGCGAGATGCTGAAGCCTCATCTTGACATTGAAATCGTGGGGGAGTGCGCGAATGGTTTTGACGCGGTCAAGATGGTGGCGGAGCTTAAGCCGGATCTCATGTTTCTCGATGTCCAGATGCCGAAACTCGACGGGTTCGAGGTGCTCGAGCTAATCGGCAACGATGTAGCGGTAATCTTCGCGACCGCCTACGATGAGCACGCGATCCGGGCCTTCGAAGTCCACGCCGTGGACTATCTGCTGAAACCATTCCGGGCAGAACGGTTGGGCGATGCTCTCAAACGAGCGAAGCAACGAGTTGGCGTGAAACCTCCGGCTAGTCCAGAGCAGCTGGCTGCAACCGCACGATCAGGGGAATACGCAGAGCGGATGGTGGTTAAGGATGGCACGCGGGTGCACATCTTCCCGGCCGCGAAACTGGATTATGCCGAGGCACAGGATGACTACGTCGCCCTCGCCAGCCAGGGGAAGAAGTACTTGAAGCAACAGACGATTTCGAGCCTCGAGGCATCGCTTGACCCCAGGAATTTCGTGAGGATACACAGGTCGTACCTGGTCAACCTGGAGCGGGTAACGCGACTGGAGCCGTATGGAAAGGACTCGCACGTGGCGATTCTAGGCGACGGCAGCCGACTGCCAGTAAGCCGGGCTGGGCTTACTCGATTGAAAGAGTTTTTGGGAGAGAAGGGATAGGAGATAGGGTCATTGCGTGATCTCGGCGCACAATCGCTAAAAAGGCTCATGCCGTCAAAGCAGCCGGCATCTAGCTGCTCTTGACGACCTGGCCTTCGCGTTTCTGCTTGACCCAGTGTTCCTTGACGATTTGGCGGGAACGTCCTAGCGCCAGAGACTCTTCGGGAACGTCGTCGGTGATGCAGGAGCCGGCAGCGACGTAAGAGCCCCTGGCAAGTTTGAGCGGCGCCACCAAAGTCGAGTCGCTGCCGACGAAAACTCCGTCTTCGATCACCGTGGTGTGCTTGTGCACGCCGTCGTAGTTGCAAGTTATGGTGCCGGCACCGATGTTCACTCCCGCGCCGATTTCGGCGTCGCCAAGGTAACTGAGGTGATTGGCTTTGGTTCCGCGTCCAAGTTTCGCCTTCTTGGTCTCTACGAAATTGCCCACGTGCGCGCCTTCCCCGATGTCGCTGCCGGGCCGCAGATGAGAATACGGACCTAACATCGCGCCACCTCCGACGCGAGCATGGTCCAGAACGCATCCTTGCCGGATGAGAACGCCATCGCCAATTTCCGAATTCACCAACACTGAAAAGGAACGAACCCGGCAGTCAACGCCAAGCTTCGTGCCGCCCAAGATCTGAACGAAGGGTTCGATCACGGTATCCGCACCAGCTTCGACGTCGGCATCAATGACACAGGTTTCTGGATAGAAGATGGTCACACCGGAGGCCATAAGCGCGAGAGCTTTCTCGCGGCGGATGGTGCGGTCAAGTTCGACAAGTTCAGCGCGGGTGTTGCTGCCCAAAATTTCAGATGGATTTGCGGTAGGCACGACGACGACACGCTGCTTCGCCTTCTGCAAGACCTCTGCCATATCGGTCAGGTAGTACTCGCCGTGGGGATTTGCCGTGGTAAGGCGCTTGATGTTGTCGAATAGAGCCTTCACCGAGAAGGCATAGAAGCCGGAATTGATCTCCCGCAACTTTCGCTGCGCCAGAGTGCAGGATTTCTCTTCCACGACAGCCTGCACTTCATCGGTCTTTCCCCTCCGGATAACCCGCCCATAACCGGTTGGAATCTCCAGCCTCGCACTCAGCAGTGTCATCGCCGCTTTCCGATCGAGATGGAACTCGAGCAAACGCGAAATGGTTTCTGACCTGATGAGCGGCGCATCCCCGGAGAGAACAACAACATGATCGTAGGCAGATAAGCTGGGTGCGGCGCACATCAGGGCATGTCCGGTTCCCCGTTGCGGTTCCTGACGCACAAAATTCACGCCCATGTTGCGCACCGACTCCCGTACGCGCTCTGCCTCGTGGCCAATGATCACGTAGATGTGCTCGGGTGGAACGACTCGGCTGGCGGCAGCGATGACGTGGGCTAGGAGCGTTTTGCCCCCGACTTCGTGAAGCACCTTGGGGTGCTTGGATCGGAGCCGCGTTCCCTTCCCGGCGGCCATGATCGCGATTGCGACACGTCCGGGCTTTACCGAGATACCGTGCGAAGACGATTTGCGTTCCGATTTCTTCCTGGTCATGGGCACTCAATCTTAACGCCTCGAGACCGTTGCGGGACGCTTTCGCTTCCCAATTCAGGAGGCAATATCCACAACCGCCCATCCTAGCTAAGTTCCTGAATGAAAAACCACTTCGTCTGGCGTCCTGCCTAGGACGAATACGAAATATCAACAGATAAAAGGTGTGCAACCTTTTTCCTACTCTGGTACGATGCGCAGCTATAAGAAGGTAAGTATCTGCTGAATATTGAGGTACTTACCTTTTTCGTGGCAGCGACCGACTGGCATGGTAACTGCAACGAAAGTTGTATCGTCAACCCCTCCCCAGTTATCGGGTTGCAAGTGTCCGCAGGAGATTTGCGTTGAACCATTCGCGTGGCAGGGGTAACCGGCGGCGGGGCCGTCGAAGATTCAGCGGCGTTGTCATACGCAGCGTCGCCTTTCTTGGATTCGTGGTGGCTTGCATTGCGACGTGGCGGTGGGCAACCGAGCCCCGAACGTCGATGGCGCCCAATCAGCCCCTCCTGAAATCTTCCATCACCCTTCCGACAAGCTTCCGGGCCCCGGGCGTGCAAAGCCGGAACGGACGCGTGGTATTTCCCTATTCGGTTGTTCCCGGTGGCGTAACCTCGAGCGCCGAATTGCAGGCGGTTGCGGCACACGATCCCGTGGTCGCTGAACACTATGCCGGTTTCGATTACGGCCGGGCACGAGTTGTTGAGGTCAGCCAGCCGAAGCTTGTGTATCTGTCCTATCGGCGCGGCGACAAGATTTTTTGGACGCACAAGCAGGCCAGCCTTCATAAGGGTGAGAAGCTCCTCACCGACGGGCGTACGACAGCCCGCACTCGTTGCGGAAATCAAGTTTCGGTTCTGCCCCAGGCGAACACTTCTCCAAACGAGCCCACCATGGCCGAACTGGACCGGCCCGATGAAATGGCAAGCGGGATGAATCGCGTGTTGCCCTCCACGTTCGATTCCGATCTCATGGTGTTCGATCCCGCGCTACCGCTTGGAACATCGAGTTCGAGTCTGGGAAATCTATTTGCAGGCGGGCCTCCACCAGGGGGCTTCATGCCGATGCCGATCGGTGGTGGAATCACCATCGCCTCCTCAGGGAAACCGCCGCAGTGCCAGCCAGGGGACACGAGCGAGGAATGTAATCCGCACACACCGCCACCACCGCCCCCTCCTCCGCCGCCTGTGGTCCCCGAACCCGGAACGATCGTGCTGGTCGTGTCCGGTGCAGCCGCAGTCTGGGCGAGAGCCAAGTACAGGAAGGCGTAGAAAGTCTCCTTCGATCTACTGCTCCTTGATACCCGAGCTCCTGACCTGATTCAGTCCTCGAATCGCACTTGAGACAGGGTCCCGTATTCCTCCTTTCGCCTGTTTGGCATGATGGTACTAGAACTAAAGTGCGCTGGAAGTAGGCGGGCCGCTGCTAAAATTCGCACAATGAAGTACTCTCTCCCGAGTTTGCTTGCGCTTGCATGGCTTGTGCCGATTTCGGCGCAGGCTGCGGAGTCGCCTCGCCTGTCGAGCGTCAACAAGGTTTCAGTGATTGCTGAAAGTCCTTTTCAACTCCGGATTGAAACTTCCGCCCAGACTGCGCCACTGGCGCAAATGATCGAACAGCCGGACCGCTTGGTGATTGATCTCCCCAACACGCGTCCGGGAATAACCCTGCATCATCTCAACGTGAATCACGGCGCTGTAAAGAGTGTGCGCACTAGCCTCTACTCGACCCAGCCTCCCATGACGCGCATCGTTGTCGATCTGACCTTGCCGCAGTGGTATCGCATTGTCCCGGATACGTCGGGAGTTTCGGTAACCATCGGTGGAGGTGAGGGCGCACCCACGGACCCAGGAACCACGATCGGGTGGGTTTCAACCCGGTCTCCGGCATCACGGCCAACTTCGGCGAAGACCTCGCCGAATCTGCAGGTGGCTACCGTGGCTGCAAAGCCGCAAGTTCCGTTGAATGGCGCTAGCGTGGAATTCACGGACGGGCAGCTGACCGTTCATGCCAACAACGCAACCCTTTCGGAAGTGCTGTTTCAGATCCAGAAGAAGACCGGAGCAGAGATTGCGATTCCTGCTGGAACCGAACAGGACATGGTTGCCGGCGATCTCGGGCCGGGTACTCCTAGCGAGGTATTGTCGCAACTGCTGAACGGTTCAGGGCTGAACTTTGTGGTTGTAGGATCAGATAGGAATCCGAAGATTCTTCGAAGCGTTCTTCTCACTCGGATAGACTCGGATATGCCCGCAGGCCAGAGTTATACGCCAGCCGTCGTGCAAGACATGCAGACCGAAGCACCCGAGCCACCCGCTGCGGCGCCAGGGCCGGATGCGATGCAGCAGCAAGGCGAAATGGAAAACCCGCAGCAGAACCCGCCCGACACCGCACCCCAACCACAACTCCAAGACCCGCCTAATAACTAGCCTCGCGGCAACTCTTAGAATGCTCCCTGCCAGCCGAAGGCCACATAAAGCAGCACTCCCACGGCTGCAGCCACCCCGAACGGCACCTTGATGGCATCGGGACTGTCTATCGTGAGGTCCCGTCCTGGCAAGTGAAGGCGGAAGAGGGCAGCGAACAGCCGGCCGATATTGCGCAAGGTTCGCCAAATACGTCTCTTCGCCACGATAAACACGATGGCCATGACTGCATTAATGAGTAAGGTAATCACCAGCACGTTCAATAAGTGCCTCCATCCCAAAAATGCGCCTAGAGCGCCGACAAGTTTCCAGTCGCCGCCACCCAGACTTCGCAGCAAAACAAATGGCAGAAGTAATGTCAGACCGAGGGCCAATCCTGCGATGGAGAGCTTTGCCTCCGGCCATCCGCCGGCAAGCGCGTGCAGCCCCACGGCGATTGGGGCTGCTGGATAGGTCAGCCAATTCGGGATACGTCGCCAACGCAGGTCGGTTACGCCCGCCGCAAGCGCGAACAGCGCCGACAAGAACCAGATTGTACTGTGCATGGAGTGTTGAGATTTTACTGTAGCCGTTCGATTTTGGCTCTGGTCCGGGTAAACAATCTCCAGCAGTGGAGGTCCTCCTCGATGAGAGTTGCCGACCTTTGATACCATCGTGCGGAAAAACTTTGGAGGGCTGCATGCCTGAGAATAACGATCGGGAGTCCACCACTGCTGCAACTCTAGGCCGTCGAGTATTGGGAATCGTGCTTGCGGGAGGAAAAGGGACGCGGCTCTATCCTCTTACCAGAGAACGGGCCAAGCCGGCCGTTCCGTTCGGTGGTAAGTACCGGATCATTGATTTTGTTCTCAGCAATTTTGTGAATTCCGGAATCTACTCTATTTACGTGCTCACACAATTTCGCAGCCAGTCGCTTCTCCAGCACTTGAGCGAAGGTTGGCAGTTTAGCGGGCTCTTAAAAAGTCACTTCATCACCAATGTTCCCGCGCAGATGCGTTCCGAAAAAGAATCGTGGTACCAAGGAACGGCAGATGCGATCTTTCAGAACGTCAATTTAATTGAGCAATCCGATCCCCACTATGTGGCGATTTTTGGAGCCGATCACATCTACCGGATGAACATCGCCAGCATGATTGATTTCCACCAAGCAAAGCAGGCCGAAGTTACGGTTGCGGCGATTCCGGTGCCCAAAGTCCAGGCGCGTGAATTTGGTGTGATTGAGGCCGGTGCAGACGGACGCATTCTCGCATTCCACGAGAAGAACCCGAACGCGCCCACCATGCCCGGCGATCCCAACCGTGTTTATGCGTCCATGGGAAACTACGTTTTCTCGACTCGCATCTTGCTGGAATTGTTAAATGCCGACGCCCAAAATCCCCACAGCCACCATGATTTCGGCATGGACATACTGCCGAAGCTGGCAGGCGAGGCGCCCATCTACGCTTACAACTTCGAGACCAATCGGATTCCAGGAGACACCGAAGACTCGGTTCCTTATTGGCGCGACGTGGGAACGATCGAGGCGTACTACGAAGCCAGCATGGACCTGAACCAGATCAAGCCAGACCTCAATCTCTACAATCGCGAGTGGCCGGTGCGGAGCACCAGCTATCCGGATCCGCCGGCCAAATTCGTCTTCGATGAACAGAACCGACGTGGCGAAGCGCTCGACAGCATCGTTTCCGGGGGATGCATTCTTTCGGGTGGAATCGTAAAGAAGTCAGTGCTCGCGCGCGGCGTGCGCGTGCATACCGGCGCAGTCGTCGAAGGCTGCGTGATTATGGACAACTGCGATATCGGCCGGCACGCCAAAGTGCGGCGCGCGATTCTCGACAAGAATGTGCGCATTCCCGAAGGTGGATCCGTGGGCTATGATCTCGACGAAGACCGTGCACGCGGATGGCACGTAACGGAATCGGGCATCGTAGTGATTGGGCGGGAATACAGCGCCGTTCCGATGGCGGCCATGTTTACTTGATTTTGGACTTTACTTGATTTTGGACTTCCCGCTCTCAGATGCTTTTGACCGCTGGTGCATCCGGCCGAGCCACAGTTTTCCAGTCCAGGGTTCTTGTCTGGTTGTGTTCGGCGATGACAAGCCTTTCAATTCCGAGCTCGCCTTCGAGAATATGGATTCTTACCTCTTTCTGCGTTCGCTCGAGTGTGCCGAATCCGGAGGCGGTGCTGAAGAAGGTCCGGAAAGGACGCAGGTTAATCTTGGGGGCGAACCACAGGGTCTTTTCGACCGCTGAGTAACGGAATCCGGAAACAGCGCCGAGCAACGCATAACTCGCCATGGCCCGTGCGTAGTAGTTACCACACTCGTATTCGTTCCAGGGATTGCGCACTCGCCCGTCGTAGCGGCTGCGAAGGGCTTTGACAAGCGTGAGACCTTCTTGGACAAAACCCTCGCTGATGAGGTGCGAGGCAACCTGATACTCAATGCCGGTCCACACCTCGTCGGAGTAAACGAATGGTAGAGTTGGCTTCCCGCCGTGGGGCCAGGTGCACAACAGCAGCCCGGGCTCGCGTCCCATGGCGTAGCCGGGACGCTGAGCGTTGGCATGCTCGCTCAGGTCAGTTTTGAAGTTGTATTGAAAGATCGCTTTCAGAGCGCTACGGACATTCTCTCGCTTGAGGGGTGTTTCAATTCCGTAGGTGCGCGCCATCCATGCGCCGATCACGCCATCAGAGATACATCCAGTCCGGTATTGATATTTTGGGCCTTCGCGCTTCAAGAGTTTCTGCATTTCGCTGCTGGATGCATCGACCTGGGCCACCATGTCCGCAAACGAGCGGTTGCGCAGGTCCGCGTATTGTACCTTCTGCTCGTAGTATTCGCCGTTGAAGAGTTGCTCGTCCATAAAGGCAGCAGAACGCTCGGCCAGTTCCTCATACGGTTGCGCCTCCTGCGGCCGGCCGACGGCCTTGGCCATCTGGGTGAATGCTGATAAGGCTCCCAGGTAAAGGCTGGTGCACATCCCGTCTGGGCCCCAGAACTCGATGTCGTAAGTGTTGTGGTGCGGTTCAAACAGAGCACCCCGATGATCCGGATCCCACGTGCGAATGCAGTAATCCAAACTGCGTTTTGCGAGGGGATACATCTTGTTGAGCCATTCCAGGTCTCCGGAACACTGCCATTCGCGGAACACCTTCATGATGCCGCCGAGTTGCCCATCGGATGCCGCGTGGAAGTCGTGCTTCACTGGACCTGCGGGAAGTGCGGCGCGAAAAGTCACGTGGCCGTTCTCATCCATGGAGCGGGCTAACTCCAATTCGCGCAAGCCTCGCTCCAATCTTGGGTAGAGATTGGGAAATGCCTGCGCGTAGTTCCACACGTGGGTACAAGATCCATGGCAGCAACCGGAATCGGGGAAACAACCCTCCCAGCCCCATAAGTCGCCGTTTTCAAGGCGGAGAACGGTCGGAGATTTGAGGATTCCCAGGTTGGCGGAGACCGCGTCAAGCAAATAGGAAGGTGCGGTCGAAGAGAATAGCGCGTTCTTAAAGGCAAGCGTGCGCTCACGAAGCGCACCATAGTTCTCCGCGAGGTAGTCGGCCACTTCCCGCGCGTCGTGCCAAATGGAGGTGTAGTAAGGTCGCCATGGCGGGGCATCCGATTCTGAACCTGTGCGACACCCGGCTTCTCCCTCGGTTTTCTCAGAGGAGACTCCGCCAACCTGCACATAGCAGTTGGGAAAATGCCAGGTGATCGCCAGCGTATGCTTCTTCGACTTGCCCGCGGCCAAGCTTCCTGAAAAAAGGATCGAGCATCCGTTGCGCCCCGCCGTATCGATCTCGTTCGAGCCTTGATTCTCCGTGAAAGCACCGGTGGAGACTTCCCGCCAAAGTGCTGAGAGCGAGTCAAACTCCCATCCCGGGCTGCGCAGCCACATTCCCTTTATGCGTGGGGTCTCGCCGATGGCCATCAGGCATGCACTGCCCGAGGCTTCCGAATTCTTGCTTTCGAGGTTGTGCAAGAAAACCCCGCGTCCGGGAATGACGGTGTTTCGGCTGTTGCTTTCATCCTTGCCGCAGCCCGAGGCGAGGTGCGACAGGTGGTAGGAAAACTCGTAGTCGATCGCATGGGAGGCGGTGCTTGTAAGCGTGTACTCCAAAATGGCGCAGGGTATGCCTGAGTTCTTGTCGTCCAAGGGGATGAAAGGATTCCAGGCGTGGAGCACAATCTGGAGCGGAATTGACGAGTCGGCAAACTGGATTTCCCCGATTGGGTACTCTCCTTTGAAGGCACATCTGCCGAAGCGGGGAAAGCCTTCAAAGCCTCCCCGGCGATAGCCTTCTCCTTGCAATCCCTGGTCATAGATTTTGAGCACCGGAAAGGGCCCCTCGACCAACCTGGTTACGGGCTCGGCGCCCTTGATGTGAAGGATCGCAAAGGCAGCTTTGGAGGGTGCGAAGCCTTCGGGGAGCGCTGTCGTACTCGGATGGTTCCAGATGGAAAAATCTTGCAGCCCTCCATATCCATTCAGGCATACGCAGCCTGCTCCGATCCCTCCGATAGGCATCGCGATCTGCGTGAGTTGGTCACCGCTGAATGTGCGCTGTGAACCAAGGTCGAAAAGCTCTTCATTTGAATAGCTGCCATGTTCTGGAGCATGGGATTGCCTATGGGCGCTGCTTTGGGCTTCAGAAAGAGATACCGTTGCCCCCAGCGCGGCCGAAGATGTCGCCACCAAGAACTCTCGACGAGTTGGTTGAGCTTGTTGGTTGGTCCGCTCTGTGTCTTCGGGCTTCATCGGTGAGGCTCCCTGCCGATCGGAGGGCGCTGGTTATCACAAGCTGGAGCCATGTTTTGCTTGGACACAAAGGAAACGAGTGAGGGAACAACGAAGAAAAGCATTTTCATTGCGCGGCGAGAATACCACAAGTGTTCTCTCGCCCACGCAAACTGCCGAGGGAATCTCGGAGCCTACGGCATGCTCATCCCAGCCACTGGGGGTTATGGACTGTGCCGTCGAAGTCGTGTGAGGTCTTGTAACGTTCAAACTCTCCTTTGGCCGATGCACTGACAGTCTTCTGTAATAAGCTGGCGATTTCCTCTTTGCTCATGGGTTTGAAAGTTCGAGCGGCATTGAGCGCTTGCTCGAGCATCGCCATCGAGTCGCAGCCTGTGATCACGACACTGGTGGGCAAGTTCATCGCGTAGTGCAGGCATTCGACCGGAGTTGCTGTTTTGCTGTTAAGAATGATGGCATCCCCCATGGGCTTCATGCCGAGAACACCGATATTGTGCTTAACCAAAATGGGCAGCACTTTCTTCTCAAAGCTATTGAAATGTGCATCCATGACGTTCAACGGCATCTGCACGGCGTCGAAGGTGAACTTGTGCGCGAACCCCGTATCAAGCATCTTGGCGTGAATGTCGGGGCTTTTATGGCCCGTAAAGCCAATGTATCGGACTTTACCCTGTTTCTTGGCTTCAAGGACCGCGTCCATTCCGCCTTGGGAGAAGATTTGCTCCGGGTCAGTGTCGCGGATAACTTCATGGAACTGAAGCAGGTCGACGTGGTCTGTTTGCAGGCGACGCAGTGACTCGTCGAGTTGCTGTTGCGCCGCGCGCTTGGTATGGCCGTCTATCTTGGTCATCAGAAAAGCCTTCTTGCGGTAGCCGTCGCGGAGGGCTTTGCCCATGCGCTCTTCACTGACGCCACCGTTGTAGTCCCAACAGTTATCTAGAAAATTGACGCCCTGATCGAGTGCCGTGCGGATGATGCGCAGGCTTTCCTCTTCCGAAGGCCGGCCGAGGTGGTATCCCCCGACGCCGACGATCGAAACTTTCTCACCGGTATGTCCAAGAGTCCGGTAGGGGATTTCGGAGTTTGCGGCGCCCGAAAGTTTGGACGACCACGAAGTCACCAGACCCGCGGCCGCAACCGTCTTCACGAAATCTCTGCGATCCATAAGACCTCCTTCTCGAAAGCGCCAGAAAAACAATTCAGATGCTCGTCAGGGTCATGAGGTCGATGCGGCAACGAGTTTACACCCTTCGCAGGACCGGGGGGTTGGTCGCCAACTACTAAGGTGGAAGACGAAGACTTGGAGAGGCTGATTGGACACGCCGCGTAACTACGCGGAGGGAGGCGAGAAGCATGGGGTGCCGAGGGGATCAGGCTCTCGACAATGAGCTTGTAAGCCCTATCGGCGAAACCGTTCGTTTCGCGATCGAGCAGCTACTCTGGGTCCTCTCTCATCGGAACTGAGCCATGCCTTAATACTAGGTATCGTTCGGGGGGAGCATATCTTCGGTGTAAGAAAGAGACGGCATGCGGCCACGGACCACTCGCTCATCAAGATGATTGGACCAAAGTACCAGTGCGGCAAACTTTAGATCACGGCTATCGAATCCGAATCGGCCACGGATGATATTGAGTCGAACTCAATTGCATCTGTCCAAACCTGAAGCACCGAAGAATCGCCAACTCTCGTTTTCAGGCACTTTAGTTTGCTCTACCTTCATCCGGGATACTAAATCCCGCCACGACTGTATGGAATAACAGTGTCTATCGCAATAGTGTGAGGGCACTGCAAAAGTTCGCCAAGAGGATTTTCTGTAGCGAGCCAGCAGCCAGGAGAGACCATGCCGACTCGCGCCCTTTTACCAGCTTCGTTCCTTCTCATCTGCTCCCTCCTCATATCTCTTCCAACAGCAGCGGAGCAAATTCCTCCAGATGCCCCCTCCGCTCAGGGCACCAGCGGCGACAAGGGTGCGCAGTCCGCCCCTCCTCCAGAGAAGGTCCGCAACGTTGAAGGCGAAATCAAGCGCGAGAGCCGCCGCTGGCGACTAGGAGTTCGCGCGGGAGCTGCTTTTAATCCGGAGTTGTTTCTTTTCGGCGTGCAATCGCAGATCGGGCCGATATTTCATCCTCGTGTCCAGTTTAGGCCCAACGCCGAATTTGCCTTTGGGGAAGTGACTGATCTGATCGCGCTCAATCTTGAAGGTGTTTACCGATTTTCGGCACGCTATCGAGAGGGAAATTGGACCCCCTACATCGGCGCCGGGCCCGCCATGATTTTCATTCACCAGAACTTTCAGCGAGGCAGGGAGATCGATTTCGGCAACTTCGACTACGAAACCGGATTCAACGTCCTGATCGGAACGCAAGATCGCCGTGGCACCTTTTTTGAAATGAAGACTAGCCTGTACTCCGGGCCGGCTCCCAAACTGCGCCTGATCATCGGTCACACTTTTTGATGAGGCAAGCCGGCGAGGGATGGATATCTCATATTGATTCCATGGCAATGTCGCGGCTCCCACGCCAAGTAAATTGGTGGTGCCAACGCGATTGAGGTGATCGACAACGTAGCATCCCTCTCGGCAAAGAACGTCCAGTTCTTCTTTGCCCGCGGCACCGTCAATCCTGCTTACGTTTGAACCGAGTAGTATGATGTAAAACGTGAGCAGAACAAAGAAAGCAACGGTGACTCTTCCCGGCACCGTCGAAAAAATTATCCCCCCGCCAAGCCGCTTTTCTGATGAACCAGAGAAAGCCGAAATCGCAGTCGAAGGGGCCGACCCTTTGTACAAAGAAATCCGTGTCGAAAATAAGCTTCACGATGAAGAGGGTAAGGAAGTCGGACTCAAACCAGGTGCACAAGTCGAAGTGACGATAGAGGTCGACCCGCTCGACACTACTCCGAAGAAGCCCTTTGTGGACATCGAGTCAGAAGCACCAGAAGAAGAAGAGCCGGAAGCTGTCTGAACTCCCGTCTAGGCCCCTACGCTGAAACTACCAGATGTCAGTTATTCAACAAAATGCAAGCTCTTGGCATCATTAAGGTATGTCAAGCGCCCAGGCGCGCCATGTTCCACAGGCTGACCTCCTACAAGCAATGAAGGACTGTCTGCGTGATTTAGAGAACCTGAAGCTACTCAGTCCTGACGACCTCGAAATCTTCAACTTGCGACGTAGCCTCAAAGAGAGAATTGCTGAGCTGGAGCGCCAGAAGAATGAGCAAGAAGAAAAGCCTTCAGACAATCAAGGAACGGCAGCCTAGCCCGCGGCAGACAGGGCGAGAGTAATCGCTAGGTCGTATGCTGGTTTTATGATGGAGGCGCGGGTCGGAATCGAACCGACGCATAAAGGTTTTGCAGACCTCTCCCTTACCACTTGGGTACCGCGCCCTGTTTCAGTATAAGTTAGCGTCCTGAGCGAAAATTGTCCACCAGCGACACTGCAGGAAAATAATCGCCGTGCGGAGAAAAGCGACCGAACCCAGGGGGATTTCCGAGCTACCGGTTCAAAACCAGCGCTTCGACGTCATGCCACAGGCGCCGGGGCTTCGATTTGCCCGGGTGGTGGGCCTTTCCCACTCCTTCCGGGATTACGGCGCCACGAGTCTGACATCCCCGGCTTTCGATACATCTAAGCTGAGTACGTTGCAAGCCCATGGCGAAACGGATCCTGTCCATCTCGTATGATTCCTCCCTACTTTGGACACGGCAACTGGTCCTTCGGCAGTTGGGGTACGAGGTCGTCTCCGCATTGGGTTTCACCGAGGCGTGGGAGGCTTGTGAAGCGCCGGATGCCAATTTTGATCTTGTCGTCCTCGGCCATACCGTTCCTACGAAGGATAAGGATCAGATGATCGCGCACCTGAGGCAGCACGGCGATTGCCTGATCCTAGCACTGCTCAGACCCCATGAAGGCACATTGCAAAGTGCCGACCGCTCTGTCGTATCGGATGCTGATGCCCTCGTTGCCGCCGTGCGCGAAATGTTAGGGGAAACAACCTAAGGAGGGTGCCCAGTCATGCCTTCCGTCTGCCACAAACCGTTCCGAGCGAACGGCCGTCTTCAGGCTTTGGCCTCCGTACGATGAACAACCCAACCAGAGATTGCCTCTATCCGCAGATGGGGTTGAAATTGAGTCAAGCTCGAGTACGACACATCCCAGTTTCTTCAAGTGCCCTGAAATACCAAAGACTCTGCCGTGTCATGCGGCCTGGGTGCCTTCCATCGCGGCTGCTTCTCCGTAAAGGCCCTGTCGATCAGCCACACACGCCCGAAGCAAGCCCCGCCATCCGAGCCTTTGCCGAAGCCACTGCGAAACGATGGTCTTTTTCTCTACGTGATCCGCAAGCTCCGCCGGACGCAACTTGCGCCACTCGGCGTTCTCTGCTCCGCTGCTCGATCGAAATTCACGGACCTGAACTTCCCCATCGCTAATTCGATACTCTTCAACACTGCCATCGACTGCCTGAACGCGAAGCGTCAAGGGTATGTGGGGCATGGCGACTTCAACTCCTGACCAAAGGTTTTCAGTTTGATTGCAAGGCCGTCGGTTCACCCGCGCTTCCGCGGGACGCCGTAGGTACTTACCTTATTCTTGGGTGTACTTACCTTATTCTTGGGTGTACTTACCTCATTCAGAGCATGGCGGGATAAACCAAAGGTCATCTCTCTTCCTTCTCCATCTCCTTTTGTTGCTCCCGCTGATGGATCTGTGACGTCGACGATTGTGGCAGCACCAGAATACTTGCTCTGCGCCGAAGGTTCGATACCAATCATTTTGTAAATCAGACGGGACAGCTATTTAGACGCTCTGAGTGGACCGTTCCAAAACCAAAGTTGATCCGCGGATATTATCGCGATCACTTAGAAGCGCCCAGGGTAGGGGTAGGAGCCGAGCACCCACGATTGTGCTATGCGCTAACTTCGCGACCACCCCATCGAGAAGGGAGGCCACCGGGAAAAGACACTCGCTTTCAATCAGAGTGAACCCACCCGGCTTTCTTGGCCATTCGTGGAGCCAGCAGAATTCTGAGTACACCGACTGATTTCGACTTGATCACCTGCTCCCGAGGAGAGATGGGGTCGTCTCTAGACAGAATCCTAACGGTAACTACTAACTTAGTTAGTAATGAACACTCCCTCATTTAGCGAGGCGAGCCCATACCCGAGGTACCAGCTTTCCTTGGGTGCACATCGAGACCTGCTGCCGAAAGCTCTCCTCCAGAAGGCAAGCAACTACCGACACACAGCGGAGACATTTCTTTCGCCCTTATCCTCAATACGGGAAAGTTCCGCTTGGGGTCGAGTAGTTTTTTTCGATATCACCATTTCCGCTGCAGGCACCTTCTTTCATAACTCGGCATCACAGGAGTGGTAGTACTTGGGCCCCGTATGCTGTCGGTAGTTCGCAGTTGTTCCCTTCGGGTTAGTGTTCTCGTCGTTTTATTCCTCAATTTACCATCCACAACCCAAGCTCAAAGCGGAGACTTCAGCGTAATCATTCTGCCGGACACTCAGTACTACTCAGAGTCTTATCCTGCAATTCTCAATTCGCAGATGCAGTGGATCGTAAACAACGCCGCGGCACTGAACATTCAGCTCGTGCTCGGGGTTGGAGATATTGTGAACAACGGTAGCAGTTCGACCGAATGGACCACGGCCGACGCGGCTTACAAAACGCTTGATGCGGCGCATGTTCCCTATTTCGCAGCGCTCGGCAACCACGACTACGATGGCAACAATCCTCGCGGACGAACTTCCGCGACGGTGAATTTCAACCGCTATTTCGGGCCGTCCCGATACCAGAATGCCCCTTATTGGCGAGGAAGTTATCCGGCGGGAAGTAATGAAAATTTCTATGGGTTGGTAACCATCAATGGGCAAAACTATCTGATCCTCGCGCTCGAATTCTATCCGCGCGACACTTCTCTTTCGTGGGCAGCACAGGTAATTCAGAATAACCCCGGGACAGAAGCCATTCTGATCACGCACTCTTACGAATACTTCGATAACACGCGGGTGTCCGCGTGCAACAGTTTCGACGCACAGTACTACGGACTGGGAGCAGACAATGATGGCGATGCGATGTGGACAAAGTTCGTGCGTCAACATCAAAACATCAGCCTAGTGCTGAGCGGGCATGAGGTCAGAGGTGCGGGGCAAGACTCGACCGGGCACCGGTCGGACTTTGGAACGAACGGAAATCTGGTCACCCAAATTCTCGCCAACTACCAGAACATGGCGAATGGCGGGAACGGATACTTGCGCATTATGAAGTTTCATCCGTCGAGTGACACCATCGATGTGCTCACATATTCGCCTTATTTGAATATCTATCTCACCGACCCCGGAAACCAGTTCACGATTCCCTGGCATAAGTGGACGGGCACCGGTACCGGAAGCATTTCAGGCGTCGTGAAGGACATCTCGTCCTGTAGTGCGTTGGTAAACGCCCCAATCACTTCCAGCGCTGGGTCAACGATCACCTCTAGCTCGGGTACCTACACCATAGGAGGGTTGGTGCCAAATACCTATTCGGTGGTCGCGAGTTTCGCCAACTATGTGCCCGTGGGTCGGAATATCGAAGTGGGGCCTGGAATGACCGCGAGCGGCAAGCTGTTCCTGGGAACCGGATCAGGTCAGTTTCAAGGTTCGGCTCGGGATAGTACCGGCGCGGCGATCTCTGGCGCGACGGTCCATTTCCTGGGAAGCGCCAGCACGAGCGCGCTCGACGAAACAATCACAACCGATGCCACCGGCAAATACGCGACCGGTAGTATTCCCGCGGGAACATACCAAGTGACGGCTTCGGCCACCGGCTATGGCTCATCGATCATCACGGCAAACTTGGGGACCGGGGCAACGGTCACTCAGAATTTCGTGCTCACAGCATCCGCAAACCCAAAGACGAATACCGGCGGAACTACTACTGGCACCCTCACCGGGAAGGTCGTGAAGGATGACACCGCCATAGGTTTGATTGGAGCGACTGTGAGCTACACGGGCGGGAGCACCGTAACCAACACAAGCGGCGTGTACACGTTGACCAACATTCCGGCGGGAACCCCAGTTACAGTGAGTACCTTGCAGCCAGGTTATGCGGGCGCGAGTTCCACGGTGACGCTTGTCGCGGGCGCACCCACCACTCTGAATTTCTCTTTGCTGCCAAATTGCACAATAAGCACAACGAATCTGACGGTCACCCTATGCCAGCCTACGTCGAACTCGACCGTGCTCAATCCGGTTCACATCATCGCTACAGCGGCGGACAGCACGGCTGTAAATCATCTGGAGGTCTGGGTCGATGGAACCAAGGTTTATCAGGTTGGTGGCAGTTCCATCAATGCCAATGTTTCTATGAGCCGCGGCACAACGCACAGGATTACCGTGCAAGCCGTGGACAACGCTAACCATATTTTCAAGCAGACAGCATATGCGACGGTACAGTAACAATTGTGTAGCAGGGATACTAGTAATGGCGGCTGCATGGGTCTTGTTTCCATGTACGGCAGGGGCGCAAAGCGGGTCGTGCCCCATCCAGCCAACTCTGGTAAAAGACATAGACTCGCAAATTGCGATTGAGTTCACAACCGCTGGCGGCAAGACGGTCGTGAGCTATCAATTCGCATTGACGTTCTTCGATCACGCCGGCAAAGCGCATATCTTTCCGCATTCACTGGCGGCCGGTGTACAGATGAATGGACATAGCCGCCGGACCTCTATTTGGCAAACCCAAATGGCCCAGCACTTTCTTTATCCGTATGCCCAGGCTTTTCTGCAGCGAGTCACGTTCTCGGACGGGACCTCCTGGGTGGACAACGGGTCGCACGCGTGCAGCATTGTTTCTGTACAGGAATGATTCTCTCGTGACACCCCGATAAGGAAAGAGCTGGGTTGCACCCGTTATCTTCCCAGGCTTGGGTACCCGGACCGAATGCTGCCGAATCGAACTTCGAAGCCACTGTTACGCTGACGAAGCGGGGCCGGGATGGCGGAACTGGCAGAGGCACGCGGACGGGCGAAGCTTGAGCGCCGTCTAAAGATCGAGCATGATCCATGTTGGGGCATGGTCACTCGCGTTTTCCTGCCCGCGCGCCCATCGGTCAACACCGCCGTCCACGAGGCGGTCGGAGAGTTTCGGCGAAAGCAGAAAGTGATCGAGTCGCATGCCTTTGTCCTTCTGCCACCGATCAAATTTGTAATCCCAGAATGTCCAGAGCGGCCCGTCAGGATGTAGCTTCCGCATGGCGTCCGTCCAGCCTTGAGTCAGCAAACGCGCAAAGGCCTGTCGGCTCTCCGGCTGGATTAACGCGTTGCTATCCAACGATCGAGTTGGATAGATGTCTTGCGGAGTTGGCACGACGTTGTAGTC
Organism: Terriglobales bacterium; assembly: GCA_035606605.1. Lineage (GTDB taxonomy): Bacteria > Acidobacteriota > Terriglobia > Terriglobales > Acidobacteriaceae > Gp1-AA145. Next base: position 78,615 of record DATNEX010000023.1, read on the forward strand.
ACCGGCCAGCACCACGGGCAACCCGCTCGCCATGAGTTCGGCGGCGTGGGTAATAAGACGCTCAAACCAAGCCAGCTTGTAATTGAATTTCGGTCCTGGCTGCGGATTTCCATTGGGGAGGTAGATGGAAGTGATCAGGACTCCTTCAACAGCCGCTTCAATATAGCGAGCTTGATGATCTTGGGGGTTTCCCGGCAAGCTTGTGCGGGTCAGCACGGGAAGGTGGTGTCGCGCGAGAATGGCCACGCCGTTCCAGGAACGCTCCCCTTGCCAGACAGCTTCGTACCCGAGAATCCGAAGAGCATCCACGGGAAAGTCTTCCTGCTCTGCCTTGAGCTCTTGGAGACTAACCACGTCCGGCTCAGCTCTCTTTAACCAAGCCAAGAGGTTGTCGAGGCGCTTATTAATGTTGTTAATGTTGAAGGTGGCGACTCTCACCTAGTCCCCTTCTCTCCCTGTGCTTCTGGGTGCTCTCAAAATAAGCAATAACTGAGTTCGTTGTTTCAGAGCTCGGTAGATTTAACTTCGTGGTTCATCTTCTCTGCGACGGGGTTTCTGGCTGCGAGGAGGCTAGGACATCCACCCGGCGAGCCGTCGCACAAAGCCCTGCAAGGCCTATGAGTAAAGGCCAGGCGCCTCATGTCCAAGCTTCTGAACATACTCAACATACGACCCGGGATAAACCGTGGGATGCCGGTCCATCCCACTCTCCCCGCCCAGTTCCAACACCCGTGAGCCGAGACCGCGAAGGAACATGCGATCGTGCGATACGAAGATCATGGTGCCTTCAAAATCCTTTAAGGCGTCCACCAGCATCTCCTTGGTCGCGAGATCCAGGTGATTAGTCGGTTCGTCGAGCACCAGGAAGTTTGGCGGGTTGTAGAGCATGCGTGCTATGGCCAGCCGCGACTTTTCTCCGCCGGAGAGCGCGCGGATCTTCTTATCCACGTCTTCGCCGGAGAACTGGAATGCTCCCGCCAGGGTCCGCAGCGACCCGAGACCGTCTTGGGGAAAATCTTGTTGCAACTGTTCGATGACGGTGAGATCGGGATTGAGCACGTCGAGCGATTGTTGCGCGAAGTAACCTAGATACAGGCTGGCGCCGAGCCGCACGCTTCCAGTATCAGGAGCACTGGCCCCGGCAATCATCTTGAGCAGCGTGGTCTTGCCCGCACCGTTTCTTCCCATGACGGCCCAGCGTTCCCCGCGGCGGATGGTCAGATTGAACCCTTCGTAAATGACACGCGTGCCGAAACTCTTGTGCAGATTCTCAAGAACGGCCACCTGTTCGCCGGATCGCGGAGGCAGACGAAAGTCGAACTTCACCACTTGGCGTTTCTTCGGCAGTACGATCTTCTCGATCTTATCCAAGGCTTTGATCCGGCTCTGCACCTGCGCCGCTTTGGCGGCGTGCGTCCTGAACCGATCAATGAAGCGCTGCTCCTTGGCAAGCATGGACTGCTGCCGGGCAAATGCTGCCTGCTGATTGCTCTCTCGCACGGCCCTTTCGCGCTCGTAAAAGTCGTAGTCGCCCGAGTAGGTGATGATTTCGCCGCCATCAATCTCTGCAATCTTTGTGACTAGCCGGTTCATGAACTCGCGGTCGTGCGAAGTCATCAGCAACGCGCCAGGAAATGACTTGAGGAACTGTTCGAGCCAGATGATGGATTCGATGTCGAGGTGGTTCGTCGGTTCGTCCATCAGCAATACCTCCGGCATTCCGAGCAAGACGCGCGCCAGCGCAACGCGCATCTTCCATCCGCCGGAGAGAGCGCCCACGTCGCCGTCAACCTGATCGTCTTTGAACCCCAACCCGTGCAATACTTCGCGGGCTTGCGACTCAAGGGCGTAACCGCCCAAATGTTCGTACTCCTCCTGCACATGACCAAAGCGCTCAAGAATGCGCTCCATGTCATCAACTTTTCCTGGATCGGACATGTCGTGCTGCAAGGCTTCGAGTTCGTGATGTAGATTCCCGACGCGTCCGCTACCTGCGATCGCTTCATCCAGAACCGAACGGCCCTGCATTTCCTCGACGTCCTGGCGAAAGTAGCCGATCGTCAACTTCTTGGGGACAGAGACCGCGCCCTCGTCGGGAGTTTCCTCGCCGACAACCATACGGAAGAGCGTTGTCTTGCCCGCCCCATTGGGACCGACCAATCCGACTTTTTCGCCGGGATTCAACTGAAACGAAGCATCCACGAAGAGCAATTGCTTGCCATACTGTTTATTGATGTTTGCGAAAGAGATCATTTCGACGGAGCAACTCGCGGCACGGTGCCTCTCCAGTGTAGCCCCGCCAGAAAATTGCAGGCCAATGCCAACTCAGGGGAGGACGGATTTTCAATCGGACAGTCGTAGAG
>DATNEX010000035.1:0-106050 GCA_035606605.1 Terriglobales bacterium
CCCCCGCTCGTCGCAACCTGCGGGGCCACGGCCGTACCATTTGGCTCCGGTCTTTGCTGCTGTTGTCCCGAGGGGGCCGGCGCAGGCGCATTGCCTGCAGGCTCCGGCGTCTTGCTGCGCCCCGGGTTCTCCGGGAGTTCCACCGCGGGTTGATGATTGGTGGGGTTGGTTTCTTGCGGCGTAGCCTGCGCGCTCCCCTCGCCTGGCGCGGCCGGCTGAGTTCCCGTGGAACCAGCGGCCGGAGCTTGTGCCGGTTCAGCCGGCTGTTGCGAGTTCAGCAACGGCACTGTCGTGAAACTCACAACCAGTACAAGGGAGCAAGCAATGGCTCGCGCCAGAGTTCGACTCATGAAAACTCCTTTAGCGCACGATTAAACTGCGACGGGCAGCTGGGCAGGACTCTCCGCAGGCACCTCTTCCGGCACAGTTTCCGGGGCAACTTTAAACTGCGGCGCCACAATCGCGAAGCCTGGGAATTTCTGCATCAGCTGATTTACGCGGGTTAGCTCGAGCAGCGTAGCGGCCTCAGGCGATATGCCGGAGAGCTGCAGCCTGCCATCGTGCCGGGCCACCTCTTCCATGCATGACAACAAACCCTCGAGACCAGGAATATCTAGGTGCTTCACGCGTGACAGATCCAACACAACCAAAGGGGTATCGCCATTGATCTTGCTCTTCAACTCGCGCCGAAGCCTGCGGGCACTTTTAGAGTCCAATGCTTCGGGCATCTTCACCACAACTGCGGAGGACATAGCGGTCGTTCCTTCCCTGTTCCCGGTTTTGATTCAGTGGCGACACTTCATCTTCTTCTTTACAGATGCATCTTGTGAACCACAGGTTCACATTTCGTGAACTTCTAGTCACCTGCTGCCTCGCTGCGTAATAACGCCGTAAGTCCTGCCCATGGCGCGGCCGGCTGCTTACTGCGCCCAATCAGGCGAGCGTCGGGAACGCTTACCTCGACGTTTCTGTCGAGGTTGCAAATCTTTGCATGTGCGACGACCGAGCGCCGTACGTCAAGGGCAACACCAATATAAGTCCCGCGCAGCACAAGTGAGTTAGCAATTACTGTTCCACAATCGATTTCGCAGTCGCGCTCAATCGAGCTGGTGTCGGAAATTCTCGAGCCGCCGGCGATCTTGGTGCGCGCACCGATGAAAGCCGGACCTTGGATGGCGACAGTGGGATCGATTTCAGCCGCGGGGGCGCACCAGACGCCGGGGCGGACCTGAGTGCCAACCGGCCGGAGCTGGCAACGCCCGTGAAGGCCGTCCTGCATCAAGCGGTGAAGGTCCCTGCGATCGCGAAGACGATTGACGTAACCCTCATAGGGGAATCGTTTTTGCTGGGGAATCAGATGGCTGAGAGCGCGACGGAACAGATCGTCTGTGTTGCGAAGCAAAGTCGCATTTACCACGGCGATATCGAGGGAAGTCTCGCCGCAATAGGCATGGCTCAGCGAACTCCGAACCTCGTGGTGAAAGTGTATTAATTCTCGATAATCAACATCGCTATGCGTGCCCACCCGAACCAGAAGAATGCTTTCGACTCCCGCATTCACGTAGTCAGAAAGCGCCTTCTCCCAGGAGTCGATGAAGCTTCCAGATCGCGTAGAGCGCAAGGGCAAGACGTGATCGGATATGTTGCGTCCCGACAGCACCGTGGGCGGCAACGTACCGAGCTCCTGTAGTTTCCCGAGAGTGCGAGCGAGCAGGCTTGCGCCAAGGATTTCCACTTTGGCGAACGACTGGTTGATTTCGGGAGTGGCTCTACCCACCAGCGAAAAGGCGCGACGGGGCGACTCCTCAGCAGCAACGGTCAGAATGGCCGCAATTTGCACTTCAAAGTCCCCCGTTCGTTTCTCTTAACTGGTGTCTCTTACTGATGCTGCTCGATTCTTGCTAGAACCCGCCAACTAGGCGGCGGTTGCTGTGAATTCCGTTTCGACAAACGCTTCGCGGACTGGAAGCGAGATGGCGCCGTTTTCCCATCGAGTCGAAGTTTTACCACGACTGCTCCGCTGAGTCACCCGGATATCGTCATCCTCGCGGGCTTTCCCAAGGAGCTCCCGAATGCGCAGTTTTGCCTTGTGCAGCTGTGATTTCGAATTTCCCACCGAGCAATCGAGCAGTTCCGCGATCTCCTGGTGCTCGTAGCCTTCCACCTCGTGGAGGAGGAAAATGGTGCGATAGCCATCCGGCAATTCCTTGATGGCTCGGGCCAGGGCGATGCGGTCCACGGATCCCGTTAGGCGATCGTCGCGGCTTCCGTATTCACGGCGTACTTGCTTCGCATCCTGATTATAGGGCTCGTCGAGAGAAATCTGCCGAAGCGACTTCTTGCGGAAGTGCATAAGGACGGTGTTCACCGCAATGCGATAGAGCCAGGTCGAAAGCGCCGAGTCCCCACGGAAGGTCGCTAGTTTGCGGAACACTTGCAGGAACGCGTCCTGGGTCAGATCTTCCGCTTCGGCGGTGTTGTTGGTCATGCGCAGGCAGACCGAATAGATTCTGGCTTTATGGTTATGAAAAAGGGTTGCGAATGCGTCGCCATCACCTTCCTGGGCGCGCTTTACCAGAACAAGATCAGAATCAAATCGAACGGCGGTGTCGGTGGTCACTGGGGTTCTCCTTTCAAAATGCCCATCTGTTGCGCTGTTCCGCTGGGTTTGCGTTTTCTCGATCACAGTACCGAGGGTATGTTTTGTTGGCGCGAATGACTATCCGGTGAGGTCTGTATGCGATGGGTGACGTTGCTGTATCACATTGATCTGGAAAGACCTGCGCCGACCGGGTGCGAGAAAGCACGAGAATAGCGATATTTGCTGCTCAAAGGCACCAGAGTGCCGTTCGCTGGAGATCAGCGTAGCTCAGGGATTTCCTGATGTCCTAGTGGTTGCTGTCGGCGAAATGGGGTGTTGCCGGCAGGGGTTGGGGAAGGCCCCAGTTCGTCCCGGATCGCTAATTGCCCTCCGCGCACTGGAGATCGAGCGTTGCCAGTATACCTGCTTCGAAGGGCTGACGGGAAGAACTTTTGTACAGAAATTCCTTAAGAAAAGTACAGAGTCAGCAGGATTGTTGATGCGCGCCGGCTCGCATATCTTCGGCTCATTAAAGAAAGTTGCCCTCAACTGACCCACCTCTCGAGCAGGCGCCGGTTAAAAAAGACGAACCGGCACCTGCTTCTCGCCTCCGGTATCTACACTCGATTTAGCTGACCTCTTCGCGAACCGCAGTATTCCGCCCGCCATCCAAGGTGTTCGAATTTCCTTTCCGGGAGGAATGCTGTGGAAATCAATTCTTTGCGTGAACTGTACGTCGAACATCTCCGCGATCTTTATGACGCAGAGAACCAACTCCTCAAAGCGCTGCCCAAGGTGGCAAGGGAGGCAAGCTCCGAGGAACTGCGTCAAGCAATAGACGAGCACTTAGAACAGACCCGAGATCAGGCCGAGCGCCTCGAACAGATATTCGAGCAACTCGGGGAAAAGGCGAAAGGCAAGAAGTGCAAGGGCATGCAAGGCCTGCTCGAGGAAGCGCAGGAGACCCTTGACGAAGACATGGAAGAGGACACAAAGGACGCTGCCATCATCGCGGCTGCCCAGCGCGTCGAGCACTACGAAATTTCTGGGTATGGAACTGCACGCACCTATGCGAACTTATTGGGCGAAAACGAAGCCTCCGAACTTCTGGAGGAGACGCTCAACGAAGAGAAAGAAACCGACCAGAAACTTACTCAGCTGGCCGAGCAGATCAATGTGGAAGCTGTTGAGGACGAAGAAGAAGTTGAAGGCGAGGAAGAGGAGTTAAGGCCCTCCCGGGCCCGCAGTTCCTCCTCCGGATCGCGCGGCCGGCGGCGAGTGGCTTAGGAAATCTCGAGACGAAAACCTACGGCAGCCTCCGCCGGGCTGCCGTTTTTCTTGCGCCAAACCTGCTACTCGATGCCCGCCTGCACCACGTGAACGATGTTGTTCCTTACGGCGTATAGAACCAGATCGCTTACCGAATGCAGCTGCAATTTCCGCATGATGTTGGAGCGATGGGTTTCGGCGGTCTTCACGCTCAATCCCAGAGCCACCGCGACTTCCTTTGTGCTCTTGCCTTCCGCCAGAAGCTGAACAATTTCGCGTTCCCGCGGAGTAAGGCGGTTGCGCCCCGGCGTAATGGCTGCGCCTGGAGTGCCGCCTTTGAGATAGCCTTCGAGAACCATCGCGGCCACCTTCGAAGTGAAGTAAGTCTTGTCGTGACGAAGGGCCTCGACCGCAGCTACTAGGTCGCGAGCTGCATCTGACTTCAGCAGGAAGCCACGAGCACCGGCGTTCAGCACCTCGCGCACCACCTGGTCGGAATCGTGCAAGGTCAGGATCAGCACGCGCGCGTTTGGGATGGTTTTTAAGATCTGCCGGGTCGCTTCCAGTCCGTTCAAGCTGGGCATCCCGATGTCAAGAATGAGAATGTCGGGCTTGAGCTGGATGGCCTTTTCAACTGCCTCACGACCGTCTCCCGCCTCCCCGCAAACTTGCCATTCGGGCTGGGCTTGCAAAAGCGCCACCAGGCCCTTTCGTACCACTTCATGGTCGTCAGCGACCATGATTCGTAACACACCCATACACACCTCCCACAGAACCTATGTGATTAGAGACACTCTCGAGAACGGAAAACAACGGGGTTGCATGACCGTTGCCAAACCAGAACCCTCGTATGCTCAACAGCAAAGACTTGCGGCGAATAGGATGAGTGTAAATCTTGCTAGCAAGCAAAGTCACCCTTTCCCGGCTTTCTATACCTTCCCGCAGTCAGTCAGCAGCGCTTGGCTTGAAGCATGTCGGAGGTCACAGCAGTTTGGTCGGCTGCTGTACGACTGGCCTCGTCCACCGAAATCAGTTTCAATCCCTTGGCTGGCTCAAGAACCAAGGTCGACGTGGCAGCACATCGGCCGCACAACCAGAAATGAACTGTTTCCCGCTGCGGTTTCTCGTCAAAAGGTGCGGAATTCTCGTCGCTGGCCGCCAGTGAAATCGAGACGACTTCGAACTGAAACAATCGTCCTTCGGAAAACGAATGCAGCGGCCGATTGCAGTTCTCGTTCACGCATCGTGCCAGCATCTCAGAACTCCGACCCGCCGACCTTACATGGAAAAACTTAACATTCCAATACAGTTTGGACTGTATTTTCGGCTGACTTGATCTTTGATCGCGGGTTATAGATTTTGCCGGTTTAGATGCCGAAAGGTTGGTCGAAGGACCTGAGGAAAAAGTTTTGCCACATGGTGACATCTCAGTGCACATTGCCGAAGGTCTTGTATGGTAAACAGATCATCATTCCCGACTGCCGGCGCTTTTCTTCCTCCGACCCTGACGATACCCCAACTGCGGGAAGCCGCGCTGCGTTGCCAGGGTTGTGATCTCTACTTGCGCGCAACGCAAACGGTTTTTGGAGAAGGAGCCCGAAATGCTTCGCTAATGCTGATTGGCGAACAACCCGGAGATAAGGAAGACGCGGCGGGGCGACCTTTCGTGGGCCCGGCAGGAAAAATCCTTGAAGAAGCATTGGCGAAAGCCGGCATCGCGCGTTCTGAAGTATACGTTACCAACGCCGTCAAGCATTTCAGCTGGGAACCGGACGAGAGAGGCAAGCGCAGGATCCACAAGAAACCACGCTCCTCAGAAGTGCAAGCTTGCAGACCTTGGCTGGATGCGGAGATTCAAGCCTTGCACCCCAAGGTGATCGTCTGCATGGGTTCGACGGCGGCGCAGGCACTCCTCGGAAAACAGTTCAGCGTACTTCGCCGACGGGGAGTGCCGGTGCCATCGAACCTTGCACCCTTCGTCATGGCTACGGTGCATCCAAGCTCCATTCTGCGCGCTCGAGAGGACCGACGTGAGCAGATGCAAGCCTTCATTGGCGACTTGGCGGTTGCCGCAAAGCAAATTCACAAGGTCGCAAAGGCTGCCTGATGCTTAGCCCTATTACAGCTTTTCCGGGGAGCCCTTACGACCTTCAGCCGATGGAGACCGTTGTCAGAGAGCGATAGCCTGATCCCTTCAACGACAAGGCCGCAGAGAAGAGAAGTCGAAACGTTTTACTCCCTTTTTCAACCCGGTGCGCGGAAAGAGAACTAAGAAAAAAAAGCGGGTGAGTCCAATGGCAAATTTCAAAGGAACTTTGGTTCGACGTCTGATTTTCAGTGGGGCTGTCATCGGCGGCGGAACTGCGGCGCTGGCCGCAAGTACGATGGCCGGTGCGGTATTCGCCTACTGGTCGGTCAAGCAGGTCCGCCGCTTCAATCTCTCCGGCCGCACTGTTCTGATCACGGGCGGGTCGCGGGGACTCGGTCTGGCCTTGGCAAGAGCATTTCTGAGACGGGGCGCCAAAGTGGCCTTGCTTGGTCGCGAGGTCGAAACTCTTGAACGCGCCCGTCAACTGTTAGCCGGAAAGGGAATGGTTTTCGTTCGGCCGGCGGACGTTCGCGACCCAAGTCAAGTCAATCAAGCAGTGCTCGATGTTCAGCAGGAGTTCGGAGACATCGATGTGCTCGTCAACAACGCCGGTACCCTGACGGTTGGTCCGATGGACACGATGACCCCCAAGGACTACCAGGAAGCGCTCAACGTCTACTTCTGGGGGCCATTTCATCTGGCCCAGGCAGTCCTGCCGTCCATGAGGCAGCGCAAGACTGGCCGCATTGTGAATATCTCTTCGATCGGCGGCAAGATTTCCGTTCCCCACCTTCTCCCATACTGCACTGGAAAGTTCGCGCTCTCTGGATGGTCGGAAGGCATGCGGCAGGAACTCACCAGAGATAACGTGTACGTCACCACGGTTTATCCGGGACTCATGCGCACCGGCAGTCCACGGAATGCGGAGTTCAAGGGCAAGCATCGCGACGAGTACACATGGTTCACGCTGAGCGATGCAATGCCTGGCCTCTCGATCAGTGCCGATCGTGCTGCCCGACAGATTGTCACCGCGTGCGAATATGGACGTGCTGAACTGATCGTCTCGCTTCCCGCGAGAATCGCAATCAAGGCACACGCCTTGTTGCCAAGCATGAGTTCGCTTGCTCTACGCTTCACCAACCAACTGCTGCCGCAAGCTGAAGGTGCCCCCGAACAAGCCGGTAAGAAAGGTTCCCAGAGCGAGACCGCGGCGACTCGCTCTTTTCTCACTGTGCTCGACAAACAGGCTGCCCAAAGGAATAACCAGGTACCGAATCCCTCTCCGGTGACGACATGACGATCACGACGAATTTGGCTCCCAAGTATGGCGAGAAGGAATTCTCCCAACGTCCAGCAACTTCAGCCCATGAAGCCGTTTTTACGCTCGCCGCCGGTGGCGCCCTGGCTGGCCTCGGAATCTGGCGTCGCGGCTGGTTCGGCGGTGCGCTGGGAGCCGCGGGAGGCTATCTCCTCTATTGCGGCGTTCGCGATTTTCAAAGGCCGTATCAGGGGCGAGTGCGCATTAGTTGCACCATCGGAAAAGATCGCATGGAGGTGTATGGCTTCGCCTCCAACCCCCAGAACTGGGGCAAGTTCACCCACGCGATCCAAGTGGAGAGCCGGGGAGATAGGGCCTTCGCATTCTCGCTGGGGAAGCCTGCGGGAATCGATTTCCGCTCCAATGTCGAGATTACGGATCAGCTAGCGGGAGAGCACATCGCATGGGCATCGGCTGACCAGTTGCTCGAACACCGCGGGGTGATCCGCTTCAAGACGGCTCTCGGAAACCGCGGCACCGAAATTTTCGTTGCTCTCGAATACAAGGCTCCAGCTGGCCCGATCGCGCGCGGGCTTGCTGCCCTAGTCGGGTGGAGTCCGGAGCAGGTCGTGCGCGAAAGCCTGCGTCACCTCAAGCAATTAATGGAAGCAGGAGAGATTCCAACCACCACCAGCCAGCCCTCGGGCGCTCGTGGAATACGGGGCGCCGCGAAACGAATCTTGTTCCGCGAAGGCCCAAGCGAACAGGCAGTCGAGCAGACCCGCCTGGCCGGCGACTGAGAACAACAAGTCAGGTTTGGAGGAATCCGTGAAAGCACTTTGTTGGCAGGGAAAGACCAACGTCAGCGTCGAGCGTGTCAATGATCCCAGCATTTTGAATCCGCGAGACGCGATCCTGCGAATTACACGCACCGCGATCTGCGGTTCCGATCTCCACCTTTACGACGGCTACATTCCCACGATGGAACCCGGCGACGTTCTAGGCCACGAGTTCATGGGTGAGGTGGTCGAAACGGGCCCCGAGGTGAAGAGGGTGAAGAAAGGTGATCGGGTCGTGGTGCCATTCACCATCTCCTGTGGCCAGTGTTTCTTCTGCAAAAACCAGATGTGGTCGGCCTGCGATAACACCAACCCGAACGCCTGGATCATGGAGAAAATGTATGGCTACTCCGGCGCCGCACTCTACGGCTATAGCCATATGATGGGCGGCTATGCTGGAGGACAGGCGCAATATGCGCGCGTGCCGTTCGCTGACATTGGGTGCTTGGAGATTCCCGAGGGACTCGACGATGAAAAGGTTCTGTTCCTCTCCGATATTTTTCCCACCGGGTATATGGCAGCAGAAAACTGCGATCTGAAGGGCGGAGAAGTCGTCGCCATCTGGGGTTGCGGGCCCGTCGGGCAGTTCACCGTTCGCAGTGCCTTGATGCTTGGAGCAGAGCGAGTGATCGCAATCGACCGTTTCTCGGAACGATTGAAAATGGCGCGCGCCGCAGGTGCCGAAATCATCAACTATGAAGAAGTCGACAACCTTGTGGAGGAGTTGAAGTGGATGACTGGCGGTCGCGGTCCTGATGCGTGCATCGATGCCGTCGGTTTGGAGGCGCACGGCGGGGGCGTAGCTGCGGCCTATGACTACTCCAAGCAACGGGTGAAAGCAAGCTTTGATCGGCCCTTGGTACTGCGTCAAGTCATGCAAGCGTGCCGCAAGGGCGGAGTCGTCTCGATTCCCGGGGTTTACGGTGGCATGCTCGATAAGATCCCGTTTGGCGCCGCGTTTGGCAAAGGCCTGATCTTCAAAATGGGCCAGACCCACATGCATCGGTACATGCGGCCCCTGCTCCGGCGTGTGCAAAATGGCGAAATCGATCCCAGTTTCGTCATCACTCATCGCCTGGGCTTAGACGAGGGCCCGGGTGCCTACAAGACTTTTCGCGACAAACAGGACGAGTGCATCAAGGTCGTGCTCGATCCGTGGAAGACGGCGGCAGCGTAAAAGACCGCCAAAGGGATCCAGTCACCGAGCCTCCTGGCCCGGCGCGGCTGCAGCAAGGTGAGGGAGAGTATTGTTGAATCCCAAAGGCCCTTTAACGTGTCTGTTATAATTAAGACTTCAAAGGAGATGTTCATGGCCACAATTACGCCCGACATTCAGCCCCAGGAAACGACGAAGAAAACTCCGATCACGTTGACTCCTAAGGCGGTTGCGAAAGTAAAGGAGATTATGGGCCAGCAGAACCCCGTGCCCGCAGGCCTGCGGGTGGGAGTCGTCGGAGGAGGCTGCTCCGGGTTTTCGTATTCGATGGCGTTCGAGAACGCCGCGGGACTGATGGATAAAACCTTCGATTTTGACGGTCTCAAGGTGTACGTGGACGCAACCTCCCTGACCTATCTGACCGGATGCACCGTGGACTACCTCGAGACCCTCGAGGGCGCGGGATTTAAGTTCGACAATCCCCAAGTCAAGAGCACTTGCGGTTGCGGCTCCTCGTTCAGCGTTTAAGCTGCCTGAAATCAGTTTGCCAAGGCCCTCCAATGGGGGCCTTTTTGTTTTGGTTACTTTAGGCATGGGATATCTCTGGTGGAGGAGTACGGAATGAGCCGTATGGAAGAGCTGCCTCTCTCAATCTAAGCTCTATCCATGCGTCGTAAACCGAAGGCCAAGAAGCCCACCCTTGAGAAGCCCCTTGAGATGGCCGGTTCCAAGAGAGCACAGGCCCCAGGTACCCTTTTTGATGCCCGTCCCCATGAGAAGGTAGGTGTGCCAGATCCGTCCTGGAGCGATGCCAAGTGGCTCGCTCTAGCGGACCAGGCGCTGTCCAAGTAGGCCCGTTCTATTGCTGGTTCTGCTGCGCCGGAGAGAGCCCCACGCTCGATCCCATGCCCGGAGCTGCCGTCGTAGAGGGCATTCCGTTCGGTTGTTGAGCAGGAGGGTTGTTGAGCATCAGCGGTGGCTGGTTGGGCGTCATCAGTAGCCCGCCTCGGTCGGTGGTGGGGTCATAGATGAACTGCCACTGGTTATAGTGGTTCTTCTTATTGAACTCACGAATTGTTTTGTCTTTGCTGATACTGGCAACGCCTACAATGCCTCCGCCGCCAAAGACCTGTGGGGCGCCGGTTGGCCCCGCTTGCTGCGAGAGCGGTTGCGGGGGTGGCGGAGTCCCCGCCTCCGTCCCCGAACCTCCCTGATCGGCCTGCGCGGCGTCGCTCGGGGCTCCGTTCGGGCTATTCTGTGACACGATAGAGCTCGGCCCAGGGCCTGCCGGAACTTTTGCTTCACTGTTCAGTGCTTCGGGCGCGCCCTGCTGCTGGTTGTTCATTTGCGCCACTGGAATGCCCGGAGTTGAACCAAACGACATCTGCACATCCCCCAGCCGGAGCAGTTTGAAGTCTTTACCGGTGATGGGATCTTTGTAACGGTGCCGCAAAAAGCGCTGGTTGTTCGTGCTCTCCAATTCTTCAATACGCGTGGGATAGCGGCCAAATGCTTTGAAATACTTGCGCACCGCGCGCGAATATTGCACACCGCGATGAATCATTTCTTCTTCCCGGTCCCGCTTGATCTGAAAATCTACCTTCTGAATGGTGGTGAAGACTCCGATCGAGAGCAGCGCGACGAAGAGGAGAAGCGCCAGCAGTACATAGCCTGACTCGGATTGGGTTTTTCGCATGCGCATCGGGTGTGACAGGATTGAGCTCATTGAGCGATGATGAAGAACCGATCTCGGGCCGTGATTTTCAATAAAGTCCATCCTCCGATGGTTCAATGATTCAAACTTCCTCAGCCTTGGGTCAGGGGAATGGTTTGCCGGTTATTGCTGAGCACGTCGAGGATATCGACCGAGTTTGGTGAAATCTTCATAACTTTGTACCGTCGATTTACGATGTCCCCTTCCTTCGCGATAAACACGTCTTCGGCATGCGCCAGGAACACTCTCTTGGCTCCTCCCGCGGGTGTGGCAAAACCATAAAACTTTAACTCAATCGGTGGAGGCGGCGGGGGCACATAGGCCTGCTCAGGTGCGGGCTGAGAGGACGTAGTTACGGGCTGGACAGGGCGGGGGGGTGGCTCCACGAAAACTCTAAAAATATTACGTCCTGTGCCTTCGTACTTGGTCTCCTCGCTCGACTTCAGCACGTCAAAGCGGAGACTCGGATCCAGATTTTGTGGCCCTGGCTTCTTGCCGGTCGCATTACGCGCCGGGTTGGCCCGAGGATTCGACGACTGATTGGTAGCCACGCTCGGGGGCGATGGCATCGAGGTGGACGCAGAACTTGACGATCCCCCGAACCAGCCTGGCAGTTCGAAAGCCAGCAGTACAATCGCAACCACCACGAGGGCAACGGCTGCGATTACCTTGTTCCGATTTTCTGCGCCGAGTTTCACTACGTCGACCTCAAATAAGTCTCGATACGAATCCCCAGCTTGATAGAGCCATTTTGCTCGCCTCCGAGTTGGAGGTCGTTGACCATGAAAAACATCTTGTTGCGTTCCAATGCATTGATGAACCTCACCAGCGCGATGTAGTCGCCAGAGATTTCAGCTTGGATTTGAACGCTATGCAAGCCCGGCAGCTCAGTATCTTTCTGCGTGTATTTTTCGCTGGCAACCGTCACACCGCTTTGCGAAGCAAGGCGAGCCAGGTCCGTCGAAATCGCGGAGTAACCGGCAGGGAATCGATCGCGGTAGAAAGCCGCTACGTCCTCACGCGCCTGAGGGATCTTTTTATCCAACCCCCGCCATGGTGCCGATTCGCGCGCCTTCAGGTTCAGCCATAGTTGCCTCAGTTCCTGCTGCCGCAAACTTTCCCTTCCTGCAACCGGCGTTACCAGCATGACCACGGCAATGACATTGATCATCAGGAGAGCGCCAACCGCAACATAAAGTCGGGTGCGGGCTTGCTTTATGTCTGGCATCAGTGCATACCCCCACTCACCGGTTGGGCCTGAGAAAAGGGGGTATACGCGGCTTCGATTTCAAATCGCACGCGGTCTCCGCTGCCGATATTATCGACAGATTCGCCTTCTGAGATAATCCGGGTCTGTTTGAAGTGCTGTGAATCCTCCATCTTCCGAACCAGATCGAGGGCCTGCATCTGCGAGTCCCCACCGACGACCAACTTGAGCGTGACGCTGTTGTCAGGCGAGATATTGGGGTGAATGGAAACCACTCGTAGATGCGCCGGCATTACCTGTTCCAGGTCCTCGAACACGCGTGTCCAGGAGAATGCTTTGCGTTCAAATAGCTCGTTCAAGAAACGCGACTGGTCGCGCAATTCCCGGTTTTGTGGCTGGTTCAGCAGCGCCTCGGCTTGAGCCTTCTCGTGGTCGTAGGCGGCAATCTGCTCCTCGAGCTTCGAAATCTGAGTGCGATCGCCGCGAGCCCGCATGAATCCGGTGACGGTCATGAACAAGAGCAGGGCAGTGGCCACGGCAAGAAGAGCCAAGCCCGTGCCCCAATAGGTCCAAAATTGCCGGGTGTCCTCGTAGGGTCGGGTCGCAAGATTGATGTCGATCCGCATGGATTAATTTGTGCTCAGCAGGGCGCCGACAACGCCTGCCATCCTCCATTTTGGAATCGATCCCCCTCCCAGGCCGAGCTGGGAGGCTTTCACCAGCTCCTTCACCTCCGCTCCGGTCTGCGACTGTAGCGACGCGGTCACCGACGAAACATCGGAGATGCCGGAGACAAAAATCTGCTCGATGTTTGTATTGTACGTATCCTGGAAGAACACCACCGAGGGATACACGTCTTCGGCGAGTTGCTCGCCGCTAATTGCCCCGCCGCGCGCATTCTCCAAGGTACGGAACAGCAATAGTTGTTCCTGATCGAGCACGGCAATGCTGGTGGTGCGGGCATCGACTTTGACGACCAGTGTTCCGCGGTCTGCGGGAGCGGCCAGCAGTGCTGCCAGCATCGACGGCAGAACTATCCCAGGATTGAATCCGGCCTCGCGAAACACTGCTTCGTACTCCTCGATCACGCTGTTGAGCGCCACTGCGGCGACGACCCTAACCGTGCCGTTTACGGATTGGGCCTGATAGGAGACTTTGGCCTTATCCACGTCAAAGGGAAGGGATTTGCGCAAGCGGAAACGGACCACACCTTCGGCTTCTTCTCGCTTCAGGGGCAGGGCCTCAAAATCGAGGAGAACTACTCGGACGGCTGCGTCGGGAAGAATCGCGGTCACGTCGCGAGAGCGGGATCCGACGTTTCCCAGCACCTCTTGGAGTGCGCTGACCACGGCGTCGCGCTGGCGCAAGTTTCCTTCGGTCAGGTCGGGGACTACACACCCCGGGGCCAGTTCGCTGGTGGAACATAGATCGAGCACTTGGCGCGAATCCGAAGCTCGCGCGGCAATGACGCGATCGGCCGCAATTTCGCAGGCGACCTTCGGCTTGCCTGATTGAAAATTGGAACTCATCGCGTTATGCAACTATTAAACCAAACTAAGGGTGCTAGAAACCAGGTGCCTGTACTCAGTCGGGTACGTCAGGTTGGATACCGACCATTGGGGTGGTTTTCCACCGGCAGCTTCTCTACCTCATGGTCTCAATGAACGTGACCTTATTGATTTCCTTTAAGGTCGTAAGCCCCAACCTTACTTTGTCCAAGGCGGACTCGCGCAGGAACCGCATGCCCTCTTCCCGAGCCGCGCGACGGATTTCCGAGGTTGGCTTCTTGGCCAGAATCATCTCGCGGATGCGATCGCTGAGGTCGAGCAATTCGTGAATCGCGCTACGCCCTCGGAACCCGGTGCCCGCGCACTCGATGCAGCCCTGCCCTTCGTAGAACGGCACTTTCGACCACTGCTCCGGATCGAGGCCGCTGGCTTCAAGCACGTCCGGCGGATAATGGACGACGGTACGGCAGGAGTTGCAGATCAGCCTTACTAGGCGTTGCGCCAAAATGCAGTTCAGAGCAGACACAAAGTTGTAAGGCTCAACTCCCATGTTCAGGAAGCGGCCGAGCACGTCGACCACGTTGTTGGCGTGGACGGTGGTGAACACCAGGTGGCCGGTCAGGGCCGACTGGATTGCGATCTGGGCGGTCTCGGTATCGCGGATCTCGCCCACCATGATTTTGTCGGGATCATGGCGCAGAATTGAGCGCAAACCACGAGCGAAGGTCAGCCCTTTTTTCTCGTTTACAGGAATCTGCGTAATGCCGCGAATCTGGTATTCGACCGGATCCTCAATGGTGATGATTTTGTCTTCGTCGGTCTTGATCTCATTCACGGCGGCGTACAGAGTTGTCGTTTTGCCGCTTCCGGTTGGACCCGTGACCAGCACCATGCCATAGGGCTCATTGATATAGCGGCGGAATTTACGGAGGTCCTCTTCGTCGAACCCAACCACGTCGAGGGTGAGCGACTTGAATTTCTCGCTCATCGACTCTTTGTCGAGCACGCGGAGCACGGCGTCTTCGCCGTGGATCGAAGGCATGATGGAGACGCGGAAATCAATGGGCCGTTCCGGCTGGCCGTATTTCACGCGGAAGCGTCCGTCCTGCGGGACCCGGCGTTCAGAAATATCGAGCTCGCTCATCACTTTGATTCTAGAAATGATGGTGGAGTGGTGCTCCTTCGCGATTGGGTTCATGGCCTGGGTCAACACGCCATCGATACGGAACTTGATCACAACCGAATCGTCCCGGGTTTCGATGTGAATGTCACTGGCACGCCGTTGCAGGGCGGTGAAAATGGTCGTATCCACCAGCCGGATGATCGGGCTCATGTCGCCCTGCGCGGTCAACTTGTCGATCGAAATGCTCTCGTCCGTGCCTTCTTCCTCGTGCACCACATTGAGGGTGAAGACTTCACTGGCGTCTTCCAGGACGCGCTTGGACTGCTCGGTTTTCTTGAGGATTTCTGTGATCTGACCAAGGGTGGCAACCTTGGTGACGATGCGCTTATTCAGGAGCAAGCCGATTTCATCGATCATCATCAGCTGGCTCGGATCGGCGATGGCGATGGCCAGCTTACCGTCACGCGTTTCTTCAAGCGGAACGAAGTTGTAGCGGAACATCAGCCGGGGATCGATCTTGGAAAACAGATCGTGGTGCAGCTGAAAATCACGCAAATCGACGTACTCGCAACGGTAGCGGCGTGCGACATCCTGAGCACGAACCACTTCGTCGGTCGAGGCCATGGGAGCACCCGCCCCGTTACCGCCATTTAACGCCGTCGATTTCTTTTCTACGATGCCAGCCATCTCCCCAACCGCCAATCCTTAATGAATATTCGACCCTAGACTGAATATCGGCAAATATAGGGAAATCAAGATCCCGCCGACAAATACCGCCATGACCATCAAAATCGCAGGCTCGATCAACGCCATGGCAGCGCCCAGGGCAGTTTGCACGTCTTCCTCGTAGAACTCCGCCACGGAGTTCAACATGCTCGGCAAAGCGCCTGTCGATTCACCCACTTCGATCATCTCCACCGAGAGATCCGGGAACATCTTCTGTTGTTCCAGGCTTTTCGCCAGGGGTTGTCCCTCCCGAACTCTGACGGCCGCGTCGCGAATCCCGTTCACCACCTTGGTGCTACTCATCGAAGCCCCCGCTGTTTCAAGGCACGGAACCAGCGGCATTCCGCCGGCGAGCAGCGTGGAGAGCATCCGCGAAAAAGTTGCCACCTGGTGCTTAATGAGGATATCGCCAACCAGCGGAATCCCCAGGAAAATCCGGTCAATCAACGCTCGGCCGCTATCGGTAGCTTTCCAGCGCCACAAAAGGACCACCAACCCCGCCAAAACCAGGATTCCTATCGGAGCGTAGCGCTGAGCGTGGGTTCCGATATTCAACATGAGCACCGTAATAGCCGGAAGCTCCGCGTTCAAATCCTGGTAGAGCTTGGCGAATTGCGGTACCACGTAGGTGACCAAAAAAATGAACATGATGACAACTACCGACACCAGAATCGTCGGATATACCAGTGAAACGAGCAGCTTTTTTTTAAAGCTCAGCGCGAGCCGCTGGAAATTGATGTACCGAGTGAGCACCTCATCCATGTTCCCACTCTTTTCCCCTGCCATTAACGTGGTTGTGTAAATTTTTGGGAAAACATTTTGCGCGGAGAAAGCTTCGGAAAGCAGTTCCCCGCCCTTTACCCTTTCACGGACGTTTTGTAGCAGGGAGCGAAAGTAGTTATCTTTTTGGCGTTTAATGAGTAGATCAAGCGACGCCAAGATTGGCAAGCCCGCCTTAAGCAGCGTCAAGAACTGCTGGTTGAAGATGAGGAACGTGGTCTGCCGTACCTTCCTTCCACCGCGCCCGCCGCTCAAAAGCGTCTTGGGCTTCACCCAGTAAACCAGGAAGCCTTGCTGGGTGAAGCGCTCGCGGACTTCGGCTTCAGAGTAGCCGGTTTCCACCTGCTGCTGGAGGTTTCCGCGTTCGTCGGCGACTTTGACTAGGAATTCAGCCATCTACTTTGATCGCATGCCCCGGGGCCTTACCCTGAGTCTAGCACTGAAAAGTGTCGTCTTTGCCACTACTTAGCACCTGGGTGCACTCCGGTAACTTCCCACCCCCGCAGCCCCAGTTCCTCAGGGGTGCTCGTCTGAGGCCTCATTCACTGTCTCACTCCCGGGTGGCGGAGTGAATCGAAATTGCTTGTCGGCAAGCTCGACATTCTCCTTCTGACTGCTGAACCGATATTCGGTGATGGACTCGTCGGTGCCGTAGATGAGGATCCGCAGGATCCGGTAATCGGGGCTGACTTCGATCAGAATCTGCTCGACTCGATCCTCCATGCCCCGAGGTACGCCGCGCAGCATGGAACTTCCCGGCTGCCATACTTGTACGTCGGGCGCAAACGACAGGTTCTGTAATTCCTTCTCCAGCTTAGTTTTGCCAAGGAGGAATGCAAGTGGCGAACGAAGGTCCTCAAGCTTCTTGAGGGAGGATCTCCGGGCTTGTTTTTCCTGGGGCAGGTACAACCATGCCTCCGTTCCGTTGCTCACAAACAGCTTCTCTTCTGGAGAACGATAGTCCCAGCGCATCTTGCCGGGTTTTTTCAGCCGCAAGATCCCGGATTCCACCCGCTGAAGACCACCCCCCTGGTAAATCTCGGTAAATTCGGCTTCAAGCGAACGCAGCCGGTTGTAGTGCTGGTCGACGGCCTCGGCAACCACGTGTACGCTCGGTAACGCGCCAGCTTGCATGGCGGTCGCCATCGCCCACGCCAAAGCGACAAGGGAACCCGAAATTGCCCGGCGGATCTTCACCCTATAGGAATATATCGGAACTGAAATATTTCGCTGTTCAGTTAGATGCTCTGTTGCACCTCACCGCACCGGCGCTTACCTTTGGCCTTCCTGGGCAGCGAAGATTGAGTAGTGCAGGGTCCCCAGCACCTTCCTGAAACGGCCGGTCTCGAGGACGAGGCTTTCATACAAAGGATTTGCATAAACCAGCCACACCGGCCGTCGATGGGTAAGAAAAGACGCTTGGAGGTTTGTCATCACCTTTTCGAACGCCGTGTCCAGCAAGGGATGAAACATAAACACCACCAGGGGTTCGAGCGGGAATCTGAACTGGGTGGCATCTCCGAGAACTGCTTCCATCTGCTTACAGCGTTTGCGTTCCTCGGGAAACTTGCGGATATTTTCCTGCGCGATGGCATTCAATTCAGGGAGCAACTCAACTCCGATGATCTTACCGAAGGGGTACTCGGACGCCATAAGGAGCGGGCGTCCTTTGCCGGAGCCGATGTCGATGAAGGTGAATTGGCGGTAGTCGATAGAGAGCGCTCCTAGCATTTCTTGGAACAAAGGGGCCTCGATCGGCTGATACGACGAATTGAGGAGCCCAATCCATCGTGCTCGCCATGAGACGTTGGCGCTGGTCGTATCGACACGGTGCTCCCAGTCATAGTCCATATCGCCGAAGCGCTCTCGCGCGCGATCGGGCATCGACTCTCGCAGGAATTCCCAGGCTATCAGCGCCAGCGTACGGGCCGCGGGTATAAACCCGGCGCGAACGCGGTTTTGTCCCCACCAGCTTCGCAGCGCCGAGAAGGCGGTTGGTCCGGGTGCGCTCACAGAGATTCGATATTACGCGAAGCTAGCCCCTAGGCCGCGCGCTGCCTGGGGCGGGTTTCGGTAGGTACCCGGAAGGCAAGGCTCTTTCGATAAAAGGAAAGTTGTCGGGGTCCCCGACAAAGACGTGACCTTCGCGGTCAAGCTGAAATTGGTTGCCCAGGGGATCGATTGGAATCCCCGGCAATATGCGAGCGCGGGCGAGCTCGGCGAAGCTTGAGGGATAACGTCCAGTCTGCTGATGGAAAGCGGCCACGATTTTCTCGAGTTCTTGCGCTTCGAAGTCGGCCTTCAGGGCGCGGAGATGGCCTTCTGCGTTTTCGCGAATATATTTATCTTTGGTGGTTTCATACACCGCGCTCCACAACATCTGCGCGGTTCTGAGTTCGCCGCCATGCTGTGCGCACTGAGCCGCCATGATCTTCAGAAATGGATGCGCATTGGGCACGCGTGAACCCCGATCAAAGGCATCCGCTGCGGCCCTGAAGTCTTTGAGATCGTAGTAGATGAATCCGAGATTGTAATAGAGATGCCAGTCATCAGGATTGTTGCGAATCCCGGATTCCACCAGTTCGATGGCGCGTTGGGGAAGACCGGCTCCGTACGGCGGGCGACTGGCGAGAAACGTTCCGCCAAATTGGTATGCCGGGATCAGGTGGGGATCGAGTTGAGTCGTTAGGTTGAGCAACGGCCACAGCAGAGAGAAATCGCTGCTTCGGGTATGACGTTGTTCGCCGTAGTACTGCACCACGCGTGTCCAGTAGACGTCCGCCAGCAAACCGTGATAACCGAGGCTAAGCGCTTTCAGGAGCTTGGGCGACGAAATATAAAGGACCTGGTTGAGGGTCGCGCGGGTGCGAAGCCGATCTACGGTGTGTAGCAGCAAGCCCGATCCCATGGCAGAAACCACAAACAGGAGGGTTGCGAAAGCGGTCGTCCGGCGCCGCCTCATTTCAGGTTCCTGCGCTCGAAGATGAGGATTGCCAAACTGAGAACTGCCAGGCTGTAAACCAACGCGTACGCGCTATTCCAGAAAATGAGCTGTCCGCTAAGGGGCTCACCGTGTGCTACTTGCGAAATCACGTTGAGGGCAGAGAAGTTGGGAATCGCATAGATGGCCCCTGTCGCAAGCCACCGCGTGAAACCGTGCGTCAATTGCGCGAAGCCACGGAGATCCTCGGCAAAGGTTCCGCTGACGAACAGGCAAAATGTGAACACTGCCGAGAGCAGAGGCGATGAAAACGAGGAGAACAACAACGCCAGCGCAGTGACGATCACAAACTGCAGCACGATGAAGTAGATTGCAACCAGCACCCAAGCATCCGCGCCGTTTAGATTTCGCGAGACATAGAGCAAGGCTGCAAACACACCCAGGGCCATGCACAGAGTATTCACGACCAAGGTTCCGGAAAGCCCGAAGAATTTGCCGGCGATAAATTCCCAGCGCGCAACCGGACGGGAAAGCACGGTGTAAAGGGTACGCTTCTCAATTTCTTTCGAAACCAACCCGATGCCGATGAAGATCGCGATGACGACTCCAAAAAGGGATACTGCGGTGAGACCTAAGTTAATTACCACCAGCCTCTCGATCTCGATTGAAATCTGTCCGACGAAAATTGCTGCGCCGGTTAAGAGCAGCGCAAATGCAATCAGGTTGTAAAGCACGCGATCGCGAACGGCTTCGCGAAAGGTGTTGGCGGCGATGTGGAAGATTCGTGATGCCATGGTGCTTTACCCACCATTCCCGTTGGCGGCGACCTTCGCTTCCTCGGGGACGGGCGTGAGTTGCGCGAGGAAGTAGTCCTCAAGCGAGGTGCGCACCGGTGTAACGGAAATTAATCGCAGCCGCTCGCGCTTGATCACGTCCAGAGCCGCGTCCATACGATCTGAAGGAACAACGGCGCGGACCGTATCCCCAGCGACGTGGCAATCAGCGCCCAATTGCGTCAACCCAGGTGAAATCGTCGTGCCCGACCAGACGAATTCGCTTTGGCCGCGAATACCGGCGGTGAGTTCCTCTACCGCGCCCACGCCGCGGAGAGTTCCCTGGTTCAGAATTGCCACACGATCGCACAGTGCTTCCGCGTCCGACAAGATATGGGTGGAAAAGAAAACCGTTTTGCCGTCGTGCTTCAGCTGCTCAATCAGGTTTCGCACCTCGCGGCGACCCATAGGATCCAGACCCGACATGGGCTCATCCAGGAAGACAACTTTTGGGTCATGCAAGATGGCCTGCGCGATTCCCGCCCGCTGCAGCATCCCCTTGGAGAATTTTCGCAGCTGCACGTCTCGGCTGTCGTTCAATCCGACCTGGTTCAACACGGTATCGACACGCGCCGTAAGATGCTTCGGCTCGACTCCGGAAAGATGGCCGTAATATCGAAGTAGTTCGCGCGCAGTGAGGTAGTCGTAGAAGTATGGCTGTTCGGGAAGGAATCCAATCTGCGCCTTCATGCGCGGATCATCCATCTCCATGTCCAGAATGCGGGCGCTTCCGCCGGTAGGAAACACCAGACCCATCAGCATCTTCAGAGTGGTGGTCTTGCCGGCGCCGTTTGGGCCAAGAAAGCCGAAGATCTCGCCTTGCTCTACAGCCAGATGGAGAGCGTTGAGAGCGCGCTTCGGTCGCTTGCGCCAGAAGCCCACTTGGTAGACCTTTTCCAACCCAACAATTTCGATTGCGCGCACAAGAAAATTATATCCAAGCGAACGCGAGATCAATTGTCTGAGGGAGTTACTAACGTTTATTCGCGCTTGAGCTCCGCGGAAGTCCTGGACCCGCGGGAAGCAAATCCCGTGTTGCAACTAGGTTTCGTTTATATCGGGCTATAGGTCATGCATGCGGTGGTGGAGGTGGTGGGAGTGCTGCTTGGCCCAGGCGCATAACGCATGGCGTTGTCGTTCGTCGTACAAAACAGGTTGGAGCCCGTGCTCCCTGGATTGATCGGTGCAGCCCCGACCACGAAGATGTCATTTGTGGTTCCGCCGCTGCTCACACCTCCAACCGCGCTGAAAACATAGCCGCTTTTTCCCTGCGTGCCCGGTCCAGCGGTCGACAATGGATCGGGAACGAGGCACGCCGTGGCGCTAGACGCGACACAAGGTTGAGCCCCGCCCAAGTCCGCAAGTTGTACGGCGTACCCAATCGTTGGGTACGCGCTGTTGTAAAGAACCTCAGCGGTCTTGATTTGTCGAACCGATGCAACCGCAGAGGCCTCATTGGCAGCGATGCGAGCTTTCACAAGGCTGGGTACCGCAACCGCCGCGATTACCAGAATGATAGCGACTACGATCAGCAGTTCGATCAGTGAAAAGCCAGTTTGGCGCATTTTCTTTCCTCACCGTAAATCACTGCACTTATGTGGCCGGCGTGCACATGCGGCCAGTTACTTTCGGCCAAGGGTGGCGTTACACAGCCGAACTCGGAACCGACACTGCCGCGATGGGTACAAATAAAAAGAGCATCGGACTTTCGTCCGATGCTCCTGGCTTTGTACCCTCCCCCAGGTACTTTGCCAAACTGCAAGAACTAGTTGCCGATCGGTGTCGCTGCCTGGCAAGCGGCAACCGAGGTGAAGCTGTGCGTGGACGGGGTCTGGAAACGGACCACGTTGTCCTGCACGGCGCAGAATTCCTTCACGCCAGTGTTATTGACGCTGGAAGGATACGCGTCTACGTAGTACTGATCGTTCGCAGTACCGCTGGACGCGCTGCCAACCGCATCAAAGAAGTACCCGCTCTTCGGGGTTCCGCCCGACGCGGCTTGCGCCAAAACATAGTCGATGATGCAAGCGTTCGCGGAGGTAGGACCGCCGGTGCAGGCAACCGTCGCCGGACCCAGGCCACTCAGCGCGGCCGCATATCCGACCGATGGATACGAAGTCTGATACGTCAATTCAGCAGTTGAAATCGTGCGAACCGAAGCGGCGGCGGACGACTCGTTTGCCGCGATGCGGGCGCGCAACAGGTTCGGAATAGCGATCGCGGCGATGATCAGGATGATCGCGACCACGATCAGCAACTCAATCAATGAAAAACCCTTTTGTTTACGCATTCTGTTATTTTGTCCTCTTCTCGGTTTTGAACCGTTAAGCTCTGTTGTCGATCTCGGTCTCAGCGACCCCGACTTGCCCATGATCTTCGCACTTCCCTTGCCGTTGTTCATAATTACGAAAGTGTGTGCTTTTACCGCGATCTTGATACGTATTTTCAGCAACTTGCAGCCGGGGAGGGTGTTCGAATCTTGTCTTGTCAGCCGCCACTTTGTCGCATTTTGTCATGATCGAATGACAGTTTGTGTCAGTTTTGTACATCCGTGAGACTCGCGGGAAGCAATATGGGAACGCGTGTATGGAACACTCTTGCAACCTGAGTATCTCGGACTAAGACTGCCGCTAGGAGCCATTCGTCGCGGTCTTTGCCTTCTCCTCAGTCGAGCGCTCTTCGTGGTACTCCATCTCCGTATTTAGTTCCCAAAGGTTCGATTTGTCCGCTCGGCCCGCGAGGATGTTGTCCACCGCGGTCATGGCCGTGAGCATCGAGTGGTCCTGGTTGTTGTAGCGATGCATCCCATTACGCCCTACCAGGTAGAGGTTTTCGAAGCTGTCGATGAAGTCTCGGATTTCGCCGAATCGCGAGTATGTACCGAAGTACGCTGGGTACGCCTTTGGCATTTTCAAGACTACGGCGTCGAGCACCGCCTGCTCTTCGATGATTTCAATCTTCGCCAGTTCCTCGATCGCCAGCGCTTTCATCGATTCTTCGCTTCGGGTCCACAACGTGTCCCCCTCGTTACAGAAGTACTCAACCCCCACCCAGGCCTTCTCGGGGTCGCTCACCATCCACGGACTCCAGTTGTTGAATATCTGCAACCGTCCGGCACAGACGTCCGGCTCTTGAATGTAGATCCAGTTGTCCCGCACCAGCTTCTTGCCATTGGCTGTCTCTTCCTTGATTTTCAAATCGCTTAGCAAAACGCCGACCGTGATGAAGTCTCGATACATCAGTCCTTCACTCACCTCGCGAACATTCTCGGGCACTGCGGTTTGTAGCGAGCGAATCAGCTGCTGCACGGGCATGGTCGAAAAAACATAATCTGCGTCGTATCTCTCTAGCTTGCCAGCCTTATCTTTCGCGGAGACCGCGACCGCCCTTTTGCCCGATGCATGAATTTGCTCGACCGACTGCTCCATCAGAATGGTGCCACCCATTTCCCGCACTTTACGGGCTACCTCTTCCCACATTTGACCTGGTCCGTACTTCGGATAGAGAAATTTCTCGATCAACGAAGTCTCGGTCTGCTTCTGGGCGACATCGGCGGACTTCTTGCGAAACTGCTTGGTGAGGAAATGCTTGATTGTCTTCCACACTGAAAGTTCTTTGATTCGCTGTGCACCCCATTCGGCATCGATCTCGGAGCACGGCACGCCCCAGACCTTCTCGGTGTAGGATTTGAAGAACGTACGATAGAGCTTTTCGCCGAAGCGGTTGATAAAAAACTGTTCGAGGTTCTTCTGTTCTTTCAACGGGAACAGGGCGCGTCTGATGTAGCTGAGGCCGATCGCGGCCGTTCGGAAAAAGCCGAGCTTTCTCAGCGTGTCTCCAGTAAGCGAAATCGGATAATCAAAAAACTTTCGAAGAAAATAAATCCGCGACTTGCGTTCCCGTACGAGCATGACTCGCTCGTCGCCCGCTGGAATGGTCTGCCCGCCCAGCGCCACATCGCGTGATTTCCCTTGATAGCTGATACGCAAGTTGGTCTTAGGGCTCTCTTCGAACTTCAAGTGCTTGGCCCACCAGTCCATTACGCGGTCACTCTTTGAGAAGAAGCGATGGCCTCCGATGTCGATGCGATTTCCCTTGTAATTGAAGGTTCGGGAAATACCCCCAAGGTGATCGCTCATTTCAATGACGATCGGCTTTATGTCGGTGCGCGTGAGCAATTCGTAGGCCGCAGTCAGGCCTGCTGGACCCGCACCAATGATGATGGCGGTCTTAGACTGGTTCATACACGTTTCAACGAAGAGTCGGGTTCTTCAGGGAATTTGCTGCCAATTGTGACCTAGGGCTGCTCCATTTCGTCTTGTCTGATTTGGCAGAAACGACCTGATCTCTTGCGGGCCCGAATGAAGGACTGCTTAACGCCAGTCTCCACGGAAGCATTGCCTGTTCATAAGGTATCAGCTCTGCTTGGGAACGATCTACAAACCATACCTGCCGATCCGGATAGTAGCCCAACAGCTCCCGGTTCTTGAGATACCCCATGTCACGTGCCCAGATCACTTTCGCGCTCGCGAGGTCAGCTTTGTTGTAGATCCAATCCACGCTGGGCACGTCATGATAAGGATGGTGAACAATCACGAGGTGTTTCCCCGGTCGTTGTTCGAGTTCTGTCTCAAGCCGCGCTCGTTCGATCTGTAGTGGGGGCTTGATCATCGAATAGTTCACCACCAAAGGCTCGCCCGGCTCGCGAATGTTTTCGTTTACAAATACCGGATTTAGCACAAAGGGGTCGCGGATGCACTCTAGGACAGGGGAAAGCATGAGGATTGCCATCAATCCCACCACGGCGCGCGACAGGCATATACCGAAACGGCCATGGGAGCGCCGGAAATGCCGCAAGCTGTACAAAGCGATCAGAATGAACGCGCCCGCTGCGGGCGCGGCATAGTGCGGGTGCGGAGGCCAGATTTGCGCGAACAAATCTAACCCCAAGAGCAGCAGCGACACCAGGACGACACGCAGCTCACTTTGCCAAATCGAGTACAGGGCTGGCGCAATCAATAACATCAGAGGCCACAAGAAGAACGCATAGAAGGCGGCGGCTTTGTATTTCTCGAGGTATGCCGGGCTTTGGAATCGCAGCCTTACGACGTCGGTGTATTCATGCATCACGTAATAGGCCCGCATGACTTCGTGGTGATACTCCGGAACCGGGTTGGGTTTCTGAAATAGAAAAGGATTACTAATGTGGTAGGCCTTCATATTCACGGCATACGGCATCACTAGGGCATGGCCGGTGCCACGCCAGTTGTAATAGAGCATGAAACCGAAGCCAACCATTAGGAGGGCGATGGTTGGCGCCAATTTCCGCAGCTTCTGACTCCAGGTACCGGTGCTTTTCCAGAGATAGAAGAGCGCAACCAAGACCGGTGCGACACTGATTGCGAGTCCCTCTAGGGGGCGGCTGAATGCCAAAACCAGCAGGCCGCTTCCAAACAGGAGCGCCGTCCGCATCCTAAATTCATCCCGCAATCGCGGCAGCGCCCCCAGCAGGATTGCACCACCTATGGCCGCGACACTGCCACCCCAATAGGAGTTGATCCAATAAGAGAACGTGCCGAAGCGAATGACAGCGAATGCGCCTCCCAGCCATGCCCAATGCGGCGGCAACCAGCCGAGCAACATCCAGTAAATGACTCCACACATGATGGCAACGCTGAGCACGACTCCGATCCACGGGATGCCCGTCGTTTTTTGCGCCATCGCGAGCGAAAACCCTTGGGCAGGAGGGTACATGGATTGATAGGTGGGCTTCACATTGATGTGGAAAGATTCGAAATGCTCCCCCATGGGGCTTGCAGGATTTGTCAATCTGCCATGGCTAAATGTGTCCGAAGCCAGCAGATAACTGAACTCGTCGATCACCGTCGGGGTCGGAACAGGAACCCAGGGAAGTAGAGCGCTCCGAATCAAAACCACGGACAAGGGAAACACGGCGAGCCAAAGCCGTTCGCGCTGGGCTATTTTCCGGAGCTTGCCTTCGAAACCCTCAACCCATGCCGGACGGGACCACAGCAGGGCCCCGGCGAATCCCACCACCAGGAGCCAAAATCCAAGTTCAAGTAGTAAGAGCCAGATCGTGGGCGCTGAATCTGGCCCAAAATTCAATCGCGGAAACAATCCCAGGATTTCATCATGTCGCAAAAGCATCGGGAGAAACCTGCTGGATCCGGTGAAATAGCGGGCAGATCGCGATTGTTAGTGTAAGCGGTATGTGCCGAAGGGAGAGCCCTTTCTAAAGGGTAACCAGTTACTGAGGTTACCAGGCATCTGTCTGGGAACCCATGGGAACTTCTACATTCTTCGCAGCACCAGAGCTGAGTTTTTAGATCCGAAGGCGATACAGTTGCACACCGCGTGCTCAATCGCCTTCTTTCTTCCTGTGTCGGGAACGTAGTCCAAGTCGCATTCCGGGTCAGGATGGTGGAGATTCAGGGTGGGCGGGATTTGACCCGTTTGCATGGCAACCAGGGTAGCGGCAACCCCAGCCGCCCCGCAGGCTCCCTGAGGGTGTCCAATTTGAGACTTCAAAGCGGACATGGGTACCTGCCGGGCGCGCTCTTCTCCGAGCGCTAGCTTGAGGGCTCGGGTCTCAATGCGGTCATTGAGCTGGGTGGATGTTCCGTGCAAATTCACGTAATCGACGTTCTCCGAGCTTACCCCTGCCTGCTTCAGAGCCACTTGAATGGCCCGCGCCGGTTCCTCGCCGCACTCCATCAAGCGCACGCGGTGGTAGGCTTCGCATGTTGATCCATATCCCGCGACCTCGGCAAGAATTCTGGCGCCGCGCGCTTTCGCATGTTCGTATTCTTCCAGCACAAACATCCAAGAACCTTCCCCAAGAACGAATCCGTCGCGGTCCACGGAAAAAGGCCGCGAGCCCTTCTCCGGGGCGGCATTCCATTTTTCCGTGAGAATTTTCATCAGAATGAAGCCGCGCACCGTTCCCAGGGAGATGGGCGCGTCCGCGCCACCGCTGAGAACCCAGTCCAGCCTCCCGGACTCAATTTGTCGCATAGAATAGGCCATCGCGTCGGTCGACGACGTACAGCCGGTGGTGACGACATGGCTTGGCCCTCGCAGCCCAAACCGAACGTTGATATCGCTCGAAATGGATCCCATCACGCCGGTAGGAACGCAGAACAGGCTCATCTTGCTGAGCTGACCGCGGAAGTAAAGTCGGTACTGCTCTTCGGTAAACTCCTGCGAGCCTCCGCCGGTTCCGATGATCACGCCAAAACGTCGGCGCTCGTTGACGGGCAGGGAAGCAGAATCCACTCCCGCGCTGGTAAGTGCTTCTGACGCAGCGCAAAGGGCAATGGGTAAAACCCTGGAAACATGCTTGCGCTCCTTCTTTTCCACCCATGCCAGCTCATCGAAATCCGAGACTTCGCCCGCAATCTGAACTTCAATCGCAGACGAATCGAATCGAGAGATTCTGCGCACGCCGCTCCGCCCAGCCAAGGCTGCGTCGGTGAACGCCGCCGTCCCAATCCCATTGGGACTGACTACTCCCATGCCGGTGATGACGCAACGCCGTTTCATGTGCCCTCACTTGGAACCGTGTCACTCCGAAACGCTGGCCTTGCCACGCAGGCGGGCGGAACGGGTAGCACCCACGATAACAGCCAGACCGCCCGGTTGGCGGCAGATCGGTCAAATTCTAGTCAAAGATCGCGAAATTTGGTCCATCTCCGCCCCGTAGAGGGAATGCCTCGGATCCCGCGAGGGATGGAGAACGATCAATCAATCGAATCGGCGACTCTTGGCGCGATGTCCTATGAGAGGCCCAGCTCTTTCGCCAGCATTTGCCATTTGCTATCGATGAGCGCTTTGGTTTTTGCCTCCATGGTGATCTCATCCGGCCAAGGGCGCCCGAAGCCTTCGCTCGACCACTTGCGAGTGGCATCAATGCCCATCTTTGAGCCGTAGTTGGGCAGGCGTGATGCGTGATCGAGAGAGTCAACGGGCCCGAACGTGAACTGAATGTCACGTTCGGGATCGATATTGTTGGTAACCCGCAGAGTCACGGCGCCGAGGTCCTGCACGTCCACGTCTTCGTCCACAACTACGATGCACTTGGTGAACATCGCCTGGCCGAGCGACCAGATGGCGTTCATGACTTTGCGCGCCTGTCCAGGATAGGACTTGCGAATGGAAACGATCATCAGGTTGTGGAAGACGCCTTCTATGGGAAGGTTAATGTCGATAAGTTCAGGGATCGTGAGTCGCATGAGCGGCAAGAAAATGCGTTCCACGGCCTTGCCCATGTAGGCGTCCTCCTGGGGAGGCTTGCCGACGATGGTTGTTGCGTAGATCGGATTGTTCCGATGCGTGATGCAGGTCAGATGAAAGACAGGATAAAGGTCTTCGAGGGAATAGAAGCCAGTGTGGTCTCCGAAAGGACCTTCGGTGCGAAGTTCGTCTATGTTGACATGACCTTCGAGCACGATCTCTGAGGTGGCGGGAACTTCGAGATCGACGGTTTCGCATTTTACAAGTTCGACTGGCTTTTGCCGCAGGAACCCGGCGATGAGATATTCCTCGATGTCAGGGGGCGCGGGGACAATGGCGGAAAACGTAAGAGCGGGATCGGTACCGATCGCAACCGCCACGTCCATCTTGCCTTTAGGGAGCTCGCGGTCAGGAATCAGTGATCCGCCGGAGGTCCGCGCCATGATGTCCACACTCGAGGGGCTGCCCAGTCGAGCCTGATTTTGGCCAGCCGGGAGATCCTCTCCTACACTCGCCCGTCGCAAGAGTTCACGATAGTGCTCTGCTGCGACCTTTTGCCTCTGCCAATGCATTCCGGTAGTGCGCTCGTCGTACACCTGCATGCGATACATGCCCACGTTTCGCTTGCCGGTTCTCGGATCGCGGGTGACGACGCAAGGCAAGGTGATGAACTTGCCGGCGTCCTTCGGCCAGCATTGCAGAACAGGGAAGTGGCTGAGGTTGAAATGATCTTTACGGATAACTTCTTTGCAGGGCCCGGTCGAAACAGTTTTTGGGAAAAACTTGCCCATCTCCGCGAGCATGGGCAACATTTTGACTTTGTCGAGAAAGCCCTGAGGGGACTTCACGTCCATGAACTGGCGGATGCGGTCGGCAACCTCGTCGAGCGACTCGACTTCGAGCGCCATCTTCATGCGCCGCGCTGAGCCGAACTGATTAATGAGGACCGGAACGCTGCTGCCCTTGGCATTTTCAAATAGCAATGCCGGGCCGCCATAGGCGCCTTTTTTGTCGCGGCTCTTCGATACACGGTCGGTGATCTCGGCGATTTCAAGCACCGGATCAACTTCGGTCTTGATGCGCTTGAGTTCGCCGGCACGCTCGAGCGCGGCCATCCAGTCGCGAAGGTCGTTGTAGGCCAATTTCGTCCCCAGAAGAGTGGTTGGAACCCGCGATTATAACGTGCGCAGACGCGAAAGCGCATCGCACGGGGGAGCTCTTGGCAACGGGGGAGAAACAGCCATCAACTTGAATCACAAACGAATGCAGAAAACTGCTGGAAACATGAGCCGGGATGGTTCATTTTTGGATGTTTGCATTTGGTGGGAGCACTGATAGGAAGGGGATCTTCAGAGGATCCGATGCATTTTCAATCTCGCAGCGGAGTTCGAACGCGGGGCAATTATGCTGGGGCCTTCGTTTTCAATGTTTCGGCGTCTACCAAGCGCTGAAGTTCGCGCTCAGCTGCCAACTTTGCGCGATCGAGGGTTCGGAATTGACTCCATCCAAGAATTTCGGTCGAGCCTTCCTTCTGAATGATGCAATGGTAGACCTCGGGGAAAAGACGCTGGTCGCGGCGGAAGTCGGCGTAAAAGGTCCCCTGCCGCAGGCGCTCGTAGCTGATCACGTGCGCTCCATTGCGGGATTTGTCTAAGTTGACCATGAGAAAACTCATTCTGCGGCCCGCTTGACCTGCTGCATAACCCCAGCATCCAGAACGTACTGGATTTGATGGCCGCAGGATTCACACTCTACTTTCCGCTCACACTCGGGCTCCTCGGCATCTCGCGGTACCGGCAGGGAAAACGAGCGCAGGCACTCCGGGCAAGTCAGCACAAAGTAGGATTTGCCGTTCAGAGGAATCCACACAGGCGCACGAGGGGTTTTGATGATGTTGGCGCGAAGCGGAGATTTCTCGATTAGGTCTCGAATCTTCCGCACCAATATCTCGGGAGAATGTTCGCCTCCTTTCTGGAGGTAGGCATCAGCGAGAACTCCGGTGGGCAGCTCCGTCCCGAGATACTCGCCGCTCATGGCTACGACAGGAATGTGAGGGAACCGTCTTCTTACGATCGACAGCAGTTCGAAACCTGACATGCGGGGCATGTTCAGGTCGCAGATAACGACGTCGGGAAGCGCCTCCTTCATCATGGCGAGCGCTTCAAACCCGTCGTCGGCACACCGAACCGTATATCCAAGCGAGCTGAAGAGTTGATCGGCTATTTCGCAGAAAACTGCGTCATCATCAACAATAAGCATTCTGTATTCAAACGTCTGTGCCATCTGGTAGGTCCTCAAACAGCAGATGTCGAGTAGCGCTGCCAGGAAACCACTCTGACGCACGACGGCCTAAGATCGTTGCAAACTGTTGACTCGGTGGCATCCGTATTTTCAACAGGTTGAACGCTGTGTTCGATACGGTACATTCCCTAAGGAGAGGGAAAGCATCCTGTAGCAGTGGGTAGGACAATGAGAAAGGCCGCCCGCAGGCGGCCTTCGTCCTCAACGACCCTCGATTTAGAGAGTGGACTCGATCTCGAATCCCCAGGCCTCGAGCAACGGCTCCGGGATGTACTTGGAATTCTTGTTGCGACGCGCCCACTCGCGCAGGCGGGTTGAACGCAGGTACTGGTCCGGAGTGAGCTTGTACTCCTTCACGACCTGCTCGAATTCGGTGACGGTGGGAACGATCGGCCCAATGGGCTCAGGTTTCCCCCAGTTTGGATTTCCGCGTCGTTTTGCCATGAATGTTTGCCTCGGTGCCTGGGTTCTTATGAGTTTAGATTCCGGTGGCCACGCGAAGGATTCCGCTCCTTTCGCACTACGCACAGATAAACAGAGAAAAGCCGCTGGGATTTAAGACTGCCTGCCGGAACAAGGATTGTACGTCAGATGCATCCAAAGTCAATGATCAGTGGGACACTTGATAGTAAGTTGCTGAGGATATTGGAGTTGAGTATAAGCAGGTTTGATTTTTCGCTTCTCCGGCAAACCCGGAAGATGGAAAGGGCCAGCGGTTACCGGAGTAACCTTGGCGAGGGCCTAAGCATTTGATC
This sequence comes from Terriglobales bacterium, assembly GCA_035606605.1. Lineage (GTDB taxonomy): Bacteria > Acidobacteriota > Terriglobia > Terriglobales > Acidobacteriaceae > Gp1-AA145. The sequence goes on from DATNEX010000035.1 coordinate 31,334, forward strand.
GCAAAGGTTCAACTGCTACATTCCTGTGAGGAAGGTAGAGGTTCGAGTGGAAGCTGGTCTTCAGGCGTTACTCCTCTGCGACGACGACAAGGTCGTGCGCGTGCTTCGGCGTGTTCTGAGCGAGATGGAAATTGCTGTCGAACACTGCTCGGACCCGGACGGCGCTACCCAGAAGCTCACACGGCAGCGGTTCGAGGCGGTCATCGTAGATTGCTCCATTCCGGAGATTGCAGGGAAGGTGTTGAGCGGCACACGTTCGGCTCCGGCAAACCGCCGAGCCATAACCGTGGCGATCCTAGACGCTGCTCCAACCGGCGACAGTCAGGCAGAACTGAAGCGGGCCTTCGGCTTGGGAGCGCATTTTGTTCTCTTCAAACCCATCTCAATCGAACGAACACGGTCCAGTTTCCGGGCGGTACGGGCTTTGATGAAACGCGAACGGCGGCGCCATGCGCGTATTCCTATCGACCTTCCGGTCGAATTCTATATAGAACACCAATCATCGTCAGTCCGCGCCAACACGCTCGATCTCGGCGAAAACGGCATGGCCGTGAGCACCGGCGGCCGTAGGTTGCCAGCCTCGTTTCAAGTACGCTTCGCCCTCCCGGGGGGTGGAATTCGGGTCGAATGCAACGGGGAAGTCGCTTGGGAAGGTGGAAAGGTACTAGGCATCCGTTTCTGCGACGTTGCCATGGAAACGAAAGATCAGCTGAAGCAATGGGTCGCACGCCAATTGTTAGGCCCCGATACCGAAGAGATACCGGTTAGCTCCAAACTGACGGACCTGAGTCCGAGCGCCTGTTACCTCCAAACCGAGTCGCCGTTCCCCGTGCGTACGCGCTTGCAGTTGGCCATGAAAGTTGGAGAACTGGTGGTCGAGACGGAAGGCATCGTGAGATTGATGCATCCGGGAACCGGCATGGGAGTGGAGTTCACGAAGAACACCTCAGTGCAGAAGGCTCGCGTGGAAGACTTTATTCGCACGCTCGTTAGCACCACCGATGCCGTACCGGACATCGACGTGAAACCCGACACCATCGATAACTCCAGTGACGCATATTCATTCTGGCAGTTGCCGGATGAGCGAATCGACCCGTTGCTTTCATTGTTCCGCACGAAAACCGATTTGCCGCCCGAAGTATTCCAGTCGGAGCTTCGCAAGCAACGCGGAGTGCCGGTAGAGGCCGCTGCCGCCGGGGTGTAGTTCACCGGACCGAGAAAGCCCTCCAAAAGTCCACCGCAGAGCGAGGTTCCAAGCTAGGCGAGAGTGGTTGCCTAGTTTCATCCTTCCGGCTAGTCGCTGGCCTTAGTGCCGCCTGCTCGGTGTGTATCCTGCTGCCTTAGCTTGTGAAAGTAACGGTGCGCCTTCTTAACATCGCGCGCGATTTGGTTGCGGAGATCCTGGACGGAAGGAAACTTGATCTCATCCCGAAGACGGGATAGGAATGACAGCTCGATTGGAGTTTGCGCGGTTAGCTCGATGGGATGGAAATTCAAAAGGTGAGTCTCGATTGCATAGGAATCCGCCCCGAAAGTGGGACGGTTGCCAACGTTGGTGACGGAATCGAAGCATTCCTCAGCAACGCGAGTCCTCGTGATGTACACGCCGTCGCCGGGGACCAGTTCCTCATAGCGAGAAAGGTTGATGGTAGGAACGGTGTATTTCGAACCGTATCCCCGACCGCGGCCAGGAGTAGAAACTATGCTAAAGGGCCGGGTGAGAAGAACGCGGGCGCGGTGCATATCACCGGCACAGATCAACTCCCGAATGCGGGTACTGGACACGGAGGAGCCGCGGATCCGCATCTCGGGATACGCAACAACTTCAAATCCAAGTTCGCGGCCAAACTCGGCGAGCAGGGCAACGTTGCCAGCTGCTTTGTGTCCAAAATGGAAGTTGTAGCCCTCGTGGACTTCGAGAGCGTGAAGGCGGTCGCGAAGGATCTGCTCCGCGAATTCGCGGGGGCTCATCAGCGATAGGTCGCGGGTAAATGGAAGTAAGAGAACAGCATCAACTCCTGATTGCTGAAGCAGGCGCAACTTCTCCTCTGTAGGTGTGATCAGCCTCAGACCGGAGTCGGGGCGCAGAATGCGCATGGGGTGAGGCTCGAAGCTGACGGCCACCGACTTCGCCCCCCGTCGCCCGGCGCGGGTCACGATCTCTTGCAATACGCACTGATGGGCGCGGTGCACGCCGTCGAAGTTGCCCACACTCACCAGAGTTGGGGCGAAGGCGGGCGGGATTTCGGTTAGGTGTCGGAAGACGTGCATCAGATTTCGAACTCCAGTTTCATCCCGTCATAGCAGAGCCGGACGTTTTCCGGCAGGGAAGCATTGGTCGCCTGGTGCGGCAGATCGTGGCAAATGTGCGTGAAGAAGGCGCGGCGAGGTTTGAGCCGCTCGACAACCTTCAATGAATTCTCAACCGTCGAATGAGTGGGGTGGGGCTTATAGCGAAGCGCGTCAAGAAATAGGACGTCCAGCTCTTGCAATTGGGTGAGGGACTTTTCGGGAATCTCGCTGTGATCGGTCAGATATGCGGCTGAACCAAAACGAAATCCGTAGATCTTAGCCTCTCCGTGAATCAGGATGATGGGCATAAAGGTTGCGCCAAATAGCTGTAACGGTCCCTCGAGCGGCTTCATCTCCACCAAGGGAAGCCCTCCGAACTTGTAGTCGGCAGCGAAAATGTAGCGGAACATGTTGCGTATAAAATCTGCCGCCTCGGGATGCGCATAGAGGGGGAGGCGATTTGGCCTGTGCCGGAAGCTGAGAGGACGCAAGTCATCGATACCGAGGAGGTGGTCGGCGTGGGTGTGGGTGTAGAGCACGGCATCCAGGTGACAAATGTTTTCCCGAATTGCCTGCTCCCGGAAGTCCGGTGTCGTATCGATAAGAATGGCGTGTCCGTCGTATTCAATCAGCACGGATGGACGGGTGCGACGGTCGTGCGGATCGCTCGAATGGCACACCGAGCAACTGCAGCCGATGGTAGGCACGCCCATCGACGTCCCGCTTCCAAGCACGGTGAGTGTAGCCTTCATTTCGACGGAGGAACCGGTTGCGGGCCTCGCGCGATTGCATTGGTTACTTCGACGTACGCCATGCGGAGCTCGTATAAGGCGTTCTGCAGGAAATTCTGTTCCTTAGGCGTCAGATTGCCTTTCGTTTTATCCGCGAGCAAGCTGATGGTATCGATGGTTTGGCGCGCACCGATCAAATCCAATTGCGGCTGCCCACCCTGCTCGTGCATGAGGCCGAGTTGGAGCATGCCAGTCATGTACAGCGAGGCCAGGAATCGTTCAAACGTGACTTCCAGGTCCTTGGCTGAATGACCGCTCAGTTCTACTTGGCGGTCCATGTCCTGGGAGGATTTCTGATAGGCTTCGGCCTGTTGCTTCTGCTCGTCTGCGGACGGTGCCTGTGGGGCAGGTTGCTCTGCTTGCGCGGGTGTGGCCGTCGCTGCAGGAGTTGATGGTTCCTCTTCGGGTGTTTCGGTGCGCAGTTCGCCTTCGGAGGTGAACAATCTGCGATCCGTTACTGTGAAGTTTTCCGTTTTCTTTTCTGCCATGTTCATAATTCGGGAGCCATTCACGGCTCAAACTAAAGTTGTTGCAGCAATTGCGAGAACGGCAACAACACTGGGCTTGCCTTCGCCCCGGCTACCTCGAAGGTTACGCCGTCCGCTAAATGTTCTCTGCGTACGAAGCCGAGTGCGATCACGCGAACGCCGTCGCCTGCCGGGACCGTAGCCGCGCTCGTAATCAAGCCGATGTCTTTGCCCGCCAGCTGAATGGGAGCTCCGGGAACCGGAATTGGTCCGTTTACTTCCAGTCCTGTAAGCACCCGGTGCACCGCGCCTCGGGCTCGGATGCGCTCTACGATCTCCTGGCCGATGTAGCATCCTTTGTTGAAGTTCAGTGCGCGATCCTGTGCGGTCTCCTGCGGCAGCGTACGTTCCCCTATGTCGACGCCGACTCTTGGAATCCCACAGAGAACGCGGAAGGTCTCGAGCGCGGTGTTATGGATCTCCCGGGCGCCTGCCTGCAGCAGCGCATGCCAAACCCGGTCTGTCTGGTCCTTCGCTACCCACAATTCAAAATTCGGGACGCAAGGGTTGTCGCCGCGAACCACCGTAAGAGCCATGCCGTTCCAGGTCGTATCCAATAACTCTAGCGCCACGGACGGCGGCGTGAGTCCGAGCGACGCGAGCGCCCGGTTGGCGCCGGGGCCAGCCGCTCCGAGAACATCAACGCGATCGCCCAACTCCTCGACCTCTACCTTGTCCATGATGATGTAGCGCCGAAGTTGCGGAAGAAGGTTAGATTGGGCGCGATCCAGCTCCACCACTATCGTTTCGCCGCGATGAAAGGCGTAGAGATCGCCCTGAATCTTACCTTGGGGGTTCAGAACAAACGCGTACACCCCATGGCCACTGCGGAGGTCTCGTATGTTATTGCTGACCATGCCATTTAGCCAGCGGGTGCGGTCCTTGCCGGAGAGCGAAACCAAGGTGCGGTCAAGCCTATAGGCGACACATCCGGACCGGAGCGAGTGAAGCTCGGAACGAAGCTCTTCACGCTCGCCGATTAGAGTTTCTTGTTGGGTAAGCACGCTCATCCGACAGTTTGATTATAGCCAAGGCGTTCAGGTCGCATCGAGCAGCTGGCCGGCTGGGGGAGAGTGGCTAGCAACTCCCCTACCGCTAGCCTCGAGCCACTGTGGTACCTTTCCACCCGTGAGCAGCAAGAAAAAAATTGCAGCGATTCCCGGTGATGGCATCGGCAAGGAGGTGATTCCTGCCGCGATCACGGTCGTTGAGGCCACGCAGGCACCAGTGGAATTCGAATACTTCGATTGGGGCGCTGACCGTTATCTTTTAGACGGAACTACGGTTCCAACGGATGGTTTCGCAAGGCTCGCGGGGGACTTCGATGCGGTCCTGGTGGGGGCGTTTGGTGATCCTCGGGTTGTGACAAACATTCATGCAAAGGAAATCTTGCTGGGGATGCGCTTCCAGATGGATTTGTATGCCAATGTGCGTCCCGTCAGGCTGCTGGATTCAGCACTGTGTCCGTTGAAGGACAGAGAATCCAAGGACATCGACTTCGTGGTCATCCGCGAAAACACGGAGGGAATTTATGTCGATCGCGGAGGGATCACGAACCCGGGTGCCGCCGACGAGGTGGCCACGCAGGAGGATGTCAATACCCGCAAAGGCGTCGAGCGCATCATCCGTTTTGCCTTTGAATACTGCAAATTGGAAAAGCGGATCGGAGGCAGCGCTCGAGGCCGAGTGCTACTCTGCGATAAGTCCAATGCCATGACCTATGCAGGTAGTCTCTGGCAGCGGGTATTCGCGCTAGTCGCGAGAGAATATCCCGAGCTCAAAGCTGAACATATGTACGTGGACGCGCTCTGTGCGCAGATGGTTCGGGATCCCCGCCAGTTCGATGTGATCGTCACCAACAACATGTTTGGCGACATCATCAGCGACCTGGGGGCGGGACTACAGGGTGGCCTGGGCATGGCGGCGAGCGGCAATATCCATCCGGGAAGGACTTCGATGTTCGAGCCGGTGCATGGCTCGGCCCCGCCGATCGCAGGAAAGAATGTCGCAAATCCCGTTGGCGCGGTACTTACCGCCGCCATGATGCTAAGGCACATCGGGCTTCCTGCTGATGCTGCAAGGATAGAAGCCGCGGTGCTGGAGGCGGTTCGGGCTAAGCAGACAACCCAGGATGCGGGCGGCAGATTGGGAACGCGGGAGGCGGCGGCCTGGATTGCAGGCAGGGTTGGAGGTCCCGGTTAGCCCCAACTCCGGTGGGACACGACTTCCATGGAATCTGGCGCCCCTGGCGGGGGATGCCCACTCGCGGGACAACGCGCCAGCAGCAGCTCTCATCGAAACAGGCAGCATGTATAAAGCTGCTAGTGTGCTTACGTTGATGCTGGCTGGGGTGCTGGCGGGTTGCGGTGGGATGACCCAGAATCAGCCTCCGGCGCCTCCCCCGAACAACAATCCCCCTCCGCCACCGGGGAGTTTGAATGATGTGAACCACATCGTCCTCATGCTGCAGGAGAACCGGGGTTTTGATGAGTACTTCGGGCAGCTGAACAACTACCGCACGGCTCAGGGCCTGAGTCCAGACGTGAACGTCACGCCTGCGAACGCCCAGCAGATTGGCCGCGACAACGTGACCATTTTGACTCCTTTTCACATGAACTCCATGTGCGTTGAGGACCTCAGTCCTTACTGGAACGAGAGTCATAATGCGCGCAACCACACCGACCCGACGTCGGCGTTGGCAGCGATGGATGGGTTTGCTCACGCCGCGGGTGGGAATTCGCTGAACAGCGGTGGGGTCGACATCAACGGCCATCGCGTGATGGGCTACTACGATGACACCGACCTGCCTTACTACTATTTCATGGCGACGCAGTTCGCGATTTCCGATGCCTGGTTTTCTCCGGCGCTGACGAACACACCGGCGAACCGGATGTATGTGATGGCCGGCACTTCTCACGGAGTGGTAAATAAGCCGCTCACCCAGATTAATATCCCGACCATTTTCGATGAGCTTCAGGCGGCAGGCATTACGTGGAAGAACTATGTGCCTGACTATCCCAATGGCAGTTCTCTAAAGACGTTTCCTACCTACGCAAAGTATTTGGGGACCAATATTGTGCCTATGTCCGACTACTTTACGGACTTGCAGAATGGAACGTTGCCGCAGGTAGCTTTCATTGACCGCGATTCGAAAAACGGCTTAGATGAGCATCCCGGTGGCGTGCAGATTCAAAAAGGGGCTGCCTACGTCAAGAAGATTGTCGACGCGCTGATGAACAGCAGCGCCTGGCAGGATTCGATTTTCTTTCTTTCGTTTGACGAAGGCGGCGGATTCTATGACCACGTTCCGCCAGCGGCAACGGTCTCACCAGACGGAATCCCGCCGGTGCTGGGGACGAACGACACCTGTACGCTCACGACCGGACCAGCATGTGATTTCGTGTACACGGGTTTCCGCTTGCCGAACATCGTCATCTCGCCCTTCTCGAAGGCGCATTACGTTGATCACACCACGATCGACACGACCGCGATCTTGAGGCTGATCGAAATTCGCTTCAATGTGAAGCCTCTCACGGCGAGAGATGCTGCCCAGCCTGACATCAGCCAATTGTTCTTCGATTTCACCAACAAGCCGAATCTGACGCCGCCCGCGCCTCCGTCGCAACCGACGAACGGTCCGTGCTACATCAACTCACTGCCCTAGCAAGGCGAGGTTCTTACCAGATTTTTACGCGCTCTCGAGGAGGCAAGTAGAGCTTCTGTCCCTCGCGCACCTGGAATGCCTCGTACCAGGCGCCCAGGTTGCGGACGGTGTCGGTGCGATATTCCGCTGGAGAGTGCTCATCCGTCATTACCCGGCGTCGCAGTTCACCATCCCGCATCTTCGAACGCCGGCTCTGGGCGTACGCGAGGAAGAATTGCTGTTGGCCCGAGAATCCGTGGGCCGGAGGAGGTGCACCCTTTAGCGTTGCGAGATAAGCATCGTAGGCTGCCGCCAACCCCCCGAGGTCGGCGATGTTCTCGGCCAAAGTTTGCTTGCCGTTGAGCGCGAGATCGGGAAAGGGACGATATTGGTCGTATTGCTTGGCCAGGCTGGCGGTAGCATCGTCGAAGTGACGGAAATCTTCCGCCATCCACCAATTGCGCAATTGGCCTTTGGCGTCGAATGCGCTGCCCTGGGAATCGAAGGTGTGACTCACTTCATGGCCGATAATCGAGCCGATGGCTCCGTAGTTGACGACCTCCGCTGCCTGCGCGTCGAAAAATGGCGGCTCAAGGATCGCAGCAGGAAAGTTCAGAGCATTCTGTAGCGGCAAATTGACGGCATTGACGGTTTGGGGCGTCATGCACCACTCGCGGCGATCGACTGGCTTGCCAAGGCGCTCGATCGCCCGAACATACTCAAACGATTCAGCGCGTAATTCGTTGCCAAACAGGTCGTCGGCCTTGATCTCCAGATGCGAGTAGTCTTTCCATGTTTCCGGATACCCGATCCCAACGTAGAGGGCGCTGAGTTTGGTATGTGCTTGTGCCTTGGTTGCGGCACTCATCCAAGGGAGCGCGTCGATACGCTTGTGAAATGCAGCCACAATGTTGGCCACCATTGTTTCCAGGCGGGCCTTTGATTCCGGCGGAAAATATCGCGCAGCGTAGAGCTTGCCCACCTCATCACCGAGAAAGAAATTCACCTCGTCAATCGCTCGCTGTTGCCTTGGGCTCTGCTCCTGGACGCCGGAGATCTCGCTCTGAAAGAAAGCAAAATGCTTCTCGGCGAAGGCCTTGGGCAGCGCGTCTGCGTGATCTTCGATGGCGTGATAGGTAAGCCAATCTTTCCAGGTCTCAAGCGGCGTGGAACCGGCCAGAGCAGCTTCGCCGATGATGGCACTCGGTTGCCACACCATGATCGTGGTCTGAGTTGAGAGGCCGGCGGCGCGGAAGAACTCGGCCCAATCAAGCCCCGGAGCCTTGGTGGGGAACTCGGAACGATTCCAGCGATTGTTCGCTTTGCGGACCTCCTGGTCTTCGGCAAGCGTCCAGTGCTTCTCGGCGATGGCATGTTCGAGGGCGATGATGCGGCCCGCGCGCGACTCAGGCTCGGAGATTCCCGCCAGCTTCAGCATGGAAATCACGTGGGTGCGGTATTTCTCACGAAGCTCGCGCATGCTGGGACTGTCCTGCAAGTAGTACTCGCGGTCAGGCATCTCGATGCCCCCTTGCATCAGGTATGCCGTGTAATGGTCGGGATCATTGAAGCCCGGAGCCGACCACAGAGCCAGAAAATTCGGGCTGTGATAGTTGGTGTAGTTGAGCGGGTCTTCGTCAGCTCGCAGGCGTTCCCCAAGCGCACGGGCCAATCCGTGCTGGTCGTGAATGTCGTTAATTGCGGAGAATATCGGCTGCAGGGGCTTCAGGCCTTTTGCTTCAATCACCACCTCATTCATGTAGGCCTGGTAAAAGCCTGCGATTCTCTTCTCCACTGGCGTGGATGCACCCGATTTCACCAGGTCTTCGATCAGGGCGGCCGTGCGATGGTCGCTGAGTTCTGTCAGTTGTGCAAAGACACTTACCGCTGAGCGGTCCCCTGGAATGACCGCCGTGGCCAGCCAATGCCCGTTCGCGTATCGGTAGAAATCGTCGCCAGGCTGGACCGAGCGGTCCATGTCGGCAACCACGATGCCAGAGAGGTCTTGGGAGCCAGTTGAGATTTGCGCGGGCGCTGCGATGGCCAAGGAAAGCAAAAGGAGGACCATACGTTTGCCGGACCAGCGTTGTTGGTTAACTGTCATACGTGGGCGAAACTCCGGGAGTACGAGATCGGAGACGGTCGCGGCAGTTGGACCTGCTACGTGAATGGAGGTTATCACGACGGGTGCTGCGGAGTACGCGCATAACCCCATCTTCCGTCTCAGGGAGCGTGATGCTTTTCCGCAGCGGGCGCCGTCATCACCAGCTCCATTAAGTCGGACGCCACGCGCTCGGTATCGTGACGGGCAACATTGTCTTCGAAAAGATAATCCCCCAGGACCGGGCAGACTCCCATTGCTTCAATGGTGTCCAGATCGGCAACGATCTGGGATGCACCTTCGAGGGCGTATTTCGCTTTGAGCTCGGATGACAACGACGCGCGGTTTACCAAGGCATAGTCAAAGAGTTGACAGTGCGCGTGATCATTCAGTGCGCGAATGTGATCGGCGGCGGTTCGCCCAAGACTTTCGTTCGCCTGCGTCATCAGGTTGCAGACGTAAACCTTGACCGCCGAAGACTCGCGAATTGCTTCCGGAATTCCGCGGACGAGCAAGTTCGGGATCAGGCTGGTGAACAGGGAGCCGGGACCGATGGTGATCAGATCAGCCTGGGCAATGGCTTCCAGAGTCTGCGGTAGAGGGTCGGGATTGGCAGGAAGTAGAAGTAGCTCCCGGATATGTCCCTTGCTGGCGGTGATCTGGGTTTCGCCGCGAACCCGAGTGCCATCCTGCATCAGCGCCTCGAGTTCAATGTTGGCGGTGGTTGCAGCGTAGATGTGTCCGCGAGTGGCAAGAATTTCAGAAGACAGGCGAACCGACTCACTAAAGTCTCCGGTCAGAGAAGTCAGAGCGGCCAGGAAGAGATTGCCGAAGCTGTGCCCCTCAAGCCCGGTACCCTTCTCAAACCGGTGCTGGAACAATTTTGAAAGCAGGGCTGAGTCTTCGGAAAGCGCGACAATGCAATTGCGCACGTCGCCCGGGGGAAGCATGTTGAATTCCTTGCGCAGCCGTCCGCTCGAGCCGCCGTCGTCGCTGACGGTTACCACGGCAGATAATTCTCGGATGGCCGCAGTGGCCGCTGGGCTTGCCGGGAGCTTGTCGGACGAATCTGGGGGGCTGAATATTCCCGGCTGTGCTGCGACATACTTTTTCAAGCCTTTGAGAAGCGTGGAAAGGCCTGTGCCTCCACCGATCGCCACCACGCGTACCTCTCGCGATGCCGTGGAGTGCTGCCGGCCAGTAGAGAGGTGCATTGAGGCCTAGCCGACGTCCCCGAATTCCGGTTCGGCCGGGAGGGGCATATCAGCCCCTGGATCGGGATATAGCAACTCGGTGAAGCGCGGGTCCTCGGAAAGATTCTGGAAGTCGGAATCATTGCGCGCCTGAAAACGCAACGCGGGATTCAATTCAATGGCGCGAGCCAGGTTACGCAGCGAATCCTCTGCATGCCCGGTCAGGCAATCAAGTGCAGCAAAGCCGTAGGCAACGTAATCTGCCTTGGGAACTTGCTTGGACAAGGCATCCAGATGTTCGCGGGCGCCGACGTAATCACCGAAGTTGATGAGTGAAACCGCGTAATCGTAGTGCTCTTCGGCGGTCTTGAATTGGTTCGAGGTCTTCTCCAGTTGCTGGTTGCAGGCGTTCAAATGCACGGCGGCGCGATCGGCGAGCTCGCGGTTAGAGCCGGCGGCGACCTTTTGCAGGAGGGTCTTTGCCTTGTCATACTTGTGTTCCTGCATCGCGCGCAGGCCGCCTTCGTAGGACTGAAGCAATTGCGTCAGTTGTGGATCATTGACAAGCGTGTGTTTGGCTGTTGGTTTCTGGGCCATGTGCAGAATTTTTCCTGAAGGAGACATTCGGATTGATTCATTCAATCATTGAGTCATAGGAGTCATTGAATGATTAGAACCCAGCCGGAGTGGGTTGCAATGACTCAATGGTCCGCTGATTCAATCATTCAATTCTGTTTTGCTGCTGATTCCAGGTCGATCTGCTTCCACTCACCCGCGATAATGCCTTTGCGGATCTGGGCGGCAGTCTTATGCTGCTTGCTCATCTGATAAGCGTAAAAAACTTCTTTCATACAGGTCGCGCACTGCGCTCCATGCGTGTTCTCGAAACAGCTGTGCAAGCTCTTGTGGCCCATGCGGTCGCAATAGCAGTAGCAGGGCATCTGGTAGAGGATCGGCTGGATCTTGGCTGCTACCTGATACGAGCGCGACTGGAACGGGTACTCGCTATTGTTGCCCCAGAGCTGCTCCTTGCCGAGAATGGGCGGGAGTTTTGCGCCAGCCGGCGGCTGCCCCTGGTGAAAAGCGGGAACGCGAGCCTCGTCTTCCGCGGAAACTGCCCAGGGAGCCGAAACCGCCAGAGTGACTGCAGTCACCAACCCCAGTGCTAGTCTGCGTTTCACCATGCCTTCCTCAAGGGCGTATTGTAACGCGAATCGCGGCACGACGCACAGCTGTCCAGGACCTGGCGAAGTGTCAAGTGACGGAAATGTGCGATGATTCTGGCGTTCCTCGGGAGAGATTATGCGAAACATGCTCTTGGTATTTTCTGTCCTGGCCGCTGTCGTCGTTCCTTTGCCCGGGCAGCAGGCAGCGTGGCAACCCGCACCGGGCACAGTGACCTTGAGTTTATGGCCCCATGGTGCGCCAGGCGAGCAAACTGGTGCCGGGCCGGAGACGAATTCTGCAACCGCGAAGGACAATATTGCCGGCCAGCCAATCATCCGGCTGGGCAATGTTACCGATCCGACGGTCACGGTCTATGCGGCGAAAGAAAATCCCAATGGGCAAGCCGTCGTTGTGTTCCCGGGTGGCGGGTATCAAATCCTGGCGATTGATCTCGAGGGCACTGAGATCTGCAAGTGGCTGAATTCGATCCACGACACCTGTGTCCTACTGAAGTATCGAGTGCCGAACAGTGGGCCGTATCCGAAATCTTCAGCGGCCTTGCAGGATGCGCAACGCGCCCTGGGACTGGTTCGCGCAAATGCCGCGGAATGGCACATCAATCCCGACCACATCGGCGTGCTGGGGTTTTCCGCAGGCGCGCATCTCGCCGCCGCGTTGAGCACCCATTTCGAACAAAGACTCTACGATCCCGTCGACGACTCGGACAAGCTTTCCTGCAGGCCGGATTTTGCGCTTATCATCTATCCCGGTTATCTGGCATTTGCTCAGCAAAATATGGCATTCAATCCCGATCTCCGCGTTACGAACCAAACGCCAGCATCTTTCTTAATTCAGGCCGAAGATGACTTTGCGCATGTGGAGAACTCGCTCTTGTACTACCGTGCCTTGAAGGACGCCGGGGTAATGGCGGAGATGCATCTGTATGCCAAGGGCGGGCATGGTTACGGCATTCGCCATACCGCGCTGCCAATCACCGATTGGGAAGACCTGGCCACGAAGTGGCTACAGGGGATGCAGTGAAGTGAGGAAAATTATCTCAATGAAGATCCGATCAGGAGGGCTGATGAAAGGCATTCTCGCTGTCTTGACTGTAGTACTTTGCATTCCTTGCTTCTCCCAGGAGCAGAACAAGGACAAGAAGGAACCACCCACTCTGAAGAGCATTCTGCTCGAACAATTGCGGTCAACGCACGACAAAGCGGAATGGTTCGTTCCGGCAAATACCGCGGTTGATGGGCTCACGGCAGAGCAGGCGGCATGGACGGACGGAAAAGGGAACCATTCCGTGGGACAGCTGGCCTATCACATCTGGTTCTGGGACAAAGAGGAGCTGGCTAAGTTCAAAGGTGAGCCGCCGGTGAAATACAGCGGTAAGAATGACGATACCTTTGCCAACTACGATCCCAAGAACTGGCAGCGTACCGTCAAGGATCTGGACCAGGTTCTCACGGATTGGGAAAAGGCCGTCGAGGCCGCGGATGAAGCCAAGCTGAAGGATTGGTACTCAACCATCGCCCACCTGGGCACGCACAATGCGTACCACATCGGCGAGATTGTCATGGTGCGCAAGGAGCAAGGGAGTTGGAATCCGGAGAAGGGAGTGAAGTGATACGGTCGCATTCGTCGCCTTTACTCGTCTCTTTAGCTGGGGCTGAGGCCGAGCCCGGTCCGGGTAGACCATTCTGTCCCGGGTTAGGCTTCGGTGCCCGTGGTTAGGAGAATGCCGAGTGCACAATACAAAAGGCGCCCATTGCCGGCGCCTTCTTCCATGAGGGAGCTGTATAGATCTCTAGGCCGCGACGCTTCTGGCGCTCGGACTTTCTACCGGGATCGCTGAAGACAGAATGCCGCGAGTATCCGAGGAGGGGCAACAATCGTCGGCACCGACGTCCAGCGTACGGGTCCACATTTCCTCATCGGCGACGCGATGATTGCAGATGATGCGGGTCGCTCCAAATTGCTGCTTGAGAGATTCCACATCGGAAAAGGACGCAGTTTCCAAATCCACGATCATGACGTAGGGACGCAGTTTCGCTGCAGCGCGGCGAAGCTCGTCGACTGACTTCGTGACATGTACCGCGTGGAATGAATTCGCCAGGGAACTAGCGAGGATCCGCGCGATGTTTGGGTCGCTCTGGAGTAGAACAACATTACTGAACGGCATACAACTTCCTCCTGAACGCTCAACCATGCAGCAGTTACAAAGCTCGTAAATGCAGGCTTAACGCTCGAATGGCTCGGCTTGCACTTTTCCGTTTTGCTTGAGCAGGATCTCTACCTTGCCTTCGGCTTCCTCGAGTTCCTTCCTGCAGGAAGCGGAAAGTTGCATTCCTTCTTCGAACAAGGTCAGCGACCGTTCTAATGGAACTTCGCCCTGTTCCAGCTCTCGAACGATATTTTCGAGGCGCTGAATGCAGTCTTCAAATTTTGGCAAAGAGTCCGGCTCCTGAGCGCAGTCTACACCTAACCTACTGAGAGTCTATAGGGGGAATCCTGTAGCAAAAACGTTCTTGCTAATTAAAAATTCAAAAAAAATACACAGCAAACGATTACCGTATCTCACGCTCGCGCCGCGTCGCTGCCGAGCGCTTCTAGCACATCGACGGCGGAAGAGTAACGTCCCTGAGGTGCGCTGATTTGTGCACCCTGTACCATGTCGCGAGCGGCCACAAGCATTTCACGGGCTATGGCTACGCCCTCGTGACGGGCTGCCTCGGGATTCGCAGCACGAGTCATGCGCTCCAAAATGGAATCGGGTACTGACACCCGCAGCTCGTTCTTCATGAATTCCGCGTTGCGTGCGCTTACCAGGGGCCAAATCCCGGCGATGACGGGAATTCGGCAGTGCTCGATTCGTTTGATGAAGTTCTCCAGGAGCGACAAGTCGAACACCGGTTGAGTGACGGCGTACTCGGCTCCCGCCTCGACTTTGTATTCGAAGCGGCGAATCTCTTCGTCCAGATTCGGCACGCCCGGATTGGCTCCCACGCCGATGACGAAGCTGGTGCCGGCGCCGATGGGATTGCCGCCGATATCAAGCCCGCGGTTCAGGTTATGGACGATGTTCACCAAGCCAATGGCGTCCACGTCGAAGACGGCAGTTGCGTCAGGATAACCGCCCATCTTCGGAGGGTCTCCGGTGATACAGATCAGATTGCGAATCCCGATCGCCGCCGCGCCGAGCAAATCCGACTGGATGCACAGCACGTTGCGATCGCGGCAGGTGTAGTGCAGGATCGCCTCGATCCCGGCCTGCTGCTGTAAAAGGACAGAGAGCGCCTGGTTGCTCATGCGGGCCGAGGCACGGGGACTATCGGGAATGTTAATTCCGTCGACCCCGACCGATTTCAGAAACTTCGCCCCGTCCAGTTCCTTATCGATGTTGGTTCCTTTGGGAGGAACGATCTCCACCATTGCAACGAATTCTTTGCGCGAGAGCTTGCCTCCCAATCGTGATCGCTGTTCCAAAGGAAAAGAAGGAATCGGGTGTGCGACCTCAGCTTTGACCTGAGTCTCAACCGTCTTGGCACGTGCCTGCGACACGCGAAGCCCTGACTTCATGATGCGGATGTGCTCGGGAGTTGTTCCGCAGCATCCGCCTACCAGCTTTACACCGGCCGCGACGAACTTGCGGGTATAACTCGCCATGTACTCGGGCGAGCACAAGTAGATGTTGCGTCCCTCCACCGAACGGGGTATGCCTGCGTTCGGCTGGGCGGAGATCGGTGTCGTCGTGGCCGCGCGGAGCCGTTCGATCGCTTCGAGCATCGCAACCGGACCCACGCTGCAGTTGCAGCCGATGACGTCGGCGCCCCAATCCTGAATTCGGGGACCGAAAACCTCGGGAGTGGAGCCGTCGAGACAGGTGGCTTCTTCATCCACTGTCACCTGCGCGATCACAGGAATGGAGGGATCAAGATCGCGCGCCGCTTGATATGCCTGGTGAAGTTCTTCCACATATCCGAAGGTTTCAAGGATCAGCAGGTCGACACCGCCCTCCAGTAGGGCAGCGATTTGCCGGCGAAATGCGTCTCTAGCTTCCTGAAAAGAAGTTTTTCCCAGCGGCTCAATGCGAATGCCGAGCGGCCCCACCGAGCCGGCGACCCAAGCGTCAAAACTCTTTGCAGCGTCTTTAGCGAGACGCGCCCCAGCCACGTTAATCTCCTGAACCTTGTCAGCCAGGCTGTGGCGTTCCAAACGAAAGCTATTCGCACCGAAGGTGTTGGTTTCGATCACTTCGGCTCCGGCCTGCAAGTACTCGTGGTGCAGACTGCGAATTAGATCGGGCTGGGACACATTCAGTTCGTCATAACAGCGGTTGATGAAAATCCCCTTCGCATAGAGAAAAGTGCCGGTTGCCCCGTCGCAGAGAATGGGCGAGGCTTTTAAACGTTCGCTAAATTTCCCGGGCATGATATTGAGAATACAGTAGAAAGATGAGACGCGCGTTGGCGGGAGCGAGCCCAGACCAGGAAAAGTTCGGTCAGGTGCTCTGATATAATCCGCTCTTCGCATCTAACTCTCTGTCCATCAATGCTCTCAAAATTCCCAGGGTTACAAAGGACCTTAAGCACCCTAGCTGTGTTTACGGCGGCGGCTTGGTTATTGTCTTGCAGTAACTACAACTCCGGCTCGCGGCGCGGGACCACGAGCGGCTTAAGATTCCGCGCCTTTGTATCGAATCCCGTCCATCCCAATATCGGTGGGGGCGGGGTCCCGGCATTGGACATCATGGACGCGTCGAGGGACCTCCTGTCCCCCTACGTGGTGTCGCTCTCGACTTTGAGCGCGATTGTCGCCGATGCCGGAATGATGGCTCTAAGCCCGAATCACGATCGCACTCTCGTGATGAGTCCACGCGACTCGAAGCTTGCCGTCGTGGATAACGTTAAGGAAGCCGTCGTGGGTGCCTTTTCATTGCCAGGCCCCAGTGAGAGTTTTTTCATTTCCAGTGATAACAACACCGTATTCGTCGCAATGCCCAGCGCTCCGGTCAGTGGACAGGCTCCGGGAATCGTTGAAAAAGTCAGTAGTTCGGGCGGAACCGTCGATGCAACGATCTCAATTCCCGGTGCGCACTATCTCGTGCCGAGCCCGAGTGGCAACCAAATCCTGGTTTTTTCCGACAACATCGATACCATAGTGCTAATCACCCCAGGACTCATCGGGGTTGCGGGACAACCGACGACCATCTCGCAATGTGGAACGACCCAAGTCGTGGCATGCACCTTGCCTGCGAGCTTTAACCGTCCGGTCGGGGCAATTTTTGATCCGAGTGGCGCGACCGCCTACGTGATCAACTGTGGTTCGGAGTGTGGGGGCACGACGGCGGGAATCACAGCCATCGATATGACCAATACCGGCAATGCCGGGAGCCTTCTGCTCGGTACGGTGGCCCTGAACGCGTCCACCACAGCCCTCTTGCAGGGGACCTCGCTTTATGTGGCGGGAACTCAGCCCGGGAGTGGCGGGGTTCTCTCGGTCTTGAATCTGGCGGGTGGCGTGGGATCGGTTAACTGCACATCCGGGACGCCGTCGAATTGCCAGGTCTTGGGTATCGACGATGGATATCACACGACCATGCAAATGGGGGCGAACGGAAGGCTTTTTGTGGGATCGAAAGCCTGTTCGAGCGTGTGCCTGACCATTTTTGATACCGTCAAGGCCCAGCTCGTTGCAACTCCGACCAATAGCCCAGCAGGCGACGTGACCGGGATCGCTCCCATTCCGAATCGAAATATGGTTTATGTCTGCCAGGGAACTCTATTGCGGGTTTATGACACCACGACCGACCAATTAGCCCAGATTCCACCTGACGGACAACCCAATGTGGCTGGCGAGGCAGTAGACGTAAAGGTTATCGATTTTTGAAGCCTTGGTTTCTAACCTCAAACTATCTTGGCTCTAACATCAATCGGTGCGTAGCCGAATTCTCAACTGCCGTCTTTGAAAAAGGTAAAGCGAAGGTCGTGCCCTTGTACCAGGCAGGCCATTGATCCATGTAATAGGGACTGAGGAAGTTTCCCGACTGGCCAGTCACCAGGTTCAGGGTGGAAGCGTCGAGGTTTGAAAGGTCTGCCGTAAAGCGCTCAGAAGGGCCATGCGCGCGTCCCACGGCTTTGACCGTGTACACGCTTCCCGATTGGGGGTTTTCTCCCGGGCCCGTCCAGCTTCCGATCAGAGGAACTTTGGAGAGGATCGGGTTCTCGATCGTGACCGTGTTCTGCGCGCCCCACTTCCAAGAATCGAGCCGCTGGGGAGCCTTTTTCAGGGCTTGTTCCAAAGCAGCCGTAATCAGTTCATCGTAGCTTGCATACTGCGATGGCAACCATCGCGGGGGCTGGTGGGACAAAACATTTTCCAGCCAAACTGTCTCCATCATCCAGTGATAGCTCTTCCAACTGAGCTGGCCAGGATCATCTGACGAGCCGAGTTTTGCCTGAAGAAGAAAACGCCGGAGTTCATCTCTGGCGTGCGCCGCGATGGTGGGCGCGACCATGTTTTCATCCATCTGGCCGTTCCACTCGCGCAGAATATCAGCCGCCTGGCGCGCCAGGGGGGAGGGTTTCTGCGCATGATCAATCGCGTAGACGATGCGATCGGCAACGTAGCGGTCCAGTTCGGAATATACATCGGTTTCAAGCACGAGCATGTCGGCGGTAGAAAACTTCTTCCCGGACTGAAGCAGGTGATAAATCCGGTCGGTGCGCCAGGGCGATTCCCACTCGGCGCTGATCGAGTAGGGGTACTTTTCTGGCGAAATGCGTCCGTTGGCGGTGGCAATGATTCCGGATGGCGGATTGTAGATACTGGGTAGCTTCTCGAAGGGGATGTAGCCGGTCCATTCATGTGCGTTGTCGTTACCATTCACCGGTAGGCTGCCATCACCAGTGGCGCGAATCGGAATCTTGCCCGTGGCTTGGTATCCAATGTTACCGTCGATGTCAGCGAACACCGCATTTTGGGAAGGGGCCTCGAATTCGGCAAGCGCCTGGCGAAACTCCTGCCAGTTCTCGGCAGCGTCCAGGCGGAAAAAGGGATCACGCGGGCCTTCGTAAAGTGTCCATTGGAGCGCGATCGGACGCGATTCCCCCCGATATAGCTCGCTGACAATCGGACCATGGCGAGTGATTTGGACGTCAATCGCAGCGTCCGGCCTGCCCTTCACATGAATCATCTCGTGTCGTATCTCAGGATCCTTCCAACCATCCGGAGTGAGGTACTGATGTGTGTCGTTAAAGGTCTCGATGTAAGCGTCTTGCACAGTAGGCCCCACATTCGTGAAACCCCAGGCAATGCGTCGGTTGTGACCGACGATCACAAACGGGTGGCCGGGGAGGCTGACACCTGCTACGTCAAAATCGGCGGAATGCAGGTGGACTTCATACCAGAGGTTCGGCATTTGGTGTCCAAGATGCATGTCATTGGAGAGCAGGGGTTTTCCTGAAACCGTGTGGGAGCCCGACAGCACCCAGTTGTTGGAACCGATGGGAAAGAGTTCCTCGTGGAAAAGCGGAGCTAACTGGGGCAAATCGTTCCAGCTTCGATTAGGGGATTCGCGCAAAGGGTGCGAAACGAAAGTCACCGCTGACGGCGATGGTTTTGCATCGGACGGAACCTGATCGAGTGCCGCCGGTGGCTGTGTGGGGGGGTGGTCGCGCCAGGAGCTGTTGACATAGAGATCCGCCGTAAGTTCAGGGCCGAGTTTCGCAAGAATCTTCTCTCGCGTGAGTGCTGCCTGGGGACTTGTGCTCAAGGTCTCAACCATCTGATATGCGATGAGAATGGAGTCTTGAGCGCTCCAAAGCCTAGGTGAATAGTGCAGCGCCCGGAACTCGAGGGGGAGTTTCCCTTTGTGAGATTCGATGAATGCATTTACCCCGCGAGCATACGCGTCAAATTGCTGGCGATCCTCGGTCGACAGAGCCCGGAACCCCTTCTCGGCGGCGGCACGGATTCCGAGTATTCGCTGTTGACGGTCGTGATCGAGCGCGACTTCACCAACGACCTCCGACAATTCGCCCGCGGCGGCGCGACGGAGGAAATCCATCTGAAAAAGTCGGTCTTGCGCGGTGACGTATCCCTGGGCAAAAAACAGGTCGCGCAAGGTGGTGGCTTCAATCGTAGGCACTCCCTGGCGATCGCGGGTGACGCTAACCGGAGCGGAAACGCCCACAACCGAAATGGTGCCGTCAAGCGGCGGCAATGGGGAATGGGCGTAGCTCGAAAGCAAAACAGCTGCCATGCCCATAATCGCAATGGCAATGATCGCCAGCAATGGAATCGTACTGCGGAGGCGAGACTTAGCAGAGGAAGACGAAGTTTGAAGGAGCATCTCGGCGGTCATGGAAGCATTCGATTGTAGGTTGCAGCGGGAGGCAAGCACAAGGGTGGTCCCAGAGAGCAGAGAAGATCCCCTCTGCCCAAATTGTCGATATTTGGCGCGAACTGCAAAGGCCGGTATGATTCTATGTCCGCATGAATTGCTCCTATTGCTCTGCCACCATGCCTGAAGTAAGCGCGTTCTGTCCGGGATGCGGCCGCTCGGTTAGACAACCTCTCGACGACGGCATTCCTGAGGTCACGCCACTTTCCCGCAACTCTTTTCTGGGGGCCATCGCGTACGTGGGAATCCTGCCGTCGATCGTTCTCCTATTCTTGCCGGCACTTAGGGAAAACCGCTTCGTCCGGTTTCACGCTTGGCAATCGCTGCTACTTGGCGGGTGCATGGCGGTGGTGGCAATCGTGACGAAACTGCTGTTCATGGTTCTTTCGTTGTTTCCATTCCTCGGCTTTCTTCTGGCATGGCTGCTAGCTGGATTAGTGGCGTTGGCGACGTTTTTCTTGTGGATCGCAATTGTCGCCAAGGCTGCTTTGGGAGAGGCCTACGAGCTTCCATTCGTCGGCGAGCGAGCTGCGAACCTGGCCAATCGCTAATGGAATGCCCACGGTCGCGGATGTTGGCTTGACAGACCCCCCTCCCAGATGGCATTCCTATTTGCTTTGTATGGAGCGTGCGGTGACCAACCCGGACGCAAGTTGTACGAGAAAGGGTTCGTTTGAAACTTAAGGTGTTCTACCACGATCGCTGCTTCGATGGTGCGTCTTCGGCTGCTCTGTTTTCTCGTTTCTACCGTGAGCGCATCACGGGAGAGGTCGAGTTTGAGTTCTCCGGTTTGCTGCACCGAGCCGGCTCTCTCTTCAATGAGGAGGATTTCACCGGTGACCAGAACGCGATTGTGGACTTCAAGTACTCCCCGTCGCCCAAGATCACGTGGTGGTTCGATCATCACGAGAGCGCGTTCCTGAGCCCGGCCGACGCCGCCCACTTCGAACAGGAACAGAGCAACCGCAAGTTCTACGATCCTAGCTTCAAGTCGTGTACGAGCTTCATATCCATGATTGCGAAGGAACACTTTGGATTCAATCCCTTGCCGGTGGCCGACCTGGTGAAATGGGCTGACATCATCGACGGTGCACTCTATCAAGACGCAAAAACCGCAGTGGAGATGAAGGAACCTGCGATGCAGCTCACGATGGTGATTGAGTCCACCCAGGACTCGGGCTTCGTTCCCAAGGTGATTCCGCTGCTCGCGACTAAACCGCTGTTGCAGGTGATCCAAGCTCCATTTATCGCCCCGTTACTTCCGCCGCTATTGGAACGACATCAAAAATCTATCGCCCTGCTAGGGGAAAGGACCGAATTGAAGGATGGGACGTTGTTTTTCGACGTGACTGACCAGGAACTTGAAGGCTACAACAAGTTTGTGCCGTATTATCTCCACCCTGAGTCGATTTACAGTGTGGGTCTCAGCAAGAGCAGTTTTCGCATGAAGGTCTCGGTGGGTTCAAACCCTTGGGCGCCGTCGCCGCCCGTGGTGAACCTGGCAAAGATCTGTGAACGCTACGGAGGCGGCGGACATGCTCGCGTGGGAGCGGTTTCGTTCGACCTCAACCAACAGGAAGTGGCTCGCACGGCCGCGAAAGAAATCGTCGAGGAACTCAGGGCCAGCGTTCGCAATTCCATGCCGCAGTCGCAATGAACTCTTTGCCGATATCTGCTCGCTTGCATCCACAGGTGCACCGTGCCCGTCTGCAGGCTCTGCGCTCAGTGGCGATGTTTGAGTTCGCCAAGGGCGTGTTGGCAATTGTGGCCGTAGCCGCCCTCCACTGGCTCGACCCGGGCGATTTGGCGGACACTTTCCTCAGGGTCTTGCACGTTAGCCCAGACCGTCACTTTGCCCACTTCCTACTGAGCATGGCTGATCGGTTGAGTAACATAAGGTTCTGGCACCTGGCGTTGGGAGTCTCGTGTTATTCGGGGCTTCGTTTTGCCGAAGCCGTTGGGCTGTGGAGGGCACGAGCCTGGGCAGAGTGGGTCGCGCTGGTTTCTGGTGCGATTTACCTTCCGCTGGAGGTTGGGGCCATATTGCGGCACCCCACCATCTTTCACGCGGCGGTGCTAATCATCAATCTTGCGATTGTCGTTTTCATGTTCTACTTGCGCATTTATGTTCCCCAACAGGAGAAGCGCGACACCTCGGCGGTGGACATACAGTAGAATTTTTGGTTGGGCAGGCATAAAGCCAAGAACGCACTTCCTGACTTGCCTTTGGTGATCACAAGCAAAATTACCCGCAGGAGATTTCTCTACGGCGGTGTCGTCGTAGGGGTGGGAGCAGCTCTCTCCCTAGATGGGTTCGTTCACTCGAACCATCCTCAGCTGGTGCGACGAGAGATTACACTCAGGCGCCTTCCGCGTGCGTTCGACGGCTTTACGGTCGCGCAGCTCAGCGACTTTCACTATGAGCCCAACTTCTCGGCGGTGCCAATCCGCAAAGCGGTAGAGCTGGTAAATGGCCTGCGACCCGATCTGATCGTGCTGACCGGAGACTTTGTCACCGTACCGATCCTCGAGCGCGAACGATTTCTCCGAAAATCGGCGGAGACCGCCCTTCCTTGCGCGGCGCTCCTGGGGCAAATACAAGGTCCAAAATACGCCGTCCTGGGAAATCATGATGCAAGGGCGAATGCCGCCTTGATCATGCGCTCGTTGGAGGGGCAAGGGATTCCTGTGCTGCGTAATCGATGTTTGCCGATCGAGCGCGGCAGCGGCCGACTCTGGCTGGCGGGGATCGATGATTTGCTCTGTGGGACACCCCGAATCGATCTGACGTTGGCAGGTATCCCCCCGGATGAAGCGACCATCCTTCTGGCCCATGAGCCCGACTACGCAGATCAAGCGGCCTTTTTCCCCGTAGATCTTCAGCTATCGGGGCATTCCCATGGAGGTCAGGTTTGGATTCCAGGTATTGGCGCCCCTTGGCTACCGAAAATGTCCAGGAGGTACCCGCGCGGACTTTACCGGATAAGCGATCTGACACTTTACACAAACATCGGAATTGGCACGATCCGAGCGCCCATACGTTTGAACTGCCCGCCAGAAGTGACCTTGATCACATTGCGATGTGAGCAAAGCTGAGTTTCCCCCGGCGCTAACGGTATCTGCAGCTGCCGCCTAGGCAACAAAATTCCGGTACAGGTTTTTCCCCCTCTGAAACTCTGTGTCGTCGCAGACATTTCGGAGACTAGCGCAGAGGACAGCGAGGACGCGAGAGGTCGTGCAAATTCGGCCACTACGCGATTAGAAATGAGCCGAACAGGCTGTAAAGAAGCACGGCGAGCACAATAAGGGTGAATGCCACGTACATGTGGTCGCCTTCGAGCGCGAATGCGAAGACCGAGAACACGACTCGCGCGATTGGGGTTGCAATCAGCAACAGCAGACCAAGCTGGAGGATGCCCGTTGGCTGTCCTTGAAGGGCGTTATCAAGAACTCCGTGCACGCTGCGCAGTTGCTCAGGCTGGGCATGGAACGTCTGATAGTCCACTCGCTCTCGGGCGTGGCTCCCAAGGTAGAGCACGGCTCCCACGATGACGACGAGCGCCGAGGCCAGAACCCCGGCACGGAGAAGTTGCGCGAGCACGATCTCGATACGCTGGTCGAGCCACTCCTGGAGTCTGTCGCGGAGCAGGGCGGGATTGAGGAGATCATTCATCAGATGCTCCCGCTGAGACCCTTGAGAAGCATTTGAATTCCCAGCACCACGATCACCAGACTGAATACCAACCGAAGACTCTTGGTTTTTGTCTTCACCAGTACGCGAGTGCCCATCAGGGAACCGATCAGCACACCCAGCATGACCGGCATCGCCAGCGCGGGATCGATGTAGCCCCGGCTGAGATAGACGCCCGCGCTGGCCGCGGCGGTGACGCCGATCATGAAATTGCTGGTGGTGGTCGAGACCTTAAAAGGAATTTTCATCGCCTGGTCCATGGCGACTACTTTGAGAGCACCGGAACCGATGCCGAGGAGTCCAGAGAGAGCACCCGCCCCAAACATGATGCCGAAGCCCTGGGGGACGTTATAAACGTTGTAGTGGCGGATACCGTTGGTATCGGGAAAATTGCTGTTCATCTTGAGTTTCGTGGCCAGCGAATCTGGAGGACGGTCGGTTTCCGATCGCGACCGCGTCTTGCGCGAAACATAGGCCGAGTACAGCAGCATGAGGCCGAAAATAATCGCAATTGCTCGAGTGGGAACGTGAGCGGTCAGAAATGCTCCCAGCAGCGCGCCAAAGGTGGTCGCGATCTCAAGGAACATCCCGATGCGAATGTTGGAGAACCCTTCCTTGACATAGGCGGCGGCAGAACCTGAAGAAGTCGCGATGACCGACACGAGAGAGGCTCCAATGGCGTAATGGAGATCGACCTTGAAGAAGATCGTCAGAAGAGGAACGAGCACAACTCCGCCGCCGAGCCCGGTGAGCGCTCCCAGAAAGCCCGCAGCGAGCGAGCCTGCCCCTACAAGGAAGGTGAATTCGGCAATGTTCACCCCTCAGTGTGCCATAGTTATGCGGAAACGGAGCACCCGCTCTAGGACGGACCCTCCGGAGTTACTTCTCCCCGGAACGCCGGGAGCTGAATCTAGGGTGATGAATCATGAGAAGTTGGTCACGGCGGCAGTGGCATGGCTTCGGCGCTACGGCTGCGGGGTTGTACTATCCGAACAGAGTTCGGCCAGCGGCGAGACTCCTGATGCCATCGGGTGGAAGCGAGCCTGCCACTCGGTTGTCGTTGAATGCAAGATCTCGCGCGCTGATTTTCTCGCGGATCGCGCAAAGTCGTTTCGCACGAAGCCGGAGAAGGGCATGGGATGTGAGAGGTTCTACCTCGCTCCGGCCGGACTGATCTCCCCAAACGAAGTGCCGGCTGGTTGGGGACTGCTCGAACCACGGGGAAGAGAACTCGTCCAGTTGATCGCTGGATCGAAGAAGATGCGCACCGCGGTCGGCTTCCGCTATGAAATGAATCTCCTCTTGGCGAGCCTGCGGCGGGTCGAGGTACGAATCGAGCCACAATCCATCACAGACTTTCTGAAGTGGAAGAACCGCATGGCGGAATACAATCGCGGAACGCTTCCCCAAGGGATTCTGCCGGCGCAAGATGAGTCCAACAGTTTTCTGACCGCCGCCGTCGAGGGAGACTAGATGCGGCATTTACGTTCTGTGCTCAAACCTGCCGGCTTTTGTATCCCAGGAGTGCTCTTTTTGGGGATGCTGCACCTGTCGTCGCCGCTGTCCTCTGGTCAGTACAGCAGGGCCGACTGCCCTTCTTGCAAAACCTGGAACCAACCGCAGGAGCCTTTCAAGATCTATGGCAATACCTATTACGTAGGTACGCACGGCTTGAGTTCGATCCTCATCACTTCGTCTGCAGGGCTTCTTGTGATCGATGGTGCACTTCCTGAATCTGCCGAGCAGATCAGAGACCACATCCGTGCTCTCGGATTTCGAATGGAGGACGTGAGGCTCATCGTAAACTCACATGTTCATTTCGACCATGCCGGAGGGATTGCGGCCCTGCAGCACTGGAGCCAGGCGCGAGTGGCAGCCAGCGATTGGAGTGCGAGCGTCTTAGGGAAAGGGGGGGTCGCCAAGGACGATCCCCAGTACGGGCTCCTGCCTGACATCGCCAAAGTCAGGCATGTTGAACGCATCGAGGACGAAGAGGTTCTTCCTGTAGGGGACGTGGCGATCACTGCGCATTTCACCCCCGGTCACACTCCCGGGGGAACTAGTTGGACCTGGAAATCTTGCGAGCACAACCAATGCTTGAACCTGGTTTACGCCGACAGCCTAACCGCGGTCTCGGCGCCAGATTTTAGGTTCACATCCCATCCCGATGTCTTGCGGGGGTTTCAGAAGAGTTTTGCGTTTCTCGAGAACACTCCATGCGATATTCTGATAACGGCGCACCCGGATGTTTCGGGATTATGGAGCAGGCTGGAACGGCGCAATCAAGGCGTAAAGCCTGATCCGATGATCGACCGCACTGCGTGTGGAAACTTAGCGGATAAGGGCAGAGAACAGTTAGGAAAACGAGTTCAGGCGGAAGGCCGCCATTGAGTTTTCTTCACCATCCGCTTGTCAACTATTCCGGTCTACGCGGTTGAAGATTTTTCCTTCGGCTGCTGCTGACTAGAGCTCCCGTCTACCTTCGATCGCCTTCAGCATCGTGACTTCGTCGGCGTACTCGATATCGCTGCCGGCCGGGATGCCAGTTGCGATGCGCGTTACCTTGAGTCCTGCGCGGCGGAGCTGGCCATAGAGATAGGTTGCGGTAGCCTCGCCTTCGACTGTTGGATTGGTGGCAAGAATCACCTCGTCCGCCTGTCCGTCCTCGACGCGTTTCATCAGGTTGGAAATACGGAGCTGCTCTGGCCCGACGCCGTGAATGGGCGAAATTGATCCGTGCAGAACGTGGTACACGCCGTTGTAGTGGCGCGTCTTTTCAATGGCCGCAATATTCGTGGGTTCTTCTACCACGCAAATCAGTCGTTGATTGCGTGTAGGGCTTGAGCAATACACACAGGGGTCGATGTCGGTGATGTTGTTGCAGACGGAGCACAAGCGCAAACTCGCTTTCACCTCCTGGATGGCCAAGGCGAGAGCGTTGGCGTCTGCTTCGCTGGAGCGAAGGATGTGAAACGCCAGCCGCTGCGCCGACTTGCTGCCGACGCCGGGAAGTTTCTTGAGCTCGTCGATGAGACGAGCCATGGGCTCAGCGAAACGAGACATGGAATCGGGTGATCTGGTGATGGGGTGAACTCAAGAATCGCGTCTCAGATCACCCAATCACCGGATGGCCCGATCATCCGATCCCTGGAATTCCTTCCAACATTCCGCCCATCGCGGACTTCATGCTGTCGTCAACTTTCTGGGAGGCCCCGTTGAAGGCGGCGCTGATCAGGTCCTCGAGCATTTCAATGTCGCCGGACTTCAACGCCTCGGGGTCGATCTTGACGCTGAGTACCTGCTTGCGACCATCCATCTTCACCGTGACGGTGCCGCCGCCCGAAGAGCTTTCAACCACTGTTTCCTGCATCTTCTTCTGAAGCATTTCATATTGCTGCTTCGCCTTCGACATTATTTCCTGAATGTTAAATCCGCCCATAAAACCTCAATTACAAGTGCTTAGTGAATTCACTGCCGCTCCACCACTCGGTAAGGGTCCCCGGTTGCCGCCGCCTCTGCGGCCGACCAAGCGACCGAAGATAGACTTTGTTTTTACCCGTTTCACTTCTTATGCTTGTAATCAATCACGGTCCGAATCTCGGCGCCAAACTTTTCCATCATGCGTTGAACCACAGGTTCCTGCTCTGCGCGCCCGCGTGGGCTGCCATTCGATCCCGATGACACAGCACGCGGAGCACCGGGCTGTGGCGCGGGTCCGGGCAGTACCTGTAGCTTCGTGGGACGGCCAAGAGCTCCGCTAGCTGCGGCAGTTACGATTTTTCGTCCTTCATTGCTGATGGACATCTCGATGAGCGCTGCCGACGCCGCAACTTTGATGATCAGATCGTTTCCATTCACCGTCCACTCCCCGGCAGCGAGCATGGATGAAAGCATGCTGAGACCTGCTCCCTCAACCGCATTCAGCACGGCAGCCCGCACCTCATCGACTTTAGGGGCGCTCGTTGTCGGTTCGGGATGGGCCAGTTGAGCTTGAGGCTCACGCGCCACAGCAGGGGCTGCCGAGCCCATGACAACAGGAGCACTGATGGTTGCCGGCGCTGTTCGGGGGCTTGCGCTTGCGGGCTCAGGAACTGCTTCCATCCGGGGCGTGCCCTTACGAGCGCTGTCTGCCGCAAAGGGAGACACGAAGGGCCGGGAGTTTGTGCCCGGTTCGGTCTTCTTGGGTTCCGGCGCAAGAGACAGCTTGCGATCCGAGCCAGCCTTGCCCGGCTCGACCCCGCTGAGCAATTGCTCAATCGGCAGGAGCCGCTGAGCATGCGCCATTTTCAAGAGGCCCAGTTCAAGATGGAATCTCTGTTCTTGCCGGTAGCCCAGCTCGGCATGCGTGCGTAGCATAATCTGCAAATGCCGGGCCAGGTCCTCTTCGGAGAACAGTTCTGCCACGCGCACCACCCGGTTGCGCTCGTCCGAAGAAATCTGCAACAGGGAACTGTCATGGCCCGAGACTTTGGCGACGATTGCGTTTCGCAGAAAGCGCACCAACTGTTTCGCCAAATGGACCGGGTTCTGGCCTTCGCTCAGCAGACGGTCTGTTGTACGCAAAATCTCGTCACTGGCACTTCGAGAAACCGACTGCATGATCTCTTCCAGAATCAGGGAGGACGCGACCCCGATCAGTTGTCGCACCGACTCCGCGATGAGTTTACCTTCGCCAGATGCGATTGCCTGGTCCAACAGAGAAAGGGCGTCGCGCATTGAGCCATCGCCGGCCTCGGCAAGGAGTGCAAGCGCTTCCTGTTCGGCGGCGATATGTTCTCTGCCGCAAAGATCCTTCAGTTGGTCGACGATTTGATCGAACTTCACTGCTCGAAAACTGAAATGCTGGCAGCGAGAACGAATCGTTTGCGGGATGTCTTCAGGCTGAGTCGTCGCCAGCATGAAAACCACGTGACCTGGGGGTTCTTCCAAAGTCTTAAGCAGCGCATTGAACGCCGCGTCGGTGATCTGGTGAGCTTCGTCGAGGATGTAAATCTTGAATCGGTCGCGGGCCGGTCGATAGCGCGCTGCTTCGCGCAATTCGCGGATTTCGTCGATGCCGCGATTGGTGGCAGCGTCAATTTCGATTACATCTACTGAGTTTCCTGCACGAATCTCCACGCACGAATCGCATACGCCGCATGGCTCAGGAACCGGTTGCTCAGCCGAGCGACAGTTCAGAGCCATCGCTAGGATGCGTGCGATGGTGGTCTTTCCAATTCCCCGATGCCCACTGAAAATGTAGCCGTGGGCAATCCGCCCCTGCTCGATGGCGTTTTTAAGCGTCCGGGTAACATGCTCCTGCCCTATGACTTCCGAGAACTTTTGGGGACGGTATTTTCGGGCAAGAACCTGGTAGCTCATGGCAGGAAGATCACCTGATTATACGTGAAGCCTTGGGCCCCCACGCCCCGCTTGCGAGCGGCGGAATTTGGGTTTACCCTTCAGCAGGCCGAGTTTGGACTCAGGAGTTGGATATGCAAATCAAGATTGACGTTCGCCAGCTGAACGATGGAATTATCGTCGTGAATTGTGCTGGCCGGCTGATTTTTGGCGACGAAACGGCTGCGCTTCGCGATCGTGTGCGCGCGCTGGTGAAGGATGGAAGCCAGATTGTGTTAAACCTCGCCGAGGTTAGCTACATCGATTCCGGCGGGTTGGGAACCCTAGTGGCACTCTATACTACCGCCCGCAATGCCGGCGGCGCCATCAAACTGGCGCGACTCACGCAGAGGGTCGGCGACCTGCTGCAAGTTACAAAGCTTCTAACCGTTTTTGAGGTCTACGACAGCGAGGAAGAGGCCGTGCAGTCGTTTCGCAAAGGAGCCGCGGCGTAAGCTTGCCTGCGCGTCAGCAGCTTTCCGTGGAAACGCGCATTCGTGGGGCTATCCTCAAAATTCCCCGCGGCAAGGTCTCGACCTACGGTGCGATTGCCAAGGCCGCGGGCGTTCCTGGACATGCCCGACAAGTTGCCAAGGTCTTGCGTGGGGCCTACGGCTTGCCTTGGCAGCGAGTGCTCGGATCAGGGGGACAGATCAAGCTTCGCGGAGACTCCGGGCTCGAGCAACGATTTCGGTTGGAAACTGAAGGTGTGCGTTTTCGCGGACGTCGTGTAGATATGAAGGCGCACGAGTACAAATTTGCCAAACGATAATTTCCCTCCTTTGAAAAACCGCAGAGGTTAGAGCCAGCCGTCACCTTTGGCTGGTTTCTCCCGCCAACACTCTACGATTGAAATCAGCTGATTTATTGCGTGGTACCGACAGTGACCTCCATCCGCTCGCGTTCAAGTGCTTGGCGAGAAACACAATCTGACCGACATGATAGGCGTAGTGTGCCAGCTGGCGGTTGATGGCCTGCATTACCGAATGCGGTTCGCCGCGAATGGTTACTAGGCGTTCGTTATCAGAATCGGAAAGGGGTTCCAACGCGGAAAAAACTCGATCCCAGCCATCGTTCCATAACTTGAGTAGTTCGACACGTGTGGCTGGGGGTTGCTCAAACTCCGTATCCCGATTCCGGTCCGGCTTTTCACCGTCGCTTGTGAGGAAATCGGTCCAGCGCGAGCGCATGTTTCCTGACATGTGTTTCACGATAACGGCTATCGAGTTCATCTCTGGGTCGAGAGCGGCGAATAGCTGCTGGTCGTTGACCTGTTCCATCGCGCTTTCGGCGAGCTTTTTGTAGTAGTGGAAGAGCGAAAGCGAATCCTCGAGGTATGAAGTTGAAACTTTGTGAGCCATAAATCTCCTAGCGCTACACCCGCGTTGCTTGCCGCGTTTGCCAACAACCCCTAACCAGCAGCTAGACCTTAAACTGTTCGTCAATCTCAATCTGATATCCGGCCGAGAGGCGATTGGTTTCGTTGGCCATGCCAACCACCGCCATCAGCTCGCGAAACATATCGTCGGTCATGCCTTTTTTTCGGGCACCCGCTGTATGCGATGCAATGCAATATCCGCACTGGTTCGAGACGCTCACCGCAACGTAGATCAACTCTTTCGTTAGAGGATCCAGTGCACCCGGAGCCATGATCTGCTTGATATCTTCCCATGTGCGCCTCAAGGTCGCCGGGTCGTTTGCCAATGCCTTCCAGAAATTGTTAACCCAATCCGTCTTGCGGGTTGTCATGATGTCGTCATAGACGGCGCGTACTTCCGGAGAAGCATCTTTGTATTCGATGAGGCCAAGAGTTGCCACGGGGTCTCCAAACCATTCACCACCGCGGCACAAGGCCTAGGAAAGAAATAAGGTTGTTCCCCGGTCTCGATGCCTCTGTGGTCAATCAGCTTTTCTTTTCGTCTTCTAGTTCGGGCGATTCTGATCCCAGCTTCCGGGAGTGGAACCAGCTCATGTGGGGTAGCGGGCGTTCGACTTTGCGACGCGCAGCGATTAGTTCGGCGGTGATTGCGACCGCGATCTCGTCGGGTGTGATCGCGCCAATATCGAAACCGACCGGAGCATGCACACGCTCAAACAAGTGCTCGGGAACTCCTTCTTTCACGAGTTCGCGGAAGATGGTGATGGTCTTGCGCTTGGATCCGATCATGCCGACGTAGCGAGCGCGTGTCTGCACCGCCCAGCGCAAGACACGCATGTCATCGCGATGTCCGCGCGTGACAATCACAAGGAAGGATGTCTCTGGCGGGCTAAGTTGGGCCATGGCTTTGTCGAAGTCTTCGACGATGACTTGTTTTGCTTCGGGAAAGCGCTCGCGGTTGGCGTATGCCTCCCGGTCATCGATCACCGTGACGTCGAAGCCGGCATTCTTGGCAGTCTTGTAAAGATTGAAAGCAACATGACCTGCCCCAAAAATGTAAAGTAATGCTGGAGGTAATACGGGCTCGATAAAGATGTCGAGAGTGCCGCCGCAGACGAGGCCGGTATCGTACTTCGGATTCTGATTTAGGTTGAACGTCAGAGTTCGGGGCTTTTCCGATTCCATCACCTCGCGTGCAGCCTGCCACACTTCAGCTTCCACACAACCGCCGCCGACTGTTCCGGCAATTGATCCGTCATCGCGGACCAGCATCTTCGCCGTCTCGAATGATGGAATCGAACCACGCACGTTGACAATGGTCGCCACCGCACCCTTCCGCCCTTGCTGGCGGAGGGCGACGATCTCTTCGTAGATGTCCACGGAAAGATTATTGGATCGCTAGCAGGGGAAGTCAAACGGGAACTTCGTAGTTCAGGGCACACGAGCAACCTGGGGGTGGCGGGGCGGGACGATAGGTCGGCTGTGCGCTTCCTAGCTCCACAGCCGGTCCCACGAACGCTCTTTGTCCCACTGCGGTGTAGGTTCGAAGTACCCGGTTCCCGGCTCCAGGTGCTGGCGAACAACATCTTCGTTCAGCGTAACCCCGAGTCCCGGTAGATCAGGGACCTCAATCCAGCCGCGATTCACCATCGGAGTCTTGGTGTACTCCTGTACCATCGACGACCACCAAGGTACATCGAGGGAGTGGTTCTCGAGGGCAAGGAAGTTCTGGGTTGCGGCAGCACAATGAACGTTGGCCATGCAGCTGACCGGGGTTCCTGCAAAGTGCATCGCCATAGGGACGCCGTACTCTTCGGCCATGTCACCGATTTTGTGAGTTTCGAGAATTCCCCCTGAGGTCGCCAGGTCCGGCTGAATCTTGCTCACAGCGTGTTTTTCACAGAGAACCTTGAAAGGTTCCTTGAGGTAGATGTCTTCGCCAGTGAGAATCGGTAACGGACTCTCGTCAGAAATCCGCTTGAGCAAGTCTGTATATTGCCAGGGAACGACGTCTTCGAGCCACGACAGATTGAACTTCTCATAGGCCTTGGCCAGCCGAATGATGGAGTGCGCCCCCAGGTGCCCCAGGTGGTCCATCGACAAGGGGATTTCCATACCGACCGCATCGCGGACCGCGGCAACGTACTCGGAAAGCATCGCGATCCCTTTATCGGTGACTTCCATCGCAAGGAAAGGATGTTCCCATTGATTCTGTTCCCATGGCGTGAGATCGGAAGGTCCGGTGACGGTGCCCGGAGTGTCAGAAACCATTTCGACGCCGAGATCCATTTTGAGCCAGGTAAGGCCCATGACTTCTTTGCGCTCTTTCATTCGCTGCGCGTAGACCTTGGGATCCTTTGACTCAGTTGTGTCGGCGTAAACACGAATCTTGTCGCGGAATTTTCCGCCGCCCACCATCGCGTACACCGGCGCGTTATAGACCTTACCCGCGATATCCCACAACGCCATCTCAATCGCACACACGCCGCCACCCTGTCGCGCGTGACCGCCGAATTGTTTGATCTTGCGAAAAATGCGATCGAGCTGCAGCGGGTTTTCGCCGAGAATGCGGCTCTTCAGAAACAGAGCATAGGTTGCGCTCGCTCCGTCCCGTACCTCGCCCAGTCCGTGCACGCCCTGGTTGGTGTCGATGCGAATGATGGGGCAGGGACTTGGCCCCGGCTTCTTGACGGTAGCAACCCGCATATCGGTGATCTTCAGCGTGGACGGCGCAGAATTTGTATTAACGCTCTTCGGATACGCTGGCTCGTCGATCAACAGTCCGGCGCCGAGAGCCAAAGCTGAAGTTTTGATTGCGTCGCGACGACTAAGAATATTTTTGCTCATGCTCGACCTCCAAGTGATCACGCTGCTCCACCGTGTGCTGCCCGAAAAAGCAGTCAGCACCAAAGGACACACAGAAAGGAAAGCAATTCAGACCTTTGTGTAACTTCGTATCCTCGCGAGGAATAGCCCCTGCCCCTACAGCCTTCCAAATTTCTTCACGGCCTCTTCAATCGATTTCAGCTTCTCGATGTAGGCATACATCGAGTGCTCCTTGAAGTCCATGTCTTGAGCCATCGTCAAGACCTCGGCGGCCTTCGCGCGAGGCACGATGACGACGCCGTCTGGGTCCGCCGCAACAATGTCCCCGGCGGCAACCATGACGCCGTCGCACTTTACGGGAACGTTCGCTCCTGCGAAGCGGTAGTGGCCAACCGAGGTGGACGGCACATGGCCCAGCGCATAGACGGGAAATCCAATCTTCGTCAGGTAAGCAGTGTCGCGCACACCACCGTCGATCACCGCGCCGGAGAAGCCGCGGGCCTGCATGGCGGTCCCCATCAGCCCACCCATGCCCGCGATGTCTGCTCCCTCTTGGACCACCATCACGTAAACCGAATTGGGGCTGCCCTGATCGATGGCGGCTAACATGCCATCAAGGGCGTGGGGATCCTGGTTTTCTTCCTTGGCCAGTTGAACGGTCAAGGCGAGGCCTACAAATCTTGTCGAGAAGATGGGTCGCAGGCGATGCGAAAGATACATTCGTTGACCGGTGATTTTCTCCAACGCGTCAGAAACGGATGCCACTTCGACATGCCGATATCCGTCGAGCAGCGCGGCATCAGAAGCAGGGTCAATAGGCCGAGAAGCCGCTTTCGGTGCGTCGATTGCAAAAATGGCCACAAGAAAGAGGATTGAGAACGTCACGACACGCACGATGAAATCCCTCGAAGGTTGCGCGGCTATGACTTTTCTAGACATGGTGTG
This sequence comes from Terriglobales bacterium, assembly GCA_035606605.1. GTDB lineage: Bacteria > Acidobacteriota > Terriglobia > Terriglobales > Acidobacteriaceae > Gp1-AA145. The sequence goes on from DATNEX010000035.1 coordinate 65,674, forward strand.
CTCCTGACGTTTGCGTCACCGGGGTTGCGACCTTAAGCTGAGTTAACGAGGCTGCTCCGCGATCGATATCCACCCACAGCCAAAACAGCGCACCCAGACAACACAATCCAGCCGCCACGAAGAACGGCGTATTCCAGCCAAAATACTTTGCAATCAGGGGTGTCATTAAGGCGGTGACTGCGCCGGCAATCTGGCCTCCCATATTCATTACCCCGGAAACCGACCCAGAGGATGCGCCTGCCATTTCTGAACTCACCGACCAGAACGAGCTCTGCGAAAGATAGAGAGCTCCTGCACCGCCGGCAAGCACGACGCTAGCCAGGCGTGCATCGGCGGCGAACATCCCGAGCGCGAGGAAAACGGTGCATAAAACCATTGCGACGCCTGCAACGCCACAGCGTCCCGCACGTTTGCCAACGGCGTTCGTAATCCTGTCACTGATCCACCCTCCCAAAGAAGAACCGATCGCCATGGCGATAAAGGGGAGCATCGAGTAGAGGGCCGTTGTCTTGAGATTCAGTCCGCGAACCGCGTTGAGATAGATGAAGAACCAGGTAAAGAAAATGTAAGCGACATAGCCGTAACAAAAATAGCTCGCGGTCACGGCGGCAACGTCTCGGCTGGTAAAGATTGCCCGCCAGGCTACGGGCTTACTGGATTGCGTGCTGGTCGGCGGCAGGCCCTGGCGAATCAACGTTGCCTCTTCAGGGTTGACGGCCGGATGATCTTCGGGTTTATCGCGGGCAATCAGAAACCACACAACCCCACCGGCGAGGCCGATCAAGGCACTAATCCAGAATGACCAACGCCAACCCCAATGCAGGAGAACGTAGGCGATCAGTGGCTGCGCAATTCCGGCTCCAGCACCTACCCCGGCGAATATGATGCCATTTGCGATGCCCCGCTCGCGAAGCGGAATCCAGCTTGCGACCAACCGATTGCCTGCGGGATAAACGACCGCTTCTCCAACGCCAAGCAAGAAGCGGACCAGGACGATGGTGGCGATTGCCAGAGGGAATCCGACCGGAACCGCAGCTGTGAGGGCTGTAAAAATGGCCCACCATATCGTGCCAAAAGCTAGGATCCAACGCGGTCCGAATCGATCTGCCAGCCGTCCTCCGGGGGCCTGGAAAAGCGCATATCCCCAGTTGAATGCACTGGCAACGATCCCAAATTTGACGTGGTCAAATCCGAAGGCGCGCTCCATCGAGGTGCCGGCAACACCGATGTTCACCCGGTCGAGAAAGGCTATGGCGCTGATCACGAACATCCAGAAGATCAGCAACCAGCGAACGCGGCTAGGGCGAGGGCTCATCGGGGGCGCAAGGCAAGCATTGTAATCGCACGCGCCGGTTTATGTTTGACAAATTTTCTTCAATTTGAGAGTTTCGTGAACGCGCTTCTATCGGAGGCCGATCCTGATGCGAAACGTTTTTCCTCACGCGCGCCTGCTATCCACCTGCGTGGTATTGATCCTAGCAACCTCGACCAGCACAGCGGCGCAGCTCATTCAGTTTTCCAAGCAGGACCTGATCGACTACACCGCAGAAAATCCGTTCGGACGTTTGTCGGATGGCCGACCCAAGGTCCCTGACGATTTGGTGGAGCGCGCTCGCGACCTGTCTTCGGAAGAGGTGTGGGCAGTACTTGAGGCCAAGGGATACAACAATCAATACGCCGACGGATTTCAGGTCCTACATCCTGGAAAGATGTTGGTGGGACGCGCCTTTACGGTTCAATTCATGCCCGTTCGCGAAGATGTGCATGATGTTGCAGTCGCCAAAGCTAAAGCCAAGGGTATTCCGCGACTGATGAACCAGACGGCCATCGATATGCTTCAGCCTGGCGACGTTCTGGTGGTGGATCTTTTTGGCAAAAAGGTGAATGGCACAATCGTCGGCGACAACCTGTTTTTCTATATCAGGCAAGCCACGAAAGATGGTGGACTGGTCGTCGATGGCAGCGTGCGCGATCTGAATGGCCTGTCGGAAATAGACATGCCTGCCTATTTTCGCGCCGTTGACCCCACCCCGATCGGGAACGTGATGTTGACCGGAATCAACGTTCCCGTCCGCATTGGGGACGTCACGGTTATGCCTGGCGACCTGGTTGTTGGCGACCGTGAGGGTGTGTACTTCATTCCGCCGCAGTTTGTGGCAGAAGTTCTTGATAAAGCCGACGAGACCCACATTCATGATGAATGGACCAAGAAAAAATTCGCGGAAGGCAAGTACAAGTCCAGCGAAATATACGGCTCGCCCAGTGATCAGAAACTCAAGCAAGAATATGCGGACTATCTGAAGAAGCGCCTCGATGAAATTCACAAAGAGCGCACCCAAAAGCAACAAGCGAGGTGAAGAGATGATCAAGGTTTCCGAGAAAGAACTCACACGACGGGGGTTCATCACCCGTGTAGGAGAGGGGGTGCTTGCAGCCAACCTTACCGCACCACTGCTCAAGAGCGCGCATGCGCAGCTGCGAGTACCTGATCCTCCGGGGAAAAAACTCGGCTGGGCGATCGTGGGATTGGGGAGCCTTTCCATCAACCAGATTCTCCCTGCCTTCGCCAAGTGCGAGAAATCGAAAGTCGTCGCCTTTGTGAGTGGACATCCCGACAAGGCCAACAAGCTCGCGCTTCGCTACGGCGTAAATCCGAAGAATATTTACAACTACCAGAATTACGACTCGATCAAGGACAATCCCGAAGTCGATGTCATCTACATCGTCCTGCCGAATAGCATGCACGCCGAGTACACCGTGCGCGGATTAGAAGCAGGGAAGCACGTACTCTCCGAGAAGCCGATGGCAGCCACTTCGGCCGAATGCAAGCAGATGATTGATACGGCTAAGAAAGCGGACCGCAAGCTGATGATTGCTTACCGCTGCCGCTATGAGCCCCTAAATCGAGAGGCGATCCGCATTGCTCGCTCTCAGGAACTTGGGCCGACACAGATGATCCTTGCCGACACCGGCTTTGCGATGGGAGATCCCAACGTTTGGCGATTGAAGAAATCTCTGGCCGGTGGGGGCTCGATGTTCGACATCGGAATCTATGCCTTGAACGCCTCTCGCTATTTGACCGGAGAAGAGCCGCTCGAAGTGAACGCCCTAACCTTCAGCCCGCCGAATGATCCCCGCTTCAAGGAAGTGGAGGGCAACACAATCTTCCAACTGAGATTTCCCAGCGGAATTCTTGCGAACTGCTCTTCAAGCTATTGTTATTTCCATCAGAGCCACTATCGCGTGATGGGCACGAAGGGGAGGCTCGAGATGGACCCTGCCACCTGGTACAACGGCAATCGCCTGTGGATTGAACGCGATGGACGAATCGAGCAGATCGAAATCAACGAGGTCGATCACTTCGCCGCCGAAATGGACCACATGTCCGATTGTGTCATGCAGAATAAGGAGCCATTGACGCCGGGTGAAGAAGGACTGCGTGACCTGACCATTATCGAGGCGGTATACCAGTCAGCTCGGACTGGCCAGACGGTAAAGCTCGGGTAGCCCTCAACGGTTAGTACTCACCCCGTTTTGTTTAACCGTAATGGTCATGGGGAAGTTACGTGCTTCCATCAGCGCGCCGTCGTCGGACTGCGTACCCAGAATCCTCGTGGCCGTTCCTCCTTGGGATCCTCTAGTTGGGAGATTGGCCCGCCGGGAAACCGGCGAAGTTCGGTTGAAGCGTGCTCGCTGAACGCTAAGGGACGGACCGCATGAGTACCGATTGCTAAAGTGTTACACTCCCGCTTTACTCTGAGGGCTGGAGGATCAATGAGCTGGGCTAACAAATTTTCCAAGCCCTATAGGATCGAATCGGGCAAGGCTTTTCGCCTGAAGGATTTCAACCCGGACGATACATCACATCTTCACTCCGAAGAGCATGCGAAGGAACTGCTTGAAAACGGCATCCGAGAGATGGCCGAGTTGCAGGACAAGTTGTACGCTCAGGACCGTTGGGGAGTACTGCTGGTTTTTCAGGCCATGGACGCCGCAGGCAAGGATGGAGCCATCAAGCACGTGATGTCAGGCCTGAATCCCCAAGGCTGTCAGGTCTACTCGTTCAAGACCCCTTCGTCGGAAGAACTGGACCATGATTTCTTATGGCGCACGACGCGGTGCTTGCCGGAGCGTGGGCGCATTGGAATATTCAATCGCTCGTACTACGAAGAAGTGCTGGTCGTGCGAGTGCATCCGGAGATTCTGAATCACGAAAGAGTGCCGGAACAGTTGCTGGGGAAAAAATTGTGGGAGGATCGCTTCGAGGACATCCGTAATTTCGAGCGCTATCTGGTGCGCAACGGAGTAATCGTCCGCAAATTCTTCCTGAATGTTTCGAAGAAGGAACAGAAGCGTCGCTTTCTGCAACGCTTGGAGAATCCCGAGAAGAACTGGAAATTTTCTGCCGCTGACGTTCGCGAGCGTACCTACTGGGATGACTACATGAAAGCGTATGAAGAAATGATTGTGGCGACTTCGAGCAAGCATTCTCCTTGGTACGTGGTCCCCGCGGACAACAAATGGTACACGCGTTTGGTGGTCGCCGCCGCAGTGGTCGAAACCCTGAAAGACCTAGAACTTGCGTATCCGACCGTCGGCCCCGAACAACTTAAGCAGTTGCAGGCCGCAAAAGCGCAATTGGAGCGCAAGAAGTAGGTCATGGGCTTTCACAACCGAGCAGAAAAGACTGGCGCCACTCCGCAGCACCCTGGACATTTGCGTTCTGAACCAATGACAGTGCATTCCTCGACTGACGGGTCTCAAAAGTAAACCGACTGGAGCGAACAGCCGACAACCAATAACACCCCGTGAACGCCCCTCTCACCATCGTTGGCCTCGGAGAACTTCTCTGGGACCTATTTCCTGTGGGACGTCAGCTAGGCGGCGCGCCCGCGAACTTTGCTTATTGCTCCCATTTGTTAGGAGATAACGGAACTGTCGTGAGCCGTGTAGGGGCTGACGAACTCGGCAACGATATACGAGAATCTCTTGCTGCCTTTGGCCTTTCGGATGACTTTTTAGAGAGCGATGAAGAATATCCCACGGGCACGGTGGGAGTAACGCTCGACCAAGCCGGGCAGCCAGACTTCACGATCACTTATCCGTCCGCATGGGATTTCTTGGAATGGACCCCCGCCCTCGAGCACCTGGCAACATCTGCCGACGCGGTTGCCTACGGATCGCTGGCCCAGCGTTCTCCCAAGTCGCGACAAACCATTCGCAAGTTTCTGGACGCGACTCGTGAAGATGCCGCCCGAGTCTTCGATGTGAACCTGCGGCAATCGTTCTATTCAGCCGAGGTGCTGCAAGACTCTTTTTCACGTGCCACGATTGTGAAGCTAAATCAGGACGAGGCCCCCAAAGTGGCGGCTCTGCTTGGCCTTGCCGCCAACGACGCGCGGTCGTTCTGCCGGGAAGCCCTGCGTAACTTCGAGCTGCCATTGATTTGCGTGACTCGGGGAGAACGGGGGAGCCTGCTGGTCAGCCCGTCTGAGGAGCATGAACACCCGGGCTACCGGGTCAAAGTGCGCGATACGGTAGGCTCTGGCGACGCGTTCACGGCCGCCCTCTTGAACCGATACCTGCATGGAGCATCGCTACCGGACGCGAACGACTTCGCCAATCGAATGGGAGCGTGGGTAGCAGCGAATTCCGGGGCAATGCCACCAGCCCCGGACAAGGGCTTGCGCGCAGCCTTGCTAGAAATCGGCTAGACCAGCCGGCCGTACGCGCTACTGTGGGTTGGCGCAAAGAACCGCTGGTGGTTCAGCAGGCTCTCGATCGCGCGTACCACTTCACTGCCCGTGTTCTTGGAGACCGCTCCCCGGAAGCCTGCATGAACCGCTTCTTTGGTGAGTTCACGGGAAACTTCCTGTACGGTGAGCAGCAACATAGGCACGTCGGGTAACACACGGGCAATTTCTCGGGCCGCCTGAAGCCCATTGCAGTGCGGCATGGCAAGATCGAGAACAACGATGTCCGGGTTGAGTTCAGAGGCTTTCGCGATCGCTTCGTTCCCGTCGCAGGCATCCGCGCAGACATTCCATTCCATATGCGATTCCAGCAAGCGGCGGAGGAGCCGCCGGATCGCGGCATCGTCATCGGCAATCAGAATGCGTACAGCCATAACCGGGGAGGGCTCGGCCCACGACCCCGTTATTTTAGATGCGGGGTACACGGGCCCAAGCAGAATCCATTATGCTGAGCCTGCACCTCTTAAAAGCAATACCCGGCATACCTGATTACTGGTACGGTTACTCCTAAGCTGACGGCGGTAAACCTCTGCAACTATACGCCGCGGCAGGGAATCGAATCTAAGCCGAAATCGACGAAAGATGATGAGCTCAGCTCCGCAAGCCCAACCACAGATCAATCCCTGGCTCATTGCGATCGCGGTTATGTCCAGCACGTTTATGGAGGTGCTGGATACGACTGTGGTCAACGTTTCGCTGCCTCATATAGCCGGCAATCTTTCCGCCAGCACCGATGAAGCGACCTGGACACTGACGTCCTATCTGGTAGCCAACGCCATTGTTCTTCCCATGACTGGGTGGCTGGCGGGGCGCTTCGGACGCAAGCGCCTGTTGATGATGGCGGTCACCGGTTTTACCGCAGCATCTTTCTTTTGTGGGTTGGCCCCATCCCTGTCGTTCTTGATTATCTTTCGGATCATTCAGGGTGCTTGTGGCGGCGGGTTGCAGCCGCTTTCCCAGGCCGTGTTGCTCGAGTCTTTCCCGCCAGAGAAGCGCGGACAAGCGATGGCGTTCTGGGCCCTGGGAATCGTGGTCGCGCCAATGCTTGGTCCGGTTGCCGGCGGTTGGTTGACCGACAACTACAGCTGGCGCTGGGTCTTCTACATCAATGTTCCGATCGGAATCATCGCAATTCTTCTTACTCAGGCATTCGTTTTTGATCCGCCCTACCTGCGGCGGGAGCGCACCGGAATTGACTATTGGGGCATCGGATTCCTCGTCGTCGGCATGGGAGCACTGCAGGTCATGCTTGACAAAGGCCAGGAGGAAGACTGGTTCGGATCGCGTTTCATCGTCGCGCTGCTCCTGGTGTCGATCCTCGGACTAGGCGGGTTAATTCTTCGGGAAATGAGGGCGAGCCACCCCATCATTGACCTCACGGTTTTCAAATATCGATCGTATGCGGTCGGCACATTCTTAATGACCATCGTTGGATTCGTGCTTTACGGCAGCACGGTGCTTCTCCCGCTTCTCATGCAGGAACTTCTCGGGTACACGGCAACCCATGCCGGTGTGACGAATCTTCCCCGAGGTTTGGCGTCGTTCCTATTCATGCCGGTGGTCGGCATCCTCACCGGCAAAGTGGATGCGCGAAAACTCCTGGCAGTGGGCCTTATTGCAACCGCTGCGGCAATGTTCATGGTCTCAAGTTTCAGCCTGGATGTGGGCTTCTGGAATTTCTGGTGGCCGCTCATGATTCAGGGAGCCGGGCTGGGGCTCATCTTTGTGCCCCTTACCACAGTTACAAACGACCCCATTCCACGCGAGCGCATGGGAAACGCGACCAGCATCTTTAATCTCATGCGCAACATAGGGGCTAGTATGGGAATTTCGGCCGTTACCACGATGCAATTCCGTCAGACCCAGGCGCATATCAACGTGCTCGGGGAACACGTTTCTAGCACCAGTTCCACAGCTCAGCGGACCATTGCCGGTCTTGAGCAGGTATTTATCGCGAGGGGTGCCGACCCGGTAACTGCTGCCCATCAGGCGCATGGAGCGGTTTGGGGAATGTTGCTGCGCCAGGCTTCCATGCTGGCCTACAACGACGTTTTCCGTTTTCTGGGAGGTATGTTCCTGATACTACTGCCCTTATTGTTCCTCATGAAGAAGCCGAAAGCGGGTAAGGGGCCACCCATGGCGCACTGAACCATCCTCAGATTTTGATATTTCGATCAGCAAGATTGAAACTTTGCGTGGGTTAAGGTCATCAGTAACATTGACACAGTGGGACCGAGTCCCTACGATATACGCAATCGATGAACGCTTCTCGCTCAATCCGCTGTCAGTGTTGTACATGTTGTTGTATGTGTGTACAGACTGGCGCCGGGAAGCTTCTGACCTGAAACACTGAGAACAAAAGGATCTGAAAAGCCCGTCGCCAGTGCCCCTGGTGATGGGCTTTTCCCTTTTGTACCAAAAAAATGTTTCCGATTTTCCTAAAACTCGAATCGCGGGCTTGCCTGGTAGTAGGTGCCGGCATTGTTGCACAGGGCAAAATCCAGGGACTAATCGCGGAGCGCGCGTCCGTCGAGGTCGTGGCTCCCGAAGCAACCGCTCAGATTCGTCAATGGGCTAAAGCAGGAGTCATCGCCTGGAACCAGCGCGCATTCCAGCCGGGCGATCTTGAGGGGAAGTTCCTGGTCGTGGTTGCTACTTCCTCTCGCGACGTCAACAAACGCGTGTTCACCGAAGCTCACGCGAGAGGCATCCTTTGCAACGCCGTTGACGATCCCTCGAATTGCGACTTCTACTACCCTGCCGTCGTGCGTCGAGGAGACCTGCAAATCGCAATCTCCACCGCAGGTCAAAGCCCCGCTCTGGCGCAAAGAATTCGCCAGGAGCTCGAAAAGAAATTTGGTCCTGAGTATGAATCGTGGGTTGTCAGCTTGGGTAAACAACGCGAAGAACTTGCTGGCACCGATCTCGATGCTGACGTTCGCAAGCGAATCTTGCATGAACTCGCCAGCCACGCTTCCTTTGAAGCGCGCAATGTTGCCCAGGAAGGCGGTCGAAACTGATGCAGGCCGGCAAAGCATTTCTCGTAGGTGCAGGCCCGGGCGATCCCGAGCTTCTCACGGTGAAGGCGGTTAAGGTGCTGCGCGCCGCCGACGTGGTCCTGCATGACAGTCTTGTCAGCTCCGAGATTCTCGCGCTGGTTCCACCCGGTGCCAAGCGCATTGATGTAGGCAAGCGCTGCGGCGTGAGAAGCACGCCGCAAGAGCAAATCAATCGCCTCCTGGTTGAGTACTCGCTGCTGGGATTGCAGGTCGTTCGGCTGAAGGGTGGGGACCCGTTCATTTTTGGCAGGGGAGGGGAAGAGCTCGCCGCACTGCGCCAGGTAGGAGTGGAAACGGAAGTTGTTCCGGGCATTACCGCGGCTTTGGGGGCCGCTGCGGTCACGCAGATTCCGCTTACTCATCGCGAGCTTTCATCGACTTTAATTCTAGTTACCGGCAACAGTAGGAATGCTGAGCACATAGTGAATTGGCCTGATGCCCTCCCTCAGAACGCGACCATCGTCGTGTACATGCCTGGCCATCATCTCTCTTCGCTCCAGCAGCGTCTATTGTCCTCCGGGGTTGCGTCGGAGACGCCTTGTGCAATTATTTCTGGCGCAACTATCGAATCTCAACAAGTACACCTCACCGTTGTTGCGGAGCTTTTGCTGGCGCCGCGACTGAATGCACCGCGCCTCCTGGTTGTCGGTGAGGTCGTACGCTTTGCCGAAAGTCGTCAATTGTGCCAGCAGTTCAATGAATTTTCTTTGGGAATCGAGTATGCCGAGGCAAGTCCTAATACCGGAGAAAGTGCGTGAAAACCGATTTTGATCGCTTGAAGTTAGTTGCCGAGAGCTGGAAAGCTGAGCAGATTCTTTCATGGGCGTTCGCGACCTACGGCGAAGATGTCGCCATTGCGACGGGCATGGGTGCCGAAGGCATGGTGCTGCTCGACATCGCCTCGCGTATCAACCCCGATATGAAGGTTTTTACCGGCGACACCGAATTCCTGTTCCCGGAGACCTACGACCTTATCGATCGGGTGGAAGAGCGCTATGGGATCAAGATCGAGCGAATTCTGTCCCAGTTATCTCCGGAAGAGCAGGAACGTGAATTCGGCCCGAGGCTGTGGGCCAACAATCCTGACCGGTGCTGCGAATTGCGCAAAGTTGCGCCTCTGCGGCGCAAGCTCTCGACCCTCGATGCATGGATTACTGCTATACGCCGTGGCCAAACGCCGGAACGCGCCGGCGCCAAGAAAATTGATTGGGATCCAAAGTTCAATCTTGTGAAGATTAATCCGCTTGCCGATTGGACCCACCAGCAGGTGTGGAGCTACATCGTGAAGAACGACGTTCCCTACAATCCCCTTCACGATCGCAGTTATCCCAGTATCGGGTGCACCAATTGCACGCGCGCCGTCCGCCCCGGCGAAGACGCCCGCGCGGGACGCTGGGCGGGTTTCGGCAAAACCGAATGCGGTTTGCACACCCCGGCCACAGCAAGCGCTAACTTGGTTCAGCTGGCGGCAGTCGGGGCGGAAGACTAGAAGCGAACTTCTTTTCCCGGGACAACACGGTCTCCAACCGGTCTCATGGGTCGTCCCCTGTTCCCCTGTCCAGCAGGTGAACTCCGGTTGAAGGATTGCTTTCAAAGCTGAGCTCTGAATACTGAGCGCGGGCCACTGTATAATTCCCGCAACAATGGACTTCGATCAGCTGGTCACATTCCTCGAAGTGGCAAAGCTTGGAAGTTTCTCCCGCGCGGGGCAAAAGGTCTTTCGGTCGCAGTCCGCGGTCAGCGCGCAAATCCGGCAATTGGAACAGGCATACGGCGATCGTCTGTTGGACCGTAGCGGCAAGGACGTGACGCTCACCCCCGCTGGGCGCGCCTTATTCGCCTATGCCGAGCGCATGCTACAGATGCGCGATGAATCGCTTTTGGCAGTGGCTGATCAGGGCAGCACGCCGCGCGGAACAATCACAGTTGGGGCCAATGAAGCGACCTGCCTTTACGTGCTTCCCGATGTCTTTGCCAAGTACTGCAGCCTTTATCCCGGCGTGCAGATCAGCATTTATCGAAACTTCAGTTACAAGATTGTGGAGAAGCTGGAGACCGGTGCTCTGGATGTGGGCATCGTGACCCTTCCGGTGAAAAGCTCCAACGTTCGCACTCACCCGATCTTTCGCGATCAACTGATGCTAATGGTGAGCCCACAGAATTCGCTGGCGAAGTTGGAGGTCGTCACGGTCAGCGACATCGCAAAGCAACCGCTACTCCTGCCAAAAACTGGATTCAGCCGGCGTGTCATGGATAAGTTGTTTCGTCCCTACGCCCCTCAGCTGCAGGTTCGCATGGAACTGCCCAGCGTTGGGATGATCAAAAGCTTCGTGGCTGCCGGTCTGGGCGTCTCCATTATCAGCGCCAGTTTTGCCCGCGACCAGGTGCTCGCGGGACGCGTCAAGCTCATTCCGATTAAGGGGGAGGAGCTGTGGCGGGAGTTGGGCGTCGCCTACCGCCGCGACAGAACACTCACACGCGCAACCACCACGTTCATCAGTACGGTTCGCCAGCTCTCCGCGATGGCGAAGTAGGCTTAGCGTCGTGGACTTTTTTTGCGCCTCCTCCACCTGTTTCTGGCGTCATGCAGCGGTATGAAAGATTCGTGGCGCCAAGCCGGCGTTTCGCGCGCCGTTCCACGCTGATAACTCGACTTGCTTGAGCACCAACTTGCTCAGCGATGATGCTCGTAAATAGAAGTTGTTCGGGGAACTTGCTGGCACATTTCACGCACCAAACTAACCAACAAACCTCACACCTTTGTGTTATTCCTCCCGTGGTACTCTCAAACTGCTCTGGTGTGTGTTGCTTCGATTCAGGAGTGACCGCCCAAAAAGAAAATTTTCGGCGCCTGATGCGCACCGTAGAAACGTTGTCGGATCTCGGTCCCGAGATGACGGCGGAGCGGGAGTTCGCGCAAACGGCGCAGACAATGCTCGGCGCGCTCATGCAGGGCGCCGGCGCGAGCGAGGGTGTTCTTTTCGTTTTTATCGAAAAGCCCTCGATGCTGAACTCGGTTGCAGCCGCAGGGTTCGCGCTGATTCCAGAGCCCTCCGTGATCCCCCTTCTTCCTCGGCATGTGCATGCACTAAGTACGACCCACGGTGCCGTGCTTTTAGCCCAGTCTTCGTATGACACTTTTCTGAGCGCGAATGGAAACGTCGCCCCAGAGCTATTCAAGTGCATTGCTCCTCTAAAAGTCGGGGGAAAGTTGGTGGGCGCGGTCGCGCTGGGCCGTCGGGAGGGAGACGCGGTTTACGAAGAGGAAGCGCTGCAGTCTCTAGATTTGCTTTGTCACTATGTCGCGCTCTCCGTGCAGAACCATTCGCTTACCCAGACCCTGGCTCAACGCGTAGCCGAGAATCTTCGCCTCATGGCATCGCTGCATGGTTTCTACGACAACGCGCTTGAGGCGTTTGCGACGGCCATCGACGTGAAGCACGTCAACATCCACGGCCACTCCTTGCGGGTGGGGCGCTACGCCGCAGCGATCGGCGACGCCATGGGTATGGACATCAACGAGGTTGCCGCGCTGCGGTCGGCCGGGTACCTGCACGATATTGGCAAGGTGGCGGTTGATAAACGGCTGTTCGGGAAGCCGACCACGCTCGATCCCGAGGAATTTCAGGAGATGGCCGACCATACGACCGTGGGACACCAGATCGTCACCGGCGTGAATTTTCCGTGGCCAAGAATTCCTGAGGTTGTGCGCTGGCACCATGAACGGGCCGACGGCTCAGGTTATCCCGATGGCCTGCTGAACGACGACGTCCCGATGCAGGTGCGGATCGTTGGATTGGCCGATACATTCGACGCCATGATCAGCCCACGACCGTATCGTGAACCCTTGTCATTAGGCGCTACTCTGACCGAGATTGTTCGCATGGCGCCGCAGAAGTTTGATCCCAACGCCGTACACGCCCTGTTGATTCAGATTCGCCGCGATGCGGTGGGTACGAACCGCCAGCCGCTCCTCGAAGACCGGGCTGCCGGGCACCTGGCACCGACGGACATTGACCATTTGGCTGCCACCTTGCAGCATAAAGTTTCTAACGGCCGATCTTTTCTCACCTAAACTCTCACCATGGCCGACGTACTCGAGCGCCTAAAAATCCTGATCGACTCTTCAACGCCGATTATTGTTGTGGAGACCGTTGAGGAGACACGGGCCGTGCAATTGGTCCGCGAAGCGTCGTCAGGGCTGAACCTGGCAGTATTTGAATGGAGCATTGCCAGCGGACTTATGCGATGCGGCGGCGAGCCTGGCGCAGTTTCGCACGAAGCGAAGTTTCCCGGCGCGGCTCGGTCCATGCTTCATCACCCGGATGAGGGCACCGCCAATGCAATCTATAACACCCGGGAACCTGCACAGGCGCTGGGAGCTTTGGAATCAATTTCGGTAGAGGCTGTCTTTATACTGAAAGACTTTCATCGCCACATGGAAGATCCCGTCGTCGTTCGGCGCCTGCGCGACGTCGGTCAGAAGTTCTCAACCAATCGGAAGACGGTCATCATTACGGCCCCTGCGCTGAATATTCCACCGGAGCTGACTAGCCTGGTCGAATTTCTGGAACTCCCTTTGCCCGACAAGCTACGGTTGCGCCAGATTCTTGACGATGTGTGGACGCGAGTGAGTGCGAGCCGGACCCTGCACAAAACGCTGGATGCGTCTGGAGTCGACGCCGTGATCCAGAACCTTCGCGGTCTGACCGAAGAGGAAGCCGAACGGGCGATGTCGCAGGCCCTGGTTACGCGGTATGGCTTGGTTCCCGAGACCGTCACCGATGTACTCGAAGCCAAGAAGGAACTGCTCCATCACTCGGGAATGTTGGAGTTCGTCGATTGCTCCGAGAATATGGGCTCGATTGGTGGACTAGAAAATCTGAAGAGCTGGCTGGGGCAGCGTCGCGGCTCGTGGGAAGACTCGGCGCGTCAGTTCGGCCTGGAGCCAGCTCGCGGTGTGATCATTCTGGGCGTGCAGGGTTGCGGCAAATCCCTTTGCGCGCGGGCGATTGCCGGCGAATGGAAGTTGCCGTTGGTGAAGTTTGATACCGCGGCGATCTACGACAAGTACATTGGCGAGACGGAAAAGCGAATTCAGAAGGTTTTTCGCGTTGCGGAGGGTCTGGCTCCTTGTGTCCTGTGGATCGATGAGTTGGAGAAGGTTTTTGCCGGCAGCGGGCCAGATTCGGCGTCCGTTGACGCAGGTGTCTCGTCGCGAATCTTGGCATCGTTTCTTTCCTGGATGCAGGACCGTCGAGCAGCCGTCTTCGTTGCGGCAACCTGCAACAACGTGACGGTGTTGCCACCGGAGTTGATTCGGAAGGGAAGATTCGACGAGCTGTTTTTTGTCGATTTGCCGAAGCAGGCAGAGCGCGAACAGATTTTTGGAATCCAACTGAGCAGGCGAAAGCGAAGTCCACTCGAATTTGACCTCAAGCAGGTCGCGGCCGCGGCGCGTGGATTTTCTGGCGCGGAGATTGATGCGGCCGTTCAGAGCGCGCTTTACGCCGCCTATAGCAGCAAACAGAACCTCACAACACAAATCTTGCTGGATGTACTCGGCAAGACCGTGCCTCTCTCCACCACCCGCGCCGAAGAGATCCAGGCACAACGAGACTGGGCGAAGGAGCGCGCGGTGCCGGCTTCGGCGAGTAGCGCGCGTGGAGAAACTGCTTAGTTGCAATCCCTTGCGGAGGAAACTTGAACGACTACGTGTTATCGGTGATGCTGGGAATCATTGAAGGCATAACGGAATTTCTGCCCGTCAGTTCGACCGCGCACTTGCGGATTGCCGAGTCGGTGTTTCACATAAGCCTGGGCGATGGCTATTGGAAGATGTACACCATCGTCATTCAATTGGGCGCTATCTTGACTCTCCCCATCTACTTTCGCGCACGCATCGCCAAGTTCTTGAGCACTTTCCCGGCTGGGGAGAACGGCGACCGCAACGTACTCACCCATCCACTTGGGCTGACGATGGTGGCGTTCGTGGTCACGGCGGTACCCGCATTTCTCTTGACGAAAATCATTGGCAAGCACCTCGAAAGCTTGACCATCATGGGGACCTCACTGCTGGTCGGCGGCATCGCGATGTGGGCCGTGGACGCCATGAATGCACGGGCCGAGAAGATGGGCCCAACCGCGACCGGCACCCGCATTCGTACCTGGAAGATAGAATCAATGAACCTGGGCCAGGCTATTTGGATTGGCGCTTGTCAAATTCTGTCGGCGGTTTTCCCGGGAACCTCGCGATCGATGTCCACAATTGCCGCCGGTCAGATTGCGGGTATGTCAAGGGCGTCGGCGCTTGAGTTCTCCTTCTTTCTGTCCATTCCCACGATGGTGGTAGCTACCGGCTACGACCTGCTGAAATCTCTTCGGGGAAAAGGCGCAAATCCGATTGGAGTGTCGCAGATCGATGTGCACGGCTGGGTGGTCCTGCTAATTGGCTTTGTCGTTTCGTTCTTTGTTGCCTATGCGTCGGTCGCATGGTTCATGGCTTGGGTGCGGCGGCGAGGATTCACTCCGTTTGCCGCCTATCGCATTCTCCTCGGTGCTCTCGTGCTGGTGTTTGCCTCGAGGCTGGGATAGCCCTTTGCATCTCTGTCGCCTAACTGGACCTGCCTGGAGCAATGCCCGAAGGATCGCCTTCCTGGGTGAAGCAAACCAATTTCCGCGGTGACCGCGAATTGCTAACCTTTTCGTCTGGCGCTAGTCTATTGCGGTGAATTGGTGTGTTCAAATTCTGTGTTCAAGCCGCACACTCCACGCGACTGAGCTAGGTACTTAAGGAGATCTCTCATGAGCAAGAAAATCTCGGTTGGACTTCTTTTCATTTTGAGTTTCGCGATCCTTGTTTCCGCAGAGGATAAGAGCAAGCGCCCCAGTCCGCCCGCACAAGCGCAATGCAAGTTGCCCGACGGGAAGACGATCACTGTTGACTACTCAAGCCCACGACTCAAAGGACGAAAAGTGGGGGGCGAGGTTGCTCCTTTTGGCGAGATATGGCGCACCGGCGCAAATGAAGCAACCACCTTTGTGACAACAGCGAATCTCTCAGTCGCGGGAACCGATGTCCCCGCGGGAAGTTACACGATCTTCACAATTCCTGAGCAGGATAAGTGGACGCTGATTCTCAGCAAAGTCACTGGCGAGTGGGGAGTCCCCTATAAGGATGAATACAAGTCGCAGGAATTGGGCCGAGTTCCCATGCAGGTTTCGAAGACGTCGGCCCCGGTTGAAAACTTTACCATCAGCTTTGATCAAAGCGGCGGCTGCACACTGCAGCTAAGCTGGGGCAATACCATGGCCTCGGCGAAGTTTACCCAGAAATAGCGGCAGAAGAATCAGTCCGAGCATATTCAGGCGGAAGGCCCATGGCCTCCGCTTTTTTTTCACAGCTCTGCCTTGCTGGCGGCGGCGTTAAAATGACGCTGAGTTCAACGGGAGGTGTTTTCATGCCCGTGTACGACTACGTGTGCCAGGACTGCAAAAAAACCTTCGAGCGCATTTTGACCCTTCATCAACACGACAGCGAAGAAATGCGCTGTCCTGAATGCGGTAGCAAGAATATAGAACAGGAAGCAGCTGCGTTCTACGCAGTGACTTCGAAGAAAAGCGCATAAGACAGGCAGGCGAAAGCTCCCGAACGGGATCTCTGGCATTCCCGCTGTTTTAGCTCTGGGCGGCGCGTTTCCCCTCTATGGCGTGCAAGTGTGTGCGCAGTCGCGCGAGCACCTGCTCGCGATGGGAGTCATCGAGTTCGCCTTTGAGTTCGTCCAAGGCAAAGTGCACGATGTCGTGGTGATGGACTTCAAGCGGTGCAACATCGTTGCTGAGTTCGAGCCAAATTCTGTGCAGGAGGTCGATCTCCTTGGGGGTGAGGTGTGGCGCGTGCGGCCCGAGGTAAAAGACGTGTTCTTGCCCCCCAGGGAAGTAGATCACCAGCGTCAACTGCGGTTTGGGATCGGGCAGGTGCTCCCACGCGAGTCCCGCCAGACGAGCTTCCTCCGTGACAGGACTAGTTGGCGACGCACCCAGGACGACCACAGACGACGCCAGTCCCTGAGCTGACTTTAGGACCGCTTCCCATTTCTCCGTCGCCCCGGCCACGGCGAGGTGAATTGTTTTTCCTTTTTTTTCAGCAAGTCCGAGGGCGCGGGTAAATAGGGTCTGCTCTTCCGTGCTGAACAATTGCTCGGGTTCGAGTTCGTATTCGCCGCCTGCCGCGCGCCCCAGAAAACGAAGATGGAGCGCGACCACGTCGTGTTTGCGTGCGTCCACGCGGTCGAGCGTCGCTGCCAGGCTGTACAGGGTGTTGTAGTTGCGCACCATCACCAGCACGTTGCCGGGGCGAACGCCCAAGGCTTGCGGCGTGAGGGCGTCGCCGGGATCGATGTTGAACTGATCGAGTTCAGCATGGCCCTTCGCCTGCCTGCGCGTGACGTGCTCAGAGATTTCGAATACGGCAAAGAAAACAACCGTAAACGCGAGTCCCGAGATGGTTGCAACTTCCTTGGTGAAAAGGTTGATGGTGCACAGAGCAATCAAGGTGAGAGTGATCACCACCAAACCGAACGGTATTTCGGTTTTCCCCAAGTGAAAGTTCAGCGGAACGCGATACTCGCGCTGGCCGGGTTCTTTGTATCGAAGAACCAGCACGGCCAATCCCTTCATGGAGAAACTCCACATCACGCCGAACGCGTACGCTTCGCCGAGGACGAAGATATCGCCACGGCTGAGGATAATGGTGAGCAGTTGCAGCGCCACCACCAGATTGAGAATTCTGTAGGACGTGCCATAGCGCTTCTGGGGTCTGCGGAACCAATCGGGAAGAATGCCGTCTTCGGAAACACGGTTAAGAACCCCATTCGACCCGACAATGGCGGTGTTGACGGCCCCGGCGAGCATCAAAACGCCGACCACCACCACGAAGGCATGGAAGGCGAGTTTCAGCCAGAGCGGCCCGACCAGGTTCATCGCCAGACCGCCGATCAGATTGTCCTGGAACTGAGTGCGGATCGAGTCCGGAATGATCATGACCGCGAAGAATGAGACACCAGCCGTGAAGACCAAGCTATACAGGAAGATGATCAGCGCGGATTTCTTCAGGTTCGGAAGCTTTGGATGTTCGATCTCGCGATACACCTGGGCCATTGTTTCCTCGCCGCTCATGGCCAGGACGGAGTGGCCGAGTCCAATAAGAATTCCGATGAAACCGATCGCCGGGAGACTGGTATGCCTCAACCATCCCAGCGCGCCACCGTGTTGGCCTTCGTAGAAGGTGATGGTGTGGGCGCTCGGAAGCGGGGGCAGGTGCGCGCCGCGAACCAGCATGGTGTAGCAGCACCACAGGATCATGATCACCACCATGATGGTGGCGACCTCCATGATGCGCATCGCCTTCTCGCTCGACTCGTGTATGCCCTTGATGTTTTCTCGCCAGAAGTAAATCGTGCAAACGATGGCAAACACCGCTGCGGTAGCATTATCCGGGAGCTGTAGGTGTACGTGCGCGTACAGGAAGAACTCGTTCAGTAGCCCGGACAGGTACAGCCCGGCGGAAACGCCGCTGATTGGTCCAGTCAGGATGTAGTCAAACATCAGGGCAGAGACGGAGAACTTCGCCAGCCCTGACCCCATCGCCTCTTTGACCACGCGATACACGCCCCCGCGGACGAACATGCTGCAACTCTCGATATAGAGCGAAGCGACCGTACCCGCGATCAGCATGATGGCGAGAATGAACCACGGGGCGGTTTTCCCGATGAAGTGCTCGGCAATGCCACCGGCGTAAAAGGCGGAAGAGCCCATGTCGTTCAGCACGATGGCGGCGACTCGCCAGAAGGAAATGAAGGCGAGCATGGCGCTGGATGCGACCAGCACGCGTTGACCTGTTCTTGGTTGGGGAATTTCTGAAGTAGCCATTGATACGGTCCAGCGAACGGTCGCGGACGCGCTCCTCTCCACGTCTGCGAGGTTAGCTGTCGGGCTTGGACTGAAAGGTGTCCTACCGTCAGCCGGTTGGGCCGGCCGCGACGGATTCGCCCCGTCGGAATCGCTTCCGGTGCGGGTCCCCCGCTCCCGCAAAAGTGCGGGACTCGACGTACTTTGTGATTTTATGCGCTCACAAGCGTTGGTCGCAAGGTATCGAAGTAGTGGTTAATCGGAATGACAACACTCATCCGCTGTCGTCGGAGCGCTTTTGCAACTCCTGCCAGAGCCGGTTGAGCACCTGTTCGCGGTTGGAGCTGTGCAACTCGCGGTCTAATTCCTCTAAGGCCACGGCAACGACATGGTAGTGATGTGCACCGGCGAAGTGGGGATCAGAGGTAACTTCAAGCCAAATACGATGCAGAAGGTCGAGATCCTGCGTTCTGAGCCGTGGCGTGTGCGGGCCGAGCGAGTACTCTCGCGCCGTGCCATTGGGCAGGCGGATTTCGAGGATCAGTCGAGGTCTCGGTTCGGGAAGACGCTCCCACCCATCCCCAGTGCGTTTTGCCTGCTCGTCAGGCGTGAGCTTGTTGGAGAGGCCGCAAACGATGCGGCTGGATTCCAGGCGCTGTGAAGTAGCAACGATCGCGTCAAAAACGTCGGTCGCTGGGACTACGAGAAGAGAGATGGGCTTGCCCTCTTTTTCAGCAGCGGCTACGGCGGCGGTGAACAACTCCTGCTCGTAGTGCTCGAAAACCTGAGCAGCCTCGAAAACGGTGTTGCCACTGAAGGAGTGTTCGCGGTGGTAGAGGCGAGCCGTCATTACAACGACATCTTGTTTCGTTGTGTCGGTGCGACGAAGCACGTCCCGCAGATAATAGAGGTTCTTCGGATCGCGCACCGCTACCAGGATGTTTCCGGGACGTACACCCAAGGTATCGGTGGCAGGTTCTTCATTGCCATAGACACGAAATTGATCCAGGCCCTCGGGCTTTCCAGCACGAAGCCGCGCCGCGCGGCGCTCCGAGTAAGTAAAGATTCCGAAGAATACCAGGCTGAAAGAGATACCTCCCACGGTAGCTTCGTACTTAGTGAAGAAGTTTACCAAGGCGGTGAAGAACAAAACGGTCGCAATAAGGATGATGCCGAGCGGGAGTTCCCGCCCGTTGCCAAGAGGGATGTTGCCAGGGACCTTCCATTCCCGCTTCGCCGGCTCGGTGTAGCGCAGAACGAGGATTGCCAGAGCCATCATGGCAAAGCTCCAGATGACGCCGAAGGCATACAAGCCCGCCAGTGTGAATACGTTTCCTCCCGTGAGAATGATGGTCAGCAACTGCAGGCCAACCACAAGATTGATGATGCGGTAGCTGGTCCCGAATCGAGGATGCGGTTTTTGGAAGCTGTCGGCGAGAACGCCATCCTCGGCCACGCGGTTTAGAACGCCGTTCGCGCCGACGATGGAGGTGTTATGCGCGCCGGACAGAATCAGCACGCCCACGAGAACCACAAATCCGTGAAAGATAAGCCGTGCCCACAACGGGCCCCAGAGGTGCATCGCGATGCCGCCGATGAGGTTGCCGAAGAACTCGGGCCGCACTGCATCGGGGATGATCATTACCGCGAAGAACGAAGTGAGAGCCGTGAACAGCAGCGCATAAACGCCTATCACCACGGCTGCTTTCTTCAAGTTCAGTAACTTGGGATGGGCGATTTCGCGATTTACCTGAGCCAGGGTCTCTTCGCCACTCATGGCCAGAACCGAATGGCCGAAACCAAGCAACAAAATAAAGAGGGTGGAATGCGTAAGCCATGTGTCCTTCAGGGCATATAACCAGCCGAGAGATTCGCGATCCAGCTTGATGGTGTGTTTCAGCGGATTCGGGGGTACCTGGAATGGGCCGTGTAGAACCGTAACCGTGCACCATACGATCAGGATAACGACCATGACAGTGGTGACAATCATGATGCGCACAGCCGTAGAACTCGACTCGTGTATTCCCTGAATGTTCTTCCACCAGAAGAACATGGCTACGGAGGCGCCGAACGCTGCCGCAAACGCGTTGTCTATGGAGAATGCGAAAGGATGGTGCAGGTATTGTGCGATATCGTGCAAAAAACCCACGAGGTATTGGCCGGCCACGACTGAACTCAGAGGGCCGGTGAGTACGTAATCGAAAAGCAGAGCGGAAACCGAAAACTTAGCCAGCGTTCCCCCCATTGCGCGACGCACCACGCGGTACACGCCACCTCGCACGAACATGCTGGTCGATTCAATGTAGAGGGCGCGAACACAGTTTGCGAACAGCATCACCCCGAGGATGAACCAAGGCGCGCTTTTGCCGATAACCTTCTCAGCATCTCCGCCCACGTAATAGGCTGAGGAACCCAGGTCGGAGAGCACGATGGCCGCAGCTCGCCAGAAGGAGATAAAGCTGAGCAGGACGGTGGTCGCGACAAAGACCTTGACCGTTGGACGATTGAAGTTCTGGGTGGACGAAGCCATGCCGACTGTAAACAAACTACAGTCTCAGCAATTTAACACACGGCTCCTGAATCCTGCTGTGGCGTTTGCGGGGCAGAGTTGGGCAGAACTGCGAAAACTAGTCGACCTTTACTCTGGTACCGGCCGGAAAATGCTCATCGAGGTCCAGGTTGAGTTCTAGGACATTCACCCGGGCTTCGCCCAGTACGCCGAACGTCCGGCCCTGGCTATGCTTCGCAACCACAGAACGAAGTTGGTCCATGGTGATCCCGCGAGCGTTAGCGACCCCCGCCAGTTGGAATTCGGCATTGGCCGGAGTAATGTGAGGATCGAACCCTGAGGCCGAGGTTGTCACCATGTCGATAGGAACGGGCGCACCGGGATTTTCCCTTTGTGCTGCGATCACGTCCCCCTTCACGCGATCGAGCAGCTTTTGATTGGTTGGACCTAGATTTGAGCCTGCGGAGTTGCCGGCATCATAGCCGTTACCCGCCGCCGATGGGCGGGAATGGAAATATTGCGGTCCGGCAAATCCCTGGCCGATGATGCTAGAGCCGATGACCCTGCCATCTTTCACGATCAGCTGACCATTTGCTTTGTGAGGGAAGATTACCTGCGCCAGTCCGGTCACGATCATGGGATACATCAACCCGAACACCACGGTTGTCACAACGGTCATGGCAATGGAAATCCAAAGATTTTTTTTCATAATGACTCCTACACCAGGCCTACGCGCGTGATGATCATGTCAATCAGCTTGATTCCTATGAACGGAATGATCACGCCACCGACCCCATAGATTGCGAGATTGTTGCGCAGCAGCGTGGCCGCGCCCATGGGACGGTACTTTACTCCGCGCAGAGCCAGCGGAATCAGCGCGATAATGATGAGCGCGTTGAAGATGACGGCTGACAGGATCGCCGACCGCGGTGTCTGTAAGTGCATGACATTGAGCGTGTTCAGCACGGGGAACGTTGCAGCGAACATCGCGGGGATGATGGCGAAGTATTTCGCCACGTCGTTCGCGATGGAAAACGTGGTCAGTGAGCCGCGCGTCATGAGCAATTGCTTGCCGATCTCGACGACTTCAATCAGCTTCGTGGGATTGGAATCGAGGTCGACCATGTTGCCGGCTTCCTTCGCCGCTTGCGTGCCGGTGTTCATGGCGACGCCCACGTCGGCCTGAGCAAGCGCGGGTGCGTCGTTGGTGCCATCGCCGGTCATCGCCACCAGCTTGCCCTCGGCCTGCTCTTTGCGGATTAGGTCCATCTTGTCCTTTGGCGTGGCCTGGGCTAGAAAATCGTCTACGCCCGCTTCCCGCGCAATTGCGGCTGCAGTGAGCGGATTGTCGCCGGTAATCATTACCGTTCGAATGCCCATGGCCCGCAGCTGATTGAAGCGATCGCGAATGCCGCCTTTCACAATATCCTTAAGCTCAATCACGCCCAGGGCCCCGCGAGCCTTTTCTGCAACAACCAGAGGAGTGCCGCCAGAGCGGGCAATTTCTTCGACAGTGATGCGCACTTCGTTAGGGAACTTGCTGCCATTCTCGGAGACAAAAGTCGCGATCGATTCAGCTGCCCCTTTACGGATCTGGAAGCCGTTCAGATCTACTCCCGACATGCGCGTGTTCGCCGAAAAAGGAACGAATACGGCTTCATGTGATCCGAACTCGCGTCCCCGCAGTCCGTACTTCTCTTTGGCCAAGACGACAATGGAGCGGCCTTCGGGAGTCTCGTCGGCTAAGGACGAAAGCTGCGCAGCGTCGGCCAACTCTCTGTCGGTAACCCCCGGTGCGGCGATGAAGCGTGAAGCCTGACGATTGCCGAGGGTAATGGTTCCAGTCTTGTCGAGTAGCAGCGTGTTTACATCCCCCGCGGCCTCGACCGCACGTCCCGACATGGCGAGCACGTTGTGCTGGATCAAGCGATCCATTCCAGCGATGCCGATGGCCGAGAGGAGACCGCCAATGGTCGTGGGAATAAGGCAAACCAGCAGTGAAACAAGTACGAACACCGTCTGCGGCGAGCCGGAGTAGATTGCGAACGGCTGCAGCGTGACGACGGCGAGCAGGAAGACAATCGTCAGTCCCGCCAGAAGAATGTTCAGAGCAATCTCGTTGGGTGTCTTCTGCCGTTCGGCGCCCTCGACCAAGGCAATCATGCGGTCGAGAAAGGTCTCGCCTGGGTTAGAGGTAATTCGCACTTTGATGTGATCCGACAACACACGCGTACCGCCGGTGACGGCCGAGCGGTCGCCACCCGCTTCGCGTATCACGGGAGCGGACTCCCCGGTAATGGCCGATTCGTCGACCGACGCCACGCCTTCAATGATCTCGCCATCGGAGGGGATGAACTCACTGGCCGAGACCAGAACGAGGTCGCTGGCCTTGAGCTTGGAGCTGGGAATCTGTTCGATTCTTCCATCCTGCTTGACCAGATTGGCGACCGTCTCAGACCTGGCCTTGCGCAAGGTGTCGGCTTGTGCCTTGCCGCGCCCCTCCGCCATCGCTTCCGCGAAGTTCGCGAACAGCACCGTGAACCACAGCCAAAGGGTGATTTGCAGGTTGAAGTTGAACGCGCTCGCGCCGTGCTTGAAGAGCAGAACGGTGGTGATTACGCTCCCGATCTCGACCACAAACATAACGGGATTACCCATCATCTTGCGCGGGTTGAGCTTCAGCACCGAGTCCCACATCGCGCGCTTTACGATCGTTCGTTCCCAGACTGCTTTTTGTTTTGCCATACCAGCCCTTACTTAGCTCATTCGCGACTGCAAAATCATGACTGTCCTTCTGCCACTCACTGCCGCTTCAACCACCAGCGACGAATCGCAACGACCGACCACACTGCTTCAACCAGTCCGAAGGGCCAAGCACCCTGCAGGAATCCGTAAGCTGAACCCAGCCCGCACGCGAAGGCGAACGCCAGGGTGAACCGCTCGCTTCGCGGTTCGAGTGCATAGGTCACCAGCATCAGGGTCACCGCAAACAGCCCAAACGCCGACAATAGGGTCATCCGCTTTGTGTCCTCTCATCAGAATGCCTTTCCCGCCATCATCAGCAGGTGCTCAAGAATCGGGCCAAGACTGAGTGCGGGAAAGAAGGTCAGAGCACCAATAATGAGTATTACTCCGATGAGAAGTACTGTGAATAAAGGCGTGGTGACCGGGAACGTCCCGAGAGAGGGCGGCACATATTTCTTCTGCGCTAGGTTTCCGGCAATCGCCAGCATGGGAATGATCATCAGGAAACGACCTATGAGCATCGTCATTGCGCCCGAGATGTTGTACCAGGGGGTGTTGGTGGTGAGCCCGCCGAATGCTGAACCGTTGTTGCCAGCCTGCGAGGTGAAGGCGTACAGGATTTCGCTCAAACCATGAGGGCCAGGATTCGAAATGCTCGAAGTGCCGAAGTTGTAAACGGCGGAGACCGCTCCCAGTCCGAGGATGATCAACGGAAAACTTAACACCACCAGCATTGCCATCTTGACGTCATAAGACTCGATCTTTTTACCCAGATATTCCGGGGTCCGCCCGACCATCAACCCGGCGATGAAGACGGCGAGGATGATGTACACCAGCATTCCGTACATGCCGGATCCCACCCCGCCGAAGACGACTTCACTCAGCATGATGTTGGCGAGGGGAACCAGGCCACCGATAGGCGTGAAGGAGTCATGCCAGCTGTTAATCGCGCCGCAGCTCGAGTCGGTTGTGACCGTTGCCCATAGGGCGCTGTTGGCGATTCCGAAGCGGACTTCCTTGCCTTCCATATTTCCGCCAGGTTGGGTGAGAGACGCCCGTTGGTCAGTTCCGGCGAGCAGCGGATTCCCATGAACTTCGGCCCAGTAAGCAACAAGCACTCCGGATAAGAACAAGGTCGCCATCGCCGCCCACACCGCCCAGCCATGACGTTGCGAGCCCGTCATCTGACCGAGGGTGTAGGTAAGCGCGGTGCCGAGCGAGAAGATTGCGACGAGCTCAACCAGATTGCTGAGCGGAGTTGGATTCTCGAAAGGATGGGCACTGTTGGCATTGAAAAATCCACCGCCGTTGGTTCCAAATTCCTTAATGATTTCCTGTGACGCGACAGGACCTTGCGCAATCGTCTGGTCAGTCACGGTGTCCATCACTGCCTTGCCCTGGGCATCGAGGACAGGTTTGCCATCCGCGCCAACTTTTGGAACCTGCATCGATTCCACGAGCTTTGCCGAGTCATAGGGCTTGAGGTTCTGCACGACGCCTTGGGACACGAGCAGCAAGGCCCCCAGGATGCAAACCGGAAGCAGTACCCACAAACTGCAGCGAACCAGATCAACCCAGAAGTTGCCAATGGTTTGCATCTGGCGACGCGCGATTCCACGAATGAATGCGATTGCCAGGACGACGCCCACTGCCGCGGACATGAAGTTGTGGTAGGCCAGACCCGCCATCTGCGTGAGATAGCTCATCGTGGTCTCGCCGCCATAGTTCTGCCAATTGGTATTCGTCGTGAACGATGCGGCGGTGTTGAAGGCGAGCGGTGCGGGATTCACCGCGCCAAGTTTTTGCGGATTCAGCGGCAGGAAGCCTTGGAGGCGCTCGAACCCATACAGCACGAGCATGGAGACTGCGCTAAACAGGAGCATGGAGACGCAATACTCTTTCCAACCCATTTCGTGGTTCTCGTCGACCCATGTCAGCTTGTAAATCAGGCGCTCGATGGGGCGGAGGACCGGATCGAGAAATGTGCGCTCGCGGTTGAATACCCGCGTCATAAACTTGCCTAGCGGCCTAGTAATCAGCGCCACAATAGCGAAAAACAAGAGGATCTGGAACCAACCGTTGGCTGTCATCAGAACTTCTCCGGACGCAACAAGGCGTAGACGAGATATACCGAGGTTAGCGTGCTGATTGCGAGCATGATGATCGATTCAAGACTCATAGGACATCCCTCACCGAATGCGGTCGCAGAACTCGACATATCCAATCGAGATTGCAAAAAATGCGATTGTGACTACGATCCAAAGTAGGTCTTGCACGGAACCTCCCGGCTAGCGAGTTGCCACGCCGCGCACTTTGCGAGTGGCGACTTTTTCTACGGTATAGAGCCGAACCACATTTCCCCGAGTCGCCTGGGTTGAAACAGGCCTGATTTCAACCTTTGGTCTCCTTCGGAGATTTCTTGATTCCCGCCGCAAGGCGCAAAGGAAATAAACTAGGAATCCGCAACCGGCAATTGCGATCTGCGTGAAGATCAGAAGAGCTGGGTTCATATTGCCTTCGTTTCTGTCTTGCCTCTCTACGATTGATTTGAGCAACCCGGGCGTAAAAGTTGGCTAAAAGGTTCGTAAGGAATATGTAAAGGCCGCAGGAGGCTTTGGAAGGACGGCAATGAAGAGGTCTCGTCTAATTGAAGTTCCAGCCGAGTTCCACAAGCAAGAGGTGATTGCCTTGCATGAGGCCAGAATTCCCGATCTCATAAGCAGCGTACAGAGTCGCCTTTGAACTCAGCTTGATTGCAGCGCCTGGCGTAAAGTATCCGGTGGCATGGTTCCCCGTGAACCAGTCTGCGGCAAGAGTCACTCTCTTGCTCATCGGCTGCTCGATCCCGAACTGCCCGCCGGCTTTGTTGCCGCTCGCGACCACATGACTTGTGAAGTCGAAGGCGCCCATGGTCAACCGGGTTTGAGTTTCGAAAGTTTTGGTAAGCGCCACGTAGAAGTAGTTGCCCAAGTTGTACGTTCTGTTCTGGACAGGAATGAAAACCTCGTTGCCGACTACAATAGCCCATCCCTTCTGGTTATAGGGTCTCCACTTGACGGTTGGAGTTAGTGTTGCTTGAGACGGGCCGGGCGTGCTCATGCCGTTGAGATTCAAGCCGACTTCGATTTGGTGACCGGTTCCGGCGACTATACGTGGCGTGTAGGCGCTGGTGCTTGTCTCCCAGAGATAGGCAAAGTCAAATTCACCGTACACTTTGCCTCGGTCGAGGACGTCTCCGCTGGGAACGTTAAAGATTGTTTCCTGTGCGAGGGCGGAGGTCGAAAGAACTCCTCCAACGAAAAGAAGGACCACTACTCGAAACACCGCCATGGGTGAGCTCCGGACCTCGACCTGGAGGTCTCTTGACCTCTATTCGAGCGGACAACTCATAAAGAAGAGCTAAGAAGCTCGTAAGCAAGTTATAAAGATTACTGCAGCCGAGTACTCACGTATCCTGTCCCACTCCCCCGGGTTCGAAGCGATATCCCACCCAGGGTTCGGTCAAGATGTAAGACTGCGATCCCTTGTCCTCGATCTTTTTCCGCAGCTGTCCGATGAAAACCCGTAGATACTCTGGCTGTTCGGTGCTGTTCGGGCCCCATATAGCGGTAAGAAGCTTGCGGTGCGTGACCACCTTTCGGGGATTACGAGCCAGATAGGCCAGCAAATCGAATTCTTTCGGTGTGAGCTTCAGCTCACGATCACGAACGTAGGCGACGTGAGCATCAAGATCGACGCGAAAGTCGCCTTCGGCGATTAATCCCCCGGGGCTTTCCTGTCCCTGGGGAACTCGCCGCAGGTTCGCGCGAACACGGGCCAAGAGCTCATTGATGCCGAAGGGCTTGGTGACATAATCGTCCGCGCCCGCATCGAGCGCCTGAACCTTGGTACGCTCCTCACCCTTCACCGATAGCACGATGATTGGCGCGTTCGACTTCTGGCGAAAACGGCGGCACAGTTCGAGTCCGTCCATCACCGGCATGGAAAGATCGGTGATCATCAGGTCCGGCGACCAATCTCGTGCTATATAAAGGGCGGTGTCGCCGTCATTGGCCACGCGCAGATCGTAGCCGTGTGCATCGAGCGAAGTGCGCAACACGCGCGTAATCTGCGGCTCATCATCGACGATCAGAATCCGCCGGTGCTCGCTGGGATGCTCTGCAGGACTCACTTCGCCTCCTGCGTCACTATATGGACGTCGATCGGCGGAGCGTTGCGCAAAAACTTCTGGATCACAGTGAGATACAAGTATTTCTTCCAGCCCTCTTGCGCCGAGCGACCGAAAATTACGTGGGTGATGTGTTTTTCGCGTACGAACTCAGCCATTCTTTCGGCCACGCTACCGCGGGGAAGTCGAACGATCGTGGCACCTAGGTTTTCGGCAAACTGAATGTTCTCCTGCAATGTGCGGCGGTTGTCAGTGTTCTCGTCAAGGGCGGAGTCGACATAGACGACGAACAGCTCGGCGTCGATCCCATGGGCCATGCGAGCTCCCCGCGCGATCAGATACTGGGCAATGG
Organism: Terriglobales bacterium; assembly: GCA_035606605.1. Classification (GTDB taxonomy): domain Bacteria; phylum Acidobacteriota; class Terriglobia; order Terriglobales; family Acidobacteriaceae; genus Gp1-AA145. Next base: position 94,169 of record DATNEX010000035.1, read on the forward strand.
GGTTGGAGCTGATCGCAACCGCAATCTTCTCAGCTACGGCGACGGCCGGCTGCAGCCCTTCCCGTGACCAATGTGCTTCCAAGCTCTTATCGACAACCTGCGCCACCTGACGGAGCGCGAGTTCACGCAGAGCGATCAGGTTTCCTCGACGAAAAAAGTTCCCTAACGCACGCTCAGCGCGATCCAGAGGGTAGATGTCGCCGCGTCTCATGCGTGTTTGCAGCGCCTCTGGCGTGAGATCCGACATTACGATCTCTTCCGCCCGCTGAATCACCCAATCAGGAACGGTCTCGCGGACGTGAATACCAGTGATGCGTTCCACGAGCGGGTTGAGGCTCTCGATATGCTGGACGTTGACGGTTGAAAGCACGTCGATCTTTGCGTCAAGCAGATCGATAACGTCCTGGTAACGTTTGGGGTGTTTGCTTCCTTCGATATTGGTGTGAGCAAGTTCATCGACCAGAACGACCGTGGGCTTGCGGGAAAGTACTGCGTCCACATCCATTTCGGTGAAGACGGTGCCTTTATATTCGATTTCCTTACGCGGAACGGCCTCCATCTTCGAAACCAGCTCCAATACCCCTTTTCGGCCATGGGTTTCGACGACGCCGACGATAACGTCCTCACCGCGGCTGTAGCGGCGGATGCCCTCGCTGAGCATGCTGTAGGTCTTGCCGACGCCCGGTGCATACCCCAGGAAGATCTTGAAGATCCCTTGCTTTTTTTCGGGAGCCACTTCTTCCAGCCATTGTTCAGGGCGTTTTTGCACTTGAACATTGTCAACCGAGTCTAGGCGTTTGTCGAGGAAGTAGGCCCGAACGCCAGGTTCGCCGTGCTTTGAGTGTGACATGAGTCGCGCTACAATCGCGCACGTGAAAGTCCAAGTTAAGAGGTTTGGCCGCGCCGCCTTGTGTGTCGTGCTCGTTGTGGCCGTTGTCGCCTTCTATCGGCACGTGATTCAGGTAAATACCACAACCGTAGCATTGACGTTCTTGCTAGCTGTGCTCGTGATCTCTGCCTACTGGGGATTTTGGTACGCGGCCTTTCTCGCCGTTATTTCCACGCTGGCTTTCAACTTCTACTTCCTTCCCCCGTTCGGAACCTTCACGATCGCCGATCCACAGAACTGGGTGGCGCTATTTGCATTTTTAGCGACCGCGGTTGTTTCAAGTCAACTGTCTGAACAGGCGCGCAGGCAGACGGCAAACGCGAATCAGCGGCGACGCGAGATTGAGCATCTTTACGCGTTCAGCCAGCGCCTGTTGACGATTGAGAGTGTGTCGGAATTGTTGAACCTTGTTCCGCGGCATATCACGGAAACCTTCGCCTCGAAGGGAGCGGCGATTCTCGTGCATGATCGAGTCGACGTCTATCGTTCCGGTGCTGACACGCGAGAGATCGATTCCCCCCGACTGCAATCCGTGATGGCACGAGGCGAGCCGATGATTGTTCCCGAGCAGGCCTTAGCGTTCATTCCTTTGCGCCTGGGGGTGCGCAGCATCGGCGCCATCGGCATTTCAGGGGCCCATCTTTCACACGAAACCTTCGAGGCTCTTTCGACGCTTGTGGCCATTGCCATCGAGCGTACGCGAGCCATCGAAAACGTGGGGAAGGCGGAAGCCGCGCGCGAAAACGAAAAGCTGCGCTCTGCGATCCTTGATTCAATTGCGCATGAGTTTCGCACGCCGCTCACAGCAATCAAAGCGTCCGTAACGACCCTGCTTTCCAGCCGCCTCGACATAGCACAACAAAATGAATTGCTGACGGTTGTCAATGAGGAAGCCGATCGTATGAATCATCTTGTTGAAGAGGCGATGCAATTGGCGCGACTCGAGTCTAAGCAAGTGGAACTGGATCGCTCGTCCCACACAATTAAGGAAGCCGTCGACAAGGCGTTGGAATCGGCTAAGAAGGACTTGGTTAACCATCCCCTGGAACTGGCAATTGCACAGGATCTTCCGCCCGCCGAATTTGATCTCAATCTCATCATGAATGTTCTGCAGCAGCTCCTAGAAAACGCCGCGAAGTACTCGCCCTCAGGTTCGCCCATTCGTATCTCAGCGGAAAGATCCGGAGATGAAGTTAGTGTGAGTGTCGCCGATCGGGGCGCAGGTATCGATGAACTGGAGCAGGCTCTCATTTTTGATAAGTTCTATCGCGGAAAGGGGAGCCGCGGCTCGGTCCAGGGAACAGGGATGGGTCTTGCGATCGCCAAGGCCGTGCTGGATGCACATGGTGGGAGTATTCGCGTGACCAGCCAGTGGGGGCATGGCTCTGTATTTGCTATTGCGTTACCCCTAAGAAGGGTAAATAGCTCTACCTGACCAAGGTTGTTCCCCAAAAGCCGAGTAGGCAGAACCAAGAACCATTCGTGTTAGGGGCATGGCCGCATCCGCGGATGCGGCCATTAAATCGCCTCGGATACTATGCCCGTGCGGTAAGCGCAGCTACCCAAGGCGATACAAACAACCAAAGGGATGAAGCGAGAACCTTAATGTCCTTCATTAGGGTTCCTAACAAGTGGGATGATGCGATCTGAAACAGTCGAAGATGCATGGAAGTCTGAATCTAAATCCACCTTAGGCCGGACATAAGGGTAGCTTACTGCTTGGCTCACAATATGCAGGAGCGGATAGATCGGGCGACCTTTGAGTGCTCTCCCCCCGGAATTCACTCAAATCCAATTACCCGCCATTACCGCTCCCGCTACTCCCTTGAGACTCTCCAAACCGTCGAGGCAGCGTATGGAAATGTCCCCCAAGGGCAACCGAGACGTCATCCGATCCCGAACTCGCTTCCGATCGAACCGGAACTAACGTCATCTACATAGTGCGGCGGAACGAATTTTCGTTTCATTTGCACTTAAAACCCAACAATCTTTTCGATGCTCCGGAACTGTCTCGACATAGAGCGCATCGGTCTGGTGATAAAATACGGCACACTTATCGGCTTTCGAGGCGGCCAGGAGTGGAATTCTTTGCGTTTGATGATGTGTATCTGGAGCGGTTGCGCTCCGGCGATTTTCGCACGGAGCAGCACTTTGTTTCCTATTTCACCCAACTGATCCAGCTCAAGCTTCGTTCCCGTGTGCAATCGAGCGATATCGTAGAGGAACTCAAGCAGGAAATTTTCGTGCGCGTATTTGCCGTATTGCGAAGCCAAGAAGGGATTCGGGACGCAAGCCGCCTGGGAGCCTTCGTGAACTCGGTTTGTAACAATGTTCTGCTGGAGCACTATCGTTCGTCTTCGCGTACGACTCCCCTGCAAGAGGATGAAGAAGGGATAGAGATCCCGGACCTCAAAGTAGACGTTCTCGGTACCGTAATATCAGGCCAAATGGCGGGGCGGGTCAGGGAGGTGCTCGAGGGATTGAGCGAGCGCGACCGGCGTCTTCTAAAAGCGGTGTTCTTCGAGGAATTGGATAAGGACGAGGTTTGCCGCGATTTCCACGTTGATCGGGGTTATTTGAGGGTGCTATTGCACCGCGCCAAGCAGACGTTTAAGTCCCAATTTAGTAAGAAGATGGAGCCAGGCACGGCTGCGAGTGGCGGGCCCGGATGAAACGTTTTGGGCTGCCGCCTCACTAATCAGGTTGAGGCATTGGGGGCTATGAACCACGACGAGGCAATCCGCATCATGGGGACCGAGCAGTATCTGTTGAATGAATTGTCCCCAGAATTGCGCGAACAATTCGAGGAGCACTTTTTCGACTGCCCTGAATGCGCCGCCGATGTGCGCGCGGGTGCTTTGTTCCTGGAGCAAACGAAAGCAGTGTTTGCCGCTGAAGCAGCTGCTCCGCGCCGGGAGGTGCCGGCGGTTGCGACCGCAAAACCCAGTTGGTGGGCATGGCTGCGACCGGCCATTGCGGCACCAGCTTTGGCATTGTTGCTGGCGATCATTGTTTATCAGAACTGGCCATCGCATCAGAACCCGCAGGTGCTCCAAGCGGCGTACGTAAACATCGGCAGCCGAGGTGGCAGTGTTCCCACGGTTTCGACGAGCCAAGGTCAGGGATTTCTGCTACGTATGAACGTGCCGCAGGAACAGAGTTACACGTCCTATTTTGCAGACATTTACGGTCCTGAGGGTAAGATACGATCGTCCGTGAATCTGCCTCTCTCTGCTGGCAATGACACTTACTTTGTCCAGGTGCCTGGCGGCATCTACAATGACGGAGTTTATTCCGTCGCAATCCGCGGAGTTGGCCCAGACGGTAACAGCACTGAACTTGGTCGCGGCAGCTTCGAGCTGCACATCTCGAGGTAGTTAGAAAGGAGAAACCAATGGCTCCCCAACCACCGGTGCATCATTTCCATGCGGAGGCGCATGTTTTCGAGGCGGAGTTACAGCACCCTCTTAAGGGCGACATTAAGCCGCAGAACCACGTCAAACTGCTTCCAGAAGGCGGCTACATCCTGGAGCACACAAAAGATTATCGCGCTGATAACGTGGTTACCTTCAAATCGGCGCACACCCATGTGGGGGGACACAAGAGTCCAAAGAAAGAGCACGGATGGATCACGCTATCGACCGCGGTCATAGAACAGTTGAACGTACTTGAAGTCGTAACTGCGGATCGCGTTGTGGCACAAACCTCAACAGAGCACCCCCTCGTTGGCCACGTGCCGACGGTTACGTTTCTGGGAACACGTTTTGAAAATCTAAGAATTGCGGGCATTCCCGTCAATTTGAAGCTGAAATTTCCATTGACGACTCTCGCACCGCAGGGCCCGGACGTCACATACCTAAGTGACGCCAAGTTCCTTAGGGAGATCGGATCATCCGACTCGTTCCCGAACCTGCAGTCCCAGTGGGAAACATATCTCAAAAATCGCAAGGATGAATTGAGACCTACGGCTTGCGCCCATGGGACTCTGGCGTATGACGTTTCTCTTGGCGACCAAAAGTTCCCCGGCAACGTGATCACTGTGCCCGAGTTCGGGAGAATCTTTCTCGCGGAACTCGCAGTTGAATGTGATACTTTCCACCTGACCATGATTCGTCTAGATCTGGGATGCATTGCCTCCGCACAAATGAGCTTAGTGATAAATCATGCAAATGGGACGACTGTACCGTAGCCTTAGCAGGCGTTAAGGTATGGCAACAACATCAATGGCTTCCCGCATTCTCAATAGGTCGAAATTGGTGTTGTAGGTCCATACGCTGATCCGGATCTTCATGGCGAACTTTGGCTCAAGCCACAGCGACGTTGACGGTGGTTTCTGTTTTGGTTTCCATCTGTGCTGCACTGTTACGTTGTAACAAGGCGGCTGCAAGAAGTAACACGTGTAACATGGAATGTCCTTCCTAGGGTCTCCTCTTATACGCATCTGAATTCGATGGCCAATACAAAATCTCGAATGGATTCGATCACAAGGGCTTGTCAGAAAAGATAGTTTCCAAGGCAGCTGCGTGGATCTCCGCGAGTCCTCGTATACACTGGCTAACAGAGTCTCGTGTTCCGAGTTCCTTGTCGAAATGGCCAGTGCTCGCGTGCTTCTCGGTGAACGACGGAGATGCTTGTGGCTCGAACAAGCCTGCGGCCTGTTGACTGCGCTCCTTGTGCTTGCCTCTTGCCATCGTTCCGCAAGCCCTGCCCAAGCATACGAGCACGCACGTCAGACATTCCGTCGCGGCGACCTTTTCGCGAGCCAATGCGAAGCCGAGCGGGGATACAAGACATTTTCAAAGTCTGCTCCACAATGGGCGTTGAAACTGCGGGTTCTCGAGGCCGAGAGTCTGATGTGGCGAGGCATGAGCCCAGAAGTGCTGACTACGCTGAATGGCTTATCAGCACCAGGGGATCGATCATCGGCCATTTCGATCCTTGCTCTTCGCACGTTAGCCTACGCACGACTGCACCAATTCAGCGATGCTCATCGTGAATTGAGCGAAGCGGAAGCGGCCTGTGCCACCGCGACCGACTCAGCCTGTGGGGCAGTTCTGCGCGCGGGAGGAATCCTGGCGATTGAACAGGTCAGGTTTGACGAAGCTCGAGACTACTTCAAACAAAGCCTTGCTTTTGCCCGTTCTGGAAATGATCCGTTTCTCGAAGCTACCGCGCTACTCAACATGGGTACAGCGTCGCTCCAGCAGGGGCATTTTGACGATGCGATCGATTGGTTTCAGGCCGCATATCAACTCTCATCGAAATTGGAAGCAAGCTATATCGCACAAGCGGCGTCCGGAAATCTCGGGTGGGCTTACTACCAACTCGGCGATCTCAGCAGAGCATTGGGCTTGATGTCGGATGCCGAAGAGCGTGCCCGTCAAATTCGTGCCTCCCACGTCCAGATCGTGTGGCTTACGGACACAGCTTACGTTCATCTCGATCAGCAGAACTATGCAACCGCGGAACGCTCATATAAGCAAGCGATAAGTCTTGCCAAGCAAATCAGCAGTAAAGGAGACTTGCTGAATGCTCTTGTACCGCTTGCGGCGACATACGCGAGAACGGGAAGACTGGCCGAAGCTAATCAACACAGCGACGAGGCTATTGTTATGGCCCGTGCCGATGGCAATCGCCTCGACGAGCTTTATCCCCTGCTGGTAAAGGGACAAGTTGCGGCGCAGCTGCACGACGCAGAAAAGGCCGAATCAATCTTCCGCGAAGTGGCCGATGATCCGCAGAGTGACTCGTCTTTGAAGTGGGAGGCGCAGCATTCGCTTGCCCGTCTCGAGGAAAGTCGGAATCAGCCCGCCGCAGCGCGCCGCAACTACGAAGCTGCGCTGTGCACGTTTGAGACTGCGCGGTCAGCCGTTCATCACGAGGAGTCGAAACTGCCCTTCTTCACCAACGCCTCGCGAATCTACGGCGACTACATAAGTTTCCTGATTACGTCAGGTCAAACGAAGCGCGCACTCGAGGTCGCGGATTACAGTCGCGGCCGGACTCTCGCCGAGGGACTTGGCTATTTGAAGAACGATCGCCCGTGCTCAACGCCGCCACTGATACCCACGCGAGTGGCGGCTGGTGCAAATGCAACCATCCTCTACTACTGGTTTGGACAACATCAGTCTTACCTTTGGGCGATTAACAGCCACGCGGTCGGTAACTTCGCCCTTCCTCCGGCCGGTGAAATCGAGACTATCGTTCGACGCTATCGCGAAGCTCTGGTGAACGGTGAAGATGTTCTCAGCAATGCGAACCAGGACGGCGCGCAGTTGTACCAGATGCTCGTCGCTCCAGCGGCGTCGTACCTGTCTAAGGACTCGCACGTCATTATCGTTCCCGATGGTAGTCTGACCGGCCTGAACTTCGAGACCCTGTTGGTTCCCGGAAATCCGGCGCCACATTATTGGATCGAAGACGCAGTTATCGTGAATGCCCAATCCCTCAGGCTGGTTCTTTCAGGAAAAGGAGGCTCCAAGCCCCACCCGGGAAAAATGTTGCTCGTGGGGGACGCCGTACCGCGTCCTCCCGAGTTCCCGGCATTACCCAATGCGAAGCTGGAAATCCAAAATATCGAGAAGCATTTTCCAACAGCCGATTTGACAACCTTCACGCAAGCTTCCGCCACAGCCGCATCGTTTCTTGACAGCAAGCCTGAGCAGTATTCTTACATTCACTTCGTTGCGCACGGGGTCGCGAGCAGCCAGGCCCCGCTAGACTCTGCCGTGATTCTCTCACCCCGTCCCGTTGAGGATTCGTTCAAGCTCTATGCCCGCGACATCATCCAGCATCGTCTTCAGGCTCGGCTGGTAACGGTCTCGGCCTGTTATGGTGCCGGAACACGGGCCTACAACGGCGAAGGATTGATTGGGCTCTCCTGGGCTTTTCTTCGCGCAGGCGCGCGCAACACAATTGGCGCGCTCTGGGAAGTGAATGACATTTCAACTCCCCAGCTGATGGACCGTTTTTACGCGGAGCTGAAGGAAGGACGCCCTCCTGGAATAGCGCTTCGCGACGCGAAACTTTCCCTCATGCGATCGAACAGAGCTTTCGGCAAGCCTTTCTATTGGGCACCCTTTCAGCTCTACGGAGCTCCCTGATCCAGGGTCACAATCGGAAAGTTTTTCTGCGCGAGACGGTAACTCTCCAGGCGTCGAGAGACGACCCGAAACCTACGCGCGACGCTTTTGTGCCCAATTCCACGCCGTCGCAATAATGTTATCCAGCGAGCGCTGCGCTTTCCATTTTAGGGTGCGCTCGGCAAGAGACGGATCGGCTACTAATTCCGCCGGATCGCCAGGTCGCCGCGCCCCAATCTGCGTCGGAACCGTGTGTCCGGTGACATGCTCGACAGCTTCGACGACCTGTTTGACCGAGTAACCCTGGCCGCTACCGAGGTTCATGGCGAGCGAATTGGACTTGGTTAAATATTTAAGACCCAACACGTGGGCTTCGGCCAGGTCGTTCACATGGATATAGTCGCGGAGGCAAGTCCCGTCCGTAGTCGGGTAGTCGTCGCCGTAGATGGTCAGTGCGGCCCGCTTGCCTTGAATTGCCTGGAAGATGATTGGAATGAGATGGGTCTCGGGATCGTGCATTTCGCCAACCGCACCACTGTCGTCAGCGCCCGCGGCATTGAAGTACCGGAAGCTCACATACTCGAGACCATAGGCTGTGCTGTAGGCTTCGAGCGCATTTTCAAATGCGAGCTTTGTCGAGCCGTAGGGATTTACCGGCTGCTTCGGGCACGTTTCGGTGATTGGTGACTGGGCAGGGTTTCCGTATACGGCGGCCGTCGACGAGAAGATGAACTTGCGAACACGAGACTCTATTACCGAGTCGAGTAGGGAGATGGCTGACGTAACGTTATTGTGGTAATACTTTTTCGGATTCTGCACCGACTCGGCGACCACGGCGTGTGCGGCAAAGAACATCACCGCCTCGCATCGGCGAAGCACCGTATTAATCTTTGTCTTGTCGGCAAAGTCGCCGACGATCAACTCGAACCCTTCGGTCAGCTCCTTGTAGCCGGTGCAGAGATTGTCGTAGATAATGACGTCGTATCCACGCCTGCGCAAAACGTGAGCGGTATGACTGCCGATGTACCCAGCCCCCCCAACAACCAGAACGGCCAAGAGTCCTCCTTAGACGAATGTTCATGATAAAGGAGAACAACAAAATTCCCCACCCTCGAGCCGGTCAAGAAGGCGGGGAGAATGTGGTTTCGAGATGCTAGAACTTATAGATCAGGTCGAATTGATAACGTTGCAACATATCCTCGGGCGGATTGGAACTTCCTAGATTCAGCGGCCGGCCTAAGAACCCGGTAAATGCGAGCTGAAGACTCGGAAGCGCCTGGAAAAGGATTTCCGCACGATGCTGGCTGGTGTTGCTTCCTTGACGGATATCACTGGCATTAAATGCGGACATCACCGCCTCGCGCTCGATGAACATTCTCGTATAAGCGAATTGCCAGTCTCCTTTGTCCTGAGCCCGTCCAAAGCGAGCTTCTGCCCAATAGGCGCGCCGCTGGTTTGCCACGCAAGGTGTACTGAAAGCCTGCGAGTAGGTCGCGGTGTTGGTGCTTGCGGGGGCAGGGCGGAGATTCTTCAAGTTTGCGCAGGCTTGGGTGTTCTGGACGTAATCGCCAATCAGAGTTATCGGCCAGCGTTTGGAGGGAGTCTGGATGTCGAACCGCGCGAGATTATCGAAAAGTCCGAACTGGGACGCGAATTGCGAGTCGGTGACGGTCTTAACTCCCGTAGAGATCGGAGTGCCATTGACGGTGACGATCCCGCTCTGTGTGGTGGTGAGCACTGAGTTCTGAAATCCGGTTGCGACAAGGGGAAGCGCGCCACTCAGCGGGGTGGTGGGGTTCTTCAGGTTGGCTTTTGCAATTGCAAGCGCAATCGGGTCAGCATTGTGATAGTTGTAGAACCCGCTATAGGCGCCGAACTTGAGCCACGGGGCAAACTGCCAGGTGGTCTGCAACTGACCGCCGTACACAGCGCTTTGCACGATGCTCTTGTTGTTGACGCTGGTGCCCGCCACTTCTGCGAAAGGTAACTCGAATCCAACCAGTGCAATGCGCTTGAGCACCGGGCTGTTCAGGTCAAATGCAAGGGTTTGTGCCACCCCTTCCGGATTCAGGTCCCTGTCCCACGTCAATTCGGTGTTGTACCAAGGATAGGCAAACTTGCCGCCCGTGAGCGTAAGTGGCTTGAATTGATGTGGATTGTAGTTGACGAACGCCTTATCAATCGCAATTGCCTTGCGAGTATAGAACTGATTGGTCGTCTGATTCGCAGAGATTGGATCATTGATGTCTCCGGAAGCCAACGTCAATCCAGCGTTGATATCGTCATTCAGCTTGGCACTGGCGTTGACACGAAGACGGAAGCGCATGCGGTTACGCACTTGTGATTGGTCAGCCGGCCCGCCAAAGAAGGGCTCGGCGCGAAGACGGAGATCGCCGCTGAAATTGAAAGGCCCGATCTGTTTTAGCCGGGCTTCCATATTCTGCAGGTGCTTGGCGTTGGCTTGCTGCTGTTTGGCAAATGAGGTCTTCACTTCCTCCGTTGCAGAAGACGCATGGGTAGCCACCTGCTCGGCCTGTTCGGCGGATTGCTGTGCCTGGGCGGCACTGGCCAGGGCCTCCTCTGTACTGGTTCGCAACTGCTGGCCATTAGAATTCGGCTGCTCCAAGGAATCGAATTTCTGACGTAGCTCTCCCTGCAGTTCCTGAATTTGCTGATTTTGCATCTCGATCTGATTTTGTTGTTTCTCGATGAGTTCGCGCAAAGCCTGTATGTCCTGCTGCGTGGCAAGTGCCTCGCGCTGCCTTCTCTTTACTGCTCGTGAGGTGTTTTGTCCCGAAGCGCCCAAGGCTAGGGTGAGAGCAAAAATTCCCAGATACGAAAGCCTGATCATGCGCCTACTCTCCTGAAAACGGATTTGGAATATACCTATATACAATTAAGTCGACTGACATACTAGACATTAATGGGTTGTTACGCTACTTTCGCCTTGGTTGAGAGGCTCCTGCTCGGCCAGCTCCTGCTACTTCGCCCGCGCCATTTCCTTACGGGCCGGAAAAACCTTTACATCTTTCGGAATGATAAAGACTTCTTCGTTCTTCATCAGTTGAAGGCTGCGGAAGCGCTCCTGGGGCAGTTCAACACGCACCGGATCTCCCCACTCGGCGATGGCTTCGACCTTGACTAGCGGGCCTGCAGAGTTGATGTGCTTAACACGCGCGCGGAAATGACTCCCATCATTCGGCAGGCGGGCAATGTCGAGAAGGTGGGGGCGAACGTAGACCACGTGCCCGGTCTCCGATTCTTGAATGTACGTTTTGTCTTCTTCCACGCGTCCGTGGAAGAGGTTCACGTTGCCTAGAAAGTTGTAAACGAACGGCGAAGCCGGATGATTGTAGACATCTTCGGGCGATCCAACTTGCTCGATGCGGCCTTCGTTCATGACCACGACCCGGTCTGCGACTTCCAGCGCTTCTTCTTGATCATGTGTCACAAACACGCTAGTGATGTGGATTTCGTCATGCAATTGGCGGAGCCAGCGGCGTAGTTCCAGGCGAACCTTTGCGTCCAGCGCGCCGAAGGGTTCGTCGAGCAAAAGGACACTAGGCTCTACTGCCAATGCGCGGGCCAGGGCTACGCGCTGTCTCTGGCCCCCAGACAGCTGTGATGGATAGCGGTCAGCGAGGTTCTCGAGTTGAATGAGCTTGAGGAGTTCCTGAACTTTGGCGCGGATCTGAGCGCGCGAGGGGCGAGACGCACGCGGCCTTACCCGTAAGCCGAAAGCGATGTTCTCGAACACCGTCATGTGTCGGAACAGGGCATAGTGCTGGAACACGAAGCCGACCCGGCGGTCGCGCGCGCTCCGGGCGCCGATATCGTTGCCGTCGAAGCGAACTGTGCCGGAATCGGGGAACTCGAGTCCCGCGATGATTCGTAGCAACGTGGTTTTGCCC
>DATNEX010000067.1:0-143096 GCA_035606605.1 Terriglobales bacterium
ATCCGTTGAAGCTAACGTTGGCGTCCCCACCGGTAGACGTGGGGATCTGGAAATCCTGCTGAATGCTAGAGGCCCCGGGCACGAGAGACTGAAGAGCGTACACGCTCCGTCCATTGGTAGCGGGTTGCGTCACTTGCTCGCCATTGATTACAAAACTCTGCTCACCACTATCGGACTGCACGGCAACTGGCGCTGCCTCGACCGTCACCGTTTGCTGCGAGACGCCAACCTTGAGTTGAAAATCCGCACGTCGGCGGTCTCCCACCATGAGCGCGATATTTTCCGCGCTAGCAGGCTGAAAGTTTGGGGCTTGTGTTTGGACATTGTAGTGTCCGACGGGCAGACTTGGAGCAACATACTGTCCGGCTCCGTTGCTGGTAAACCGGGTTATCTGGTTTGTGTCTGTATTTCTGACCGTCACGGTTACATTAGGGACAGCAGCTCCGGAAGGATCGGTGATCGTTCCGAGAATAGTGGCAACTTGCGCCGACGAAGGAAGTGAGCAGCCGATTGCGAGAGCAATAAAAATACCAAACCACCGATAATATGTCGTGGTACGAGGTATGTTGAAAATGAACCTCACGGGAGACTCCTTTAACGAATTGTCGAGCGGGGTTGCTTACTGGAGACTTAGCCCTAGCGGAAGTTCGAGGAGCTACTGACTAGCAGATCTTGCTGAGGCACTAACCTCCAGGCCTCGACACATTGTGATCCTAAAGCTGTTGTCCGCCTAACACAGATAGGTTGTCAAGACAAACGATTCTGTAGATGAGTCTAGGTAAAGTGAGAGCAGGCGATGATCATAGGAGTAAGTAGTAACCAGACCGAAGTCACAAAGTAGTGATGCAGGGCGAGTAAGTAGAAGGCACCGTTGATCCATGGCGGTTGGCTTCACGTTATGTCGATCGGTCACCGGTTATTCGAGCATTGCGGCCCTTTGTAGAGGGCAGGTGAAAGCTCACTACCAACTTCAACGCTGCTGGTCTTCAATGCCGACTTTAAGAACGCGACAACAAACCTCCGCATATCAAACATCGGCGAGCGCTCCCCCTCGCCGCATCCCAAGCGCAGCGTGGTCGATCGACCAGGATACTGTAAGGGCTGACAGTGGATCTTGTTTAGAGGTACACGAACAATTGGGGGGAGTGGCGATGTCCGAACAATGAGACCGCCTCCGTTCGGCAAGCCAGTTGTTCACAATTGCATCTCCGCCCAGAATGGCTAGGGCGGTTCTGAGTTGTTCGTATGGGTTCGCCGCATCGCAAAGAGATTCACGTCGTTTCTCCTTCTTCTTCGCCCTCGCCTCAAACCGGCCTCGTATATGGAAGGAACGAACAACCGCGCTCAACGCACGATTGGGTTCTCTACAGCTTTCAATGGCTCGTCACCATGATCTACGCCGTGGTGTGGGGGTATTCCATCGTAGGCGTCGGCCTAGATTTTCAAGGCGCCAGAATGACGACTTACATTTCCGCGGTCGTTCTCACCATCGGAGTCAGCACTTTGCTACAGGCGTGGCTGGGCCATCGAATGGCAATGGTCCATGGCCCCAACGTGATTCCGTCGTTGGCAATTGTCGCCGCCTATGCCGCGGGAGGCCAAGCGTATGCACTCCAGGCGTTCACAGCTCAAGCATTGTCGGGAATCATCATCGTTGCCGTAGTCGCCTTGGGGGCGGTTCGGTTTATCCGCAAGATATGGAGCCCGCTCGTCCTTGGATCAATGATCATAATGATCGGGCTGACGGTCGCCCAGGTCGGCCTTGGCGACATGACACAAGCCGGCTTCGGGTTGGGCTTTTTTCTAGCCTTGGCCTTGGCGCTCGGCGGAAGTGTATTGGCTATACGTGGCCGCGGAGTTTGGGCGACTTTAGCTCCCGTCTTCATCATTTTGTTGGGGTACATAGTGTTTTTCACCCTGGGTCGAGTCGACCTCAGCTTACTCAGACAAGCGCCGTTGATCTCTGTTCCTAGATTCTTCCCCTATGGTCGCGCGATGCCCACGTGGGATCTCGTGGTGATCATGCTGATCGTCAATTTAATGGCGGCAATGAACTTTTACGGCAACCTGCACGGATACGCCGAGATAGTCAAAGAAAAGGTGGACGAACGTGAAGAGCGGCGCAGCTTTCTGCTGTTTGGCCTAGTGGAAACGATATTCGCGGGAGTTCTGGGCACTCCGGCAACCGTTGCTTACGGTGAAAACCTAGGCATCGTTCAGTTGACGCGTGTTGCGGCGCGCGCATTCGTCATTGTTGCAGCTGCGATCTTTGTGGTGCTAGCCTTCTTCGGGCCGTTCGGGGCACTGATGGCCGCCATGCCCAAGGAGGTGGCCGGTGCGGTACTACTTGGTATTGCATCAACCGTAATTGGTATCGGCGCAAACATTTTAAACACCGCGCCGGCATTTGGCGGTCGTGAGCAGACGCTAGTTGGTTTTTCGATCTTCCTGAGTCTTGGCCTCCACTTGCTTCCCCCGGAAACCTGGCAGCAAACGCCGCGACTAGTCGAGACGATTTTCAGCAATCCGGTCATCTCGGTAATCATCTTCGTTCTTGTTTTCGAGAAGCTTATCTTCCCGCTTTCCGCCGCCAAGCAGCGGAGTGAATCAACATCCAGAACCTAGAAGGAGTGTCAAATGCTTACAGCCGAGGAACACCTAATTGAAAAGGGAACGCCTTCCGATCATGGCGCAGAACGCGAATATGAGCACTTAATGTTCAAGAGGCGGGACGAAATGCTCGCACACGTGGACGAAGGCTACAAGGAATGGAAAACTACCCGGACATACAAAGTTCCACAATGGCTCTATGGTCCACCAAAAGGAAAGCTGTTCAAGGTGGAATGTGAGGACGTTCCCAATTTTGGCGAAACATCGTACCTCGAATTTGACAGCGCACGAACCGCCCTCGTGTCGATCGACTTTCAGATCGATTTCTGCGGCGAGAAGGGCTATGTAGATGTGATGGGTTACCCGCTGTCGAACACGGCTAATCCTCTGACCTTCGCCAGAAAAGCATTGGCCGATGCTCGTAAAGCAGGAATCGCGGTCGTCCACTGCCGTGAAGGTCACATGCCTGACCTGAGCGACTGTCCTTATAACAAGGTCCTACGCAGCAAAATCATCGGTAAGGACGCCGTTGGTATCGGCGAGAAACCAAAAGGAGGCGTAGGACGCCTGTTGTTGCGGGGTTCTCAGAGTTGGGGCATTGTCAAAGAGGTCGAGCCGATCGAGGGAGAGATACTGGTTGACAAAGCTGGAAAGGGGGTCGGCTATTGCAGCGACTTCTTTTTAGTCCTGCAGCAGCTCGGCATCAGCCACCTGATCTTATGCGGAATTACCACCGACGTTTGCGTTCACACCATGATGCGCGAAGCCAATGACATCGGATATTGGTGTCTACTCCTGAAGGACAGCGTCGGCGCTACAGATGTCGGAAACCACGAAGCGGCGATCAACTCGGTGAAAATGCAGGGTGGCGTGTTTGGCTGGGTATCTGATACCGACCACCTGCATCGAGGCCTGAAGGACGCCAGGCTCGTACCCTGAGGAAAGTCATCCGATTGCCACGCCACCAACTCAACTTAGACGGGGAGCGCAGCTGTCAGGCTTACAGCTTGGTGCAATTTGATTTTGCCTTTCAGGTCCCGCGTTACCACCACGGCGTCGTCCATCTCGAGGAGGTATTGGTCCTGCATTTTGGCGAGTGCTCCCCGCATTTCAAATGCGGTAGATTCGTCATGGAAGACAACTGCGATTAGGGTGCTCATCGTTCCCTCCAACGTACGTCGTTTTAGATCGTGGCGAGCACGGCCGGGTTATATCTCTGTAGGCCGGGAATCCGCCGCACTCGGCTTTGCTTGGATATCTTCGTTCGCATAGACGGGCGAGTTAAGTGACAGTTTTGCTAGATATGAGACGTCGCCAACTGGCGGATCAACGTGCCATGATTTCAGCGGGTCGCTTGATACTCGTCCTACATGCATATCGTGGCAAACGAATAAGGCCGCAGTGCGAATGTGGGCAGCGGTGAATGTCGGGATAATTCCATTCGTCTCTGATCTTTGTTTCTGTGTTCGTTGCGGGCGAGTCCTTCGAATTCTATCTTAGGTTGTGCGAGCGACTGGCCCTCCGAATAGCCTACTTGCGCGGGGGGGCGCGATACCTTGGCTATGTCTGTGCCTGGCTTGCAACCTGCAGGTCATTATCAACGCTGAAGACACCTGGGACTACGTTGGCCCGCATCCCAGCAATCGCTAGATCGGTGTCGTTGTCGACGACGCCCCTCAACGTGACATTCCCGTTTTCCACGATGATGTGAATCGCGTGAAATCCAAGTGGGGGATCGTTGGTGATTCCGCCCGCGGTTCGTGCAACCGATCTGGCTCTGGGGCCGCCTCGATTGGCCGTATATTTTTGCAGCGGAGGATAGCCGTAAATGCTGGCATAAACCGCGGCGCGTATTCGGTCGTCATTGGGCGACAGTGGCAACACCTGAATCTGGTTGTCTACCGAGGTGACTCCCTCAATCCGCTTAACTACGTTTTCGGCACTGCTTTTAAGAGTGGGGCGGGAGGCCTTTCCCTCAAGCACAACCGCGCCCGAGCCCTTAATCGCAAAACGGATGTAGTCGAAGACCCCGTACTGAGGCAGCATGACGATTTGCCTCCGGACTTCCTTTGTGATTCTTAGGATTTCGTCCTGGTTTGGCGTGGAACTTGCCGGCATCTCGTTCTGTGCTCTTCCCAACGAAATAGAAAAAGCCAGACAGAAGGTCGCTGCAGCAATGCATTGTGCGCTCTGTCGGGTCATGGTCGTTGTCCTCCTATGCCGGGTCATACGTCGTATCAACGTTACTTCCTGAGACCGTCCGCGGATGTGCCTATCGTAGGTTCTTACGCTGCTTGTCATTGTCACGACACTGTTATTTCTAACAGTTGATCAAAGACGCCCGCGAGAGCGAGGGTCATATTAGCTAACCGCATAGATCGCCTCAGAAAGACTCCGCGAAGGATGTATTCGAGTGACTGGAGCATCTATTAGACGACTGAACCGCTGGCCAAAGATGCTGACGTAGTCGGGCCGTTTGCAATAGCCATCACGACTGGTGAAGATATGCATCCTAGAAAAAACAAAAACCAAGATGGCGTAGCGGGCGCCTGGGAGAAAGATCATGGCACGCGATCAGCGGCAACTTCGTAGCCAGGAACTCCGAACACACAACCACCAGGGAGATGCTCTTCGACTGGGAATGAACTGGACCGAAGAAGATCTTTCCAAGCCACAAGTGTTAGTGGAAAGCGCTTGGGGCATGGGCCACCCCGGCACGTTTCATTTCGAGCCCCTGATTGCGGAGGTTAGCCACGGAGTCTTTGAGGCTGGTGGTAAACCTGGTGTCTTTACAGTCAGCGACATATGCGATGGCGTCATTCAGGCAACAGCTGGCATGAGTTACTCCCTTGTTTCGCGAGATGTAATTGCCGCCATGGTTGAGATTCACGCACTCGGGCATCCTCACGATGGAATGGCACTGATTTCAGGGAACGACAAATCCGTCCCCGCGCACCTGCTTGCGATCGCTCGCTGCAATCTTCCTTCGATTCTTCTGCCTGGCGGTACCCAACTCAATGCGCCCGATTACGTTACTTCGGATCAGACCTGGGAAATTGGAATGTCGGTTGAGCGTGGCGAGACGACTCGAGAAGAATTGGAATCACGTCAGCAAACGGCGTGTCCTACCTGTGGAGCCTGTCAATTCATGGGTAGCGCAAGTACTGGGCAGGTCATGGCCGAGGCCCTCGGCCTTGCATTGCCGGGATCAGCTCTGACCCCTTCCTTTCTAACCAAGCATCTGCGATACGCCCGAGCCACCGGTAAACAGAGCGTGGGCCTAATCAGCAAAGACATCCGGCCGCGCGACATCCTGACGCGAGAGGCATTCGAAAATGCGATAGTGATTCACGCCGCCACGGGTGGGTCCACCAATGCCCTGATTCATCTGCCGGCAATCGCCTATGAGGCGGGCGTTGACATCACGATTGACGATTTCGACCGAATCCATCGTGTTGTTCCTGTACTTGCCAACGTGAAGACGACCGGCCGCTATCCAGTCGAATACTTTTGGTATGCGGGTGGCCTCCCGCAGTTAATGCTCGAATTACGAGATGTTTTACATCTCGATTGTCTCACCGTGACCGGCAAGACCCTGGGGGAAAATCTCGCGGAAATTGAAAAGAGCCGGTTTTTCGATGAAAGAATCGGCTATCTCCGGAACTATAAAATCGCCCGCGATGAGATCATTCGGCCCCGCTCCAACCCATTCGGCACAGCCGGAGGCATTGCCATTCTTCGCGGAAATATTTCGCCCGGTGGAGCAATTATCAAAGCCTTTTCCGTTCCACCAGAGATGAACGTACATACCGGCCCAGCCCGCGTGTTTGACACTGAAGACGATGCCTTGGATTCGTTGATCGGACGCCGCGGAGCCAAGAAAGTTGCTCCGGGCGAAGTTGTAGTTATCCGCTACGAGGGTCCACGCGCCAACGGAATGCCCGAGATGTATTTTGCGTCCGCAATTATTGCGGCGGACCCAACCCTCAATCACACCACCGCTCTGATTACCGACGGGCGCTATTCCGGTGCGATGAAAGGCCCATGCATAGGACACGTCACGCCCGAGGCCATCGACGGCGGCCCAATCGCTCTCGTCGAAGAAAATGACCTTATCGAAATCAATATTCCAGAGCGTCGCTTTGGAATTGTGGGCATCGGGAAGAGATCGGTGGAGCCCAGAGTGGTGGAACAAACACTTGCCGAACGCCGCGGGCGTTGGTCTGCTCCTCCGTTTCGCCACAGGCGGGGAATCCTGTCGCTCTACTCGCAAGTAGCCACAGGTTCCTCGCAGGGCGCCTTAATGACGCCGCGTGATGGAGCGAAGCCTGACGCGGTTCCAGAAGCGGCTGAACGCCCAAGCCTAAAAAACGTAACTCACGTCCAACTTGCCGAAAGAAGGCGCGCTTAGTTCTAGGGAGGACACATATGAGCGCGAATCGCACGCCCACAGTAGTTATTGCCGATTACGACTATGGTGATGTCGACATCGAACGGTCGATCGTTACCGAGGCAGGCTTTAAATTGGTGGCCGCACGATCCAAGAGCGAAGATGAAGTCATCGCGGTCGCATCGGATGCCGATGCGGTACTGACGCAATACGCCGAGATCGGCAAGCGCGCAATCGACAGCTTTAAAAGATGCAAGATCATTGCTCGTTATGGAATCGGTGTCGACATAGTGGATGTGGAGGAAGCGACACGCCGGAACATAGTCGTGACCAATGTTCCGAACGACTGGTGCATGAACGAAGTCGCCGATCACGCCGTTGCGCTGCTCATCGCTCTGGTTCGAAAGCTCCCACAATACGACCGCGCCACCCGAGCCGGCGAATGGGAGTGGCAGACTGGGCGACCGATCCAGCGATTGCAGGAGGGTACGGTCGGGCTATTTTCCTTCGGCGCCATCGCCAAGGAAGTGGCCCGCCGCATGAAGGGATTTGGCGTAGCCAGCGTAATTGCGTGCGATCCATACGCAGACGAGAAGGATGCCGCCGCAGAGGGCGTCGCACTCGTAGACTTCGAAGAATTGCTGGCGAAATCCGACTACCTGGTGATTCAAGCTCCATTGACGAAAGAAACACGCGGTAGGTTCAGCGAAGCAGAACTCCGACGGATGAAGAGGGGCGCCATCCTTGTAAACACGGCACGCGGACCAATTGTAAAAGACGAGGACCTATATCGAGTGTTGAGTGATGGCTGGCTCGCAGGAGCTGGTTTAGATGACATCGAGGAGGAACCTGCCAAGCGGGCAAGCTGGAAGCCTGTGAACCCGCTGTTCAGCCTAGAAAATGTCATTGTGACTCCTCATGCTGCCTATTACTCAGAACAGTCAATTCGGATCGTTCGGCGGTTCGCATCCGAGGAGGCGGTGCGCGTCTTGAAAGGGAAGGCACCGCTCTCTCCAGTGAACAAAGTTGCTTCGCCAATCGGCATTGCTGCCTAAACAGCCGCACGAACCCGGACATCGTGGGGAATGCGCAGTCTTCTGAAACTAGGAGGTATGCCATGCAGGCTCTAGCGGTCTTTCCTGCGAAAAGGCATCTCCAACTTGTCGAGATCCCTCAACCGAGGCTGCAGCGCGCAACCGACGTGTTGCTGCGAGTGCAAGAAGTAGGTCTCTGCGGCACCGATAGGGAGATCAGTTCATTTGAATACGGCAGCCCGCCTCCGGGGTCGGATCATTTGATTCTCGGACACGAATCGCTAGCGGAAGTAGTCGAGGTCGGGCCGGAGGTACACAGTCTCCGGCCAGGTGATCTGGTCGTGGCAATCGTCCGCCGGCCGTGTTCTAACTCTCGATGTCGCCCTTGTCGTGCTGGTCGTTCGGATTTTTGCACAACCGGAGACTTCACAGAGCGCGGCATCAAGCACGCAGACGGATTTTTGACGGAGTACGTGTTAGATGACCAAGAGTACCTGGTGAAAGTCCCAAAAACTCTGGCTGAGGTCGCCGTTTTGATCGAACCATTAACCGTCGTTTCGAAAGCCGCTATTCAAGCCCAAGCAATTTTTGGCAGACTTCCCTATGAGCCCGGGCTTCAGCGCGGGTTAGTGTTGGGAGCTGGTCCCGTAGGCCTTCTCGGAGCGATGGTTCTCGTCGCAAATGGATACGAAGCCGTCGTCTATTCAAGAGAACCTGAAGGGGGGGACAAGGGGAGCCTGGTTCACTCTCTAGGCGCCTCGTACATCTCCGCAGCTTCTCAGCCGCTCGAAAACCTCGCGGAAAAAACCGGAGAATTCGATGTGGTTCTAGAAGCAGTTGGGTATGCGCCAGTGATGATGGCAGCAGCTCGGCCGCTCGCTGCAAATGGTGTCATTGCACTCACCGGAATACCGGCGGAGGGCGCAGCCGAGAAAATCAATGTTGGACGTGCCTTGCGTGACATGGTGCTCAAGAACCAGGTGGTCTTCGGGACGGTGAATGCTGGTCGCAGAGACTATCGAGCGGCGATTCAGCTTCTCGAGCAATTCATGGTCCTCTTTCCCGAGAGCGTTCGCAGGCTCATCACACGTCGGCGCCCGCTAGACGAGGCATCGAGAATGCTCAAACAGGGCGAGGGAATCAAGAATGTAGTGCAACTAAGCCTTCGCGCGGCTTAATCAGGTGAAAACATGGCACAAGTAGCGACACAAGCTCTGAATTCTTCAGCCACAACAACCGATTGGATCGACGTGTCCGTACCCATCTATGGGGGTATGGTCCACTGGCCCGACAACCCTCCGATCGAAGTCAAGCCCATCATGCAGGTGGAACGCGGAGACATTTGCACGGTGTCGGTGCTCAAGATGGGAACTCATACCGGGACTCACATCGACGGTCCCATTCATTTCATGCCCGCTGGTTCCGGAACAGACGCCCTTCCGTTACGGAACTTGATCGGACCTGCACGCGTTATCGAGATTGAAGACACCAGCGCCGTTACGAAGGCGGAACTTCGCAATCACGACATAGGACATTCCGAACGCCTTCTGTTCAAGACACTGAACTCGGAACGATGTTGGAATGGCTCGGAGTTCGTCAGCAACTCCGTATCTCTGGCGGAAGACGCCGCGAAGTTTCTGGCTGACCTCGAGACCTTGGCGATTGGAATCGACTACCTCTCCGTGGGTAGTCCTGAAGTACATCGAACCCTGTTCGAAGCCGGTGTAGTTATCATCGAGGGCCTAAACCTCTCCGGAGCCAACGCCGGCGTATACGAATTGCTCTGCCTTCCACTCAAGATTACTGGAGGCGACGGCGCTCCGGCTCGCGCGTTGTTGAGACCGTTTACTTCCCAACGTATGCCAGAAACTGCCCAGGATGTATTCAACGTTCACCGTATGCAAAGATACGAGCCTTTTCTGCGGGGTGTTCACGGAACCTACCTTTTCGACATCGATAAGGTTGGATGCTGGTTCGTCGGGGTGGACGACGGCGCCGTCAACATTGAGGAGACGAGGCGCGATGCCGACTGCACGATCAGATGTGACGAACGGGATTTCGTGGAGATCGTTGAAGGTAGGCTAAACCTAATCACTGCGCGCATGCAAGGACGCGTGCTAGTTGACGGCGATATTGCCCTGGCCCAGAAGTTCCATGGTCTGGTAAGCGCCATGATCGAAGAAAAACGAGGTGCAGCATGAGAGCGAAACCAGTCAGTGCATTGGAAGGCGACACTTTCGTCGTCAGCGACCGTAGAGGCGACATCGCCACTTCTCCCGATGAAGCGCATGGCTTATTCCATGGCGACACCCGCTTTCTCTCTCGGTGGATCTTGACGGTGGATGGGAAGAATCCAAACTCGTTGTCGACCGACGACGTGAATTACTTCTCGTCGCAGTTCTTTCTTGTCCCCGGAACGGGAACCATCTACATCGATGCTCCGGTGTCAATTTCGCGCCGACGTGCGGTGGGCGGGGGCTTTCATGAAGACCTCAAGATTGTGAATCACAAATCAAAGCCGATTGACCTGGATGTGAGGATTGAGGCAGATGCTGACTTTGCTGATTTGTTTCAGGTGAAGGATGCGGAATTCAAGCGAGCAGGGAAATTCTATCGTCGCATTGAAGGAAATCGACTCATTCTTGGATACCAGAGAGATCGGTTTGTTCGGGAGACCCAAATTAGCTCTCGAGTGCCTGCCGAGATTGACGAAAAGGGATTTCAGTTTAAAGTTCACCTGGAACCTCACGGCGAATGGGCCACCGAGCTGAACGTTGTGGTTTCTGTCGACGGTTCGGAAGGCTTGAAGAAAAAACCCAAGTACCGAGATGTGCACGACGTGCCCAGCCCAAACATCGGCATGAGCCTGCAGAGTTGGATGAACAACGCGCCCCAACTCCGTTCTTCATGGTCGGACTTTGAGCGGATCTATGAACGCTCTTTGGTCGACTTGGCCGCGCTTCGTTTCTTTTCTCGATTCGCGCCGGGAGAAGCTCTTCCAGCTGCCGGCCTGCCATGGTTCATGGCACTGTTCGGGCGAGACAGCATTTTCACCAGCTATCAGGCATTGCCATTCCTCCCCGAACTGGCCGCCTCCACATTGCGAGTCCTGGCGGTCCGACAGGGCACTCGCCGTGACGATTTTCGCGATGAAGAACCGGGGAAAATTCTGCACGAAGTCCGCAGCGGCGAAATGACGGCTTTTGAAGAACGCCCACACTCGCCGTACTTCGGATCATCGGATGCAACTCCGCTGTTTCTGGTCCTACTTGACGAATTCGAACGCTGGACCGGAAGGGACGACTTGATTCGAAAATTTCAAGCGGAGGCTATGGCCGCGCTGCGCTGGATCGATCAGTACGGCGACCGAGACGGCGACGGCTACGTTGAGTACGAACGGCGGAACACTAAAACCGGAATCGAGAATCAGTGTTGGAAAGACTCGTGGGACTCTATTCTTTTTTCCGATGGAAGCCTGGCCTCCACGCCGATCGCAACCTGCGAAATCCAGGGCTATGTCTACGACGCGAAGCGTCGTTGCGCGCGACTCGCCCGGGAATTCTGGAAAGATCCTGAGACAGCCAATCGGCTGGAGAAAGAAGCTGCTGAGCTCAAGCGCAAATTTAACAAGGACTTCTGGATTCCTGAGAAGCAGTTCTTTGCCCTAGCACTCGATGGGAAAAAACGTAAGGTCGATTCATTGACCTCGAACATTGGGCATCTGCTCTGGAGCGGAATCGTCGATGACGACAAGGCGGCGGCATGTGCTGGTCATCTGGTCGGTCCAAAGTTATTTAGCGGGTGGGGTGTCCGCACAATGGCGATGGGGGAAGGCGGTTACAACCCCATCGGCTACCACGTGGGTACCGTTTGGCCCTTCGATAACTCATTTGTGGCCCAGGGATTGAGAAACTACGGCTTTGAAAAGGAAGCCGCCATTGTGGCCCTTGGAAATCTCGAAGCCGCTAGGTTTTTTGACTATCGCCTTCCCGAAGCCTTTGCTGGTTACGCGAAAGAAGATACGAACTTCCCGGTGGAGTACCCGACCGCTTGCAGTCCACAAGCTTGGTCCGCCGGCGCTCCACTATTATTTCTCCGTTCAATGCTTGGACTGGAACCAGTCAGCCGAAAGTTGCTAGTTGATCCCGCCGTTCCAAAACAGATTCAATGGATCGAGCTGTTGGGAATCCCCGGTCGATGGGGACGAACGGATGCATTTGCGCGCGGGCTGGTGGACATATCGGGTAAGGCCGAAGCCAGCGAGAGAATGGCTGTACAGCGGGCAGCCTAGCCCTGCCTGCGGCAACTCCTCCGGACGAAGATTGAGCGCCACATTGGTGAGGCCTCATTGATATGACATCTCCACTCAGCGGAAGCAAGAATCGTTGTTCATTGCTCCTGACAACCCTGCATGGATTGCCAGCTGTCTTGTGGTGGGTTGTACGACTATCATTTATGACTCTGGCAAGGACCTAAATGTGTACGTCACAATAACATTGATAGTTGCCATAGTGGTTGTAATTTCGAGCATCATGAAACTCCGCCGAAGCCCGCGTGTGGTGCAGACAATCCATGAGGTCGTCGGTGTTCCCCTGGAGTATTTTCCGCTTTTGGCGCTCTGTGAAGTTGCCGGTGCAGTGGGGCTCGTTGTCGGCATTTTCAGGCCACTGGTCGGCATTGTGTCTGGTATGGCCCTGGTCCTTTTCTTTATTGGTGCGATTCTGTCACACCTCAGAGTGCGCGATTTTGGAGGCGCAGTGCCCGCCTTTCTGATGTTTGTGGCTGTAACGATTGCCCTGGCCATGCGCCTGCACCTTGGCCCCCATCCTGACTGGTACAAGTTTTAGGCGAGCTGCCTCTCTCGGATCGAAGCGCATGACCTTGCCTCCGGAACGAACACTCAATGGACCCCCAGGCGGTCGCGGTCTGCTGGGAACGCTCCCTCGGGGCAGGCGGCTCTTCTTTGCCAATGCCTTCCATTCAGGTTGATTTATGCCGCCCCGATCAATGATTCACTCACTTCGCTTGCGCGGGCATGATCGGCAACACCAATGCAGACGGATGCGCCGCGTCATGAAGGATCGTGTTCTTGGCGGAAACGAACCTACGCGCGGATTTGATTTCCTCTCCAGTGTTCAAATTGCGATCAAATCGAGGGAAATTGCTGCTCGCAACTTCCAAGCGCAGAGTATGTCCGCGGAGGAATACATTGCTGGTCGACCAAAGATCAACGGAGATCCGATACGTCTCTCCAGGGTTCATCAGCAATGCGTGCTCCTGTGAATCGCGATACCGCAAGCGGAGGATTCCTTCCGCGACATCTTCAGCGAAGCCATCCGGCGCGACATCGACGAGCTTTCCGGTAAAGTCAGTATCTACGGCGGATGATTTCACGAAGAGCGTCATCTTGATGGGTCCAGTAACTTCCACGTCCTCTCCTAGCGGCCCCATGGAATAAATCAGGACATCATCGCGATTTTCGACCGATCGCTGATCGCGCGGACCCGGCTCCATGAGTTCCTGGGCACAACACAGAGGGCCACCGATGGTAGGAACCGCATTCCCGGGATCGTATATATATGAGTCCGGCGCTTCAGATTTGGGCGCAGCGGTCGAAAGAAAACCATCCCCGCGCAGCGAATTCGCTTTGCCACCGGAATGCAGGAAGTAGTTGACGTAGTGGACCTGCGGCGGCGGCCAATCGTCTTCCTGACGATATTCGTTTGCCCCCATTACAAAGATCTTGACCGGCTTGTCGGTTGAGAACTGATTATGGGCGCCTTTGAACAGATAGTCGTACCAATCGAGAATCACGTCCGTGTAGGAATTCTCTAACGCGTGCGGCCCGAAGTCGACATCACCGATCCGCCGCCCGAAACCTGCATGCCCGCCAATCTGCATGAGGAGGTGCTGCTGATTGCGCGCAGCTTCGGTGGCTCCGTGTGCCTTGACCCCGATGTAATTGCGCAGCGTACCGATGCTGAAAATGTCATACCAACCGCCCACTTGTAGCGCAGGCACGGCAATTTTCGCAAAGTTTTCCTCAATCGACCATTGTTTCCAGTAGTCGTCGTAGTCGGGATGTGCGAGCCAATCCTTGTAATAAGGAGCAATGGCAGCGGTGAGCTGCGCTTCGGCAGGCAATTGCCCGAAGTTAAAAACCGGGTAGTTCACCAGGGGAAGCGTGGGCGCGCCGACTCGTGCATCCGTGTTCTCGTCGATCAATCGATCAAGCGTGTTGCGAGCGAGCTGAGTTGTCCAGTTCTGATCGAACCATTGCTCGAACGCGCCACTCTGATATGTCCAGCCGTCGTGATAATTGCTTGCCGTCACGTTAGGTGCGATGCCAGCAAGATGCGGGGGAGTGCTGATGGCGGCGAGCATCTGGGTCGCGCCGACATAAGATGCTCCCATCATGCCGACTTTGCCGTTCGAGTAGGGAAGCGATGCGGCCCATTCCACGCTGTCGTAGCCGTCGGCCTGTTCATGGCGGAAAGGGTACCATTCGCCTTCGGACCTGTAGCGTCCGCGAACATCCTGAATAATGAGCACGTAACCGCGCGCGACAATCCTTGGCGCCGGCGCAACCGCCCAGCCCACACTCTTGTCGTACGGCGTGCGCATAAGAATTACGGGAAATTTGTCGGGGGAGTTGGGGCGGTAAATATCTCCGCGAAGCGTCACACCGTCGCGCGTTTTCAACGGCACATCGCGCTGAATAATAATGTCGCCGGGATCCGACGCTTGCGCCAACAGTGGTGGAGAACCGGCCACGAGCGAAAACGAGCCAAGCACAACAATCATCGAGCACAGTGAATAACCGATCCAAATTCGCATCCCCCAGAGTCTCCTGCCGCGAGCTTTCGGGACCACATGGTCCTGCGTGCGGCGGACGCGATTATTCTTGATTTCCGCCTTGTACGCAAGTCAGGAAGGGGAGTCGTCGTCCAGATGGCAAGCGAAACGAATTCATGGAATCGCGGGCCAGGTCACGCCCCATATGCACAAGTGCTATTCACACGTAGTATGTCGAAGCCGGACGCGCTGCGTTGGCGGGACTTGCAACGAGCGATGGCACAGATCGGTAGGGCCAGGGAACAACAGAAGCAACGACGCTTCACCCAGGTGCGAATGGCAAAACGAATGGGGGAGAGTGGGATCCGCAATCAGGCCTTCAGCGTCATGGCGTCAGGGCTGGCTCGGACAAGCTTCTTTGGCAGTATCACAAAGAACTTGCTGCCTATTCCCGAGCGGCTTTCGACATTCAAAGAGCCTAAATGGGCTTCCGCAATCCAGCGTCCAATCGACAGCCCAATGCCCGCCCCACCCGATTCTCGCGATCGTGTTTTGTCAGCACGGTAAAACCGATCGAAAATATGAGGCAGGTCCGTTTCAGTGATACCGATTCCAGTATCAACCACGGCAACCCGCGTCGTCTTCTCCAGGTCAACGACTTCGATGGAGACGTAGCCTGGAGGGGGCGTGTACTTTACAGCGTTGTCGATCAACTGCAAGAAGAGTCGCCCCAATAGTTGAGAATCGCCTTCTATCCAGACCGCGTTGCTTTGCGGTAGGTTTGCACGTAGGGAAACGCCTCTCTCTTCCGCTAAGGGTGCCGCCCGCGAGACAACCCGCCGGATAAGGTCCAGAAGGTCGAGTTCTTCAAGTTGGATCAGATCGGCTCCGGCATCCGCTCGAGCCAAAAGCATGAGATTGTCCACCAGTTGGGAAGTCCGAACTAATTCCGCATGCAATTGCGCAATGGTTTCTCGGTACTCGCTCTCGGTGCGTAGGCGACGGAGAGCCAACTCTGCGCGAGTACGCATGATTGTGATAGGAGTCCGGAGCTCGTGAGATGCGTCAGCCGTGAACTGAGTAACCTTCTGCATTGCCGCATCCACCCGGCCGAGCATTGCATTCAGAGTCTCGGATAGTCGTTGTAGTTCATCTCCGGTATCGGGAACAGTGATTCGAGAGGAAAGGTTGCGAGGGTTAATCTGCTGTGCTGCGAGGCTGATCGCGTCGACAGGTGAGAGCGCTCGTCGGCTAGTCCAATAGCCGCCTGCCGTTGCCATAACCAGGATTAATGGCAAGAATACCAACAACCTGCCCTTGAATCGGTTGAGCGCTCCATAGAACCCGTCCATGCGAGCCGCAATTTGAATGTAGTAGACCTCGCCGTTTAACGAGACGGGTTCGGCGATCAAGCGTATAGGTGTGCCTTCGAGCACCCCGGTTGTTGCTTCGCTGGTAGCCGTCTTCGCTGGTCGCGGCGACAGCTGAAACGGCTTGATCGTTCGCGATTGATAAATCCATCGACCTTCCCGGTCTGATATTTGGAGAAGGTCGCTCTCCGGGCGTAACTCGGAGTCTTCGTCGAGCTCTTCCCGTAGCTCTCTAACTTGGCCAGCACGCATTCTCCGATCAACCGTCTCCCGGACCACACTCAAACGTTCTCGAAGTTGCCCGTCCACGGTGGCGTGAATGCTGTTCCTCATATTGAGAAAGGCAAGGCCGCCACCCGCAGCGAAGCCGATCAACATGAACAGCATGTACCAGGCAGTGAGCTTTGTGCCAATTTGCAGCGAACGGAACCTCACATTTCCTCCCGTAACGAATAGCCAACGCCACGAATTGTATGGATCAGTTTGTGGTGAAAACCCTTGTCAATCTTGTTTCGGAGCAATGAAATGAAGGCTTCCAGAGTATTGTCTTCCACCGTCTCAAAGTTGCCCCATACGGTTTCGACGATGCTGTCTCGTGATACCGCTCGACCAGTTCGCCTCATGAGGAACTCTAACAAGCGAAATTCTGTGGCAGTCAAATGAACCTCATGTCCACCTCGAAGCACGCGCCTTGTGGCAGGATCAAGCTCCAGATCGGCAACCTTGAGGAGAGAGCGACGCGGTGCACCTCCGCGACGCGTTATAGCTCGAAGACGAGCCAGAAGTTCGACGAAGGAAAATGGCTTAGTCAAATAGTCATCGACTCCCAGATCTAAACCGCGTGCAATATCTGGAACCGCGTCTCGCGCGGTCAGCATGAGGATCGGTGTACCATCGTCCAATCGACGCAAACGGCGGGCCACTTCGAAGCCGTCTACGCCCGGGATCATCACGTCCAAGACAATCGCGTCAAACTGCGACGTACGCGCAAACTCAATGGCGGAGAGTCCGTCGTAGACAACACTGACACAATGAAGTTCCTCTTCCAGTCCTTTGCGGAGGAGCTCAGCCATCTTTTTTTCGTCTTCGACGACGAGAATCCTCATGCGTTAACGATGATAACCCTGAGATCCCTGGGTTGCGAACAATCTAGATGTCTACGGCCGATGACCCCGCGCAGACTGTCTTCAGGCAATTTTCAGGTATGTGATCGATACTTTAAGGGTATTCGACAGGCGGACCAGACCTGCAGTTGGTTTTGTGGATCTCCATGCGCGGAATTCCAAAGACCCCAGTAGTTTGCATCAGCTGCAGCCGTTTGAATGGTTGCATTGCCGATCAGCTCTGTCATAGCTGTCGCATCCGGCGTAGATTCCCGCAAAACAAGAGGTTCCATTGGAGCCCAGAACTCGACCGAAAGCTACAGTACGCATATCAGCGAGCCCGGACAAGAATTGATCTGACTTATAGCCTTGACCTCATCCAGCGCTCTTGTGGATTTACTCGGCCCGTAATTCTCAATCGAGCGGCAGTTCTTGGCCTTGCCTTTTGTCAACGCCGGCCCTGGGCAATCGAGGAAATTGACGCCCTTGGTG
Organism: Terriglobales bacterium; assembly: GCA_035606605.1. Taxonomy (GTDB): domain Bacteria; phylum Acidobacteriota; class Terriglobia; order Terriglobales; family Acidobacteriaceae; genus Gp1-AA145. The sequence continues at coordinate 17,795 of DATNEX010000067.1, forward strand.
AGCACGCGGGCACGAGCACGGCATCCGCAATTGCCAAGAAGCTCGATCGCAGTCCTGCATCGGTCAAAGCAAAACTAAAACAGCTCAAAATTAGCGCTCGGGTCAGGGAAGGATACAGCAAGGAAGATCTCCGTCATCTGCTGGGCGTCAGCGCCAAATCCATTAGGAATTGGGTGAGCCGGGGATGGTTGCGAGTCGTCAATGGCCGTTTTCCGGAGCCCAGCGTCGCAAAGTTCCTTCGTCAGCATCCGGACCAGTATCAACTGAGGAGGGTCGAGGAGGCCTGGTTCAAGGGCCTCATTTTCCCGGCGTTCAATCGAGTCCCGCAATCGGGAATGAGTTCCCGGGTTTCGGGGATACCCGCAGACACCATGCTCGTTTCAGACGAGGGACAAATCTGCAATGGCGACGTAATGAATTTTGACATGTAGCTAAGAAGTCTCTGATTCTGATGGCAGGCTCATTTTGGCAGCTCCCGAAAGGGACTGTCGAGCAAAACGCAATACATTTGAGCAATTCTTGACCGCAGAGTTACGAAAAGTGGATCGGAAGCGTCCTCCCTGCCGGTCTCATTTGATTGTCAGTTCGCCATTTCCCAACGAGGCGACAGACACACGCTTCGAAGACCGTCCGCAACTCCATTCGCCCTAAGGGATGCCTTTCCAAGGCTTCTAATCGATGGGGAAAATGGTCTTCCAGTCCTTCTTCATGTCCACGACAATCCATCCTTTTTTGCTCGCTTCGTCCCAGGCTTTGTCGAGCTTTCCCACCTGGGACTCACGATCATAAGCGTACTCACGCTCGCCGTCGGTGTGGTGAATGATCAGCATCAAGCTGGGTTTGCCACGCGCTGTCCACTCCAGCATCTGCTGATCACCATCGGAGTTGCCAAATGCGACGATCGGCCTACGCCCAATGTATTGGCTGATGGCCACTGGTTTCCCAGGACCATCATCCACGAAGTTTACTTGCGGTAGCCGGAGCAGGACAGGTTCTTCGCCGCGAAGCTCGAATTTCTCTTTTGCGGAACTGCCGATCACTTGCTCTGGCGGCACGCCGTAAATCCTCTCTGCCCATGGCCGAATGAACTCAACACCTCCTCCGGACACAATGTAGGTCTTGAATCCTTTGGTGCGTAGAAATGCCAGCACCTCCAGCATTGGCTGATAGACGCATTCCACATATCTCCGCCTAAACCGAGGGTGCCTGGCGGTCGCGATCCACTCAGTGACAATCGTTGCAAACTCATCGCTGGTGATGCCGGTGTGGGAGGGCCGCCAGGATTTTCATGATTCCCGCTTGCCCGCTTGAGAGCAGAGTCTTTCTGTCGTTCTCCAGTACTGCTTTGAAGGGCTGCTGGGTCTTCCACTCGGGATGCTGCGGGGCCATCGCCTTCACGCGATCGAGCGCAAAAACGAACTGAGTGTAGAGTGGCTGCTCGATCCATAGTGTGCCGTCGTTATCAAAGGTCGCAATTCGTTCGGGGGGCGGCACGAAGTCCGGTCCCCCCTGCCGCGTGACGCGAGCAACGAAATCAAGAATTGCTTTCTTCGCCGGCCCTTCCTCCCATGACCCAAGTGGATCCTGAGCGCTCGCTCGGGCAGAGACCCAGTGGAATAGGAGAAGTGCGGTGAGACAAGCCAACGCGTGGACGCGAGTCAACTTCAGCCCGGTTGACTTGTGAGGGGCAACGTTCATCAGGCGTGCGTATAGTCCAATTCCTTAGGGCCGTTCCTAGGAACTGTCATAACTTGCAGATAGACGGAATAGAAGTGCGGCATTTAGGCGACGATCAGAACTGAGAACCTTTGGATAGAACCATTGGCAATTCATTTGCTCAAGAAGTACCCGGAAGGCACATCACGCGATGGACGATACCAGGGCCGCTTGCCATGCAAAATGTTCGCTCCTCCACGAATTGGGTTTGTGGCACACCGCACCAAGTCAATCCAAAAGCGGTTGGTAGTGGCTGCTTCAACTCTGCGCGAAACGTACCTGTCGAGAATATCTTCTGTAAGTAGCCAGCCGAGCCCGCCTAAAGGGGTGATGACAAGATTCACCTGCCCAGTTCCCGTGTAGCAATCCCTTTCGTGACAAGGCCATGTTCCGTCCTGGTTCCACGGCGAGCGGGCTTTGGTCCCGTATTTTTCTACAGTGAGTTCACTTAAGGGGCCAACGCTCCATTGCGTGCTGTAGGCGGCGTTCCACATTGTCGCCTTGAATCGGCTCCACCAGTACGCTTTGGTGTTCGAAAATTCCAACCGTGATCCTTGGGGATCATTCTGGATCTGGATGAAGCTAGTCATTGCTCCTTGAATCGGGTGTCCCACGTAGTTGTAAAGCGGATCGTCTCCATCGTTCCACCCAGAATCGATCCAAGTGTGAAGAGACTGTTTGTAATCCCGCCAATAGTGGTTGAATGGGACGCCGTTTTCTGTCGTTACCCAACGATAGTCCTCATGCACCACATATGCCTGCTCTATCGTAAGAAAGATGAAGGATTCTCCTATTGCCTTGCCCCAATGGAAGTGTTCTTTGCGAATGGATGGCGGAGAAGCAATTGGTTGCATATTGGAGACCGCGGGAGCATTCGATAAGACGCGCGCTCGGGATGTGGAGCTCGATCGTATCAGTGACGGTTCGCATTTCTCCACCACAGATCCGGCCATTTCGCATCCGGAGTGCGTCGCCTGTGCTATCGCAATGCCACCGAAAAGTATTGGTGCTAACAGCACAGCCTCGAGCCTGAAGAACATTACCCTTCTGGGATGGGCGACCTATTCTGGACGGTTGTCGCAACCAGAGTTGTGCTACAGGAGGATGTGTATTCACCGCCGAACGATATGGTAACCAGACTCATCCATTTAAAAGAATGTAAGATGCGAGATGCTGAAACCGAGGCTGGTTCAATCATTAGTTCCCGCAACCCAACCATCCTTGTTTGTAGTAGGTGGCTGTTGTCCGGCTTTCTTCGACAAGGAATTCGATGAGTCAATGCTTCGCTTGTGAAATCTGGAGAATGGGTTCCAGAAAACGGCCGTATCTGTCTAAAGCGGCATTGTCGTTTGCCGCGATTGCGGTTTTTACCGCCTTCACCGTCGTCGGCGTAACGATCTCGAGTCGGCCTACAAAAACTCGGACGACTTGTTCCGGAGCAGGATCTATCGCGAGTGGCAACACGTTGTCCACGAATTCGCGCGGCACGATGTAGATCAATCGGCTTCCTTCCTCGAACCAAGAACTCTTCCAGGTCTCGACCATCGCGTGTGCTTCGTCGAGGAAGAGTCCTTGATTGACAAGAATCGCTTCGAGTTCGGCATACAGTGATTCTATGTGGTCGGTGAGTAACGGGGGTTCAAACTTCAGCTCGTTTGCTCCGCCTTGCTCAACGCGGTAACCGACTCGCTTTCCTCGGCGCTCAAACAGGATTGCGGCGGGAATTGGCACTTTGCTGTCAATGACGAGCCCGCCATCTGAACTCTGCCTTGCAGATAGGGATAAAGGTGTGGCCGAAACTCCGCGATAGAAAAGAAATTTTTCAGTTTCCTCTCCCGCGGCGGTTTTGACCCTTAGCGGAGCGGAGGAGGTTTCTCGAGCTGCGTAATAGCGGGTCTGGCTAGAGTCGTGCGGGAAGTCGACGTCTAGGCTGGGGGAGACGATGACATTGTTCCACGTAATACTTCCGGCTGATGGTAACTGGTCGAGATCGGTATTCGCCTCGACTACAGCGGGTTGAACGCGACCCGCATGGGGATACCACTCGGTAATCAATCCTTTCGCGAAGGCAACTTTGACTGACACGGGCTGCTCACGCGGGGAATAAAAGTACAGTACTGGCGTTTCCATGCGAATGGTTCCGCGTAGGCCAAACTTGAAGACGGGGCTGCTGAGGTGTTGCACAAAACCGGGCAGTTCGGCTGGATTTATTAGAGGAATCCAATGCAGGGCGCGGCCGTCGGCGCCGGCTACGGCGGTGAATGTTCCCCATTCATGAGCGATTAGGCCGGATGCGGTTTGCGGCCGCGCTTTCACGTGATCGGAGATGCTTAGGACCAGCAGTCCAATAACCAACGATCCCAGGAGAGAAACCCGGGTTCCAATTTTCAGCGGCAACGTCGCTCGAGCTGCAAGCATTATCGCTATTTCTCCCGAGTTGGATTGAGCGCGTGAGCAATGATCCCGTCGCCGAAACGAGAGGTCAGATTTTGAGCTAGAAGCGGATCGCTCTTCGCTCCCGCTACTGACTTGCGCACGTGCTCTTTGTGCTCGTTGGCAGGGCCAGACAAGGTGATCAGGGCGGCCGCGAACTCCATCGCGGGATCGTCTTGGCCGAACAGGCTGATGGCTTTCTTTACCCATGCGTATCCGTCGAGTCCCGCGGCGGGATTGGAGTTTTGAGGCATCCATTGCTTGTAAGCCTCAGTCATGTAGCCAAGATCAAACCAAGCAAGGGCTGCCGATTGTCCAGAGGAATCATGCGCACGCGCATGAAGTCTAGTTAGCAATTCCTTCGCTACTGCAGGGCTATGTCGGGCATAAATGGTGGCCAGCCTAAGCGTTTCCATCCGCACCAGCACTGGGGCGTTTGCATCGAGAATGGCAAAGGTGTCTCTGGATAGGTTCTTTAGGTTGTAGCCAGAGGTTCCGTGTTCGTTCCAATCAATCAGAGGCAGGGTTTTGGCTTGACCGATCTCGATTCGATGACAGATCAGAGGCGGCCCCGCGAATGCTGAAGTAGTCATGGCTAACAAGATTCCCACAGTTCTGATTGCCGATTTCGAGCGTAGCCGCAAATTCATGGTTCAAGGCCCTCCGTCTTCGTCGTTTTGAGCTAACGATGTAAGAGACGCGAACCGAGGGGTGGACTGTTAACAACTCAGATTGGCCTAAATGAAAACAACAGGGGGGTGAGGAAGGCTGCCAGCGCTCTTTATTTTTGCTGAGGTATTGCTGTTGCCGACCAGCTGCGCTCCCAGTGCCGCCAAACTGAGATGTCATCAAACCCCAGTTCATTCCACCAGCGATCAAGCATGACCTGATCGAGTCGCAAAACCCCTTCTTTGGTGACGTCCGCCGGAGGTGGCACAAGTGCGCGCAGGTGCTCGTAGACCGCCATTCGCTGTTCGTCGTCTGCACGACTCAGTAAGTGCCACAGTGTTAGCGCATCTCGTTTGCGAGACTCGGAGAGGACCGTGGCGAGATCCGTGGCGCGCTGCCGCGGTGTTTTGTCCTCAAAATCAAATTGCCTCAAAGCGGTGCGAAACCTCGCTGATGCATCCTCGAAGTACGGTGTTCCAGGGCCCAGCCTAGGCCGAGTCGCGCAAGCCGCTCCAGCAGGGATGAAGGATTCGCGTCCCTGGAGTTTGAATCCGACCCACCCAAGCGACGTGCGCACCAGCCCTGCTCCGGAATCGTCCACTTGCAAGGTGTAGGCACAACCTAGGTCCACGGTCATCGCCGATGGCGTGTCCACTACGAATTGACCTGGTGGCGCCCAGATGTAGGTGTGAATTGTCCCCCGGTCTAGGGCAATCCGTTTCAGACCGGCCAGCATCGCAAGTACACGCACGCGAGTGTTGGGCTCTATCTCGATCTGTCCAACGCTTTCAGCTCGAAGGCGAGCTCGCGACTGCGGGTCCGTCTCAAGTATTTGCCCGATCTCGAGGCGGCTGTCCTCCTTCCCTCCGACAGGAACGTTCCCAAGGTACGGTGTTCCTGTCATGCGAGAAACGGTCCAACCGGACAGCGCAACAGGGGTCCGCTGCTCTCGCTGATGCACGAATATGGCTGCGGCGATCACGACGGCGGTGATTAAGCCTGTGGCCAAAACGAAGGGTCGAATCCGCGGCGGGAGCCAAGGCCATCTGTGTTTTTGGACAATTTCAGGAAACACCAGCCGCCGGTGATCATGTTGAAATTTCCCAAGCAGAGCTTCTAGCTTTTGGACCTCGGGATCGGTTTTGCCGGATCGATCCCACAAGTAGTCGTCACTTCTCGCCCTCGCCTGGGGTTCCGGTTGATTGTTGTCATAGTCCATGATTCACGACATCTCCTATTGGGAACGTTGACGGCTCCGACTCAAACTTAAAGCCTCGCGAAGTTGCTGCATGCCGCGATGTAGATTGACTCGAACCGACCCGTGCGTCATTCCAATGCGTGCGGCTATCTCGGGGCCGGTCATACCCTCTACGAGCCTAAGAATCAATGTCTCCCGGTATGCATCTGGCAAGTTCTTGATGGCCCGCAATACGTCCGCGGCCTGGCTATTTTCCCCGCCATTAGGACTCACGAGGGCGTCGTGACAGGCTTCCTCCGCGAGTTGATCCTCTGGTATTGATCGGCGATGGTAGTCATTTGCTCGATTGCGGGCGATCACCGTCAACCACGCTCCGAAACTTTCTACCTCGCGAAGCATGGGCAACCGCCGAAGGGCAATCATGAAGACGTCCTGAACGAGGTCATCGACCTGGTGGAAGGGAACCCTAGCGAGCAGAACTCCGTGGATCATCCGTGCATATCGGTCATAGAGCTGGCCAAACGCCGCTCGATCCCCGTCACGCGCCGCACGCACAAGTGATGTTTCGTCCACAGGTTCAGCCATAGCTGGCCCCCTCACAGGTCGAAACGTGAGGCCTGACAGGAACGGACCGCCTATATCTTCTGGACTGGAGGCCATGAGCGCAGCGCTCCCATGAAGTTAGACGTTGGTACGAGGACAGGTGTTATCAGGTCTACCTCTTTCGCTTGGATAGTGGACCTGGGGTCCACTCTTTGCGTTTGGGGGCCAAACCATCCGGCAGCACGTAATATAATCCCGCCGATGAGCAACCCCGCATCAGCCCAATGGCCGAGAACGATTCCTCGTTTGAATTCGGAGGTTCCCTATCTACGGATTCTTTTCGTTACCATTTATGTGCGGGACGTCGATCGGAGCATTCGTTTCTATGTTGACCAGCTCGGGTTCAACTTGCTCTTTGATAGTGCGGTCGCAGGTGGAAGATTTGTAGTGGTGGGCCCTCCGGACGGCAGCGCGATGGTGTGCCTCGCTCCGGCCCAGCCCGGCTCAGAAGAATACAGCTCCATCGGCCGCACCGCGCCTCTAGTTTTCCTCACCGAGAATGTGGTCGAGCGCTACGAGGAGTGGCATGCCCGCGGAGTTCATTTTCAGCAACCGCCCCATAAGCCGGCTTGGGGAGGGTTATTTGCCAGCTTGGAGGACCTCGACGGAAATTCCCTTAAGCTGGTCGAATCGGACGATTTGAGCCGTGAACTGGACGCCGAACGTAAGTCCCTCGCAGAGAAGGTTGAACACGAACGTCGAGCGGCGCAGGAATTGGAGTTCGCTAAGCAGGTACAGGCACGGCTTTTCCCCCAGTCCCTGCCTCAACTGAAATCGCTCGACTATGCCGGAGTGTGTCTTCCTGCGCGCGCCGTGGGAGGAGACTACTACGATTTTCTGAGCCTGGGACCGCAGCGCCTAGGGCTGGTACTGGGAGATATTTCCGGTAAGGGGATGCCGGCTGCTCTCTTGATGGCAAACCTGCAGGCAAACCTGCGCAGCCAGTATGCCACTGCATGGGACGAGCCAAAACAGTTTCTCCAATCCGTGAACCGGCTGTTTTACCAAAACACGATTGACAGCGCCTATGCGACATTATTTTTTGCGGAGTACGACGACCACGTGCATCGACTTCGCTATGCGAACTGCGGCCACTACTCGGCGCTTTTGTTGCGGGCCAATGGACAGTTGGAACGGCTGGATTCCACCGGCACCGTTCTCGGCCTTTTCAATGAATGGAAGTGCGAATTTGACGAGAGACAATTGCAACTGGGTGACACCCTAGTGCTCTATACCGACGGAGTGACGGAATCCTTTGACATCCATGGGTGCGAGTTTGGCGAAGATCGGCTGGTTGACACTTTGAGACGAAATCTAGCATTTCCCAGCCAACGATTGTTGGCGTCGGTTGTGGAGGAAGTGCGTGCTTTCAGCATCGAGGAACAACACGACGACATTACGCTCATCACCGCCAAATGCACCGGCGCTCAGGAAGTCATTCGGCCGTAGCTTCGGCTTGCCATGCTGATCGAAACTTGTCTTCTGCATTCGGCGCTGCTACATTGCCGTACGGTCTGCTTTAAGCGCTGCTAGATTCACCATGACTAGATCACGAAATTCTCGGGGGGAAATGCGTATGACGAAAACAATAGCTCTTCCACTGTTTGTGGTTTTGCTCGTAGGAGCGACCCACGCCCAGGTTCAGGGACGTTGGAGCGAGGCGCAGGCGAGTGCGTGGTACGGGCGCCAGCCTTGGATTGTTGGAAGCAATTTCCTTCCCGCCGATGCAATCAATGAACTGGAAATGTGGCAAGCAGAGACCTTCGATGCGTCTCAGATTGACAAAGAATTCGGTTGGGCACAGAGCCTGGGCATGAATACCATGCGTGTGTTCTTGCACGATCTGCTATGGCAACAAGATGCAAACGGCTTCAAGAAACGCCTAGACACCTTTCTGTCAATTGCGTCGAAGCATCACATTCGCCCCATGCTTGTGTTGTTCGATTCATGCTGGGACCCCAATCCCAAACTGGGTCCCCAGCGTCCTCCCATCCCCGGCGTGCACAATTCAGGTTGGGTCCAAAGCCCCGGTGCGAAAGCATTGACCGACCCAGCACAAGAATCCAGATTGCGTGCATACGTCGAAGGCGTGGTCGGCGCGTTCGCAAACGATTCGCGAGTGCTTGCCTGGGACGTCTGGAACGAGCCTTCCAATACCAACGGCGGAGCTTATGGGAAAGTCGAGCTCAGCGATAAACAGAAACGGGTTCTCCAATTGCTGCCCCAAGTCTTTGAGTGGGCGCGTTCAGTGCATCCCTCCCAGCCACTCACCAGCGGGGTGTGGGAAGGGGATTGGTCTATGGAGAAAGCGGACCCAATCACTCGCGTGCAGCTGGAGCAATCTGACGTCATCTCGTTTCACAATTACAACTGGCCGGAAGACTTCGAGCAGCACCTAACCCTGCTCGAGCAGTATCATCGTCCGATTATCTGCACCGAATATATGGCGCGCTCGGTTGGTAGTACCTTTGATACCATCTTGCCAATCGCGAAAAAACACAACGTTGGCGCGATCAATTGGGGGTTTGTGGTTGGCAAGTCCCAAACTAATCTGCCTTGGGATTCATGGCAGAGGCCCTATGTTCTGCAACAGCCGCCAGTCTGGTTCCACGACATTTTCTACCCCGACGGACGTCCCTATCGTGAACGCGAAGCTGCCTTGATTCGGGAACTGACGGGGGCGAAAACGCAATAGGTTGTGGTTGAGAGCCGTCTAAGGGCCCGCAAAGTGCGGTTCTTTCCGTAGGGGAGAACCGCACTCGTTCTTTGCACCCGAATCGCCTGTGCTGTCATCTACTGTAGGGCCCGATTCCAAAGGTAGCACCATGTCTTCCCGGCCCTCGGAATAACAATGCCCTTGGTCCACCGCAGGTGGAACCATCGCTGATTCCAGGCATCTGAACTGGATACTGTGGAGGCAATTGTGGCTCAATGCGATCATCTCGACCAAATCAAGTTGACCAGCACGGACAAACACGTCTGTGAAGACTGCGTCAAACTCGGAGACACATGGGTCCACCTACGTCTCTGCCTGGAATGCGGCCATGTCGGCTGCTGCGATTCATCGAAAAACAAGCATGCGACCAAGCATTTTCACCGTACCAAGCATCCTCTGATCCGTTCCATCGAACCCGGCGAAGCATGGGTTTGGTGCTATGTGGATCAATCCGCTCCTGGAGAAATGACGCGCCAGGGATTCGTTCGGGTCGAGGATTGAATTGCCATCTTCTAGGGCCGGGAAAGAGGTCTTCGAATGGGACTAGCCAAACAAAGTGCTCTGCTTCGCCACGAATTGCTGGAGCGAATCCATGACGCTCGCGAACGTAGTGATGAGCTGTTTCGCCTTGTAAGCCCGGGCGCCATCTACGAGCGTCCGATTCCTGAGCGCCATCGCCTTGTCTTTTATGTCGGACATCTTGAAGCCTTTGATTGGAACCTGCTATCCGAACGGGTTTTGAGCGAACGGAGCCTTCGCCCGGAGTTTGATCGGCTCTTTGCCTTTGGTATCGATCCGGTGGGAGGGGGATTGCCGACCGACCAGCCGTCGGACTGGCCGCAATTCGGTGAAGTGCAGGCTTACGTCCGTCAGGTACGGAGCGTTGTCGAGCGAACCCTGGACAGGATTCTCGCACCTGGTGTAAGGCCCCACCCCGACCTGAATACTCTGCTCAACGTCGCTATCGAACACCGATTGATGCATGTTGAGACTCTGGCCTACATGCTGCATCAGCTCCCATGTGAAAAAAAGAATGGGCAGAACGGCACTCCCCAACTTGTAACCTCTCCAGTCGCTTCGGAAATGATCAAGGTTCCAGCTGGTGCCGTTAGCCTGGGACTTTCCCGGGAGAGTGGCAAATTCGGCTGGGACAACGAATTCGAAGCCTTCAGGGTGAACGTGCCTACCTTCGAGATCGATCAGTTCATGGTTAGTAATGCGCAGTGGCTCGACTTCATCAAGGCGGGTGGATACGAAGCGCCGGAATTCTGGAGTGCTCCCGATTGGGAGTGGAAATCGAGCAAGCTTATCTCCCATCCCGTGTTCTGGAAAAAGTCAGGCGAGCGGTGGCGGTACCGGGCCATGTTTGGGGAGATCCCGTTGCCACTGGATTGGCCGGTCTACGTGAGTCATGCGGAAGCCGCAGCATATGCCCGCTGGGCAGGGAAGTCCCTTCCCACAGAAGCCGAGTGGCAACGTGCCGCGTACGGCACCGAGGAAGGAGGGGAGCGCGCCTATCCTTGGGGGGAGAATCCTGCGAGTGGCCGATTGTGCAATGCCGACTTCGCCAGCTGGGATCCCATCGCCGTAAACGCTTTGCCAGCGGGCGCGAGCGCCTTCGGCGTGGGCGGGATGGTCGGCAATGGGTGGGAATGGACGTCGACTCCGTTCGCGCCTTTCCAGGGCTTTGAGCCGTTTTCGTTTTACCGCGGGTACTCGGCGGATTTTTTTGACGGAAAGCACTTCGTGATGAAAGGCGGGTCGACCCGAACGGCGGCATGCATGCTTCGGTCTACTTTCCGCAACTGGTTTCAATCGCATTACCAATACGTCTACGCTGGATTCCGCTGCGTCCGCCACTGATTGAGGAGCAACGAATGCTAGTTCGCGCCATTACTCCCAACCCTGCTTATGAATTTGCCGAGGATGTTCGGGCTGGCCTGAGGAAAGAGGGCCAAAAAGAACTCCCATCCAAATATCTATACGACGATATCGGGTCGGCCCTGTTCGAGGTGATTAGTCATTTGCCCGAGTATGGTCTCACCCGTGCCGATGACCGATTGCTACGGCGCCATTCCGAAGAAATCGTGAGCCGACTGGCGGGCCCGGTGGTGGTTGCCGAACTCGGAAGTGGCAACGGCCGGAAAACTCGCTGGTTGCTCGAAGCGTTGTCGCGTCGGCAGCGGACGTTCTATCACCCGATTGAGATTTCTCGCGCCGCCCTCGTGCGCTGCCAGCAGGAACTTCAGGATCTCGATTCGGTCAGCATCCTTGGCTTCGAACGAGAGTACTTGGACGGGTTGGTTGAGATTGCCGCACATCGCAAGCGGGGACAACATCTGCTCGTCCTTTTTCTGGGGAGCACGATTGGCAACTTTGACCGGAATGCAGGCGTCGAGTTCCTGGCCGCAATCCGCCGGATTCTGCGCCCGGGGGACTCACTTCTACTGGGAACTGACCTCGAGAAGCCGGCATACGAACTACTCCCCGCTTACGAAGATGAACTTGGTGTAACCGCCGCGTTCAATCTAAACCTGCTAGCTCGCATCAATCGCGAACTGGATGCGGACTTTCATCTAGATCAATTCACTCATGAAGCGCGCATCAATGAAGAAGCGCGCAGCATCGAAATGCACTTGCGATCAAAGCGCGCGCAAACCGTAACCATCTCCCGTGCCGATCTGGAAGTAGATTTCGAACAAGGCGAAACCATTTGGACCGAGAGCAGCCATAAGTACGCGGCTGAGGAGATTTTCGATATGGCGGAGTACGCAGGTTTGCGCTGCGAAGCGCAGTGGATTGACAGTGAGTGGCTGTTCGCGGAAAATCTGCTGGTTGCTGAATAGGCAGGAACGCGCTCAGGCCTTTTGCTTCCTCGGCAGAGCCCTCATAGCGCCGGTCGAGATTCCGCCATCCACCAGGAGCGTTTGCCCTGTCACATAGCAGCTGGCCTCCGAAGCGAGAAAAACGACTGCGCCATCCAGATCATCGGGCTGGCCCGGGCGCTTCAGAGGAATTCGTTCCTTGAGATACTCGACCCATTCCGTGTCTTCGTACATGACTTTGTTCTGTGCCGTACGAAACCAACCCGGAGCAAGGCAGTTTACGGTTACACCGTATTTTCCCCAATCATCGGCAAGACTCATGGTTAGCTGGCGGATGCCGCCGCGGCTGGCTCCATACGGCCCAAGTCCCGCGTAGCCCGCAACCGAGGTGACGGAGCCAAGATTGATGATTCGGCCATAACCGCGCTCAATCATGCGCCGTGCCACGGCTTGCGCAACGAAGAAGGTGCCGCGCAGGTTGGTGTCGAGAACCAAATTCCAGTCGTCCCAGGTGATTTCAACCGCCGGCTTTCGCACATTGCAACCGGCGTTGTTGACCAGGATGTCGATGCGACCAAAAAAATCCGATGCCGCGGACACCATTTTCTGGATGCTGCCGTGATCGCGTACGTCGAGATCGAGCGATACCGATCTCCGCCCTAGGGCAGCGATTTCCGCCTCAAACGGCTCGAGCGTTGTTCGATCCCGACTGGTGAGCACCAGGTCAGCTCCCGCCCGGGCCAGCGCGCGCGCGAAATATTGACCCAAGCCACGGCTGGTTCCGGTCACAATTGCGACCCGGCCGGTCAAGTCAAAAAGCTCACTCATGAGCCAGCTCCAGGTTCCAGCACGACTTTCATGAGATTCGGTTCATGCGCATACAGGCGTTCAAACCACGCTGGACCGTCCCGGAGGGGCGCGACCGCCGTGATCAGCGGTTTCACATTGATGGCACCTTTGCTCATGAGCTCAATTGCGCGTGGATATTCACCGGCGGACGCACACGATCCCTGCAGCCGAATCTGACGGCTGACCACCTTCTGCAGATGAATGGTGACCTCAGGCGTGATGTTTCCGACCAATACGATATGGCCGCCTTTCCTGACACAATCGACCGATGTCCGGATGGCAGGCGTATTGCCGACCGCTTCGAGGACGATATCCGCTCCTAGGCCGCCTGTGAGCTGCAATACGTTTTCGACTAGCTCTGGGCCCGACCGCAGAGTCTCCGTCGCGCCGAGTTTCTTGCTCAATGTCAGACGTGTCTCATCCAAGTCGGTGACGAACACGCGAGAGCAGCCTGCCGCCTTCAGGCCTTGCTGGAGGAGGAGTCCAATGGTTCCAGCACCCACAACGAGCGCAGTGTTATTCGGCGCAATCGGTACTAGCGAGATCGCATGCAGTGCGACAGAGACCGCTTCGAGCAGCGCGGCCTCTGCAAACGACAGATTGGCCGGCAGATGATAGGCGATCCGCGCCGGCAGCACGACGAACTCGGCAAAAGCGCCGGCGCGCCGATAGTCGCCGCAAGAGACTCCCAGCACTTGACGGTTGTCGCACAGGTTCACCTCGCCACGGCGGCAGAATGCGCACTCGCCGCAATAAATGGTGGAGTCGAAAGTGACGCGGTCGCCTACCTTAAAATTCTCTACTCCGGTCCCCACGCGCTCTACCACGCCTGCCGCCTCATGGCCCATCACGATCGGTGGAATCCGGCGCCCGGAGGACCCGTCGTAGCCGTGGACGTCGCTCCCGCAAATGCCGCAGGCCGCAACCTTTACCAGGAGTTCATCGGAACTAGGCACCGGAACTGGAAGATCTGTGATCTCGAGTTTCTTGTATTGGGAAAGAAGTAGGGCTCTCATGGCTGTTGACCGAAGAAATCACCATACCACGTTGTGGGTGATCCCGCGTTTGGGGGCTCGAACCGTTGCTCTAACCTGTGGGATGGTAGGGATGGGGCGCCGAATCGTCGGCATCCTAGGCGAACGTTTCATCTATTCAGAGCCCCCGGGTTGATGCCGAGAGCGGACAAATCCTGCAAAATGCACGATAATTAGCCCTTCGGAACAGGTTTTCTCATGCACGCGGACAGCATATTGGTCACCGGCGGCGCGGGTTTTATTGGCTCAAATTTCGTGTTGCAGTGGCTCGCTACCGAAACTTCGGTCGTCCTCAATCTGGATAAGCTGACCTACGCAGGAAATCCGGCGAACCTAGCGACAGTGACTGCCGACGAGCGCTACCGCTTCGTGCAAGGCGATATCTGCGATCGCGATCTGATCGCTGAGTTGTTGACCACCCATCGCCCGCGTGCCATCGTGCATTTCGCTGCTGAAAGCCACGTGGACCGCTCGATCCACGGTCCCGACGATTTCATACGTACCAACGTGAACGGGACCTTCAGCCTGCTCGAAGAATCCCGTGCCTACTGGTCGGGACTAAGCTCTGATCAAGGTGACTACTTCCGTTTCCTACACGTATCCACCGACGAGGTCTATGGCTCGCTCGGCGCGGGCGATCCCGCCTTCACGGAAGCTACTCGCTATGCGCCTAACAGCCCGTATTCCGCATCCAAGGCTGCTTCGGACCACCTGGTGCGCGCCTATTTTCACACCTATGGACTGCCGGTGCTCACCACCAATTGTTCCAACAATTACGGCCGGTTCCAATTTCCCGAAAAACTCATACCCCTTGTCATTCTCCATGCCATCAGTGGCAAGCCGATCCCAGTGTATGGTGACGGGCAGAATGTTCGCGATTGGCTTTACGTAGCCGATCATTGCGAAGCGATTCGCATGGTTCTCGCCCGGGGGCGAACCGGAGAGACCTACAATATCGGTGGGCGTAACCAACTCAAGAATTTGGAGGTGGTGAATACGATTTGCGCGGCCTTAGATGAATTCCGCCCGCATGATCCGGTGGTGCCCCATCGTGACCTGATCAAGTTCGTTACCGATCGCCCCGGACATGATCGTCGCTACGCGATGGACACGCGCAAGATCGAATCGGAACTCGGTTGGAGACCGCGCGAAACATTTGAAAGCGGAATTCGCAAAACTGTGCAGTGGTATCTCGACAACCATGGCTGGGTGCAAAGCGTCACTAGCGGCAACTATCGCCAATGGATGGCAAAGCAATATTCTCTGTAATGCTTTTGACAGCGGCGGCCTTCGCCATGGAACATAGCAAGTGCTCATGAGCAATTCTCGGCGCTCCTTGAAATACAAAGGGATCATCCTCGCGGGCGGATCGGGCACACGGCTATATCCGGTAACCCATGCCGTCGGCAAAAGCCTGCTCCCAGTCTTCGACAAGCCGATGGTCTATTACCCGCTCACCACGCTGATGCTGGCGGGAATTCGCGATATTGTTTTGATTTCTACACCGGAGGATCTATCAAAATTTGAGCATCTTCTGGGCGATGGCTCAGGATTTGGTTTAAGTATTTCTTACGCCTCACAACCCAAGCCTGAAGGTATCGCGCAGGCTTTCCTCATCGCGGAAGAATTCATCCGCGGCCATTGTTGTGCACTGGTTCTTGGCGACAACATTTTTTACGGACACGACCTCGCCAAATTAGTGCTGTCGGCGGTCGACTGCGAAGGTGGTGCCCGCATCTTCGCCTATCCGGTGCAGGACCCGGAGCGCTATGGGGTCGTGGAATTCGATCAGCAGGGAAAGGCGCTCAGCCTGGAAGAGAAGCCCAAGGTCCCCAAATCTCGCTATGCCGTTACCGGCCTCTACTTCTACGATGCCCAGGTGGTTGATATCGCGAAAGGCCTGGAGCCCTCTGCCCGAGGAGAATTAGAAATCACCGATGTGAACCGTGAGTATCTGAAGCGCGGCCTGCTCGAGGTTGCCGTCATGGGGCGCGGAATGGCCTGGCTCGATACCGGTACGCACGAAGCGATGCTCGAAGCCTCCCTCTTCATCCAGACTATTGAGACTCGCCAAGGGCTTATGGTCGCTTGTCCTGAGGAGATTGCCTATCGTCAGGGTTACATCACTGCCGAGCAGGTGGAGCGTGCCGCGGCCTCCATGAAGAACAACCGCTATGGCAACTACCTGCTGCAGATGCTCAAAGAACGCGTGTTTTGATCGCAAATGAACGTCCACAAGTCACTTATCTCCGGCGCGTTGATCCTCGAACCCAAGGTTTTTGAAGATGATCGCGGGTTTTTCCTCGAGAGCTATAGCGAACGTACGTTTTCTGACATCGGAATCACACAGAGATTTGTCCAGGACAACCACTCCTGCTCGAAACGCGGGGTTCTCCGTGGCTTGCACTACCAGGTGGAGAAGGCACAGGGAAAACTGGTCCGAGTCGTCAGCGGGGAAGTGCTCGATGTTTTCGTGGATCTGCGCCGCAGCTCACCTACTTTCGGCCGCTGGCACTCGGTCAAGCTTTCGGACCTGAACCGGCTCATGGCTTGGGTCCCGGTGGGCTGCGCGCATGGTTTTTACGTTCTCTCCGACCTCGCGCATGTGCTGTACAAGTCAACCGAGTTCTACTATCCCGAGTTAGAACGAACGATTCTGTGGAATGATCACGACCTGGGAATTAATTGGCAGACAGACAGGCCACTGCTGTCGGCGAAAGACCAACGCGGTACCCCGTTCCGCGATGCGGAAACCTTCGACTGAGAACATGGGGGGTGAGCATCTGCACCCCGTCAACGGCGGCGGGTGGCTGGCGCTGCAGACGTTCCAAGGGCCGAAACATGGTTTTGTCGTGTCTGAAAAGAGCGCTCTAAGAGAACGAGCCGCTAGCTCATTGCCGCCAGTCGAGCAGCACCTTCCCTGCGCTGCCCGAGCGCATTGCGTCGAAGCCCTTTTGAAATTCCGCGTAGGGGAAACGGTGCGTAATGACCGGTGAAATGTCTAGGCCGGACTCGAGCATGACCGTCATTTTGTACCAGGTTTCGTACATCTCCCGCCCGTAGATCCCCTTGATGGTTAGCATGTTGAAGATGACCTGTCGCCAATCGATCGCCATCTCTCCCGCGGGTATACCAAGCATTGCAACCTTTCCGCCATGAGACATATTGGCCAGCATCTCGCGAAATGCCGAGGCATTACCCGACATCTCGAGACCCACGTCGAACCCTTCGTGCATGCCAAGATCCTTCTGCACTTCCTTCAGAGACTTCTTTTTCGGATCGATGGCTACATTGACGCCCAACTGCTGCGCAAGCTGCAACCGGTGCGGATTGATGTCGGTGATTACCACGTAGCGCGCTCCCGCGTGGCGCACCACTGCGGCAGCCATGATTCCAATCGGGCCGGCACCGGTGATGAGCACATCTTCGCCCAGCACTGGGAAAGAAAGCGCGGTGTGTACCGCATTCCCAAAAGGATCAAAAATCGCGGCGACCTCGATGGGGACCCTCGGGCTGTGCTTCCAGATATTGGTCATCGGCAGCACGATGTACTCGGCAAATGCGCCGGCGCGGTTCACGCCTACGCCTTGCGTATTGGCACACAGATGTCGCCGTCCCGCGAGGCAATTGCGGCAGCGGCCGCAGACCACATGGCCTTCCCCGCTGACCAATTCTCCCGGGTGGAAGTCGTTTACGTTTGACCCGACTTCCACAATCTCCCCCACGAACTCGTGCCCAATGACCAGAGGAACCGGAATGGTGCCTCGCGCCCACTCGTCCCAGTCATAAATGTGTAGATCTGTCCCGCAGATACCTGTGAGGAGCACGCGGACTTTGACGTCGTTGATCCCGATCTGCGGCTCGGGTACGTCTTCTAGCCACAGCCCAACTTGGTTGCGGCTCTTCACCAAAGCTTTCATGTCGCCTGCTTTCCGAGAACCACTAAGCATATCGAAAGCCCGGCGACGATGCTTTTCCACAGCTACGAAAAAAAGAAACCGTTGCCCGCCAGAAACTCTCATGGGACACTTGCGAGCATCTCTGGCGGGAGTCTTTTTTTCTTCATGCGCTTTTTCAGTTGGTTCCTCGGTGGAATTCTTGTTTGCGCCGTTGTGTCTGCCGGAGCCAAAGAAAAGACTTGGGTTCAAATCCGGAGCAGCCACTTCACGGTGGTCACGGACCTGGGTAAAGAGCGAGGAATCGAGGCTGCCCGTCATTGCGAACAGATGCGTGCCGCTTTCCATCTGTTGATGACGAAAGCCAAAACGGACGATGTGAAGCCCCTTTTGATTTTTGCTCTTGATGGAGAAAAGGAAGTCGATCGCCTGCTCGGTCGCCCCAAGGCAAAACACACGGGACTTTTTCTGCCCGGGCAAGGCAAGAACTTTATACTCGTGGATGCCTCCGCCGATCCCCGGCACGCCGTCTACCACGAATACATTCACGAGCTGCTCAAAGCAAACTCCAGTTCTGCTGTGCCAACCTGGTTCGAAGAAGGGTTCGCGGAGTATTTCTCTACCGTCCAGGTCACGGTGAAGGGAACAAAATTAGGGCTTGTTCCTATTGGAGAGCTGCAATTCCTCCGTCAAAACGGCAAGCTGATGCGGATTTCGGACTTGTTCGCTGTCGGTCAGGATTCCAAGCTATACAACCAGAACGGACCCACGCAGGCTATGTTCTATGCCGAATCATGGTTGCTCGTGCACTACATCTTCGACCATGATCTGATTTCGCACGTCGAGCCGTTGTTTTCACGAGTTTCTAACGGTCAGCCGCTTTCTATTGCCATACCTGCCGAATTCGGCATTTCGATTACGCAACTCGAATCCGATCTGCTTGAGTACGCCAAGGGCGAACGTTTTCGCTTCTTTTCTCTGCCCGCAGTCCAGGTTTCGGACGCGATGGCGGTCATGAATCTGTCTCCAATTACCGTGCGCGCATTGCGGTCCGACTTGCAGTGGCATGCCAGCACCCGCCATTCAAAGCAGGATGTGTCCGCCTATCTCGAGGAAATGCGTTCGCTGCTCAGGGAGGAACCGAACAACTCGACGGTGCGGCAACTATTGGCGTCGATGCCCGTCGACGAACAAACCGCAGAAATTTCAGCTGACAAAAAGTAGGGAAGAGGGGCTAGTGCATGGACTGTTCGACTTCGCCGAACCAGTCGGGCCGTTTCAGCACTTCGCGAGGCTTGGGACCATCTGCCGCACCAACAATCCCATCGCGTTCCATCAAATCGATCAGGTGAGCTGCGCGCCCATACCCGATTCGTAGCCGCCGCTGCAGCAGGGACGTTGAAGCTTTCCCAAATTCGAGCACCAGCCGCACCGCATCTTCGAACATTGGATCGTTCTCGTCGCCCTCGAGTTCGCCGTCGGTACCCGCAGTTCCAGCCTCTCGTTCTTCCTTCGGAGCTTCGAGGAACTTCTGTTCGTACTCCGCGGCGCCTTGCGATTTCCAGAACTCGACGACGGCCGCGATCTCCTTCTCGGTTACGAATGGCGCGTGCAGGCGATGGACACGAGCCGATCCGGAGGGAAGGTACAGCATGTCGCCCCGACCGAGCAGTGCCTCTGCTCCGTTTGCATCGAGAATCGTTCGCGAATCCACCTTGGTGGCCACGCGGAACGACATGCGGGCAGGGAAGTTGGCCTTGATCAAGCCGGTAATTACATCCACCGAAGGCCGTTGGGTAGCAAGCACCAAGTGAATTCCAACGGCTCGCGCCATTTGTGCGAGGCGCGTAATGGATTCCTCGACGTTGTTGCCGTCGAGCATCATCAGATCGGCCAGTTCGTCGATAATGATGACGATATACGGGAGCGGCTTCTCTTCGCTCTGCTCCCCGAACAGACTGGGCGTATCGGCGTCGTCAAAAAGCTTGTTGTATCCCTCGATATTTCGCACGCCTTTTTCGGCCAGCAGCTTCAGACGCCGCTCCATCTCTCGGACCGCATTGCGCAGCGCATTCGCCGCCAGTTTCGGCTCCGTGATGATGGGGGTGTAAAGATGCGGCACTCCTTCATAATTGCCCAGTTCCAATCGCTTCGGATCGACCAGAATCAACCGCACCTGGTCCGGCGTAGCTTTATAGAGAATCGACATGATCATGGCATTGATTGCCACGCTCTTGCCTGATCCCGTAGAACCCGCGATCAGCAAATGGGGCATGCCGGACATGTCCGCAGTCACGATTCGACCGTTAATGTCTTTTCCCAGCGCCAGCGTGAGCTTCGCCTTCGAGCCAATAAACTCCGAAGACTCAATGTTTTCCCTGAGCCAGATGATCTCGCGTTCGCGGTTCGGGACTTGAATGCCCACGGTGCTTTTGCCAGCCATGCGTTCGATCAGGATACTTTCCGCGCGCAACGCCAGGCATAGATCATCGGTTAGTCCTGTGAGACGGCTGTACTTGATACCTGCCTCAGGTTTGAACTCGAAGGTCGTAACCACCGGCCCGGGATTGATCTGGGTAACGTTCCCGTGCACCTCAAATTCTGCGTACTTCTCGGTCAAGACCTGCGCGAGAATCTTCAGCTCATCACTATCCACCGCTTGTTGTTCATCCGCGCGATGGAGCAAGCTGCTCGGCGGGAGCTTGTAACCGCCGGCGACCCTGGGCATTGTGGTCTTTGGCTTCGTCGAGCTGTCCGGTCGCTCGCTGACCTCTACCGCTGGGAGAGCTGGCGTGGGTCGGATATTCCCGCCCGCAATGTCATCGGTTCCCGTCCTTGCCGGAGCCTCTTGTTCCTCGGCAAACCTTTCAATCCCAGTCTTTCTCGGCTCGGCTCGCGCTGCTTCGATGGCCGGCGTGGCCACCGCCCGGGGGGGAAGCATCGCGTTCTGCACGGCTGGCTTCTGTGCCCGACGCTTCTCCAATTCCTTCTGCATCTTCTTCCGCACCCGGTCTTCTTGCCAATCCTTCCACCGGTCGCGCAGAGCAAGCGCAAACGAGAATCTGGTTGTCGCCCAAACCCGCGCCTGGGTGAAGGAGAAGGCCGTGCAGAAGTAGAGCGCCACAGCTAGCATGCTGGTCGAAATGATGTACGCACCCATCAGGTTCAAGTAATGGATGAGGAAGTCGCCAAAGATCCGGCCCAGCAAGCCCTCAACCGGAGGCCCACCGAACCACCGCATTGGCCCAGGAAAAAGCGCGAGCAATGCGGGAACGAACATCAAGAGCCAAACCCCGCCGAGGAACTTGGCAATTGGCGAAACCACCTTTCTCGACCTGAACCAACGGATACCCAAGGCGGTCGCGAAAACGGGCAGCAGAAACGCCGCTACGCCGAAAAATTGCAGCAACAGGTCCGAACCCATTGCTCCCACAATGCCGATCCAGTTCCGCGCCACGCGCGAACCAGTCAGCACCGAAGCGCTGTTTAGGGAAGGATCAAGGGGAGAGTAGGAGGCAAGCGCAAGGAAGAGGAGGAGCGCGGAGACGCACAACAAGAAGCCCAACAGCTCATTGAGCCGCCGGTTGTTGGTTGGGTTGAAAATACGCGCGATAAATCTCATAGATGGCACAGCCGTGTGGAGCGGATCCTGTTCCCCCGCTTCGCACCCCGCTGGGGGCGTGTACGCACATCCTGCACCAACGCGTTTACACCAGAGCCCTATGATTATTACAAACGTTGATCAACTCGACAATTGCAGAGTTTGGGGCGACAGACTTGCAATCAGCCAAATCAGCTATCCGGAGGACCCCCAATTGCACGCGCCTCTGCTAGACTATGCGGCCATGAAAAGCTCAATGTTCAGAAGCGTTTGCCTCCTTCTCTTTCTCTTTCTTGCCGCTGCCGCCTTGGCGCAGGAGGTCATCCCTATTTACCAAGGCACTCCTCCCGGCTCGACGCCGGAAGCGTATCCGGAAAAGCAATACTTTTCGAAAGTTTGGAACACAGAGGTGGTGAGCAATGTCACCACGCCCACCCTTACGGTCTTCAGGCCTTCACCGGACTTGAAGAACGGAACTGCAGTGGTTGTCTGCCCTGGGGGTGGGTTTATGGCCCTCTCAATCACAAGCGAAGGCACCGAAGTCGCTCAGTATCTGGCGGCGAAAGGTGTCACCGCGTTTGTTCTGAAATACCGTCTGGCGCATACCGGAGACGATGCTACGCAGGAATTCACTTCTCTATACGCGGATCGCGCGAAATTCGAGGAAAAGGTCTCTGCCATCATTCCCCTCTCTATTGCGGACGGTCTTCGGGCAGTCACCTATGTTCGTCAGCACGCAGCCGAATTCGGCGTTTCGCCTGATCGCGTCGGCATCCTGGGGTTCTCTGCAGGGGGAGTAGTAACCGCAGCTGTCGCATTAAAGTACTTACCAGACGGTCGTCCGGCCTTCGTGGCTCCTATCTACGGTGCTATCGGACGACTCAGGGACTCGCCGGTCCCTCAAGATGCCCCGCCGATGTTCATCGCTGCGGCCAGCAATGATAACCTCGGGTTGGCACCTGACAGTGTTGTCCTCTACGAGAAGTGGCGGACCGCTCAAAAGTCGGTGGAGTTGCACATGTATGCCAAGGGTGGTCACGGCTTCGGCATGCGCAAACACGGCCTTCCTACAGATCACTGGATCGACCGCTTCGCCGAGTGGATGGAGATGCAGGGCTGGATGAAGAAATGAGTGGGTGGGGCGGATGCTCTTGTCCGCCCCGGGATTGCTTCGAGGAGCTATGGCTTTATCGTTACCACCACCACGCCATGGCTTTCCACCGGGGCTGAGAATTTTCCCGTGAACTTCCCGAGATCCTTATGCCCCCAGAGATCGCGCACCCCCGCGCTCACATGCCCCGGATAACCAACCTGTTCCCATGTTGCGGTAACCGCCTGCGGTGAAGCTCCGCGGTTTAACAGCACAACCGCCCGGCCTCCGTCCTGCAACTGCTTCGACCAGACTTCCAGGTCGCCGTCCTTCCACACTCGGCGCCCCTGTTGCCCAAGGGCATCCTGATCGACGGCGATGACTTCCTTGTTAATCAAAATTTCGCGAATGTCGGGGTTCATGCTGCGGATATCGTTACCTGCCATGAGCGGCGCGGCCATGATCGCCCACAAGCTGAAGTGCGTGCGATACTCTGCGTTTGTCATTCCGCCATTACCCACCTCAAGCATGTCGGGGTCATTCCAATGTCCCGGTCCCGCGTGCGAATACAGAGGCTCGTTTTCATCCACAATGTCGAGCATTCCGTTACTGCAGCAGTGGCCGGGACTCCATTCTTTCTTTCCTGCCCAGCGATCCTGTATGTCTTCCGTCGTGCGCCACAGGTTCCCGCCAACTTCCTCACCCCACAGCCAAGGTTGTCGGCCTCCCCACTCGCAAATGCTGAGGACGATCGGCCTCCCCGCAGCATCCAGTGCCTGGCGAATGTTCTGATACGATGCCCGTGCATCCTGACCCGGAAGCGTGTTGCACCAGTCGTACTTTAAGTAATCCACACCCCACGCAGCGTAATCGATCGCATCCTGATATTCATGTCCTAGCCCCCCAGGTTTGCCCCCGCAAGTTTTGGTTCCAGCGTCCGAATAAATCCCAAACTTCAGTCCCTTGGAATGAACGTAGTCTGCAACCGCCTTGATCCCGTTTGGGAAACGATCGGGGTAGGGAACGATGTTGCCTTTTTCGTCGCGCTTCACCTGCCAGCAATCGTCAATCACGATGTATTGATATCCGGCGTCCTTCATTCCCGATGCGACCATCGCATCGGCAGCTCCTTTGACGAGCCCCTCGCTAACGTTGCAACCAAACTTGTTCCACGTATTCCACCCCATCGGCGGTGTTAGTGCCAGGGCTTTTGAGGGTTTGTCCTCTGCCATTGCGGTTGTCGCCATCAATGAAACGAAGAAGAAGAGAAAAAAAGAGGTCAGCCGTGTCATGAGATGCTCTCCCTTGCCCGGGCACAGTTTTACCAGATGGTGGCTAAATTCGAAAGTGCGACGCGCTCGAAGGGCAATGGCATCGCCCTCAGGTAAGCCTCGCCCGCTCGCTCACGGCTCGCAGCGAGAGCAAGGTGCTTTGCCGTCGGACTCACCTGCGGTATAGTCCTATTCCGCAGGAGAGAATCGATCATGCAACGCATGCCAATAGTTTTCTTTCTCGCATTCATCCTTAATGGAATTCCGGCGCTCGCGGAGAATCCGGTAGGAGCTTTCGTGAACCACGAAGATGTCGGCACCGTCCTCCATCCCGGTTCGGCAATATTCGACTCGGCAAATGCAACCTACACCCTTCGCGGGAGTGGCGAAAACATGTGGTCTACCGAGGACGCATTTCATTTCGCCTGGAAGAAAGTGTCGGGCGATGTAGAACTCACGGCGGACGTCGCCTTTCCGAATACCCAAGGCAATCCCCACAAGAAAGCCGCGCTGGTTTTCCGACAGTCGCTCGATGCAAGCTCGATTTATGCCGATATCGCCCTTCATGGCAACGGACTGCTTGCTCTGCAGTACCGCGAGGAGAACGGCGGAGTCACGCGCGAGGTTAAGTCCAATCTGTCCCCGCGCGATCAGAATGCGCCGCCATCGGCATCCGCTCTTCCTGCGATTCGCTTGCGCCTCGTGCGTCGCGGAGACGTCCTGTACATGTTCGTGAGCAAGCCCGGGGAATCGCCACACTACGACGGTGAGTCCATACGGGTTCCGTTCCAGGGTGAGTTTTATGCCGGGATCGGCATTTGCGCGCATGACAAGAACGCCTTCGAGGAAGCGAGTTTCTCGAATGTTCAGCTCCGCAGTCTCCCCGCCTCCACTGGCACACCCGTCCTGGTCAGCACTCTCGAAGTGGTTGCGACGAACTCCACCGATCGTCAAGTGATCTACTACGCTCCCGGTCGCTTCGAGGCCCCGAATTGGGCGCGGGACGGATCCTACTTCCTATTCAACCGCAACGGCCATCTGGAGAAGCTGAACGTAACCGACGGCGCGCCCGAAATCATCGACACGGGTGGGCAGAACCGCCTCAACAACGATCACGGCCTGTCGCCCGACGGAACCCAACTTGCAATCAGCGACAACTCGCAAGCTACAAAAACGACAGAAGGGAATCCGTCTCACGATTCTCTGGTTTACGTCGTAGGCAGTAGCGGAGGAACTCCCCGGCAGATCACTAAAAATGCGCCATCGTACTGGCACGGCTGGTCGCCCGACGGCCAGACGCTCGCCTTCGTCGGACAACGTAATGGCGAGTTCGACATTTATGCGATCCCAGTTAGCGGAGGTGATGAAAGGCGCCTCACCACTGCCAAAGGACTCGACGATGGCCCGGAATACTCACCTGACGGTCACTACATCTACTTCAACTCCGAGCGCACCGGGCACATGCAGATTTGGCGTATGAAGTCCGACGGCAGCGGCCAGGAGCAGGTCTTCTCCGACGACTACAACGACTGGTTTCCGCACATCTCGCCCGATGGAAAATGGATGGTGTTCCTTACCTACCAGCGGGACGTGACCGGCCATCCGGAAAATAAGAATGTCATGCTGCAGCTGATGAACCTGGAGAACCAGAAGATTGCAGTGCTGGCAAATCTGTTCGGGGGGCAGGGAACGATCAACGTGCCCTCCTGGTCGCCCGATAGCAAGAGCCTGGCGTTCACAAGCTACGCCCTTCTCGCCCCGGAGGACGCACACATCGGTGCCAAGTAAGGTGCAAATCTATTCAGAAGAGGGGCAGCACAGCTGTCACTGCGACTTGGTAACGTTCGCGGCTTGCGGTCCTTTCTGTCCTTGCACGATCTCGAAGTCCACAGCATCGCCTTCCTGAAGGCTCTTGTAACCCTCAGAGCTAATAGCGCTGTAGTGGACGAACACGTCTGGCCCATCGTCTCGGCCGATGAAGCCGTAACCTTTGGCGTTATTGAACCACTTCACAGTACCTTTCAAGCGATCCACGTACTCCCCCTGCTAAGTGCCAAAATCCTGACACTGAGCCGTATTGAGGCATTGTGCGGCAGACACGTGGGGCACTGTCAAGACGGGAAAGACTCTATCTCGGCACGAAAATACCAGTGTTCGGGTTACGGAAACTGCAGTACCTAGTGATTTTGTTGGGCATTCAGCCAAAGCACGCCTGAGATGGTCTTGCCGTCATGAATCTTGCCGGTCACGACCATCTTCACGGCTTCTCTGAGCGGGACCAGATGGAGCTCGATTGCCTCATCCGCTTCCGGCTGAGCTTGTCCCGCCGTGAGCTCCTGGGCTAGGAAGATAGCCATTGATTCCGCTACAAAGCCCGGACTGGCCCAGAAATACAGAACCCGTTTCCACCTCCGGGCGGTGTAGCCAGTCTCTTCCAGCAGCTCACGCTTAGCCGCCGTCAGCCCGGCTTCGCCTTCATCGATTCGCCCCGCGGGAAGCTCAAGAAGGTAGCGGCCCGCCGCATGCCGGTATTGCCTTTCCAACAGCACCCGCGGCTCTCCCCGGCTATGATCAACCGCCAGGATGACTACTGATCCCGAGTGACGTACGACATCTCGACGGGCGCGGATGCCGCTTGGCTCCTCCACTATATCGGTAGTGACCCAGAACGCCGGGCCCTCATACGCGACTTTAGAAGAAATGATCCGTGCCTTCTTTGAAATAGCGGGAGTCTTTTTGTGGCCGGCGGTCTTTCCGACTTTCGTCGCGGCAGATTTTGGCATGCAACCAATATAAGGGAGAACTGCCTCTTTACTTTCCGATCGGATCCACATCCTCTAACCAAGAGCCGATCTTCCGCTCAGCGCACTTAAAAGAGCCACTTTAATGGCGCACATTTTCAGGTTTTGGCCGATTCGCAAGGCATGAGCGCCCCGCCGATCCAGCCGTCCCGGGAAGCGAGAGCAAATAGCGACCCCGAGCCCCAGGTTATCAGTGCACCGGAGCAGAACGATCTAGACCGCCGGTTGCTGTTGAGTCATGCAATGGATTGCCCCTAGCCCCCAGATCAGATCGCCACAATAAATTCCCACCACATCGCGATCGGGAAAGATGTCTGCCAAAATATCTACCGCCACGCGGTCGTTCGGATCGTTGAATACTGGCACCAGCACCGCCGCATTCGCGATGTAGAAGTTGGCGTAGCTGGCGGGCAAACGGCGGCCCTCAAAATACACCGGTGCCGGCATGGGGAGGTCAATCGTTGCTAGCGGCTTCGCATCTTCGGTCGTAGCATCTCTCAATCGGCGGATGTTCTCACGCAACGCCTGGTAGTTCTCGCTCGTGGGATCAGCGTCCACACACGTCACCACGGTGTCGGGAGAAACGAAGCGGGTAATGTCATCGATGTGTCCATGCGTGTCGTCACCCACGACGCCCGCCCCCAGCCAGATCACGTTGCTCACGCCGAGGTATTCGCCAAATGCCCTTTCATAGTCACGCCGCTTCATTCCCGGATTGCGCTGTTGCACCTTGCTCAATAGACACTCTTCGGTGGTGAGCAGCGTGCCGCGACCGTTTATATCAATCGAGCCGCCTTCGAGTACCATGGGCTCGCCCCCGAATACTGCCCCAATTTCCATGGCACCCGCCGCCTTAGCCATCAGACTCCCGATCTTGTTGTCCTTTTGCCAATTGGAATATTTCGCCCACCCATTGAACCGCCATTTGATTGCCGCTAGACCTTCCCCGGCGCCAAGGCGGGAAGGAACCACGAACGCGCATCCCGAGTCTCGCGTCCACACCCGGTTTGTGGCCCAGTGATGAAAGCCTACATTCTCATTCAGGGCGTGCGCTCGCTCGAGGACCTTGCGCGCGGTTTTCTCCGCCGCCCTGTCCTTGACGATCACCTCCACCCTCTCGCCTCGGCTCAGGTAGCGAATGATTTCTGCATACACCCACGGAATTGGCTCAAACTTTCCTGGCCAGTCGGGTTCATAGTGAGGCCATGCCAGCCACGTCGCGGCGTGTGGCTCCCACTCCGCCGGCATGCGATAGATCATTTCTGATTTGGGGGAAGGTTTGCGGTTGGCCATCTTTCAATCAATCAACCGGCTGGTGATCATTCCGTAACTGTCAATTCTGCGGTCGCGCAGGAAGGGCCAGTTGCGCCGCGTATCTTCGATGACGCGATCATCCACCTCACCGATCAAAATCTCTTCTTTATCGTGCGAAGCCTTCGCAATCACCCGGCCAAACGGATCCGCGATAAACGATCCTCCCCAAAACTCCAGTCCCTTGCCTTGCGCCTTATTGCCGCGGATGTCTCCGTTCTCGTGCCCGACCCGGTTCACTGCGCACACATACAGCCCATTGGCAATCGCATGCGCTCGCTGAATCGTTTGCCAGGCGTCGTACTGGGCCGTCCCGTATTGTTCTTTCTCGTCGGGATGCCAACCAATCGCGGTGGGATAAAACAGCACCTGAGCACCCTGCAGAGCCGTAAGCCGTGCGCCTTCCGGATACCACTGGTCCCAGCACACCAAGGTACCCACCCGGCCGAAATGGGTGTCGAAAGCCTTAAAGCCCAGATCGCCGGGAGTGAAGTAATACTTCTCGTAGTAGAGCGGATCGTCGGGGATATGCATTTTGCGATAAACGCCGCGCAAACTACCGTCGGCATCGATCATGACGGCCGTGTTGTGATACACGCCCGCGATACGTTTCTCAAAGACCGATCCCACGACAACGATTCGCAGATTCCTAGCGGCCTCTGACAGCCGAACCGTGGTTGGCCCAGGAATTGGTTCGGCAAGATCGAACAAAGCTGCATCCTCACGTTGGCAAAAATACTGGGTTCGGAACAGCTCCGGCAGACACACGATCTGTGCACCCTTCGCTGATGCCTGGTGCAGCTTGTCCACCGCCCTTTGCAGATTCTTGTCGGGGTCGGGCGTGGCCGACATCTGCACCAGCCCAACGCGAAACTTGTTCGCCAAAGATTTCTCCTCGTGAGGAATTAGCATAGCAAAATTGAGAATCGCTCTACTTGGCTATGCCGTCATCTTCCCAGGCATACCCGCATTCGTCGCAGGTCCATTGAAATCTTGGGAAACCCGCCCTTCCCGCAGCTGCATCTTCGCTGAGCTGTTGAAAGATAACCTCGTCGGAGCGGCATCTCGGGCAACGGACCGCGACCGTGTCGTCCCATTCGACCTGTTCTTCCGGCGGCTCATCCTTCGGCTCGTAGCTCCTGGTAAGCGCAGAGAGGGCCCAAGGCACACCAATTTGCATGACCTTGACCTCAATGCCTTCTGCGTAGTTTGAGGTTACCGCATCGACTCCCGTGGCTTTCTCCGGCCCCATGTAGAAGGGGATTCCGGCAACGTCGAGGATCCTTTGCACCTGCAGGGCATCTCGCAAGCTATAGACGTTCGTAACCGGGATCAACTTGCGTTCCTCCGCGTAGGGCGATCCTTCCTCCGGCCTGTCAGGCGGCGGCTTAGGAATGGCAGGGGGTTTCGGTGGCAGTGTTCGGAGCCGTCGCGATGAGATCTCCTGACTCAACGCATCCTGCGCCATTTCGGTCAAATCAGACGGGTCTTCGGAGAGGCTGATCAACTCGCCATCTGTCATCTGACGATAGTGTTCCGCGAGACGCAATGACTCGCTGGCCGGGCCGTAACCTTGCATAGATCGCGCAACAAACTACACGCCTATTTCGTTGAGCGCAACTGGAATTTCGCGGAAAGCTCTCGAGGGCTCGCGTCGAGTAGCTAGGAACCGGCCGCTTCAAGTAAAGTATTTCTTCACCAAAGATTCGGGGGCGGAATGAAACACGACAGCCACGACGGAACTGGCATCGAACGCAAACTCCACAATCCGGTAGAAGATCGCCTGATTCCGCTCGAGCCACTCGACCTCTCGAACGTCCACTCCATCGACGATTTGGTCCGCGCCATGGCTAAAACCGCCTTCACCGGCCGCCAACTCGGCGAGGCGGTGGACGTGCTCGAAGCCATGGCCCGCGACAAAGACTGCTTTGTCGTCATGACCCTGGCTGGGGCGATGACCGTGGCCAAGCAGGGGCTGATCGTTGCCGACCTGATCGACAAGGGCATCGTGAATGCCATCGTATCGACGGGCGCGCTGATGGCCCACGGTTTGGTCGAGGCGACCGGCCATTCCCACTTCCGCCACAACCCCGACGTACCTGACACGGACCTCTATGAACAGGGATATAACCGGGTGTATGACACGTTGGAGCCGGAAACGAATCTTGACGACGTAGAGCAGGTCATGGCCGAGATTCTCGGCGGCTGGGACCACAGCGAAGTTCTTTGCTCATACAAGCTGAACCACACCATTGGTGCGCACCTGGCAAGACGTGGCAAAGAGCAACGGGGAATTTTGCGGTCGGCATACGAAAAGGGCGTGCCTGTGTTCGTCCCGGCATTTACCGACTCAGAACTCGGGCTCGACGTGGCACTTCACAACCGTCTGCGCGAAAGCTCCGGCCGTCACAAAATTCGCTTTGATCCATTCGAGGACCTCGAGCACTTCGCTTCGACCCTCCTCCGGCAGAAGCGTCTGGGGATTTTCACCATCGGCGGGGGTGTCCCGCGGAACTGGTCACAGCAGTTCGGGCCGTTCATAGAGCTTCGCTATCGCCGTATGGGGGAGAACTTGCCACTCAAGCGCTATCACTACGGACTGCGAATCTGTCCCGAGCCAGTCTACTGGGGAGGCCTTTCCGGCAGCCCCTACAGTGAAGCCATTTCCTGGGGCAAATTCGTTCCTCCCGCCGAGGGGGGGAAGTTTGGGGAAGTCTTTGTGGATGCAACAGTCGGGCTTCCGCTAATTGTGGCCGCGCTGTTTGAGCGCCTGCGGAAGCACAGAACATCCGAGAAGACCGAATCGGGAAGCAAGAAGGCTTCCGCGCGCCGCTAGAACCGGCTGTTTTCATGGTTACCCTTGTACACTCACCCCTTGCATCTGGGGTGCCCGGTCCCAATTTCCTAAAATTGTAGGAGCCTGTGTTTTTCCCCTGGGTAGGTGAGGACGAGGACCATGCTGATTCCTATCCGCCACGAGGGGATGCACGCCCGCCGTTGGCCAATTATCACGTTCGCTCTGATCGGGCTGAATCTGGTCTGCTTTCTGCTTTCTTATCCAAGCATTCAGAGCGAGGGACCGCGCCTCGGAGAGCTAAAAGCCCACATTCTTCTTATGGCTGCCAGCCACCCGGAGCTGACCCTTCAGCCTCAGGCTCAGCAACTGGTTGACGATTTCAAGCAGCGCGAGCCAGCCGTCTGGGCAGAAGCGCAGAACCCTAATCGAGATGTGGCGGACGGCTTTGACGCCCAAATGCGATTGCAGGATGACGAAGCTCAACTTCAATCGCAACTGGACTCGCTCACCGAGCAGTATCTGCAGCTGAAGTCGAACTCTCTCACCGAGCGCTATGCCTTTATTCCCGCTCACCCTAAGCCAATCTCCTATCTGACGGCCAATTTTCTTCACGGTGGCTGGATGCACCTGATCGGCAACATGTGGTTCTTGTGGTTGGCGGGATTCGTGTTGGAAGATGTCTGGGGACGTCCGCTCTACACGGTCTTCTACCTCGTTTCCGGTGCGGCCGCGCTGCAACTGCATGCCTGGACTAACTCAGGCAGCATGGTTCCAACCCTGGGGGCCTCGGGAGCAGTCGCCGCGCTCATGGGCGCGTTCCTCGTGCGCTACCCCAAGATGAAGATCGAGATGTTGTGGCTGTTCGGCTTTTTTCGTTCCTATCGATTCAAGGCTCCGGCTTACGCTCTACTGCCTCTCTGGCTGCTCATGGAAGTCTTCTACGGCACGCTTTTTGGCACCTCGAGCGGCGTAGCTCATTGGGCTCACGTTGGAGGGTTCGTCTTCGGTGCGCTAGCGGCTTTGGGAGTGCAACGCTCCGGCCTCGAACAAAAAGCTAATCAGGGAATCGAGGAAGAATTAACTCTTAACTCCGATGCCGAGATCCGAGAGGCGAGCGATCTGATCGACCAGAAGCAGTTCGAGCCTGCAATCTCCGCACTGTCTGGCTACCTTCAGGCGCACCCCAAGTCCGTGGATGCACACATGCTTCTGGTCCATGCGTATCGCGGAACCAATGATCAGGCGGGTTGCATCAGTACCCTTGAGAAGCTGTGCGCCCTGCATGCGGCGGCGGGAGAAACGGACCTTGTCTGGAAGACTTACGAAGACTTTCTCAGCGCGGGCGGGAAGGACCTGGCGGCAAACGTGTGGCTCGAGGTTGGCCGTGCCGCGGAGAAGTTGCAGTTCTTCGATCGCGCCGTTTCGGAGTATGAGACTCTGGCACAGGTACATCCCACAGAACGCCACTCCATCTCAGCTCTGCTATCCGCCGGCCGCATTTGTATGAAACTCCATCAATCCGAGCGGGCGCTCGCCTTCTTCGAAGACGCTGAGAAGTCCCCCGTGCCTCACCTGGATTGGGAGCAGAGCATTGCCGCGGGAATCAAGGAAGCCAAAGCCGCCTTACCACTCAAAGCCGCGGCTGCGAACTCGTCTAGTCAAAGATAAAGATGGCCGCCGCAATGACCGTGGTCCACAGCCCGCGCTTGTCGCCCACCGCGGATTGCGTGACGTTTGCGGTGCGTACGATCTTATTCGAGATCCGATAGATTTCCTTTTTTTCATCCCAGGAGCGGTCGGGGTCGAATTCGACGTTCAGCGTGGTGGCAAGCATTTCCGCCGCCAGCTCTTCGGCGTAATCGCCCGCCGCATCTTCGGTCTCGCCAAACGAGTGGTGCTCGCTCAGGTAGCCGTAGGTGTTCCGGTCTGCGGGGATCGCCACGCCGATACTCGCGGCTAACAAGCGGTGGGGTTCGTGCGTGGAGTTTTCGGCGACGACGGCAAACACCACTTCGCCGGGATTCAAATACGGAAGTCCCTGGGCTCGTGAAATCAGCTTGCATTGTGGAGGATAGATGGAGGAAACCCGAACCAAGTTCTGAGCGGCGATGCCCGCATCGCGAAGGGCCAACTCGAACGAGGTTAATCGCTCTTTGTGCTTACCGACCCCCTTGGTGAAGAATATCCGCTTGGGGACCATGTCTTTGGACAATTCAGAAACCCTCCGCCTCGTGGTAAATGAATCGTCAAATTTAACACAGTCGAACGCTCAAGCAATATGAAAATACGAAAAAAGGCAGACCAAGAGCGGCCTGCCAATTGAATCCGAAATCTAGCCGAAACCGGAACTACTTCGCTGCTCCCACCTTGCTCACGGTGATGGTGTCGCCCTCGGCGGTACCAGTTACCTTCGCGTTCTCGCCGGCCAATTTGTCCAGTTCAGCCAAGGCTTTCTTGTCGTCGGTCTTGAGGTTGTACACTTTGTCGCCGACCACCAGAGCATAACTTGAGCCCTTCTTTATGCAAGCGTGGGTGCAGGCGGCCTTATCTCCGGCCATGGCATGCTTCGCACCGCACATCGAGTCACTAACTTCACCCGTGAAGGTTTGGCCAGCGGCGACGGCCAAGTTCACTAGTCCAAAGCCACACATCACGGCAACTGCTAAGGCAAGAGTGATTTTCTTCGATACCGATTTCACGAACGTCCTCCTAGGAGATATGGGACTTCTAAATAATGGATTGCGACCGCTCGTTTTGGTTACAACTATTTCTTGGGAACAAAACGCAGCGTAACATTCACCGTCTTCTGCTGGCGGTCAACCGTCTGTTTGGGTATCACAGAATACGAACGGTTCAACCCAAAATCATGGTACAGAACATCGAAGAAGCGGTGCAAATAGCTGACGTCAAAAATGTCGCCTTTCTTCATCTGCCACTGCGCCTCGAGCTTGCTTGCGGCGCTCGGGTCTATGCCGTCGGTCTGCAACTCACCCATATGGAATACATCCCCTTCGACTACCGCGAAGTTGTATGCGACGGTGGAGGCAGTGTCATCGGTCACCTGCCGGGGCGTGAGCGAAACCATCAGATACCCCTTCGTGCCATAGGACCTTTTCACCGCCTCGAGATCGCTCTGCAACTGAACGGCATTCGGCGGCTCACCCTGCGCCAGATGAATCATGCTTTGCAGCTTGTCAGCCGGGAAGGCGGTATTGCCTGTCCACTCGACTCGTGTGGTTCGATATTGGGCTCCGGGGGTGACCGGGAAGCTGATGTCCACCAAAGTTCTTGGACCGTCCGTGATGATCTTTGCCTTCGGCTCCCCAACCTTCGCCTTTAGATATCCGCGGGCAAGGTACACCGGGAGGAAATTGAGTTCCGCATGCGGCCGCACGCCGGAGCGGAGATATTCTTGCCCGGAAAGAGGTTGAGCCGCAGTTTGAAGCGCGGGGACTTCCGCCGGTCCAGCTCCTGGAAACTCTACGTTGCGTACAATCACCGGGTGGAATTTGACCGCGTAAGTGTAAGAGCTGATCGGTGCGTTCAAGGCACCACTCTGGAGACCTTCGGCGCGTCCCAAGATCTTGTGCTCTTCCAAGATCGAATTCAGCGCATTTCCCACCTGATCATCCAAACTGCCCTGCAACGGCAGCTTCCCATCGAAAAGCGGAACTCGCGCGCGCAGCGACGACAGCAGCTCCTCATCCGAGAACCAAACGAAGTTGTCGAACAGGATCGGAACCAGCTTCGGGTTTTCCTTGACGGTGAGCTCGAGATCTGCCCCAGCCGTGGTGTAGTGATACGTGTAGGCAACGCCCGTGAACAATCCCGTATCCCCCAGCTTTTGCACTGCTTGCTGGAAGTCCTGCTCCACAGCATTCTGTCCCAGTGCGAGCCCCGACGCGCGCACCACCTCGCTTTCCTTCATGTGCTCTAAACCCTTCACATGAACTGACAAAAGCTTGTGGCTGAGCTGCGCTTTGGCTTGATTTTGGGACCAAGCACAAAAAGAGGCGAAAACAACGGCAAGAAGTAGTACGGCACTAGATCGCACGCGCGGAATTGTACAACACGAGTGTAGCGAGAGCGTCATTGACATCACGATAGAATGGCACTCCCCCTCCTGCTGCAGCGTCCGCCAGGGATGAAACTCGTCGCCACAAGAACCGACCGAATTGCGACACGAGCGTTCGTGAGAGACGTCTGTTACAACTGTTTCAGGAAGTCCTTGGCCGCATCCAGTTTTTCAAACAGCCTCTCCTCCGCTTGAAACTCCGCCGAATGCACACACCGGCGACTCCCACGCAGCTTCACGGGATGTCTTAAATGCAGCATCTCGTGATACAGGATGTACTCCACCACATAACGCGGGACTCGGGGATGATCGAACACGCTGCTAACCACGATGGTATTGTGCGCAGGATCGTAATGTCCCAGCCGATGGCGTGCACGCTCGCTGCTCCAGGTCAACCGTGGTCGCCCCATCAACCCGTGAAAATAATCGCGATTCAGGTCCTCAAAGATCTCTTCCAGGTGATAGACATGGCCTCGCGCTGAGGTGATTCGCTTTCGGCCCCGCATCTGCCGTAGCAGATGGGCTTTTTGGGACATATGGTGCGTCGAAATGTACCGCCGATATCGCATGGCATGTTCGCGATCAATCGGCTTGCGGTACATTTTTGCCAGCAGAATGTGGGCAATTGCGCGCAGGACTGGTTCGGGTGCTCCTTCTAGCAGGTCGGAAATCCGCACCAGCAGTCGCCCCTCGCGCAGCCGAATGGTGTTGTTCACATTGGCAAAGCGGAAGAAATCGATGCGCAAAGCGGGCAGGGGAGTTCGCGGGCGTAGTTCTCGGAAACTCTCCTCAAAAATTGCCAGGAGTTGTGGCGACACAGAGATGATCCCAGCTTAGCACGCGTTCAACCGGTTGCGACCAACATCTAGTCACCGCCGAACTACTCTCCGCCTTTCTCCTCTTTGTGTGGCTTCTCCTTCTTGTTCTTGAACTTCTCTTCCTGCTCTGCGAGAAGGCTGCGGTGATCTTTTGCGCCATCGTCTACAGCTTGCAGTGCGGTTCCGGCCAGGAAATCGAACTTGCCCGCCTCTTCCCCGGAACTCGAAAAGGAAGATCGGAAGGCTCGCAGCTTCGACCCGAACTCGGTGTCGGCCTCAATGACCCCCTTGAGTGGTTTCCGGATATCATCGCCCCGGTCGGCAAACGTATCCACGTTGTCAGCCAATTCGTCGTAGATGTCTACGAAGTCCTGCAAGGCGTCTTTCATCTGGTCATCGCGATTCTCCGCCTTCGGGTCGGCCTTGGCTTGTTGCAGCTTTTCCAGCCGCGCCCGAGCAAACTCAACGTACAGCTTCAGCCGCACATCGGGCTGCAACGCCGAATCGCGGATCTTATCGATCTCGAGGTCATTCAAAGGATCGCGTTTTCTCGCCTGTTGCGCGACCGCGCTGATAACCACCAGAAGCAGGCATGCGACTCCGAGTTTAATCATTGCGTTTGCCTCCAAACATACTTCGCAACAACTCGGTCCGGAACGCCTCGAGCTGATCGATGATGGCCTGCACAGCGGGCTGGTCGTCCACACTCACGTTCATCTTGGTTTCCCTGAGATGGGTCGAGATGCGACGAATCTTGATCTCGGTGTTCTTGACTTTCTTGCCGGAGGCGATGGCTGCTTTGTGCGCCTTGTCACAATAGTTGGCGACATCCTTCAAGTCGGCATGAAATTCATCCCAGCGTTCCGCCTTCAAGGCGTCGAGGGCAGCTCGATGCTGGCGCTCGGCCGCCTGCATATACAGATCGGGCTGTTGATCTACCTTCGCTGCCTCCGCGCGCGCCACCAACTCCTCCAGGGTTTCTTCTTTGCGAGCCGAGGAAGCTGAAACCAGGCCCAGCACCATCAACGCGGTCACCCCAACGAACTTGATCATGCTTGTCCCGATCACTTCTTCGGCTCGATGGCAATCAGTCGATGCGTAGCTTGCCATTCTTGGTCGGGGAATTTTCCACCCGCCACATTCAGGAACTCATGATAGTACTTCGAAGCCTGTTTGGCGTCGCGCAAGTGATCATAGGCCGTGGCCCGTAAAAAGTAGGTCATTGGGTTTTCCGGCAAGAGTTTCGCGCGCAAATCCAGGGCCTGAATCACCATCGGATAATGCTTGTTTTCATTCGCTGCAATCGCCAAGTCGCCATAGGGCTCGCCCACATCTGGCTTGAGTTGCACCGCCTTCCGCAACTCCTGCTCGGCCAGCTCAAACTTTTTTTGCTGAAGCAGGGTCCTGCCAAACCGGTAGTGCAGTCCGGCATCATTGGGAAGTTTCACGAGGAGATCGCTATAGATCTTTTCCGCATCGCCGAACTTCTTCAGATCGGTATAGACCTCCGCCAGGTCGCGCTTTGCATTCTCGTCGGAGGGATCCAGCTTCAACCCGGTCTCCAGCTCCGGCGCAGCATCCTCACTCTTTCCCGAGATCGCCAGCATTCGGCCAAGTTGAATATGGGTACCGGCATCCTCGGGACGCAGGACGACCAATTTTCGTAGAAGGTTCTCAGCATCGGCATAGCGATGTTGCGCCATGTAGTAGTTGGTCAGGGCCGTCATCGCCTCCGATGAATTCCGGTCAGCTGTCAGCGCGAGCTGGTACTCCTGTTCGGCCTCCGGATTCTGCAACTTTTCGAGGACCGATCCAGCCAGAAGATGCGGTTCAGGGTCTTTGGAATCGACAATGGCAGCCTGGCGAAATGCGTTCACAGCCTCTTCCGGATTCGCTTGCTCAAGGAAATGCCCGAGCGCAATCCATGCTTGTTTGCGCCTTTGCTCTGGTTGCGACGTGGGTGTGAGTTTGGTGGCGGCGCGCAGATACTGCTCGGCCCCGGGCTTGCCCGTGGCCGCCAAGGCCAGCCCCAGATTCATGTTGGACTCAAATACGGTGGGTTTTGCCTGGACCGACTTCTTGTAGGCTTCGATCGATTCGTCCACCCGGCCCTGCGCATGATAGAGAAAGCCCAAGTCATACCACGCCGCGTAGTCATCCGGCCGCTCGGCTACGACTTCCTTAAGAATCGGCTCGGCCGAGGCATAGTCCTGCTTGCCGATGGCTTCTTCAGCGCGGTTGAGCTTGGTTAGAATCGGGTCTTGCTCTTCCACCCGGTGATGGCGGACGGTGCCTTGGGTAGACTTTTGACCGGCCAGCGGAGCACTAGCAACCAAGCAGCTGAGCAAACCGAGAGCTGCGGTTCTTGCTATCCCTCTCAGAGCCGGGTGCGAGTTTTCACTTTTCCCCGTTTCCACGCGAAGCCCCATTCTCCTCCAACACGCGGGCCAGAAACCCACCGGTGTAGGACGCCGGAATCTTGGCGATTCTCTCCGGAGGACCCTCCCCAACTATCCTTCCCCCGCGCTCTCCGCCTTCTGGGCCCAGATCAATGACCCAATCGGCGGTCTTGATCACTTCCAGGTTGTGCTCGATCAGGAGGATAGATCCCCCTGCTTCGATTAGACGACGAAAGGCCGAGAGTAGTTTACTGATATCGTCAAAATGCAGGCCGGTTGTAGGCTCGTCAAAGATATAGAGTATTTGCTGCCGCCTGGGCGCATTGCCAGCTCGCGAAGAAGAGGTTGCCGGTTGCAGGTGGGCCGCCAGCTTCACCCGCTGCGCCTCACCTCCTGACAGCGTAGTCGCGGATTGCCCCAGCCGAAGATACCCAAGCCCGACCTCCTCGAGCACCCGCAGTTTATCGGCGACTTTAGATGCACTAGCAAAATGGTGCATGGCCTCGCGCACCGTCATGTTCAAAACTTCGTGGATGTTCTTCCCGCGATAGCGAACCTCCAGCACTTCGGGCTTGAAACGCATTCCTTTGCACTCTTCGCACACAAGCTCAACGTCGGCGAGAAACTGCATTTCGACCACGACGGTGCCATCTCCCTGACAGGTCTCACACCGCCCACCGGGCACGTTGAATGAGAAATGGCCGGCTGAAAATCCCCGCTTGTGTGCCTCTGCCGTAGCTGCAAACAGCTCGCGAATCCCATCAAACGCCTTGATGTAGGTAACCGGATTGGACCGTGGTGTTCGTCCAATCGGCGACTGGTCAACCAGTATGACCTGGTCCACAAATTCGTGGCCTTCGATCCCCCGTAAATTTGTAAAATCCGAGGGTTGCCGGGTGTCCGGTACGAAGGATTGAGGATTTTCCCTCGCCTTGATCGTGTTCAGCGCCTTGAACAGGACATCATGCAACAAGCTCGACTTTCCCGATCCCGAAACCCCCGTGATCGCTACCAACATTCCGAGGGGGATGCCGACGTCGATATTCTTCAGATTGTGCGCCGTCGCGCCGCGCACCATTAGCTGCCGCCTCCCCGCCTTCCTCCGGTTCTGGGGAACGGGAATCCGCAACTCGCGCGAAAGATACCTTCCGGTGAGAGAAGTGGGAATCTTCTGAATTTCCTTGTATGTTCCCTGGGCAATTACTTTTCCCCCATGTTCACCCGCACCCGGGCCGAGATCGAGAATGTGGTCACTTGCCCTCATCACATCAGGATCATGTTCTACGACCAGCACGGTATTCCCGAGATCCCGCAAGCCGTGCAGAATTTTGATCAGCCGGTGCGTGTCGCGGCTGTGCAATCCGATCGACGGCTCATCGAGCACGTAGAGCGTGCCTACGAGCCTCGATCCGAGCGATGTCGCTAATTGAATGCGCTGGGCCTCGCCGCCCGAAAGTGTTGAGGTCAGGCGATCCAGCATCAGGTATTCGAGGCCGACATCGTTCAGAAAGCCAAGTCGCGAGCGGATCTCCTCCAACAGCTTCTCGGCAATCCCTGTTTCCTGTGGCCTCAACGGCAGGCTCTTGAAGAACTCGGCTGCCTGCTCGACGGTCATCGCGCATACCTCGCAGATGTTCTTCCCGCCGACCTTTACCTGCCGTGCTTCACTTCTCAGCCTCGCGCCGCCGCAGTCAGAACAAGTCGAGTACCCGCGATACCGGCTTAGGAACACTCGCACGTGCAATTTGTATTTCTTGCGCTCCAAATACTGAAAGAACCCGCGCACTCCGATGAATTTCTTGTCGCCCTCGATTACGATCCGCCGATGCTCGGGGCTGAGATCTACCCAAGGCAGATCCATGGGGATGCCAACCTGCTTGGCATAGCGCTTGAGATCTGCCATGAGCGGTTTGCCTTTGGGTTTTGTCCACGGCTCAATCGCCCCTTGGCTGAGTGATTTCGACGGGTCGGGAATCACCAGATTCAGGTCGAAGTCGATGGTGTTGCCAAAACCCTGACATCTGGGACAGGCCCCAAAGGGATTGTTGAAGGAAAACAGTCGCGGCTCCGGTTCGCCGTACTTGATACCGCACTTCTTGCACTCAAACCGTTGGGAGAACCGCAACCGCTTCGGGGATGAGCCGTCGCTAGATGCGGTTTCGAAAAGCACCTCTCCACTCTCGCGAAAACTGATTTCGGTTGCGTCAACCACGCGAGACCGCGAGTCTGAGGAGATGACTATGCGATCCACCAGCACAAACAATGGTTCGGCAAAATTAACGTCCAGCAGAGACTCCGGCGTCGAAAACTCAAACAGTTGCCCACGCTGAAAAAGTCGATTGAACCCTCGCTGCCGCAGTTCAAAAAGGCGACTCTTGATGGCATCGAGCGAAGAACCCGCATGCACCGTGGAGGAAGCGGCCTTTTTCCCCTTACCTTTAGTCCTGGTCATGCCAACAGAAGTAGACCGATTTGCTTGCGAATCGCTGACAGAGGTCGAAGAAGCTGCTTTCCGCCTAGGAACGACAGAGTTCTCGGGGTCAAGAGTGCCATTCGCTACGACCGGAAATAGCACATTCAGCCTTGTGCCTTCCTCCAGGCCAAGCAGGGCGTCGGCGATCTCATCGACAGTGTCCCTTCCCACCTCGGCGCCGCAATTTGCGCAGTATGTCCGGCCCACCCGGGCAAAAAGCAGCCGCAGATAGTCGTAGATCTCGGTTGCCGTCCCCACTGTGGATCGCGGACTTCGCGTTGTGTTCTTCTGACGAATTGCGACCGCCGGAGCAATGCCTTCAATCTGGTCGGCGTCTGGTTTCTCGATCCGCTCAAGGAATTGCCGCGCATAGGCCGATAGCGACTCCACGTACCGACGTTGTCCCTCGGCGTAGATCGTGTCAAATGCCAGGGAGGACTTTCCCGACCCGGACACTCCCGTGACCACCGTAAGCGCATTGTGGGGAATCTCAACATCAATGTTCTTGAGGTTGTGAGTGCGCGCCCGGCGCACCGCAATCGTGTCCTTGGCAGGAGCGTCGGAAAGAGGAAAATCAATGCTGGAACTGGAAAGGACAGTGGACATCAGCGGTCGCCCTGGAGCCCACCGGAATGCCCTCGAGTCGCCATCGTCCAAGAAACTTGGAGTAAGGCCCCTCAGAGGGCTCCGGCAGAGCTGCCGAATCTTTTATTATAAGCGACCTGGGGATGGGGCTTACGGCGACGGCTTTTTCTCGCTCCCGCTCTCCTTGAGATAGGCAGCGCTCAATGTTCCCTTGTCCTTAGCGAGCGGGAACAACGTGGGGTAGAACTGCACAAAGGTCGTATCAACTGCGCCATGTGCCTGATGGCAGGAATAACAGGCTGCATCGGCAGGGAACAGGTTTCCCAAGCTCCCATTATCGAAGCCGAAAAAGGCCCACTTGCCGGGGAACTTGGCTTCGTCTTTGACGTGAACTTCGACTCCCATGACCTCACCGCTCTGAAAGTTCCCACGCTTATTGATCGAGGCTTGGCTCCCGGCCCCGCGGACTTCCAGCACCAGCATGGTCTTGTCCGGCCAGGTACCGGTCTCCTTGAACTTCTTGTACGACTCCGGATTCACGAATACGTTGTCGAACATATGATGGTCCATACTTCCGCCGGGGCTGTAGCTCATATCTAACCCGGTGCTCAGATAGATCCACTCGCGATACAGCTCGGGCAGCTTGAGTTGCCCCTTGTCGTTGTACTCCGGCGTCGAGCCTGGCCCAGACGAACTCTGGTTGAAGGCGGCTACCGAGATTAACAGAACAAAAACCAGGAGAAGTAGCCTATTCATGGCAGATCCCAAAACATAAGTGGGCGTTCGAGCTTTCGTTCATGGCTTCGCTCCCGTCGTAGTCAAAAACTGGCTACCAGACTCTGCACATATTTGGGCTCACCATGGCTTGACCAGCCTTGCAGCCCCATGCCTTCTGGAACTCCGGCATGTTTTGCACCACGCCGTTGGTTCTGAACCGACCCGGAGAATGCGGATCCACGTTCACCAGCATCCGAGAGTACTCCGGCTTGCGTTTCTCGCACCATACCCGTGCAAAGCCCAAAAAGTAGCGTTGTTCCGGCGTGTACCCGTCAATTTCTTCGGGCTTTTTGCCAGACTGCTGGATCATATTCTCCAACGCCATGAGAGCAATTCTTGCGCCGCCATTGTCGGCCGTGTTCTCCCCGAGCGTCAGTTTCCCATTCAGCTTCAGGTCATCGACAGGAACGAAGTTGCCGTACTCCTCAGCCACACAGCTGGCGCGCTTTTCAAATTCTTTCCCGTCCTGCTCGGTCCACCAATCGCGCAGATTGCCCTGGGGATCGAATTTGCGGCCCTGGTCGTCAAAGCCATGGGTCAACTCATGCCCTATCACAGCTCCGATCGAACCGAAATTGACGTTGTCATCCATATTTTTGTCGAAGAATGGCGGCTGCAGAATGCCGGCAGGGAAAACAATCTCGTTCATCGATCCGCTGTAATAAGCATTCACCGTCGGCGGAGTCATCTGCCATTCTTTCTTGTCGACGAGCTTGCTGATCTTGGCGATTTGCCGCCGATCCTCAAACTCGTTCGCGCGGAGAAAATTGCCCATTAAGTCTCCCGGTTTCACTTGGAGCTTTGAATAATCCCGCCACACGTCGGGATAGCCAATCTTGTTGCGGATCGCCTGCAGCTTCACCTTCGCCTGTTGTTTGGTGGTGTCGGTCATCCAGGGAAGCCCAGCGATGTCTTGGTCCAGTGCCTTCTCCAAGGCATCGACCATGGTCAACATCCGCTGTTTGCCTTCGGCTCCGAACGTGCGTTCGACGTATTTTTGCCCCAGCGCCTCGCCCAAGGCGTCATCGGTAGCCTCCACACACTTTTTCCACCGCGGCTGATCCTCCGATTGACCCGTCAGCGCCTGCCGGTACTTGAAGCGCGCATCAACGTAGGCTTTTGGCAACCACCGGGCTGCGCCCGACAGCATGTGCCACTGCACGTACGTTTTCAGCTCATCGAGCGACTCCGACTCAACCACGCCGTTGACCTCTTTGAAAAACTCAGGATTGGAAACATTCAGATCTGAAAACGCGGGAGTGCCGACATCTTTGAAGTAGCGCGCCAAATAGAAGTTTGGTGCCAGGGCCAGCGCGGCATCGCGTCCCATTTTGTGATCTCGATTCTTGGGATCTCTTCGCAACGTCCGGTCCATGGACGCTTTCGCCAGCGCCGTCTCGATCTTCAGCACACTCTGCGCAGACGCCGCCGCCTGTTCCGCCGATTGCCCAGTTAGGGTGAACAAGGTGGTTGCGTATTCGGTCAACGCTTTTCGCAACGCAACCATTTTCTCTTCGTCTTTAATGTAGTAATTGCGGTCGGGAAGGCTAAGCCCGCCCTGATCGATGTAAGCAATCACCATATTGGCATCGTGCAGATCAGGCGACGAATAGAACGAAAACAGAGGGCTCGGGCCGATCAGATGAATGCGTGCAATGGCATCGATCAGGGATTGTTTATCCTTGGCGGCGGCGACACGGTCGAGTTCGGGCTTGATGGGCGAAATCCCCTTAGCCTCGACCGCACTCTCATCCATACACGCGCCGTAGTAGTCGCCAATCTTCTGACCGATGGCGTCGCGTCCCGCTCCACCCTTC
The DNA here is from genome assembly GCA_035606605.1 of Terriglobales bacterium. Lineage (GTDB taxonomy): Bacteria > Acidobacteriota > Terriglobia > Terriglobales > Acidobacteriaceae > Gp1-AA145. The sequence goes on from DATNEX010000067.1 coordinate 61,549, forward strand.
TCCGCGTTTTCCAAGATATCGCGCAGCACGGCTAGGTTCTGCTCCTCTACCTCGGAAAAGCTGTCCCATTCCGGACGATCGCCGGGAATTTCTTTCGTCTTCAGCCAGTTCCCGCACGCGTACTGGTAGAAATCTACACAGGGATCGACCGATTTATCGATGTTGTCGATGCTGAATCCGGAGGAAGGCTCGGGTTTGGAGGTTTGCGCTGAAACGCCTACCACAAGAAAAATAACTAGGCACACATAGAACAGGAGTGATCGCATCTGCACCTCCAGAGTTGAGCCGCGATTCTAATCCGAGTCGAAGTAGACGTTCAAGGCGGCGAAAAGTGAGCAACCAACCATGGAAGATGTTTGCCGGCGTTTCGAAGCCCATGACGCTGGTTCGAAGGCGTCCCGCTCACACCGATTTTAGCTTCCGTGGCGCAAGTTTTTCTTCACGCATAACCCTAGTAGCTGGTGAGTTTATCGCGCCAAAGCAAGTATCGTCGTCTCTCCCTCCATAGACTCGGAATCGGTCACCAGACGAGCCCTTTTTGGGCCCTGGTAGCAGCAAGCTTCGTCAACTCAGGTGGGGACGATTGAACAAGATTCAGGGATGACCGAAGGGAAGAAGACTCGAAGGTGTAGCCCCAGGAAGGTGCAAGCCGAAGTCACTCAGAAGCCTAGACCAGATGGCAGCGGGATAGCGACACACGCCTCACTGCGCGAACCACAACAGCGCGAACACATATACCCACAACACTCCCATAAAATGCCAATACCAACGCGTCACCTCAACCACAATGCGTTTGTGCTCGATGGTTTGGTGAAACAAGGACACGACAGCTGCGTACATCAACACCAGAATGCCCACCATGAGGTGCAATCCATGTGTGCCGGTCAATACGTAAAAAAACGGGCTTGGCCCTGAGGTCGAGGCCCGGAATCCCCGCGCCCGAAACTCCAGCCATGCCACCCACTGCCCGAACAGAAAGAAAATTCCCAGCAAAGCGGTAAGCACCAGCCAAGGAACACACAACCGGCGCTCCTGGTGAACTCCGATGATGGCTCGCAACGGCGCCAGCACCATCTCTTCCGCTACCTGCCTGCGCGCCAGTTCCAGGGTGATGCTGCTCGAAAGCAGTACGAGCGTATTCCAAAGGAGGATTCTTAGAGGAAGCACCACGGGAACCCACATCCGCACGTAGCGGTGGGTCTGGGAATCCAGAACGACCGCCGTCTGCCGGCCAAAGAAGACCACGGTCAGCATGACGAAGATCATGGAGACGGCAATCACGCCGCAAATCAATCCGATGCGGGCGCGTTGCAGGCGCTTGTCGTAGTCCGGTGAGCCATCGCCCGGGTCGCGTCCGCCCCCGCCGCCAATCTCTGGGGGATGTACACCGCCCCCGCGATCGCCGGATTTCGGCGTACGAACGTGAAGAGGAGAAACCAAGGGCGACATACCGCGACCACTTCCAGGTTTTGCCGAAGACTTGAGCTACTTCGTCGCCGGTTGCGTTTTAGCGAGGGCGCGAATGTGCTTCAGCACTTGATCGATCTCAGACTCGCTCAGCTGATCGGCAAACGGCGGCATGTTCGCCTGGCCGTCGTGGATGATCTTGTGCAACTCAGCGTTGCCCATCTTCTGCACATCCTTAGAGCGAAGATCGGCCGCTTGCAGTTGTTTGCCCAGCGGAGTCTTTCCACTGCCGTCGGCGCCATGGCAAAGCACGCACTTGGTGCGGAAAATATTGGCGCCCGGGGATTTTGCCGCCTGTTGCGCCACGAGCGACGAAGCAACCACAAATGTGAGAAGTACCAGCCAACCCAAGGACCTGCCGGATTTTGCGTTCACCCGTTCGACCTCCAAGAAGATGCGCTTCCAGAGTGCACTGGCCAGCGCCCGTGTGTACTTCGATGATATACGAGAGCTTCGCGATTCCGCGACTTACCTTCGGCTACAATGCCCCACATATAGTTGATGGCCAACGACATTCCGCTGGGCAAAATGGGAGAAGGCATGAAGAAGGGGAGCAAGCGAGCAGCAGCCGGCCACGGCGCAATCCAACAGCGCAAGAGGAACTTCTGCTTCGGTTGTGGGCGCGACAATTCCAATGGTATGCATCTCAAGTTCGCCCTGGACGAAACCGGGAAACAATTCGTGTGCCAATTTCGCCTGGGCAGTCGCTACACAGGACCGCCCGGGCACTGTCATGGCGGAGTGATCGCCACCATTCTCGACGAGGCCATGAGCAAGCTGAACCGCCTCTTCGACGCATCTGCCGCCACCTCTCGCATGACCGTGGAATACCTCCGGCCGGTGCCGCTCAATTGTCCACTGGAGGTCTGGTCGAAGAACCTCAGCAGGCGCGGACGACGCCTTACTCACGCCGCCGAAATCCGCGACCAGAACGGAGCGGTCCTCGCCCGCAGCCGTGGAGTCTTCGTGATCATCGGTGCGCAACATGTCTTCCGATCCTCCCAATAAGGTCAAGCCTCTTTTACATTCAAAGTCTCGCGCCACCACTTCGAGCGCCTCAGGTTGCGGCTGTCCTCGGGAATGCGAGTCATGCAAATGCCGCTTGCCAATCCGGCCTCTGCACCCGCACAATGCCACGGGGCGACTCCTCCGGTGACCACAGCCAACGAATCCCGAGCACGGCGATCTTTCGCCCCCGCGCTCACTCTGCTCGCCATTTGCGTCCTCATCAATTACGTGGACCGCGGCAACCTCTCCATTGCGGCACCAGTGCTGACGAAGGAATTGGATATCTCGCCGAAGGAGCTGGGTATCCTGTTAGGCGCTTTTTTCTGGTCCTACACGGCCATGCAATTCGTAAGCGGATGGCTTGTAGACCGCTTCGAAGTTGTCTACGTCATTGCCGCTGGTTATTTCCTCTGGACCTTTTCAACCGCAGTTACCGGTCTCGTGCACGGCTTCGTGATGCTGCTCGGCGTACGTCTGCTTCTCGGCATTGGGGAGTCAGTCGCGTTCCCATCCTGCTCGAAGATCCTCGCCAATAATTTGCCCGAGCAGGAGCGAGGTTTTGCCAACGGCCTGCTGATGGCAGGGATCCGCCTTGGTCCGGCGATTGGCATGTTCGTCGCCGGTCCGGCGATCGCGAAGTACGGATGGCGCCCCGTGTTTATCGTGATTGGACTTATCGGCCTTCTCTGGCTGCCGGCCTGGTTCCAATGGATGCCGGAGCGCCGACACCAGGCCTCTGTTCGGTACAGCGGCCCCGGCACGCTGGCGATTCTAGGGCAGCGTTCTTTTTGGGGCGCAGCTCTGGGCCACATCTCTGTGAACTACCTTTTCTATTTCATGCTGACTTGGCTGCCCTATTACCTGGTGAACTCGCGCGGACTGTCCATGCACGACATGGTGAAGCCGGCCGGCATTTACTACCTGACTGACGCGGCATCGGCCGGGGTGACGGGATGGGTGGCCGACTTCTGGATGCGCAGAGGGGGTTCGGCTACCCTGGTTCGCAAAGCGATCATGGGAGGGGGGAACGCGATCGCGATCGTAGCCACCGCGGGGTGTGCCTTGGCGGGTCCGCACACCTATTTCGCATGGCTGCTGGCGGCGGGTGTAGGTTGCGGCATGATGGGAGTTGGCGTCTTCGCCTATGCGCAGACTCTTGCAGGCCCCCTGGCGGCAGGAAAATGGACGGGCCTGCAGAACGGCATTGGTAACTTTGCGGGACTCATCGGCCCCATACTCACCGGGTTCGTTGTGTCGGAAACCGGTAGCTTTCTGGCGGCCTTTGCCATTACGGTTGTCATTCTGATCGTCGGATTCGTTAGCTGGGTCTTCGTCGTCGGCCCGATCGAAGAGGTGAACTGGGGTTCGCGCGCTCGTTCCGTCCCTGCCGCCCTGGATGCGAAAGCAGGGTAGTCATCAGAGAGCTTCGCCGGCCTTTTTAAGTTCGATCTCCAATTCCTGTTTCTGCTCGAGCACGCGCTTTGGAAGTGGAATCAATTGCCGGATCGGCTCGGACGAATTGGCAAGGGTCTCTTCTAACTCTGGCAAGGTTGCGGAATTTCTAAGGGCTGCAAGATATTTCGCTGAAATCTGAGCTACCTCGGACTGGTTTTCCGGTTTAGAAATTACCTCAAACTCGCGCGTGATGGCTGCTGCCCAATCCAAGCCGTGAAGGTTGATTCCAGTGATCTCTTTCCGCAACGCTGACTTTTGCGCCTCGGAAAGGTGAGCGAGATGATTGAGTCCCTCAATGGCGCGCAGGTGCTCTAGGAGCAGCTGTTTCGCCACCAGGGTCGCGAACAGCGATCCGCCGTTTGCCACCTGCCGCGAATACCTCATGCCCGAGGAAAGAACCTTTACGGCTCCATCCTTGTCTCCGGCGATAGACAGGTGAAACGCGTACAAAACGTTCAGCCGCCCAAGCTGCAAGGCGTTGCGGGCGTATTCAACCGGCGTTTGCTCTCCTAACTGGTAATCCAGCCCCCAATCGCATTCCGGATGCGAAGCGCCGAGTTGGAGCAACCGCAAGGCGTCGTCGTTCTTTTCGACCAGAGCGGAATATTGAGAATCGTCGTACGGTGCAGTCCCCTCCAGGATGCGGTTCAGTTTGCGTGCTTCCGCATCTGAAATCACCGCATCCTGCATGACGGTGAATGCAGCGTAGTAACGCAACGCCGCGTTGTCGCTAAGGCTGCGCTTTTGCTCGGCAGCTCCCAAACCTACTACCGCAACACCGAAGATCAACGCAATGAGAGGAATTCTCTTGAATTTCATAACTTCTCCTTGTCTTCGCCCAAAACTGCTAACGCGCTTTGCTGACCTGGGCCTACCTGGACTCTCCTGGGTTTCCACGTGACTGCATCGAGGCCGGCTTTTAGAGAATCAGCCTTGGTGAGCAGGCTGTTGATATCCCTGAGCCTAAGCGGGCCTGACTGTGTAACCTGGGGCGCGACAGAAACTACTCGAGGTGTTCCGTGGTCTTCGACCTGCCAATCATGCATCCCAGCGAGTAACATCAGCCCGCCGAGGGCCGCGCCGGCTGCCCACGCGAAGGGAAATCTGAACCGCGCGCTTCTCGCCCGAAATTCTGGCAGGGGATCGGGGCGAAGCGGTCGAAACGTCCTCAAATAAGCCTCAAATCTGTCTTCTTCAAGATTGGACACGGGACCCCTCCGGCGCGGTCATATGCTCGCGCAGCTTATTGAGTGCGTACCTATACCGCGAAGCAGCTGTATTTGAGCTGATGCGAAGCACCTCTGCGATCTGCCCAAAGGTCAGCTCCCCCCAGACGTGCAGGATGACGATCTCACGCTGATCTTCGGGCAGCTGTTTGATAGCAAGTTGAAGCTGGCGCTGAGCATGGTAGTCCTGCGCTGGCGGATCAAACCACGCGATATCGGGATCCAAATCCACCACTCGCGCTCTTTGCTTGTGATCGTTCAGGACTGTGTTCCGAACAGCGGTAAACAGATAAGCCTTGGCATCGGTCACTTCATACTTGAGTCCTCTGTCCAGCAGCTTCACAAACACCCTATGGACGGCATCCTGGGCGCTGTTCCGAGACCCTGCAATGGACGCCGCGAAAAGCACAAGAGCAGCGCCATGGTGCCGGTAGAGTTTCTCGATTTCGTCTCGATCTCTCACGCGCCCTCAATCGTAAGACAATCGAGCCAGGGGTTTTTGTCTAGGTAGCTCGGAATCTAGATGGGAATCTTTACGCCTGAAGGTGGGGCTACAACCGGAGTTCGGTCAGGAAGTCGCATGCCTTTCGCCGCTGGCAGCAGTTGCCGGTTCTGCCGGCATCTCCGCTTTCGACAACCGAAACCAGAACGTCGATCCATGGCCGAGTTCGCTGGTGACCCAGGCCTCTCCGCCATGGTTTAGGACGATATGCTTCACGATCGCCAGTCCCAGTCCCGTACCGCCCGCCTCGCGCGAGCGGGCCTTGTCGACGCGGTAGAAACGTTCGAAGAGGCGCGGCAGGTGTTCGGACGGTATTCCTGGGCCAAAGTCACGCACGAAACACTCGATCCAACCATCCCGCTCGACCGCGCCGATCTGAATCTTCTCGCTGCCAGACCCATATTTCAATGCGTTATCAATGAGATTTGAGAACACCTGATGAATCGCGTCCCGATCGGCAAGAACTTGCGCGTCGGGTATGCCGGTCGACTCGATGGTGACGCCCTTGCTTCGCGCGACCTCGTTGAACGAAATCTGCGCGTCCTGCAACAGCACATTCACAGGGACCGGCATCTGCTCTAGTGCGTACTCGCCCGATTCAACTCTTGCCAGGGTGAGCAAGTCCTCGGTCAAACGGCTCATGCGTTGAGCGTTCCGTCGAATGATTTCCAGGAACTCATGTTGCTTGTTGTCGCCGGACTCATCAAGTAGCGTTTCTGTGTACCCCAGCAGGGAAGTCAGCGGCGTTCTCAGTTCGTGGGAAACATTGGCGATGAAATCCCGCCGCGTCTTTTCCAGTCTCGCGATGTCGGTCGTATCGCGCAGCACGCAAACCGCGCCACCATCCGGCAGGGGTGCCGAAGTCATTCCAAAGCTTCTGCCTGGAGCAACGGAATACAGCATGACGCTTTGCGTCCTTCCGCTTTGCAACACCTCATCCACGACCCTCAGGAAATCTGGATCGCGCACCGCGCGGATCAGGGGGGTGCCCACGACCACGCTGCTGGTAGCCATTCGCTTCATCGCACCGTTGTACCAGACCACCTCATGCTTGGATGAAACCGCGACCACCGCATCTTCCATGCTGTTCAAAAGCGTGTCGAGTTGATGGCGGCTGCTCTCCAGGTTGCGAAAGTTCGCCTCCAACTGTCTCGCAGTTTTGTCCAATGTCATCGCCAGCCGCCCAATTTCGTCTCCTCCAGAGTCAGGCAGTCGTGCTGCAAGGTTTCCACCGGCAATCTGCTCTGAGAATGCGACAATTTTTCGCAGCCTGCGTGCGATGCTCTCCGCTCCAACTAGGGCGATCACGAATCCAATAAGAAGCGCGATTCCGGAAGCCTCCAGCAACTGCATCCTCACGCTATAGACGGCCGCTCGTATCGATGCCAGCGGATACGCCAGGCGCACGGCCCCAAATGATGTGGGTGCGGCAACATAAAGGAACTGCACACCTAGGGTGTGGCTGGTGCGCCGGTTGCTTCCAATATCTCCGTGTTTTAGCGCTTCCACGAACTCGGGCCGGGTGGCGTGGTTTTCCATGCTCTCGCTGTCGGCCTGCGAGTCAGCCAGTACTTTGCCGGAACGATCAATAACCGTGGCCCGGGCCCGTGCATCGGCTGCGATCTCATTGGCCAATTGCTGGAAGGCGATCGCCGACGCCTCGCGGTTGGCACGAGCGGCAAACATTCGGACTTTATCTTCGAGTTCCTGCTGAAGTTGAGATTGCAGCGAAGACTCCCAGCTGCGCCTCACGAGTAGGTCCAGCGCCGCAGTCGAGACTCCAACCACGACGATCAGGAGCAGCAGGAGTTTGAGAAAAACCCGTTGTCTCACGAACGCGTCCGCCTGGATTCTGCATTCGGTACTCGGCCCTTAGCCATGAGTCAAATCCACGTTCCTTCCAACGTGGTCAGCCAGTGCCCAGTCCAAAATGCAAGGTGCTATTTACGCACTTCAAACATGTATCCAGCCCCGCGCACGGTGTGGATATGCCGTGGCCGTTCCGGATCATGTTCTATTTTCTCGCGTAAACGACGAATATACACGTCCACGATCCGCGGCGTGACGAAGGCCGTATCATGCCAGACGGCGTCGAGCAAGGCTTTGCGTGTGAAAACGCGGCCAGGATGGGTGGCAAGGAACTCAATCAGTCGGAATTCGGTCGCCGTGGTCACAACTTGTTCGCCTCTCGCCGTAACCCGCATGGCGGCGGTGTCGATCACCAGATCGCCAGTTTTTACAATTTCTTTCAGCGTCGGCGGTTCGAAGCGACGCAGCACCGCCTTCACCCGGGCGACAACTTCCTTAGGACTAAACGGCTTAGTGATGTAGTCATCCGCTCCAAGTTCGAACCCGCGCAGTCGGTCCGACTCCGCCGCGCGCGCGGTTACAAACACAATCGGAATGGAAGCTAATGCCGAGTTGTTCCGAATCGCTTTCGCAATATCAAGCCCGCTGTTCCCCGGCACCATGATGTCGAGGATCACCAGTGCCGGACGACGGGCATGCATTTCATCCAGCAGGCCGGCGCTGGTAGGAAACCAGGAAACGCCATAGCCGGAGGTCTGCAGATGATGCTTTACCAAACCTGCAATGTCGGGATCGTCTTCAAGAATGAATATGGTCGGGCTGACGGGTTGCGACATGTCGTCAGAGGCGCGAAGCTGTCTGCCCCGCGTGGTGTCGAACGTCGGCTCCTCGTATCCAGAAAATGACATCTTCGGCAATGTTTGTGGCATGGTCGGCTACTCGCTCCAGATTTCTGGCGATAGAAAGTGCATCCAGCGCCTGTGCGGCGCTGTCCGAACGTGTCTGCATGCAGTTTGAGAGATTGGCAAACGCCTCTTTGTTCATGCGGTCGACTTCGTCGTCCGCCTCGAGAACGCGTTTTGCGAGGTCGGCATCCCCCTCAATAAACGATTGCAGCGCATCTCGCACCATCTTCCGCACCTTCGCCGCCATCGCCGGAATGTCAACCGGGAGGTCTTTGGGATCATACTCGATCATGTGAATAACCCGTTGTGCGATGTTGACGGCTTGGTCGCCCACGCGTTCCAGGTCCGCATTGATTTTGATGACTGCCAGTATGAAACGAAGATCGATTGCCATTGGCTGCTGCATGGCCAGCAGATCGACCGCGAACTCATCGACCTCCCGCTCTGCCCGATTGATGGCTGGCTCATTGTTAAGCACGCGCTGGCACATAGCGATGTCGCGTTGCGAGTAAGCCTGGACAGCAAGGTCCACCGCCTGCTCTGCCATTCCGGCCATGGCGAGGATGCGGTGCTTGAGTTCTTCAAGTTCCTGGTGGAAGCGAATGCGCGTCATCCGAACCTGCCCGTAATATAGTCCTCCGTCCGCTTGTCCGAAGGATTGGTAAAGATCTTTTCGGTCTTGTCGAATTCCACCAAATTTCCCATCAGGAAGAAACCGGTGTATTCCGCGACTCGAGACGCCTGCTGCATATTATGCGTCACGATCACTATGGTCAGCTTCTGTTTCAGCTCAAAAATCAGATCTTCGATCTTGGCGGTTGAAATCGGGTCCAGGGCGGACGCGGGCTCGTCCATCAACATCACCTCTGGATTCACCGCCAGAGCCCTTGCAATACAAAGCCTTTGCTGTTGTCCGCCTGAAAGGCTGGCTCCGGATTTCTTCTTCAGCACGTCCTTCACTTCTTCCCACAGCGCGGCCTGCTGCAATGAGCGTTCCACGACCTCATCCAAGGTCTTCCGATTGCGGGTTCCGTTCAACTTCAGTCCGGCCGCCACGTTGTCATAGATTGACATGGTGGGGAATGGATTCGGCTTCTGGAATACCATTCCTACCTTTCGTCGCACGTCCACCGCTGGAACGCCATAAATGTCCATGCCCCCAATCGTTACTTCTCCGTCCGCCTTGGCCTCAGGGATCGTCTCGTGCATGCGGTTCAGGCAACGAACGAATGTCGACTTCCCGCATCCAGAAGGGCCAATCACGGCGGTGGCATGGTTCTGCTCCACGCTCATGTTGATGCCATGCAGGGCCTCGGCCTTGCCAAACCAGGCCTTCAGATTGCGTACCTCGACAGCGGTGGGCATAGCTACCGTGCTCCTCCCAGCATGCGCCGCAGGAATACAAACCGTACCAGGGTCGTGGTTCCAACGATCAGGGCCACCAGCACTAAAGCGCCCGCCCAGGCCTGCCGGTGCCACTCATCGTAGGGCGACAGCGCGTAGGTGTAGATCTGCAATGGCATGGCGGCGATCGGTTCTGTCGGCCTCAGATTCCAGAATTGATTGCCGAAGGCGGTGAACAGCAGAGGCGCCGTTTCTCCCGCCACCCGGGCAAAAGCTAGCATCACTCCGGTTACGATTCCCGCTCTCGCGGTGGGCAGAATGATCGACAAGGTGGTGCGCCACTGGGGAATGCCGAGCCCGAAAGCAGCTTCTCGAACCGCTTGCGGAACGAGCAAGAGCATTTCTTCGGTGGCGCGGCATACCGTAGGAATCATCATGATTGCTAACGCCACGCCTCCCGCAAAGGCGGAGAAGTGTCTCTGCTGCACAACAACCAAGCCCCAGGCCACCATTCCGATCACAATCGAGGGCACTCCGTTCAGGACGTCGGCAGTAAACCTCACCAGTCGCCCCAGTCGTCCGCGGCCGAATTCCGCCAGGTATACGCCTGCCCCAATACCGATGGGCACGCCTATACAACTTGCAATTGCCAGGATCATCATTGAGCCGAGGATCCCATTCGCCATTCCGCCGCCCTGTTCGCCGACAGGCTTTTGGATCTGGGTAAAGAATGCCCAGTTAACCGAGCCCGCGCCTCTCAAGACCAGGTAAGCGAAAATCGCAATCAACGCGGTAATTACGATCACCGACAGGCCAGCAGCTAGGCCGGTAAAAAACTTGTCCGTAATCTGCCGTCGTAACTGAACATAGCGGCTAGGCATGGGACCTCGTGGGGTTTCCGCGAGTTACCGTCCACACCATCAGCCCGGCAAGGATATTGACAACAATTGTGACCAGGAACAGCGCCAGGCCGACTTCCATGAGAGCGCTGCGGTAGAGATCATCGGGCGCTTCCGCGAACTCGTTAGCAATCACGCTGGCCATTGTGTATCCCGGGGCAAGCAGAGATTTCACAATCTGCGGGTTGTTGCCGATCACCATGGTTACGGCAATGGTTTCGCCCAAAGCACGTCCCAGTCCCAGGATGATCGCGCCGACAATCCCGGCGCGGGCATTGCGCAGCACCGCAACCCGAATCATCTCCCATCTTGTCGCCCCTAAGGCGAGCGCCGCCTCCCGCTGATGCTGTGGGACGACCGACAGTACCTCGCGGGTGATTGAGGAAATGATCGGAATGATCATGATCGCCAGCACCGTGCCAGCCGTAAGCATCCCGACGCCATAAGGCGGTCCTTCAAACAATCCTGTCCAGCCCAGATAGTTCATGCACCAGGGCTGGATATACACCCTGAAAAGAGGCACCAGGATGAACATCGCCCAGAGTCCATAGATGACGCTGGGGATTGCTGCCAGCAATTCGGTGGCATAGCCAATCGGCTTGCGCAGGGCCTGGGGACACATCTCGGTCACGAATACAGCCACGGCGACGGCCAGCGGGACGGCAATGATCAGCGCAATCAGCGAGGAAACTAGGGTTCCGTAGATGAAGGGAACAGCGCCGTACTCGCCAGAGACCGGATCCCAAGCGCTGGTTACGAAGAAATGCAAGCCGAAGGCGTGCCAAGCCATTGCCGAGCGTTGCAACAACTCGATGACGATCAGCCCGACGATCGCCAGAACAGACAGGGCCGCCAACAGCATCAGTCCCCGGAAGCCGTTGTCCAGGTTAAACACAGAGCGTTGCCAGGCTGGAGCCTTGCGGGTACTGGTCACCAGCGAGATCTCGGGTGTTTCCGATGTTTCCATCTTCGTGTCCGGAGGGTCGAAGCCTCTCGCTGTTCCCGGTCCTGAAAACTGCCTCTCAGGGAGTGCTCCCATTCCGTTCCTGCCTCGTACGGCTTGCACACCATCCCTGTGCAGGCCAGAATGCCAAATCTCACGGTATCAACAGCGTGTTAAAGGATGATGAAAAGGCCTGATGTGCCGCTGGGGGCATAGCAAGCACATCAGGCAGAGGGAACTAGCGAATGTTTTTAAGAGCAGCCTTCTCCATCTCCTTCACGGAATCTGGAAGGGGCGCATAGCTAAGCTGCACGGTCATCGACTGTCCTTCATTCAACATCCACTCAAGGAAATCGGTGACGATCTTGCCCTTGTTCTGGTCCTTCCACTGTGTCGGGATCAAGAGGTAAGTGAAGGTGGAGATCGGATACGCCTCTTTCCCGGTGGCGTTGGTGATGGAGACCCTGAAATCATTGGGTCCCGGCATCTTCGCGCCCGCGGCCGCTGCTGTGGTTGATTCCAAACTTGCCTTGATGAAGTTGCCGGCAGCATTCTTGACCGGACCGTAGGTGATTTTATTCTGCAGTGCGTAGATCAGCTCGACATATCCAATCGCACCATCCATGCCGCGAATCATGCCGGCTACGCCTTCGTTACCCTTGGCACCCATTCCCACCGGCCAGCTCACCGACGTGTTGCTACCCACTCGGCCTTTCCAATCCGAACTAACCTTCGAGAGATAGTCGGTAAACACGAACGTCGTACCGCTACCATCAGATCGATGCACCACAACGATGCTTTTGTCAGGGAGGCTCACACCGGGGTTTGCGGCGGCGATCGCCTTGTCATTCCATTTATTGATGGCGCCGAGATAAATCCCTGCCAGAATCTCCGGGGTGAACTTGATCTCCGCCTTCACTTCGGGAACGTTGTAGGCCGGCACCACGGAACCCAAAACCGTGGGCAGTTGCAGGAACGGCATCGGCATTTGCTTCACTTTCGTATCATCGAGAGGCATGTCGCTGGCGCCGAAGTCCACGGTTCCCGCCTTCAATTGCGCAATACCTCCACCGCTGCCAATCGATTGATAGTTGATCTCGACTTCAGGATGCATCTGGTGGTAGGTACTAAACCACTTGGAATAAATCGGGTTAGGGAAGGTGGCTCCCGCTGCGTTCAACTTCGTCTGCGCCGCGGAGGGAAGTGCTACGGCCAGCAACGCGATAAGGGGAAGGATCCTCTTCAAGTTGTCATCTCCTGAGCTAGATGGATTCTCAACTTTAGATTTAAGCGGCGCAGTGGTTAAAGGACGATGAATACGTGATTAACAGTTCGGAAAATCGACGGGTCCCGATGGTGGAAAGTCTGCCAACCCGCATGCCCCTTCGACGGGACTGCGCTCGGTTCGAAAGAGTTAGACTGACACTTCGCCGGGCGTGAGGGAGCTTCATGCGATTGATAATGAATCATGGGTATCGAATTGTTGCAACTGCTGTTATGAGCCTGGGGCTGCTGCCTTGTACAGCCTCCCAGAACCCACCCTCGAGCTCCACCACGCCTTCGACACCCGGCGCTGCAGCCATCCAGCCTTCCGAAATTATCGAATTCCTGAGCCGCACGATTGCCTGGTATCGGCAACGGGTTGTCGAACAGCAGATTGCAACCGAACCGGCGGATCTTACCTACATTGAGGAAAATCGCAGAGTCGCCGATCAGCTGCTGCAACTCGCCTTCGAGTATGCGCGTGCTCAGGCGCAACTTCTGTCCAAACCAACGAAGACTCAGGCCCAAGCTCAGGCCCCAATTTCCGACCAGTATCTGCGCCTGGCGCAGGGCGCAGCCAAAGCGGACCAGGACCTGCAGGGAACTCAGAAGGAACTCGAGGACGCACGGCAGAAGCTCCTAAAGTCCACATCTGCGAGCCGCAAGCTTCTCGAGTCGCAGGTTGCGGAGTTAGAAAGCGAGATCAATCTGATTCAAGCGCGTCGTGATGCCCTCAACGGCATGTTGGAATTCGTCGCCAGTAGTAACAGCGGCACCGGCAGCGCAGGCTTGCGGGCACAGATTGAGGAGCTGGCACGCTCCGTGCCTTCATCGCTCAGCCATCCCCAGGGCACCGGTCAAGCGGCAACGACTCCCGAGCCGTCTTCCTCCTCCAACAACGCAGTAGCCAAGAAAGTCCAACCATCAGGAATCTGGGGGCTATCAGCCGACCTCATTCGTTTGTCCGCAAAGCGGCACACTTTGGGAGACGAAGCCTATTCGACCGGCGAGCTTGCCAAGGACCTCAAGGCTTTTCGCAAACCTATCCTGGACAATCTCCGCGACTTGATCCACCAGGGCGATCAACTATTCAGTGCCGCCGACACGGCCGGCGTGGCCGAACTGGGGCAACAACGGCAACAGATCGATGCTTTGACCTCACAATTCAAGCAAGCCTCGGGCCTCCTGCTGCCCTTGAGTAAGATCGGCGTGTTGCTCGATGTCTATCAGCGCAGCCTGAACAATTGGAGCGAGAACGTACGCGACCAGTGGCATGAAGAACTTCGCCTGCTTCTTCTTCGCCTGGGCGTTTTGTGCACACTCATCGCAATCGTGCTTGCTGTCGGCGAAATTTGGCGCCGCACCACGTTCCGCTACGTGCACGACTCCCGCCGCCGCTATCAGTTCTTGCTGTTGCGTCGGGTGCTGATGTGGATCGCGATCGTTCTGATTGTCGTGTTTGCATTCGCGACCCAATTGGGGTCTGCGGTCACCTTCGCTGGTCTGATCACGGCCGGGGTTGCCGTCGCATTACAGAACGTCATCGTTTCGGTAGTAGCGTATTTCTTCTTGATCGGGAAGTATGGGATTCGCGTCGGGGACCGCGTGCAAATCGCGGGCGTAACAGGCGAAGTGGTTGACATTGGCTTGGTTCGCATCCATGTGATGGAACTCGCTGGCCCGGGAGATTCGCAGCCCACCGGGCGCGTGGTTGCTCTTTCGAACTCGATTGTGTTCCAGCCCACCGCAGGTCTGTTTAAACAAATACCGGGAACGAATTTCCTGTGGCACGAGCTGAAACTCACGCTATCGCCCGATACCGATTACCATGCTGCCAAAGAACGCATTTCCCAAGCGGTCGATGATGCCCTCAGCGAGTATCGCGATAGCATTGAAGCCCAACGCCGCTCCATGGAAGTAAGCCTGACCACAATCTCTTCCGCCGACCTGAAGCCGAAAATTCGTCTGCACTACATCGCCTCGGGGATTGAAGCCGACATTCGTTACCCGGTGCCTCTTGACCAGGCGAGCGAGATGGACGATCGCCTCATGCGCGAAGTCATGGCGGCTCTCACCCGGGAGCCGCGCCTGAAGCTGCTAAGCGCCGAAATGCCCACTGCCAAGGTTGCAGATTAGCTCGCCGAGAGAGGGGAGCAATTCAGTGGGAGGGCAGGGCGCAGGTTTGAAGATGTTCTGGTTGCGGATGGTCGACGGCTTATCTCAGCAGTCCCACCGAGCGGCTGGCATACTCGAGCACCCGGTTCGGGAGAACGCCAAGATAGATGGTCAAAGCAAGGCTCAAAGTGAGCGCAAAACCCAGCCCGGCCGGAATCGGGGTTACCGGCACCGCCTCACGAGGTTCCCGCATGTACATCACAACGATGATTCGCAGGTAGTAATAGGCTGCCACCGCGCTGTTCAGCAGGCCCACAATCACCAAGCCAACCAGCCGCGACTGTAACGCCGCGCTGAACACATAGAACTTCGCAAAGAACCCACCGAACATGGGGATGCCAATTAACGAGAGCAGGAACATGGTAAACACTGCCGCGAGCAGGGGAGAGCGCTTGCCGAGGCCAGCGTAATCTTCGATGATGACGTAACGCTCACCGTGACTGGCGAAATGTCCGACAACCGCAAAAGCTCCTACATTCATCACGGCATAAGACGCCGCGTAGAACATGGCAGCCGGGATCCCGTTCTCCGGCAGGCTCGCAAACGCTACCAACAAATATCCCGCGTGCGCAATCGAGGAATAGGCGAGTAGCCGCTTCACATTATCTTGTATGAGCGCCGCAATATTGCCGATGGTCATCGAGAGTGCCGCCGCCATCCAGATCAGCACGAGGCGCCCGGGAGCGTGCGCCTGGAACATGACGCGAAGAAGAACAGCGAAAACGGCTGCTTTGGGCGCGGTTGACATGAACGCCACGACCGGCGAAGGCGCGCCTTCGTACACATCCGGTGTCCAGATATGGAACGGTGCGGCCGCTACCTTGAACCCCAAGCCGACAAACATTAGCCCGACCCCAAGATACGCCAGCAAAGGCCCATGCCCGCTGATCTCAAACTGCGCCATCGAATCGGCAATGACTGAAATGCTGGTCGATCCCGTTGCCCCATACATCATGGCCACGCCGTAAAGAAAGAATGACGTAGCAAAGGACCCGAGCAGAAAATACTTTACCGACGACTCAGCACTGATTGCCGACCGCCTCCGGAATCCCGCCAGGATGTAAGTTGCGATCGATGAAATTTCTAGCGCGATGAAGATCAGTACCAGTTCGACGGCGGATGACATCAGGTCCATGCCAACGGCTGCAAACAGCAGCAACCCGTAGTACTCGCCCGCGCGAATCTGCTGCACCTCCATATACTCGTAGGACGCGAGGATGACCAAAATCGTGACCACCGCAACGACAAAGTGGAAAAAGATGCTAAATGCATCAATCTTCACCATGTTCCAGAAGGCAAAGCCGGCGAAGCCGGTGTGCGCCAGGTAATGTCCTTGAAACACCGTCGCGGCCAAAGCAAGCACGCCGCCAACTAAAGCGATTCCGCCGAGAGTGCGCTGGCTTCGGCGCTCGTCCATAACCGGATCGAGCATCATGATCAACAGTCCAAAAATCGAAAGGACGATCTCAGGAAGAATGCTGACGTAGTCGGGGCCTTGGGGGATCGGGTTCATGGCTTGAAGAGCGAGCATCACTGGCGCACCACCTTGCTGGCCAGTTCGGGTGCGGGCCGAGCGCGCTCGCCCGTGATGCTGATGTTTTTCTCAGGATTCGACGAGAGGATGTTGTGGACCGCGCGATCGATTCCATTCAGCCAAAGCATCGGAGCTACGCCCATGGCGAGCGCCATCACGACCGTGGGCCACAACGCTGTCTTCTCTCGCAGATTCAGGTCCGGAAGCCGGTTGTTCTCTTCGTGTTTCACTTGGCCGAAGAAAACCCGTTGATACATCCACAGCAGATAACACGCGCTCCAGATCACGCCGGTTGCACCCACGATTCCCCACCACGTCTTTGCCTGAAAAGCTCCGCTCAGGGCGAGGAATTCACCAATGAACCCATTCAGCAGCGGTAGTCCGACCGAAGCTAGCAAGACGACCAGGAAGAACCTCGCATAAGCCGGCATGGGAGTCGCCAGCCCGCCGAACTCCGAGATTTCATAGGTATGGCGCCTCTCATAGAGGATTCCCGCCAGCATGAAGAGGCCCCCGGTCGAAATCCCGTGCGCCAGCATGATAAACATTGCGCCGTTTAGTCCCGCCTGGGTAAAGCTGAACACTCCTAAAACCACAAAACCCAAGTGGCTGATGGAGGAGTACGCGATCAGCTTCTTCATGTTCGGCTGCACCATTGCCACCAGCGCGCCATAGACAATTCCAATCAGCGCCAGCACCGCAATCCATGGGGCGTTCGATCGCGACTGCTCGGGGAACAAGCCGAGATTGAAACGAAGCATTCCGTAGGTACCCATCTTCAGCAGCACGCCGGCCAGGAGTACGGAGCCGGCCGTCGGAGCTTCCACGTGCGCGTCCGGAAGCCAGGTGTGAAAAGGAAAGAGCGGAACCTTAACCGCGAAGGCGACAAAGAACCCCAGGAAGAGCAGCAGAGGAGCATTGCCAACATAGTCGGGTACGGATCCGTTGTGCAACGCGTTCTGTAGAACCACGAAGTCAAAGCTCCCCGTCTTCGCGTACAACCAAAGAATGCCCGCCAGCATGAACACCGAAGCGATCATGGTGTACAGGAAGAATTTGACCGCGGCATACACGCGACGTCCGTGCCCGTAAGTTCCGATCAGCAGCGCCATCGGAACCAGCGTTGCTTCCCAGAAGAAATAGAAGAGGAACAGATCGAGGGCGACGAATACTCCGATCAGGGCGGTTTCGAGAACGAGCAGCAGAATGAAGAATTCTTTCACCCGCTCGTGAATTGAGGTCCACGAAATCAGCACGCAAAGCGGCGTGAGGAACGTGGTCAGCAACACAAGCCACAGGGAAATTCCATCAATTCCCATGTGGTAGTGGATATTTGGCCGGCTGATCCAGAGAACGTTTTGGTCGAACTGAAATCCCATCTGGTCACGATGAAAGTGGGCTGGCAAATGCAGTGATGCGATGAATGCGATGAACGACACGAGCAACGCAAACCAGCGAATCTCGCGGTCACGGCGTGGCGCCAGCATCAAGAGAAGTCCGCCAATTGCGGGGGTGAACGTTATGAGCGTCAATATGTGTTGATCGAGCCAGTTCATCTCGTACCCATCCAGACCATGTAGGCCAACACGCACGCCGCACCGATTGCGATCCATCCCGCGTACGACCGCAGATTCCCGGACTGCATGTGGCGAACTTCGTCAGATAATTCGCGTGCTCCGGCCGCCCCGCCGTTCAGTGTGCCATCAATGACGGTCTGATCCACTCCGCGCCAGAACACCAGGGTCGAAATCGCGACCAAGGGTTTGACGAAAATCGCCGCGTACATCTCATCCACCCAATATTTGTTCGCGACCGCGCTATACAGGCCATGGATAGAGCTCGCAATCCGTTCCGGCAAATGTGGCTTTCTGTGGTATAGGAGATACGCCAGGAAGAAGCCCAACGCTGCGGCGGCCACGGAAATAGCCATGAGTGTGGTTTCAAGTTCCGTGCCTTCTGCGACTCTGGGTGTTGCCGCGCGGCCTCCAAAGGTGGTGGCCGCAGTTTCGCTCAAATGGAAAACGGGCTCGAGAAAGTTTGCGAACCGATTATGAATTCCGATCCATCCGCCGGCGAAAGAAAGCACGGCAAGGATCACGAGAGGGATCAGCATTAACTTTGGACTCTCATGAATTGCTCCGTGTCCATGGCCATGCGTCGCGGACGCTCCGGCTTGCGCATCATGCGAGTCATGCGCGGCATGCTGAGCGTGTGGGGAAGCCGCTCCACGATAGTCTCCAAAGAAAGTCATGAACCACAGCCGGAACATGTAGAAGGAGGTGATAAAGGCGGTAACCAGTCCTACCAGCCAGTACACCCAGTTCGCTTCGTAAGACCGCCACAATATTTCGTCCTTGCTGAAAAAGCCTGCCAGGGGTGGAATTCCGGCGATGGCAAACGTAGCCACCGTCATCGTCCAGAATGTCCACGGAATTTGCTTGCGCAAGCCCCCCATTTTGCGCATGTCCTGCTCGCCGCCGATCGCGTGAATCACGGAACCAGCCGCCAGGAACAGTAGGCCCTTGAAAAACGCGTGCGTCATCAGGTGAAAGATGCCGGCCGAAAACGCCGCCACGCCGCAGGCCAGAAACATGTATCCAAGCTGGGAGATGGTGGAGTAGGCCAGCACCTTCTTGATATCGGTCTGCGCAATGCCGATGGTCGCGGCAAAGAATGCCGTGAGGACTCCAATAATTGCGACCACCATCAACGCGCTTGGCGCATGCTCGAAGATCAAATGCGAGCGTGCGACCATGTACACGCCGGCGGTCACCATGGTCGCCGCGTGAATCAGCGCGGAAACCGGAGTCGGGCCCTCCATGGCGTCCGGCAGCCAGACATAGAGCGGAATCTGTGCTGACTTGCCGCAGGCGCCGACCATCAGGAGCAAGGCAATCGCGGTAAGGAATCCAGTGCCGGAGGTCTCGGGAGAGTACGGTTTCACCGCCTCGAACACCTTGCCGAAATCCAAAGTTCCGAAGTGCTGAATGATCAGGAAGAGTGCGATGAGGAACCCGAAATCGCCGATGCGGTTAACGATGAATGCTTTCTTGCCTGCCGATGCGGCGGAATCTCGCGTGAAATAGAATCCGATCAACAAGTAGGACGCAAGGCCCACTCCTTCCCACCCGACAAACATCAAAAGGTAGTTACTGGCCAGTACCAGGGTGAGCATGAAGAACATGAACAGGTTCAGGTAGGAGAAGAAACGATAGAATCCGCCTTCCTCCCACATGTATCCGACGGAATAGATATGGATAAGGAAGCCGACGCCGGTGACAACCAGCAGCATCACCATGGCAAGCTGGTCGAGCGCGAAAGCGTAGTCAGCTTGAAAGCTTCCGGATCTCAACCAGGTGGCAACGGTCTCGACGTAGGGCATCGTCTGGAGGGAAGAGAATCTTGATGCCACCCACAATGCCCATGCGAATGCTGCCCCGCAGAAGGTCAGCGCGACGGTTGCTACCGTGCTCCGGGAGAAACGCTTCCCGAGTAGGCCGTTGATAGCGGCACCGGCCAGCGGTAGCAACGGGATGATCCAGAGGTGAAGGTTCTCGGTCATAGTTTGAGTAGGTTCACCTGGTCGATATTCAATGTCCCACGCGTGCGGAACACCGCAATGATGATGGCCAGCCCGACGGCAGCCTCCGCGGCGGCGACGACCATGACGAAAAAGACGAACACCTGTCCGCTCAGGGCGAGCCTGTGATGGAGCATTCCCCATTTCGCTGCGAACGCGACAAACGACAGGTTCACACCATTGAGCATGAGCTCAATCGACATGAAGATGGTGATGATGTTGCGCTTTATCAGGAATCCCGCCATCCCGCAGGTGAACAGGACTGCGCTCAGCACCAGGTAGTAGGAAAGGGGAACCAATCAGCCCTCCCTCTTCGATTCCTGCACGGACTCAGGCCGGGCAGCGAGCACGACTGCACCCATGATCGCGATCAAGACCAGAATCGACGTGACCTCGAAGGGAAGCAGGAACTCATGAAAAAGCAGTTGCGCGATCTCCCTCGGATAACCTGGAAGAGCGCCGATGGCGATTTCTCCGCCACCCGAATGTCTCAGCACCACCCAGCAAACGAGAACCGCGCCTGTCAGTAAACCCGGGATCCCAAGCAACCAAGCGACTGTGCTTCCGCTGGTATGTTCTTCCTCGCCGGCGTTGAGCAGCATGATGACGAAGACGAACAGCACCATGATGGCGCCGGCATAAACGATCACCTGAACGGCTGCGACGAATTCTGCGCCCAGCAGCAAGTATTCCACTGCGAGCGACGCCATCACCACCACCAGCGAAAGCGCACTGTTGATGGGATGCTTCTGCAACAGCAGGTTTACCGCACCCGCCACGCAGATCAGGCCAAACACCGAAAATAGGACGAGATGCAACATGATTATGGTTTCCCGTTAACGGCTCTCAAAGTCCCAGGTCCCTTCCCGGGATTTGCTGAGAGCTGACGGGAACTTGGAACTGATAACTAGGAACTTACTTCAATGCCACTACCAATGCCGTGATCACCAAATTCGCTATCGCGATTGGCAACAAGAATTTCCAACCAAACGCCATCAACTGATCGTACCGGAAACGCGGCAACGTCCCACGAACCCATATATAGATAAAGAGGAACACGAAAATGCGTAGCGCGAACCAGAACACGGGCAGGATTGCCTGCAGCCAGTCCGGGCCAAACACCGGTCCCCGCCATCCGCCCAAGAACAGCAGCGACGCCAGGCATGCGACGGTGATCATGTTCGAGTACTCAGCCATGAAGAACATGGCAAATTTCATCGCACTGTACTCGGTGTGATAGCCGGCCACCAGCTCGGTCTCGGCTTCGGGCAGGTCAAACGGTATGCGGTTGGTTTCCGCATAAGCAGCCGTCAAATAAATGAAGAAACCGACAATCTGTCCGCCGCGGAAAATGAACCAGTTGGGAATGAATCCCCAGAAGTGTCCTGCTTGCGCATCCACGATTCCCCGCAAGCTGAAGGTTCCCGCCAGAATCAAAACTCCGACGAGCGACAGTCCGAGGGCAATTTCGTAACTGACCATCTGTGCGCTGGCACGCAATCCACCCAGCAGGGAATACTTGCTGTTCGATGACCATCCCGAGAGGGCCACGCCATACACGCCGAGCGACGTGATCCCGAGTACCACCAACAGCCCAATATTGACGTCGGTAATCTGCAGCGGAATTTCGTGACCAAAGACCTGCACCGAATTACCAAAAGGAATCACGGCAATCGACGTGATGGCAAAGATCACCGCAATCATGGGAGCTGCGATGTACAGCGGTTTGTACACGTGCGGCGGCGTCAGGTCTTCTTTAAACAAGAACTTGATTCCATCCGCGGCAGGCTGCAGCAGTCCAAACGGCCCGACCCGTGTGGGTCCCCAACGGTTCTGCATGTGTCCGACCACCTTGCGCTCCAGCCAAACGGTGTAGGCGACCGCGGTCAGGAGCACAAAGATGACCAGTACAACCTTAATTAGCGAAACAAGGATGAAGAAAGTTAGGCTCAAGTCAGTTCTCAGTTGTCGGTGCCACGTTCTTCTGCAATTTCGCGGCGGTTGAAGCTTCTGGTAGTGCAGGGTGCAGCAGATCGCTCGATCCCCATGCGACTACGAGCCGCTAGCCACTTCGTTTCAGTCCACCGGCACTTCTGCCGGTTCAAGATTCTTGTTTTCGATAACAGAATTCAAGACGGCCGAGTACCGTCCCAGCGTACCCGAGCTGAACAGATTGTTGTTTGCCGGCGCGAGAAGTCCGGGATCCTGAGCTACCCCCGTTCCCATCACCTCAATCGCAGTGTGCTGATCGTTACCCGCTGCCAGATCGATTCGCGAAACCTCATATCCCAGCACTAGCCGCTGAATTTCATCCAGGGTCGCCATGGGATCGAACGGATTCATCTTCGGCTCGAGCCCATGCGCCTCAAGCCAAACGCTGTGCTGATCCGCCTCACCCGACTGGGCGCCGCGAGATTGCCCCATGTCGGCACGAACGCCGTGCCCAAACGGGACAAGTTTATGAACATCGAATCCCATCGCATCCGCTATGCGAACAATCATCTCGAAGTCGGGTTTGGTCGTGGTCACCTCGCCAGCCTTCTTCACAATCTGAATGTCGCCGCAGGTGTTGGTGAATGTTCCGGATTTCTCGTAGGAATTTGCCGCGGGAAGGACGACATCGGCGAGCGCAGCAGTTTCCGTCAAGAACATGTCCTGAACCACGACAAACGTGTTCTTGAGAGCCGAGGGGTCAACGCCCAGCCGGCCGATGGGATTTGCCCCCACTACGTAGAGTCCCTGGAGCGATCCTGACCGGGCAGCCTCCACCATCTGAGGAATCGCCATCCCCGGCTGAGCCGGAATCACGCCCCACTCCTTGAACCTACCCGCGTCGGAGAGGGGGAAATAGCCTGGAAGCAGATCGGGATAGAGTCCCATGTCCGCTGCCCCTCGCGAGTTCGAATAGTCCGCGAGGCAAATCAACTTTGCTCCGGGAAGGCTGGCAGCAAACTTGACAAGCGCGTGCACGCCGGCCCCTCTCAATTCAGATCCAAAGGCAATTACAAGCCCCTGCTCGGTACGGAGCTTTTCTCCCAGGGCGCCAAGCCCTGATGAAACCAACTCGCTGTATTGGCCGGCCGCGACTCGCGCCACCGCAACCGCCTGCCGGCTCAGCTTGATGTCGCGGTCGGTGACCACATACAACCGCGCCTTGTTGAGGCGAACGTTCTGGCGAATCTGCCAGGCGAGCAGCGGATGTTGGTTCGTCGGGTCGTTTCCAATCAGCAGGATCGCTGGCGCAGATGCCACCTCGCGCATGCTGGCGGTTAGTTTGGACTTGCCATGCACGGCGGAAGCAAAGGCGGGGAGATCGGCCGTCCGCTGGTGGTCCACATTGTTCGTCCCCAGCACCACGCGCGCGAACTTCTGCAGCACATAGTTCTCTTCATTGGTGGTGCGGGTTGAGCCGATGACGCCAATCGCCCGGCCACCCTCGCGATCACAGATGTCCTTAAATTTCTTGCCCACCAGTTCGAACGCCTCTTCCCAGGTCGCGCTAACCAACCGTTCGCCTTTCTTCACCAGTGGCTGCATCAGTCGATCTTCGTGCTTGGCGAAGTCGAAGGCGTAGCGTCCCTTAATGCAGAGGAAGTCCCCGTTGATGCCGCTCTTGTCGCGATTGTCTCCGCGAACGATTTCCATTCCGGTGTCGGAGCGGCGCACCCCTAATGTCGTCTTGCAGCCATCCCCACAGTGGGTGCAGGTCGTGCCGACGTGGTTCATCTCCCACGGGCGGGTCTTGTAGCGATAGGCGCCCGAGGTTAGCGCGCCGACGGGGCATATGTCGATGCACATGCCGCACTCTTCGCACTCCAGGTGATCGCCAAAGTTCGGGACGATCGTTGAACTCGACCCACGGTTTTCGATCCCTAGCGCCCAAACGTCCATGCCCTCGCCACAGGCGCGCACGCAGCGGTAGCAGAGAATACAGCGCGGACGATCGAAGTAAACCACCGGCGACCACTGTTGTTCGTCGCGATGGTTTTTGATGTCGATGAACTTCGATTCGGCAGCACCGTAGGAGAACGTCATGTCCTGGAGTTCGCACTCGCCACCCGCGTCGCACACTGGGCAATCCAGTGGATGGTTTCCGAGCAGCAGTTCGATCATGCTCTTGCGCGCCTGTCGGATCTCGTCGCTGTCGGTTGTCACCACCATGCCTTCGGTGATCCCAGTCGTGCATGCCGTTTGCAGCTTCGGCATTTTCTCAATCCGCACCAAACACATGCGGCACGCGCCCTGCAGCGACAGGTTGGGGTAGTAGCAGAACGATGGAACCTCGATGCCGACGGTCTTGCAGGCCTCGATCAGCAAGCTGCCCGCTGGCGCCGAGACCACCTTGCCGTCGACCGTAATGTTTACGAGTTTGGGAGCTTCAGCCATCTAGACCCTGTCTTGAACCTCATCCGACTTGCTCTGCGTTTCCTCTATACCTTCTTTAACTTCCCGTTGGCTGCGGTTTTTAGCCTTTTGCGGGCGCGTCTAAGCGAATACCGGCAGCCTTACCACCGCGCCAGCCTTCTCAAACGGACAAGGCCGTCCCTCCAAGTGATCCTCAAATTCTTTTCGGAACTTCTTCACAATCGAAATCGTCGGCAACGCCGCTGCATCGCCTAGGGGGCAGAACGTACGTCCCAGCATGTTCTCAGACAAGTACAGAATATTATCGATGTCCTTCTTGATCCCGCCGCCCGCATGAAACCGAAGCAGAGTCTTCTTCAGCCAGTCGGTGCCTTCGCGGCACGGGATGCACCATCCGCAGCTTTCGTGCTGGTAAAACTTCATTATGCGCAGCGCGAACTTTACCATGCAGGTGCTGTCGTCGACGACAACCAGTCCTCCCGATCCCAGCATGCTGCCGATCTTCATCAAGGAATCGAAATCCATCGGGACATCGATTTCGCTTTCCGTCAGTAGGGGGCAACTGGAGCCGCCTGGAACCACCGCCTTCAGCTTGCGCCCGTTGGGAATTCCGCCGCCGACGTCATAGATCATCTTCCGCAGGTTGTAACCCATCGGCAATTCGTAAACCCCGGGTTTATTGAGATGTCCGCCCAGGCAGAACAGCCGCGTACCGCCATTTTTGGGCGTGCCCAGGTTCGCGAACCATTCTGCGCCCCCCAGAACAATGTGAGGGACGCTGGCGAGGGTCTCGGCGTTGTTGATGACCGTCGGTCCGCCCCACAGTCCCACGACAGCAGGGAAGGGAGGTCGAATTCTCGGCACTCCGCGCTTGCCCTCGAGCGACTCCATGAGCGCCGACTCCTCGCCGACCTCGTATGCTCCCGCGCCGCCGTGCCAGTAAACTTCGAAATCGCGTCCGCTGCCAAAGATGTTCTTGCCGAGGAAACCCTTCCTGTAGGCGTCGGCGATGGCCTTCTGCATGATTTCCGAGAGGTACCGGTACTCACCGCGGATGTAAATGTAACCTGACGCCGCGCCCACCGCGAGCCCGGCAATCATTACGCCCTCAATCACGGCATGGGGGTCATGCTCAAAGATCAGCCGGTCCTTGCAGGTGCCGGGTTCGCTCTCGTCGCCGTTGCACAGAATGTATTTTGGTTTGGCAGAAGTTTTCGGAACGAAGGACCACTTCAGTCCGGTGTTAAATCCGGCGCCGCCACGACCTCGCAGCCCCGAGTTTTTAACCTCATTAATGATTGCGTCCGGCTGCATCCCAAGCGCCTTTTGGACGGCTTTGTAGCCGTCGAGCTCGAGATAGCGGTCGATATTCGTTGCGCCTTGTCCAAAGCGCTTTGAAACTACACGTACCTCGTCGGGATGGGAAACCAAGTCAGCCATGTAATTGAATCATTGAACCATTGAGCCGTTGAGTCATTGCATCTTGTCCTTGATTGGGCCACCCAAGCGCATTTGGCTGCAGTGGCCAAGGATGCAATGAGCCGAGACCTCACGGATTCAAGTTAATGTGTACTTTTCTTCCTGTATTCGTCCAGAACCTTGTCGAGCTTCTCCGGGGTTAGGTTTTCGTGAAAGTCGTAATTCACCTGAATTGCTGGCGCCCAGCTGCAAGCGCCAATGCACTCCACTTCTTCGAGCGAGAATACGCCATCCGGCGTCGTGCCTTTATGACCGATCGCGAGTTTCTCCTCGCAATGCTCCAGGAGTTCCTCGCCGCCCCGCAAAAGGCAAGCGATGTTGGTGCACACCTGCACGTTAAATTTTCCCCGCGGCTTCGTAGTCAGCATCGAGTAGTAACTGATCACGTTGCGAACATCGAGCTCGGTCAACCCCAGGCGGCCGGCGATTTCGGCGATAACCTCGTCGGACAGAAATCCAACCTCATCCTGCGCGAAAAGCAGCGTGGGCACAAGCACGGAGCGCTTGGTCGGATAATGCGTGAGCATCTCGGTGAAGCGCGTCTCGAATTGGTCTGAAAATCTCATCGGGGTCGACCGACGACTATCGGTCAATTTCTCCCAGCACAATGTCAATGCTTCCGATGGCCGCCACAACGTCCGCGATCAAGCGCCCTTCGCACATGGTCGGCAGCGTCTGCATGTTCGCCAGGCAAGCCGAGCGCATATGCACACGATAGGGCTTCGAGGATCCGTCGCTCACGACGTAATACCCCATCTCGCCGCGAGGTGATTCGACGGCCATGTAGACCTCGCCTTCGGGAACCTGAAAACCTTCGGTGATGATCTTGAAATGGTAGATGAGCGACTCCATCTCCGTCTTCATCTTCTCGCGATCCGGCAGGACCACCTTGGGCGCATTTGCCTTTACCGGTCCCGACGGCAATCCATCTAGCGCCTGCTTAACAATTCCGATCGACTCGCGCAATTCAGCCACCCGGCACATGTAGCGGTCGAACACGTCGCCTTCTTTGCCAAGCGGCACTTCGAACTTGAAGTTCTCGTATCCCGTGTATGGCATGTCGCGCCGCAGATCGATATCAATCCCGCTGCCGCGCAAGGTCGGTCCACTTGCGCCCAGTGCAATCGCGTCTTCCGCAGAAATCTTCGCAACACCTTTCGTGCGCATTTGCCAGATTGGATTCCCAGTTAGAAGTCCTTCATATTGATCAACGCGGGAAGGGAAGCGGTCGGCGAATTTCCGCAGACGATCAAAGAATCCTAGCGGCGGCTCTAGCGCGATGCCCCCAATGCGGAAGTACGAGGTCATCATGCGCTGCCCGCTGATTGCTTCGAACAAACGCAAGATGTCTTCGCGCTCCCGGAAGCAATAGAGAAAGACCGTCATCGCGCCGATGTCCATGGCATGTGTGCCCAGCCACACCAGGTGCGAGTTAATGCGGGTCAATTCATTCATCATCACCCGAATCCACTGCGCGCGCGGTGGGATCTCCAACCCAAGCAATTTTTCAACCGCCAGCACATAGCAGAGATTGTTGGTCATCGGGCAGAGATAATCGATACGGTCTGTGAGCGGCACCACCTGCTGATAGAACTTCGCCTCGCAGGTCTTCTCGATCCCGGTGTGCAGGAAGCCGATGTCCGGCATCATGCGGACCACTGTCTCGCCGTCAATCTCGAGCAGCACGCGCAACACTCCGTGCGTAGACGGGTGCTGCGGTCCCATGTTCAGGATCATGGTCTTGTCCTGACCGGGCTCAAGCACTGGAGTGGGCGTCAGATGTGCCATTCTTTGCTTTTCTTCTTGTGTCGTTTGCGAACTTAACTACCGATATCCCTCAACCGGATAATCTTTTCTCAACGGATGGCCTTCCCAGTCCTCCGGCATCAACAAGCGCCTTAAGTAAGGATGGCCGGTGAACCGAATTCCAAACAGGTCGAAAACTTCGCGCTCAAAATAGTTGGCTCCCGGCCAGACCGACGTGACCGACTCAAGCGCCGGCGCATCACCGTTCAGTTTCACCTTCAGCCGCACGCGCTCTTTCTTGGGTATCGAAAACAGGTGATAAACCACGTGGAAACGCGGCTCTGACGGATACCAATCAACACAGGTGATATCAGACAAATAGTTGAACGGACAGGCGGGATCGTCCCGCAGCAGGGCGCAAGCTTCCCGGATCGCCGACCGCTCGACATAGAGCGTCATCTCGTCGCGATCGAACTTCACCCCCTCCACCGCCTTGGGATTCCACGCCACCAGACGTGCAACCGCCGGATGTCCCTTCAATTGCTCAAGGTCGGTGACCGCCTGTGTCAGCGCCACTAGGGCTTGCCTCCCGCACTGGCTGGGCGCCTTTCCGATCTGCGCCTCGCATCCGTGATGGTCAGCCCCCAGTCCAGCACACCCTTTTTCCATATATAGAAAAAGCCCACAAGCACAATCGCGATGTAGATAAACATCTCGGAGATGGCGAACAGGCCTTGTCCCATGGCCTTGAGGTCTTTCAGAATAATCGCCCAAGGGTAGAGAAACACGGCTTCCACATCGAACAGGATGAACAGCATGGCGACCAGGTAGAACTTCACTGAGAAGCGCTCTCGCGCATCGCCGACGGGGGTCATGCCGCATTCGTAAGGAGAAAGTTTCGCCCGCGTGGGCCGCCGATAGCCAATAATCCAGCTAAGCAGAACCATTCCGGTCGCTAAGGCGCCAGCAATCAGGAAGTGGATCAGCAACGGCAGGTATCGTGCGAAATAGTTGTCGGGCATCTAGAAGCTAGGTGAAAATCCACGAATTACTAAACGTTCTAGATTAGAGTTCAGGCGAAGTAGTGTCAAGCGATTGAGGGGTCGCGTGAGGGGTCGCGATTGAGGGGTCGCGAGAACCTCTCTATGTTGCTTGAGACAGAACTTACTGCAGCGCATACAAATTCCCGTCCATGCTCCCGAAATAGACCTTTCCTTTGTCTAGCGCGGGAGAAGACACAATCCCTCCGATGCTCATGAATTTGAACAGCGCCAGATACATGTCTTCAAAATCACCAAACACCGGCGCATATAAGACTTCCTGGTTCAAACTTCCGTCGGCATTGAGCACCTTAAAGGGATCCTTCTTCGCTGCCTCGGTCTCGAATTCCCACACCAGTTTTCCGGTCTTCACGTTGACCGCATAGAAGCGGCCGTTGTGGGATCCAAAATATGCCAGATCCCCCGCTATTGCCGGCGACGAGAACACATATGCCTTGGCATCGAAGTTCCACTTCAGCCGCCCGTTTTTCGCATCCAGCGCCATGAACCGCGAGCTGTCGGATGTTCCCACCAACACGACTCCGTCCCGGACCGCTGGCGTCCCGATCACCCAAGACTTGCTGGTCGGATAGTCCCACTTCTTACGGCCCGAAGCGGCATCGATCGCATACACGTGCGCATCTCGACACCCGACGTAGACCACGCCATCGACCACTGCTGGAGAGGATTGAAATCCCACTTGATTGTGAATCGCCGGATCCTCTCCGGTCTTCAATGACCATTTCTCCAGTCCAGTCTCGGCATCGAGGGCGTAGAAGTAGCTGTCCCAGCTTCCGACATACACCACGCCTCCCACCACCGCGGGCGAAGCATGTACCACATCCTTGGTTGCGAACTTCCACAGGAGTACGCCGGTCCGCGCGTCGGCTGCATATACGTTCCCATCGCCGCTTCCGAAATACACCTTGTCGTTAACAACTGTCGGCGAAGAAGTAAAAAGGTCCCACGCATCCGGCATGGTTTGTGCCGCAGACGGATATCCATGAAGGTTCCTAGCCTCAAACTTGCGCTCGTATTCGGTTGGCAACACCCATTTGATATTGCCCGTCTTGGCATCGAGGGCGCCGAGTGCACCCATCGAAGACACGAAGTACACGCTCCCGTCAACCACGGCAGGGGAAGAGGCAATCGGCGCTCTCGACTTGTATTTCCACCTTTCCTTCCCGGTCTCCTGATCGACCGCGTACAGATACCCGTCCATGCTCACGACGTAGACCACGCTATCGGCAATCGTGGGTGACCCTACGATTGCTCCGCGGGTATGGAAAGACCACTGCACACCCGCGAGCTGGGTCGGCCCCGGAGTCGAATACACTCCCGTGTGTGCCGCATTTCCGTGAAAGATGTTTTGTGCGATCGCCCATTGGGAAAGGAAAAGCAGAAGGCAAAAAAACAAAAGAAGGCGTCTGACTGCGATCCGTAGCATCGTTGTGCTCCCCTTGCGAAGAATCCACCAGAGTTGTATCACCCGAGAAAGCCGATTCCGCAGAAATCGCGCGATCCGGTTACGAACTCATGGAATGACGCTGCGGATTGCAGGAAAACCGCTGCCAATCAAAGGGCGGCATGGATAAATGATCGAGAGATACCCGCTCTTTGCCGTGAATCGGATTTGCGAGGTCATGTCGAAAGGAAACTTCTGCCCTTCCTCTCCCACCCGAGGGCCAGCACCGCGATCAGGAGCGCGATATTCACGGCTTCAAAGCCTGCCAGTGCCCAGGAATATCCAAACCTTGATCTCAGAGAATATTCAATATTGTTCACCGGCGCTGCGATCAAGATTCCCAACTGATACGCCAGCCCGGGCAAGAGCCCTCGCGTCTGGTCCGGCGACAACTCGTTCAAGTGGGCTGGAATGACTCCCCATGCGCCCTGCACGCCAATCTGCATCACAAATGCCGCAATCGCAATTACTCCCAGGGACCCAGCAAACGCCCACGCCGGAATCGTCAGCAGCGACAAGATGAGTGCCGCAATCATGCTGCGCCTTCGTCCCGCGATATCCGATAGATGCCCGAAGATGATGGATCCGAGCACCGCACCTAGGTTGAACCAGATGGCAATGTAGGCAACTGTCTTAGGCTTCGCCCCGTGCGTAGATTTCAGAAAATCTGGATACAAATCCTGCGTTCCGTGCGACAGAAACATCATCAGCGTCATCATCAGCACGAGATAGATTGCCGACGCCCAATGCGCGCGAACCACGTTAAGGATTGCGCGGGTCGTGGGCGCGCGCTTCTGCTTCCATGCTTCCGACTCCGGCACGGTGGCGCGAATATAAAGCGCGAGCAATGCCGGCACGCCGCCCGCCCAGAACATCGCCCGCCAACCCCAAGCGGGCTCAATAAAGCGAGCAGCCAGCGCCGCCAGCAGGTACCCGATTGAATATCCGCTCTGGAGAATCCCGGAGAGAATCCCTCTCCACCGACCCGGCGCAGCTTCCATGGTTAGCGACGCCCCCACACCCCACTCGCCCCCCATTCCGATCCCATAAATCGTGCGTAATATCAAAAACACCGTGTAATTCGGCGAGAAACCGCACAGGAGCTCGATCACAGAAAAGAAGATGACGTTCGCCATCAGCGGACGCCGGCGCCCGTATCGGTCGGCCAGCAATCCAAAGATGATTGCCCCCAGCGGCCGCATCGCTAAGGTCGCCGTAATGGTGAAGACGATGTGTGCTTTGCTGACCTGGAACTCTGTCGCCAGCCTGTCGACCAGGAACACCACCACAAAGAAGTCGAACGCATCCAGCGTCCATCCAAGAAATCCAGCAGTTACCGCGTGCCAATGTCCTCGAGGTTTAGTTGCGGTTGTTGTTAGCTGAGCTCCCATGCCGCGAGTTAGGAGAACATGTCAAAGCAAGGAATGCAATGCTGAGGCTAAGTTGGTGGGGATGTGCTGAGGGCGCCGCTTAGCGAAGTCTTCCTACCTTATCCACGGGCCAGTAACCAAACACCGCCTTCCCGTAGATATAGCTCGCATCCACCGGTCCAAAATCGCGACTGTCGCGCGAAAGGTTGCGGTGATCGCCCAAAACGAAGAACGAACCCGGAGGGACCACAACCTCAGAATAGGACAATCGGTCGGCGTAGGCCGCGGGCACGTAATCTTCCTCGAGCATCCTGTCGTTCACAAGAACGCGACCTTCCACGATGCGAATCCGGTCTCCGGCCACACCCACTACACGTTTGATAAAGCTCTTCTGCGGGTCGCGGGGATAACGAAATACGACGATGTCGCCTCTTTGGATCGGCTCGATACGATAGACGAACTTATTGATGAATATCCGCTCTTGGTCGTCTAACGAGGGCATCATGGAAGTCCCCTCGACCTTGACCGGCTGGTAAAGGAAAACGATGAAAAACGCCGCGATGGCGAGCGCGATTCCCAGATCGCGCATCCAGGTAGCAAAGGCGCCGCTCGCTCGTCCCTGCGCTTTCGCAGGAAAGAGGGCGTCGTCCGAGAGTGGGGGTGTCAACTGGCGAACTTCCGGCGCTGCGGCCATTTCGTGTCCAATTCTACCCAATTCGATGCTTCGAGGGTAGCTCGCGTAACCAGGAATGTGCAGAGGCCCGCTCAACCACGGCCGGAGATTCCGCGGAAAAGTGGACGACTACAGCGGTTTCCCGATCTCCCAGTGATGCCCAAATGGATCGAGCACGCGACCGACACGCCATCCGTACTCTTTGTCTTCCACCGGCATCACTTGTTTTGCCCCGGCCGAAATCGCGCTCTGAAAGACTGCGTCTGGATTCTCCACCACCAGCACCATTCGCGCGGTTGAACCATTCAGCGACTCGGGGCTGAAATTCAGGTGTTCCGGAGATTCATCCGCCACCCAGAATTCGGACTCGCCCACGCCGAGCTGCGCGACCACATCTCCGTCGGGGCTCTCGAGATGAAACAACTGGCGTGCTGAAAAAGCAGACTTGTAGAATTCGATAGCTTGTTTTCCGCGCCGAACCGAGAGCATTGGCGCAAGCTTTGGTTTCAGATCATTCATGTCGAACTCCTCAAAACGGATTCGGCCAGTTTACGCCGGAAATGCCGAAAAGCGGGCTTAAAAGGGCCTCCATTTCGACGCGGGGGGTGCCAAGACGGACGAACGCTTCCGGCATCCGATGCTCGGGCGCGCGCATCCCAAGAGCAAACAGCATCTCAGGAGAAAAGCATGCGCCGAGTTCTTCGCTCGCTACTCATTGCCGCAATCGCATTGGGCGGTTCGAGCGTTGCCTTTGCCCAGGTCCCCACAAGCGGGAACGTCTTCTTCGGCTACTCTTATGCCCAAGGCGAAGTTGCGGGGCGTCAGCCCGGCATGAATGGTTGGAATGGTTCGCTAGAGGGAAAGTTCATCAAATGGATCGGCATGGTCGCCGACATCAGCGCACAATACGGGAGTACCGTGAACCCTCAATTGTGCGCGGTTCCGTGTCCCAACCCCTCGCACCGTTTTAACGGCAGCCGCTACACGGTCATGTTTGGACCCAGAGTGTCCTTGCCAATAGGGAACTACACACCTTTTGTGCACGTGCTGATAGGTGCAGCACACGCGAGCGACAGCGCGTCGCTTTCTGACACCTCCTTTTCCGATGCGATTGGCGGCGGCCTCGATTACAGAATCATTCCCGCCCTTGCAGCCCGGCTGCAGTTAGACGAGTTGCAAACCAGGTTCTACGGCGGACATCAGAACCATTTACGCATGGGCCTGGGGCTGGTGGTGAGGTTCTGAAGGAGTCGTTCCCGCCCCTTGACGCCGTGCGGTCTCGAGCATCTCGGAATCCAGAGGACCAGCTATAAGGACAACCTGTAATCAGTTTTTTGGTATTGCTGCATCGATTGTTTGAATTGCAACATCCAATTCGGCAGGCGATACTATTTAGACAATGATTAAGACCTGTACCCAGAAGATGGCGTGTTGTTGTTGCGCCTGTTGTGTGCCTTCTGGGGATGGTCATTGAGCTAAATCGCACTAATTGAATAGTTAAGCTCATAACCCACCGCCAGAAGCTGGCAGGTGGGTTTTGTGTTTTTGGAACAAAAAGCAGCCAGCCCACGGAGAAGCCGTGGCTTACAGCTCGATCGACGAAGATTCCTATGAAAGCTTCAAACGCCAGCTGGAAAGAACAACTCACCGGGCAGATGCCGGAGACGTTGGCCCGCGAGATCGACAACTTCGAAACCGAGATCGTGTTGCGCAAGCAAGGCAAACTTGACGAAAAGTTATTTGCCGAGACGCGCCTACGGCGTGGCGCTTACGGGCAACGCTACGACAATGGTCAACGAAGCGACGGACAAAAAGTCCAGAAGCTGAACTTCCCTTCGGGGGAGCTGACCAAAGGCCCGAACACTTACTGGGATGCCCCGGGGATGCAACGCATCAAGATTCCCGCTGGGGGTCTCAACGCCTCGCAGCTCGAGACGATGGCAGAGCTAGCCGAGGAATATTCTGACGGCATCGCCCACATTACGACGCGACAAGATTTCCAGCTTCATTATGTTCACATCGACGACACGCCCACCGTAATGCGGCGGCTGGCGGCGGTGGGCATTACAACCCGCGAGGCGTGCGGAAATTCCGTGCGCAATGTCACGGCGTGCCCCTATGCAGGAGTTTGCCAGGACGAGAGCTTTGACGTGACTCCGTATGCGAAGGCGCTCATGCGATTCATGCTAGGGCATCCGGACTGCCAAAACTTTGGACGCAAGTTCAAGCCGGCATTCAGTGGGTGCGCGCAGCACGCGTGCGGCCTGACCAGCTTGCACGATCTCGGGCTGATCGCGAAGAAGCGAGTCGACCAGGCGACCGGCAGGGAAGAGGTTGGCTTCGAAATGTATGTTGGCGGCGGACTCGGAGCGGTGCCCTATCAGGCAAAGCTGTTTGAGTCGTTTGTTCCGGCCGCCGAACTATTACCGCTGGCACAGGCGATTGCGCGAGTCTTTGCCCGCTTGGGCGAGAAGAAGAACCGCAGCCGCGCGAGACTCAAGTTCCTGGTTCAGGATCTTGGGATCGAGAAGTTCCGCCAGTTGGTGCTCGCGGAGCGGAAGGTTCTAACCCAGGATTCCCGTTGGACCGAATACATCGCCGAGGAGCTGAAGACCGCAGAGTCAGGGCTGAAACCGGGCGGGGAATTGCTCGAGTTGGTGACGATCGCCAGCGGGGTGGGAGGGTCGGATGGGTTCAGCAAATGGTTGAGGTCGAACATCCGTCCACAGCGGCAGCCCGGGTATGTCACGGTGACCGTGGCACTACCACTCGGCGATATTACTTCGAATCAGTTGCGATCGTTGGCGGACATCGTGCGTCGCTTCACCAAGGAAACCGTTCGCACGACGGTCGAGCAGAACTTTGTGATCCGCTGGGTCAGCAAAAGGGATTTGCCAGAACTTTACAGCTCGCTCGATGCTGTCAAATTGGCCGCTCCAGGAGCTGGGGCGTTGGTAGACATTGTCTCGTGCCCGGGTACCGATACTTGCAAACTGGGTATCTCCTCCTCGCGAGGCTTGGCGGGAGAATTGCGCAAGCGAGTAAGTGAGGCTAGCTATCAGTCCGATGAAGCCGTACGCAATCTTCACATCAAGGTCAGCGGCTGCTTCAACAGCTGCGGTCAGCATCATGTCGCCGACCTCGGTTTCTATGGTGTGAGCCGAAAGATTGCTGGCTACGCGGTTCCGCACTTCCAGGTCGTCCTCGGGGGAGAGTGGGAGCACAATGCAGGGTCTTACGGAACTCCGATTCTAGCTGTGCCGTCGAAGAATATTCCTCATGTAGTCAAGCGGCTGACTGACGGCTATGTGGCGGGACGTGAACCTGGAGAGACATTCAAGTCTTACATAAAGAGAACGGGGAAAGCTCAACTCAAGACGATGCTTGAGGATCTCGCAAAACCCCCGGCCGGGGATCGGTCGTATTTCAGCGACTGGGGTGATCCGCGGGAGTACACGTTGGGGGACATGGGAGAGGGCGAATGCGCGGGAGAAGTCGTATCGCCGGTAGACTTCGGCTTGGCGGCTGCTGAGAGGGAGGTTTTCCAGGCTCAGTTGGCGCACGAAAAAGGTGAGATACAGGCCGCTGGGACAGGCGCGTATCGGGCCATGTTGCATGCCGCCCGCGCGCTGGTGCTGGCTGAGAATCCGGATATCAAGGACGATCCGAGCCGAATCGTGGCGGAGTTCCGGACGCGCTACTTCGATACCCAAAAGTTCTTCGATCCGTTTGCGGGAGGGAAGTTTGCGAACTACTTGTTTGACGCGCACCTAAACGCGGACCAGTCGCATAGTGAAGAATCGAGCCGGTATTTGATCGAGGAGGCGGAATTGTTCATTGACGCTGCACACAGCTGCAACAACAAGCTGACCATGGCGGCGGTAGGGGCGTAGAGCCTAACGGATACGATCCTTCAATGTCGCTGGGAATGAAGGTTTGAGGAGTAGGCAGTTTGCCAAACACAAAAGGCGTTCTGGATTATGAAATGGAAAAGGTCGCACTCGAGCTTCAGCACATTAACGTGAAGTTGTTCGTGAACGACGCGGAAAAGATTGATCTGGAAGCCGTGATTCCTGTCTTTCACAGATGGATCCAAGAGCAGATCTTTGACGAGCTGCTGCTAGATGTTGCCAACTACAGCCATGTTCCGGATGGGCCCGGCGTGGTCCTGATCGGACACGAAGCTGACTATGCTCTCGACAATACTGACGGCAAGCTAGGAGTTCGTTACAACCGTAAGGCGCCAATGGCGGGAAAGAATCAGGATCGCCTGGTGCAGGCTACCCGCGCGGCGCTGAATGCTTTCCTGCGCCTCGAGCAAGACTTCAAGGTTTACTTTAATAAGCGAGAGATCGAGATCGTCGTCCACGACCGGATGCTTGTACCCAACACTGAGGAGACGAGGCGGGCGGCCCAGCCGGAGCTAGATGGGTTTTTCCGTCAGTTTTTGGCAGGATCCGCATACTCCGTGAGCTACCCGACTGAGCCTCGAAAGCTGTTTGGCGTAACCGTAGTTGCCGAACGGGAATTCTCACTGCAAGAACTCTCGGCGAATTTGGGCTCCAGCACCACCTAAGTATCTCCATGCCCGGTTCGGACCAGCAGGCAAGTTTCAAGGGGCTCAGGGCCGCGTTCAGGTACGTCTAGAGGCCAACATCTGGGCCAGCACCTTTTGTTTACCAAGGGAGTTACTCGACAGAAGGGCCGTGCAATCGGAATGGGTCTGATCCGCACGCATAAGGCCCTGGGGATATTTGTAG
The DNA here is from genome assembly GCA_035606605.1 of Terriglobales bacterium. Classification (GTDB taxonomy): domain Bacteria; phylum Acidobacteriota; class Terriglobia; order Terriglobales; family Acidobacteriaceae; genus Gp1-AA145. The sequence continues at coordinate 98,557 of DATNEX010000067.1, forward strand.
TGTCTGATAATGGATATTATGTTAATTAATCCTGCTCGTCCGATTTGAGCGGTAGCAGCCTGCTTTTCGGGGCTCTTCCTTCCTGGGAGCGCAAATCCCCCGGCGCTCCCCGCGCGCCCAGACGCTTGGTTTTGCAGTCGTTGTGGGCTGCTAGGGCGACTACATCTTGTAGTTACCCAGGTCCTCGTCGCCCAAGCCTTCGAGCCATTTCCGGAGGTCTTCGCTGGTGGCAGGATCGGCGGCAGTCTGGGCTTTCTTCGACGTCTTGAGGACTTCTTCGTCCACATAGATCGGGCAATCGACGCGCAAGGCAAGAGCGAGAGCATCGGAGGGCCGTGAGTCCACGCTAATAATGCGGCCGTCGCGTTCCATCCAAATGACGGCATAAAAGGTGTCGTCTTTCAGTTCGGTGACCACGACCTTATGAACATGGGCGTCGAGCCCGGAAAGGACGTTCTTAATCAGGTCGTGGGTCATAGGCCGAGGAGTGCTGACTTTCTCGATCTCCATTTGAATGGCACTGGCCTCGAACACCCCCACCCAGATCGGGAGGACCGTGTCACTGTTCGCGTCTTTAAGAATCACAATGGGAGTATTGTTGACGGGATCAACCAGCAGGCCACGAATTCTCATTTCGACTTCCATTGGTACTCCTCACGTCGGGTGATCTGATCGGGAAATCGGAGTTGCTAGACTACGCGATCTTGCGATAATCCCACGTTCGATCCGGTCAATTCTCCTACCAGGCTGTTTGGGAAGGCGGTGGTGACGTGCACCGGCACGTAACTGCCGAGTTCCAGGTCGCGATCTGCGATAAAGTTTAACGTCTTATTCTGTGTTGTACGTCCTATCCACTGACCTCGGGTCTGGTTCTTTCCTTCAACCATTACTTCAAGGTCCTCGCCGAGGTGTTTCCTATTCAGCTTTTGCTGAATGGCGCGCTGCTTTTCGAGCAAGGCATTCAAACGGCGTGACTTCTCGGTATCCGAAATGGCATCGTCTAGACGGATGGCCGGAGTATTTGGCCGCGGTGAATACTTGAACGCAAAAACGCCGTCGTATTGGACTTGATCGAGCAGCGATAGGGTTTCCTCGAAATCATGTTCCGTCTCGCCAGGAAAGCCGACGATGATGTCGCAAGTGATGGAAATGTCGCGCTTGGCGGACTTCATCCAAGAGATACGCTCGAGATACTGTTCGCGAGAGTAGAGACGCTGCATCGCGTCGAGCACACGCGTGGACCCGCTCTGGACGGGAAGATGGACGTGGTCGCAGAGAGCCGGGTTCTGGTCGATTGCATCGACAATGTCCTTGCCAAAATCCCGCGGATGAGAAGTGGTGAAGCGCACGCGACGGATCCCAGCCACTCGTCCGACGGCGTCGAGCAGTTCGGCGAAGCTCTTCTTCCCTGCCGGATCTGCGTAGGAATTCACATTCTGTCCGAGCAGTTGGATTTCCGTGTAGCCGAATTCGGCCATGCGACGGGCCTCGGCGAGGACGGAATCAGATGTCCGGCTGCGTTCTTTGCCGCGGGTGAATGGAACCACGCAGTAGGAGCAGAATTTGTCGCAGCCCTCGATGATGGTGATGTAGCCGCGATGTGGGTTGGCACGCGCGGTGAACTCAGTTTCAAAACACTTGTCGGTGGCGCGATCGTCGAGGCCTGTAACGCGGTTCTCGCCGGCGCCGATCTGAACGAGCATCTCGGGGAGATTGCGGTAGGAAGCTGAACCGCAGACGAGCGAGACGTGTGGGGCTCGCTCGAAAATCTTCTGCCCTTCCTGCTGGGCCACGCAGCCGAGCACACCGAACTTCTTGCCTTGAGCTTGAAGTTTCTTGTAATCAGCCAGCCGATGGAAGACCTTCTGTTCTGCCTTGTCGCGGATCGAGCAGGTGTTGTAAAGCACCAGGCCCGCTTCTTCGACGGTTTCGACCCGGCGATAACCTTCGGAGATGAGCGTGCCGACGACTTTTTCCGAGTCGTGAGCGTTCATCTGGCAGCCGAAGGTTTCCAAGTAGAACGTCTTGTCCGGCGCGGCCATTGGTCAAGTATAGCTCAGGGGGTTTGAGGTCAATTCGGACCTGGACGCGGTTGACTCCCCGAGACGCTAAGCGACACAAAGCAAGAACCATGCGGACGAAACTCAAAGCCACACCGGTGACAAAACCAATCTGGATGGGGCGAAAGGCAAAAGGGTCGGACGCGGACGAGTCCGACCCTCTGCCAATCGATTATCTGGTTTCGATGGTCTTGCCTTCTTCAACAAACTGCTGCATCCAGCTGAGCACGCGGACCCACCCATCGCCGTGGCTCTTGCAAGCATCGACGTTGCCGGCGAATCCGGAGTGCCGGACTCGAACCAGGGTGCCGGTGCCGAGGCGGTGGGGAGATTGAGATTGGCCGTGCAAGCCATGAAGATCCTGGGATTCTAGTTCCCAGCGCACGGTGGTCTCGTGCAGCTTCGAGTAACTCGGGTTCCAGGTGTGCACGAGCAAACGCGGCGGGTCGACTTCGAGGTAAGTGCCGCTCACCGAGAACTCCGTGCCGTCGGCTCCTATCCCGCTCGTGTACCACGTGCCGCCGGGACGCGGGTCGGCATGGGACTTTATAACGCGGTACCTGCCTTTCTCGCCCCACCATTGGGTGGTTTGCGCCGGGTCGGTGATGGCCTGGAAGACGCGGGCGGGTGGCGCGGCGATGAAGATCTCGACCTGTACGGCGTCGTGGTCATGAGCAATTTGCGATGAAGCCATTCAGTTCCTCATTTCCCAGGTTTCGCCGGTTTCGACATAAGATTTCAGCCAGTACATGGAGGCGTCCCAGCCCTGGTGGTGGCTTTCGGCCTGCTCCGGGTGGCCGGCAAAGCCAGAGTGGCGCACTCGTACGAGCGTACCGGTGCCAATTCGATGCGAGCCCCCGGTGTGGAGTTCGCGAACATCTTTGGCTTCGAGTTCCCAGCGGACAATGGTATTGAAGGGACCTACAAAGTCTGCCTGGCGCGTGTGCACAAGCAGGCGGGGAGGATCCACTTCAAGGTACTCGCCCTGCATGTGGAATTTCTGCCCGCTGGGGCCGACGCCTTCGTGGGTCCACTTGCCGCCAGGACGAAGGTCAGAGGTCGAATCGGTGACGTGGAAGACTTCCTTCATGCCCCACCATTGGGCGCGTTGCTTGACGTCTGCAATGGCTTCGAATACACGGGTTGGCGGAGCGGCGATGAAGATCTCAGCCAGGATCGTGTCTTGATCGGGAGTGATTTGTGTTGTTGCCATCTAGCGCCTCGATGTAATGGTTTCGCCACGTTCGGAGTACGACTGCAGCCAAACAAGGGTCAGGTTCCATCCGTGCGTATGACTCTTGGTTGCGTCGACATCGCCGGCGAATCCTGTGTGCGTGAGCCGAAGGGAAGTTCCGCCATTGTGCGGTTCCAGTTCCCAAAGAACTTTAGTGACCTTGGGGAGCCAACTGGAGATCCAGGTATAAGACACGCGGCGCGGAGGATCCATTTCGAGGAACTCGCCGTGAACTTTGATAGCGCCACTCTTGGCGGAGTGTCCCATCGTGGACCACTTCCCTCCTGGGCGTACGTCCATAGAAAAGCTTTCCATGTAGTAGTTGGCTTTGTCTCCCCACCATTGGGCTGCCTGGGCAGGATCGGTAAGGGCTTCGAAGACCCGCTCGCGCGGAGCGGCAATGAAAATTTCGCAGGTGACAGCATCGTGATCGGTGCTGGTCCGCGATATGGGAGTTGTAAGAGTTGCCACAAGCCCTCCAGGCTGGAATCAGTTCCTGGTTATCGGTTCTCAGACCAAAGCAAAGGTTGCCTGGGAACTGACAACCAGGTTCTTGACTACTTGTTCTTAGGTTGCCACAGAGCAAAGTGTGCGCCTGTAGGATCGGTGATGACGCTAAACTCTCCGAAGTTCGGAACGGGTGTGACATCTTTCATCACGGTACCACCGAGCGATGCGGCTTTCTTGGTTGCGACGCGAACGTCGTCCACGAGAATGTAGGAGAGCCAAAACGATGGTGCGCCTGGGATTGGATTCTTCATCATTCCTCCTCCCGTACCTTCGCCGACGTCGATCATGGTGTAACCGCCGCCCGAGGAATCCATGTCCTGGAGCTTCCAGTTGAATAGCTTTCCATAAAAGTCTTTGGCTTTGTTGACGTCGATGGTGTTGAGTTCGATATGGCAGAACGGATTTGGCATAATTTTCTCCTCGAGAACTGCGATGATTTCGCTAAATGTGGCGTTATGAAGTTTCATTCTCCAGACCACTTCCTGGTTGCGGGAAGCGGGCGAGGAGCCCGTTTCCCGTTCCTAAACTTTAACTTTTCTTTTGCAGGTCGAAGGTTTCAACCATCTCCTTGCCGGGAAGCTGGAAGTGCCACTCCTCGGTGTGGTGGTTCGTATCGATGAAGTTGAAGACCACGCGATACATGTGGGGATCATTCGAGGTCTTCAGATTCGTGGCATCCAGGAAATCGAATGTAACGGTCTTGCCATCGGGCGAAACGCTGGCCCTCATGCGCGGTTGATTCCCAGCGGCGCAGTAGTGGGTCAGGAGAAGACGGTCTCCATCCAGGTTGAACATGGTGATCATGTCCTCGGACTTTCCGTTCATGGTGCTGACGATCTCGCTCATGACGGCTGATCCACCCCCAGTGAGCCGGTAAGCGACATTCACGACGTCTCCGGTCTGGGTCTTCCCTTCCCAGTTACCGGCGAGGGCTTTGATCGAATCGAACGACTTCTTTGCGCTGGACTGCGCGTGTGCAGCCAGAGCGGTGAGAAGCACTACCAACCAAACGGCGATACCAGAGCGGTTCATTTTCATTTCTCCTTTTTCGGTTCTTGTTGGTGCGCTTGTGCTGCGGTTTCCTTCGCATATTCCGCCTCCACGAACGCTTTCAGGTTATTGAGGCTTGCGGTCCAGAACTGGCGATATTGCTCCAGCCAAGTGTCTACTTCACGAAGCGGTTCAGGATTGAGTTGATACAACCGATGGCGTCCTTCGCGGCGCTCCTCGACGAGGTGCGCACGGCGAAGGATACTCAGGTGCTTGGAGATAGCCGGCCGGGATACGGTGAAGGCGCGGGCAATGTCCCCGGCTGGTCGGGTGCCCGCACGCAACAGATCAAGGACGGCGCGGCGGGTAGGGTCGGCCAAAGCACTAAACGCGGCGTCAGGGCTCCCTGTACCCCTCGAGAACCCCGAAACCTGGGGCGAGCCTGCGGCCTGTGGTCTTGATTTCGAATATGTAACCGATCGGTGACGCATAATGCGTAACCATACAGTTACACATAGGAACTGTCAAGTGCTTTTTTTGAGCTTTTGGTTTTAGCGGGTTTCGGACGTTCGAAAGACCAGGTCCCACAAAGGGAGAAAGATGTTGAAGCGTGCGTTCGGGCGAGTGTGGTGGGCTAAGTGATAACTCCTTGCCTTGTCGAACCCGGGGGGCAAGGACTCACCGAGATGGATGCGCCAGTGTAGTTCCTCAGTGAGGATGAAGTATATGGTGAAGGCCATAAGCACCCCCGGGGCCGAGCGGAAGCCGAGCAGAAGATCGGCCAGGACGACCGGGACACCGTTAATTGCGAACAGCAGGGCTACCCAGGTGGGGGCGCTGCCCAAATTCACGTTCTCTGCTTCATTGAGGGCTCCGACCGTCATGTGATGTTCGAGATGCTTTCGGGCAAGCGATGTTCCCGGAAGGTGCAGGAGGTAGCGATGATAGGCGTACTCGAAGTAGTTAGCCCACAGGAATCCGGCGATAAAGCTGAAGAGCAGGTTTAGCGAGGGTGCGGGAAACGCGGCATAAAGCAGAATTGCGGGAAGGAAGCCGCAGGCGATTGACGTCAGGAAGTTGTCGCGTTTGATCGCACGCCCGCGGGCGATCGAAGCTGCCCCATGAGCCGTGTCCGATGCCTGCGTCAGCGTAAGATAATTTCCTCCAGTCCTTGTACATAGGATGCCGAAAGCCAAGGCCGGGGTTATCGAGCATTTGACGTTACCCCGAGTACAGGTGTGGTTGCGCGGGTCGCATAAAATCAAAAGCTTTCCTGCAGGGAGGTCATGTGGAGTTCATCATGTTCGAAGATGTGCACGGAAAAGAGGTATACGTCAACCCGAATCGCGTGATTTGGGTGCGGGAATATGGGGACCAGAACACGGAGATCAGTTGCGGTGCGGAGGACAGGTTCACGGTGCGGCTGTCTCCGCTGCAGGCGGTGACAATGTTGGGTGTAGAGATACGATAAAGAGAGCCGGCAGCTTCGCCGTACTGCCACCTCCTCAGAATTTCCTCCCCGCAGGATTCCCGAAAGCTATTTTGGGAAGCAGAAGCCTTTGCCGGCAATTCCAGCGCCGGTTACTGCTTTTCCCTTGCCGAGAACCACCGGTCGAACCACTGCAAAGTCCGCAAGGTGTAGTCGCGAGTATCAGCGGGTTTGTTGAAAAGGTGGCCTTCGCCAGGATAGACGACTAGTTGCACGGGCACCTTTCTGGTTTCGAGTGCGTGGTACCACTCGACGGATTGCTCCATCGGGACTTCCCCGTCGCTGTCGCCGACCAGAATCAAGGTGGGAGTCCTCACCTTTTTGACGAAGCGCAGAGGATCGGATTTCTCATACACCGCTGGGTCGTCGTAGACCGAGGCACCGAAGAACGGAATCATCCATTCGTCGATGTCGTTCAGGCCATAATAGCTTCTCCAATCTGAAAGGCCGGCGCCCGCAACCGCGGCAGCGAAGCGAGTGGTTTGGGTTCCGGCCCACATGGTCATGTAGCCGCCGTAGCTGTGCCCTCGAATGGCGAGCTTGCCGGGATCAATAGGAAACTGCCTGATCACCGCATCCACACCGGCCATGATGTCGCGAAAATCGCCGCCCCCGAAATCCTTGATGTTGCCCTGGGTGAAGGCTTCGCCCTGACCATAACTGCCTCGCGGGTTCGGACAAAGTACGAACCAGCCGAGCAGAGCGGCGGCGCGTATGTCGCCCATGGCAGTGGCTCCCCAGTTGGGAAGACATGCCCAGCTCGGCCCACCATGAATCGTGATGACGAGCGGATATTTCTTTCCCGGATCGTAATCCTTGGGGAAGGTAAGCCATCCTTGAACCTGATGGCCGTCGCTCATCCAGTGGACATTGCGGGTTTTGACCTGCGCCGATACCCCGTCATTGAGATGAGTGATCTGCGTCCACTCGCCTGCTGGTCCGGCCCAAACTTCGGGCGGCGACTGAGAAGACTGGCGCACCACGGCGCTGACTGATCCATCCCGAGAAAACGAAGCGGAAGGAACCCAGACTTCAGTCGTTCTGCCGATGACTTCCTCTCCGGTCCAGCCGCTCCAGCGCGCGCCGGGCTGGAGACCAGCAACGGTCAAAGTTGTCAATGCGGAGTTGCCGTCAACGTTTGCCGTGATGCAAATCCGGTCGTTGGAGCGCCAAGACAGGGACGATGGCGAGGCGTGAATTCCAGGCGTCAGATTTCGCGCCGGGCCACCGGAAGTAGGCACCAACATGATGTCTCCACCGGTGAGACCCGCGTCGCTCATCAGGCCCTCGATCAGGGCAACGCGCTTGCCGTCTGGGGAGAGATGCGGCTCGGCGATCTGCCATTTGGGCTTGTAGATTTCCTGCAGATTGCCGCTGGACGAATCAATCCGGTAGAGGCCGGCAATCCACCATTTGTTATCGCCGGAACCGTGCGCGGCGGTCCCGATCCATCCCGAAGAGTCCGGAAGCCAGTCATATTCGTAAACGTAAACATCGTCGGGAGAGACTTGCGTTCGCCTGTTAGTCGTGAGATCGATCGTGGTGAGGCGTTGCTCGTAGATCTTCGAACCGACTACTCCGGCGAGGGGCGTCATAGGCTCGAGTGGGCCGGCAACTCGTGGCATACCTTCGATATAGAGCACAGAGATGGTCTTACCATCGGGGGAATAGCGGGGGCTTTGCGCGTACCCCTGAAAGGTAACGCGCTGCGTTACTTCTGAGCCGTCAGCGGAAGCGGACCATAGTTGAGAAGCTGGCTTGTCGCCGGGGAGGTCGTTGAGCCAAGCGAGTTGATGGCTGTCGACTGACCACGTGACTTCGCGAGCCGCGTTCCGATTCGGCGCGACACGATGCGACGGGCCGTTGGGGACGGGCGCAACGAAGAGTTCTCCAGCAACGATGTATGCAACCTGCAATCCGTCGGGAGAAATTGCGACCTGGTCGATACTCTTGACGGATGGCAGAGAGTCGATCGCGGCAGCCACGCGATCTTGAGCGTAAAGCGCTGGACAGAGCAGCAGAACCGCGGTGATCGAGAGTTGTTTCATGGCGCTGGAAGTATACACAAGGGCCTACCATAAGAATCCGTGGCCCAGGGGCGCAAAGAAAATTTGGATACTCTGCGAGATGCGTGTCGTTGCCTTCCTGTTTAGAAAGGTCTTATCGGGAGCGAATCCGTTCGACACGGCACGCCAGATCCCGAGTCCCCTTGGTGCAGGCCCGAGACTTCTTCGAATCTATCTAGGCAGATCCGCTAGCGCCGTCCCGCACAAGTTCTAAAAAGAGCTCGTGAATGCGGGGATCGTCGCTGAGCTCGGGATGGAAGGTTGCAGCCATGCTCCGGCCTTGCCGGACGACGACGGGATCCTTGCCTTCGGTTCCAAGAATCTCAACTCCTGGACCAACTCGCTCGATCTTGGGTGCACGGATGAAAACCATTTCAAGCGGTGCCTCGCGGAAAAGACCCTTGCGGATAGAGCTATCGATCTGACGCCCAAAAGCGTTGCGGCGAATGCCGATATCGATGGCGCCCAGTCCGACTTGTTTGGGGTTCTCGACTTCCTGAGCGAGCAGGATCGCGCCGGCGCAAGTTCCGAAGGTGGGCTTGTCGCGCACGAATTCCTTCAGCTTTTGGAAACCTCCTTCACCGAGGAGCTTGAGAAATGTGCTCGACTCTCCTCCGGGGATGACGAGGCCGTCGATGGAATCGAGTTGTTCGGGTTTCTTAACCAACACCACTTTCGCCCCGAGTTCTTCCAGGCGCTTGCGATGCGCGTCGAAATCGCCCTGCAGCGCCAGGACGCCAATGGTTAAACCCGTTCTCGCTTCCTGGCTATCGGCTGTTGACAAAGATAGAGTTCCGCTTCATTGAAATTTTTCGGCCTCCGACTCTAGCCAGCGGACTGCTTGAGTGGGCCGCCGATCTCCTAATTTTATCGGAACCGGCGCATGCTTCGTGCGATCGCCCCGACGGGACGCGGAGACTCCCTCCGACGCACTCAAGCTTGCCGTTTGCTTGCCTAAAGGCAGGCTCTTGCACCGCGGTTCAGAAGCGGGGCTTTGCGATGGCCTTACCGATAGTCATGGCTTGGCAAAATCGTTACAAGAGAATTCACTTCACGGTTGCGTACTCTTCTCGGCATTTGCTCCAGCTGCGCCGAGCGATCGCAAATACGCTACTACCGCGCGAGCGTCAGCGGCGGAGAAACGGCACCGGGGCATCGGAGGGTTCGGTTCCTTACCGTTCAGCTTGCCGGTCATCAGGAAGGTTACGACTTCTTGGTCTTTCCAGCCGGCCAGGCGGGCGATTTCGGGCGCTGTGCTCGCCCAGGGCATCGGATGAACCGGTTTGAAGTCGATTGGTGCACCGGCGAGGTCCTTGCCTGAAATCGGAGCGCCTTTTTCATTTCGTGGCGTATGGCAATCGTCGCACATTCCGTCCGCGTTCGAGTTGGGAATTCTTGGCTGATTGGCCGAAAGCGACTTGCGCACACAACAGCACGAAAGCCGCAAAGAAAAATTTCATGGTGTCCCCTGAGGTGAGATGTGAGGGAATCCTAGATGGATGAAACGAGGACCGTCAAGGGCTACAGCCTTTCTCGGAAAAGGAAGGTTCGCTGCTCCGGAGGTAAAAAAGGAGGGCCCCGGAATATTCCGGAGCCCTTGCGTAGAGGAGAGCTTAACTTCTGTCGACCTTGAGCTGGTTATCCACCGAGAAGGTTCCCGGTACGCTGTTCGCGCGCATCCCGGCGATGATCTTGTCACCTTCGTTGTTTACGTATCCCAGCAACGTAACGTGCCCGTTTTCCACGATGATACGGATCGGGGCATTGACCCCCAAGGCGTACCGCTGCATGGTGGGATATCCATAGATGCTTCGGTAGAGCTGCGCGCGCAAACGCGAATCGAAGAACGAGAGGGGAAGCACCTTGATCTGATTATCGACGCGCTCGACACCTTCGACGCGTTTCGCCGCCTTGCCAGCTTGATCTTTCACGATTGGCTGGGTTACCTCGCCGCTCAGCGTCACCGTTCCGTTGGGATCGACCGTGAATGCCATGTAGTCGAACACGTTGCCGTAGGGCAGCATGTTCAGTTCATGCTTAACCTGCTTTTCAATTCTTGCGGTTCCCTGCTGCTCCGAAGCGAAGGCGCTCTGGGCAACAAAGGACACACCCAACATCCCCAAACACAGAATGAGAGTTCTCAGTTTCATAGTTCAGCCTTTCATTTGCTCCTTTTTGCTCACATCTGTGCAAACACGGGTGGGAAGTGGAAGTTGCTTTAGCAGAGAGGCTTAGGGACAATTTTCGTGTAAAAAATTGTCAAAATTCGTGGCCGGGGTAAGTGGCGGAGCATTTGAGACTTACGGGAGGTAGGTCCCTGCCGCGAAGCGACAGGGGCGGGGTTTTGACATCCGGCAGACAATTTACGAAGCGCGGGCGACCTGACCTGCATGCTCCACGATTCCAGAGAGTTCTTTTGCGCGAGAAGCGAGAAGCGTCTCGGCAAACTGCTGGAATTTCTCGGCGGTGCTACGGTTCTTTAACTGCGAGGCCTCGTTCAGAACAACTGCCACTGCGCGCAGCTCTTCAAGGAGATCGGGCGGCGGATCGGGCAGAATCCAACGGATGTGGATCTTGCCATCGGCACCGATGTAGATCTCAAAAATCCCATTGCCAACCAGAACGTTCATTGCGACCTTATGCATTGAGGGTTCCTCCTGGCGAATAGTGCCGATGTGTGGCGGATCGTTACAGTCTGGGGCAGGTCTCCAGGCAAACGCAGATCGTTCGACGCAATCCCGAACCCACGCAGAGAACACAATGTTTGATCGAGACCTGCCCCGGGGCAAAGCCTTAACCGCTAACGACGAAGGGCCGCGCCATTACTTGCGAAGCAATTGACGTGCGAAAGCCTTGCCGAGAGTGATGGGATGTGCGAGTAAAGTACTGATCCTTCCCCGAATTCCATCAGGCTCGTAGAAAACGCCGAGTTGGCGGAGAAGAGTTGCGCGGTCGTAGTAAATTCGTTCGCCGGCGAGACGATCCTGATCGTCGAAGGTAAAAACCCCACACAGTGGAATTTCAACCCGGCGGTTGGTTGCGGGAAGGCCGCGCCAAGGACCGAGGTGAGTACCGCGAATCGTGACTTCGAGTACGATCGCTTCCTCGGTCACGTGGCGACGAAGCACGTCGATTGTGAGATCCGGTAATGCGGTCATTAGCTGCGCGTAGAAAGCGCGCACGTTCTCTCTTCCATGATGGTGTTCGCCCCAGGCTTCATCGTCATAGTCCGCGACGTCTCCAAACGTCGCGAGAACACCATTGAGGTCGTGAGCATTTTCAAAGCGCAAGTGCTCCTCGACAATCGCAAGTCGTGCAGAACGCCGGTCGTGAGGGATGGAAGGTGTTGCCATAACGCTCTCGCAGAACCCGAGTCCGAGTTCTGCCGTGGAATCTTAGCACCCTTGCGGGTGTTCGCTTGCCAACGGGAGGGGTTTCTCGGGTTTCAACGCGAGAAGAGCTACCCCGACAATGGCCAGCATAATCACTCCTGGAACCTCCTGACGTTCGACGATGTGCACGTAGGCCTGCGTACCCATAACTAGGGCATGGGCCAGACTGGACCACGCGGTAAATGCGATTAAGCTGCGATTCGCTGCGGGATCGCGAACCGCGGCTAACAAGAGGATTCCGAGCGTGACATACAGGCTCAACATCATCGCGAGCGCCGGCTCGCGAGAGAAGAAGACAAACAAAGGATAGATTCCGGCTGTGAAAAGCAGACCCACCACAATCAGAAGACCTTTCAGGATTCGTTCGCGCAGCATGTTTCCTCCTGAATAATAGAAATTGGGCAAACCTTCGGGAGGCAGAAAGACTAGCCACACCTTGGCTTACGCTCTTTATACCCAGAGGTGGAGCGTTGAGCGCCTAATTTTGACGTTGGCTTGGCTATCTAAGGTCTACGCCTTACTGCCGAGAAGCCGATGTTAGTAACACTTACGATGCGTTCGCGCACCCACGTAAGACTACAAGGGGCCGCAACATACGCTAATGGGTAAGTCATCCGAGGAGGATTCCGGACTGGTGCGGGAAATGCTTAGTGGACGGTGGTTGCCTGCTGCCGCTTCAGGTTTTGAATATCCGGCATCTCCCAATCGGGGCTTGAGCGAGAAGTGCCTTTGAATTTTAGGAGCTCCGGCAGCCCTATGTTAAGCGAAGGCAAAATCGTTTGGATTGCCCATACACAGCGCAGAACTTGCTCGTCGACAATCTGCTCGCGTGCTTCTTGAGGGAGGTGTCTCCTATTCATCACGATGTTCAGGCTGTTGTTCAGGTGATGTGACATCGCGCGAATGACGCGCCTTTCTGCCTCTTCCCGTATTTCGTTCAGCTGCCAGAATAAGGCAGCAACCACACCAATCAACACAACCAGTAAATAGCGCATCCACTGAACATTCAGACTTGCGGCTAAGGCCGCAATGATGCCAGTCGAAAGTGCCATGACAAGGATCCTGCGATGGGGAGGCATGATGTCGCATGCTATGGGGTCAGAGTAGAACCAGTCAAGAGTAAAAGGGGCATTGATCTGATGCTCGGATGTAAATTTGTGACAGATTCCCTCCTTTAGGCACTGACGAGGGCGATGTCTCAGGGTCGCTTTCTAGTAACCCAAAACGTTATTGCTAACGAAAAAACCCCCGTCCAGGTGTTCTAAACGGGGGGAATGAGCCGGACCACCTTACGCGGCTGATTTTCTGGCCGGGGCTAATGCGCGAACAGCTTCTGTGGTCATGACCTTGCCCCCAATGCCCCAGTCGCCGCTGCGAGTCTCGTCGATCACGACGAAAGTGACAGGACGCATGTGCTCGCCTTCGACCTCGACAAATGCGTCTGTGATCTTCGTGATCAGTTGCTGTTTCTGCTCGGGTGAAAAAACATCTTCGATCAACTTCACTTGAATGAAAGGCATCTCGTTTCTCCAATTTGAGAGTGGATCGCCAGCGCTTCCAACTATTTGTTATTTACTGGTCGTAATAACTTTGTCGATCTCGAAAATTTTCACGCCTGGGAATGCACTCAGCTCCGCACCCTTGCGAACGATCTCTTCGTCTTTTCCGAGATACACAAAAGACATTCTGTCGGCCGCGGGTGCTTCGGCTCGTTTCTGCGCAGGTGGTTGTTGCATTTGATCCCCCCTGTCGATGGTTGTGCCAGCGAAGCTCCAAATGCTCATCCCATCGGCGCAGCCGGCAAATGGAAAGGCTGAGTTTCGCCCCGGTTGTCTTCACGTCAGTTCTGCTTGCCTTCCGCGGTTAAGGTCACAACGGAACCCTTGGTGATGGCGCTTACCGCCCGGTCTCCCGGCACAGTCGGGTCTGCAGTCACGAGTTTGTTTCGGGGGGCAGACGCGAGACGTCGTATGGCACCCGTGAAGGCGACATCCTGCAAGGTTCGTCGTTCTCCGTAGCCATAAAAGCGAAGAAAGGATTGTGCATTCTCCGCGGAACTAGCGGGAGCGGTCATCAGGAAAACCGCCGCCGAGTTTTCGCCTCGAAGAGTGACGATTGCGTTGAGCGGATTGAAGTATAGGTGATATTCGCCGGGAGGAAGGTCCTTCCCTGCCGCGGTGAAAGTGAATGGCACTTCGACCTTGATTTCTTGAACGGTTTGCGCGTTGGCGGAGATTCCAGCAAGAATCAGTGCCATCAGTCCGAAACTTCTCATAAGAGACTGCATTGATTTTCTCCTTGTAGTGGTGCGACGGAGCGTGGTCACACTTTTGCGTCTTTTTCCGCTGCCAATGACTCCAATGAAGATCAAGTGGTGACAATCGGCTGTGTCGCTCGTGATCGAATATGCGGTAACGGCTTACACGGTTCTTGTCCGCAAGTCCGGTTTTCTTGACCACACAGCTTCTGTATCGTGATTGTTTGATCGAAAGTCCCACCAAATTTGCGAACAGTACGAGGGGCTGAAAATGGATGTGCTTTCTGAAGTTCTGAAAGTGGTGAAACTCCGGGGAGCGTTGTTCTACAACGGTGAGTTTTCAGCGCCGTGGTGCGTGAACGCGTCTTCCCCGCGAGCTCTGGCCAGACACTTCGCACCGCAGGCGGAGCACGTAATCATCTTCCATTTGCTTACGGAGGGGCGGGCTTTTTGCCGGCTGGAAAGTGGCGCGCAGATTTCCCTCCTCGCCGGAGACATTGTCATGGTTCCGCATGGCGACCGCCACATGATTGGGAATGGAACCGGGGTTGAGGCGGTGAACGATTCGGATGAATTGAGCGGTGTGATTGCCCAAGGCCTGAATCTATGGCGAATGGGAGGAGGGGGCGAAGTTACCAGGTTTGTTTGCGGTTACATGGCTTGCGACGTGGATCTCAGTAAGGCATTTTTGAGCGGATTGCCGCCGCTCTTCAAAGTCACGATTCGGAATGATACTGCCGGGCGATGGCTGGAAAACTCGATCCGGTTTTCCGTGAATGAAGCGGGGGCAGTGCGTCCGGGTGGAGAAGCAGTGTTGGCGAGGTTGGCGGAAGTGCTGTTTGTTGAAACGCTGCGCGGGTATATTGCTAGTCTTCCCGTGGAACAAATCGGATGGCTCGCGGGCGCACGCGATAGCGAAGTTGGAAAGACCTTGGCCCTGATGCATCGCAATCCGGAAAGACCCTGGACGTTGGCGAGTCTGGCGCAAGAGGCAGGTGTTTCGCGCTCTGTGCTTGCAAAGCGATTCCGCCATTATCTAAATGAGCCGCCGATGGCGTACCTTACCCGTTGGCGTTTGCAGATGGGCGCGCAGATGCTTAACACCACGAACTATTCAGTAGCGCAGATTGCGGCTGAAGTTGGCTACGAATCTGAAGCGTCTTTCAATCGCGCGTTTAAACGCGAATTCGCCGCTCCGCCTGCGCGGTTCCGAGCGAACGCGCGGGCGACGAAGGCCAAGGCTGCCGCTGTGGGCAAAGCTTAGGCTGGCATTTCGCCGTTCTTGGCATAGGCTGCGTCAGGACAAGAGGTATTCGATTCGGGTTTCCAGCTTGGACACGTCCTCGGTCCAGTCGCCATAAATCTCCCAGGATTTACCGGCGAAGGTCAACTGGTTCGCTGCGGCATAGGCGTGGATCGCATCGTGCGTTCGCTTCAGCTCAATGTAGGGACCTAGGTGAAGCGCGCTCGCCACTTTACCGGCAGGCGTTTCCACCAAGATCACTTCTCCCGACGACGGAAAGGAGCGTGTTACTTCGACACCGAAGTCAACGCCCATGAGAGACTCGCGGTTTTCAGGATGATGATAGAGGAAGATATTGTGGCCACCGCTATGAAGTCCAGGATTCTGGTGCAAGAATTCCCAAACTTGGTCGAGAGCTTGACGCCATACAGCGGCAACTTGGCCGATTCGGACCTGACGGTGTGTGGCAGCAAGCTTTCTTTGAGAGACGGGTTCGATACGAACTTGGGTGTTCATATGACGTGGGAGGATAGCACGCTTGCCAGGCGGAGCCCTGCTGAACAATCCCGGGGACAAAAAAAGGGCAGCATTACTCCATGCTTCCGGATGCGCTTTCCCGAAGTGCACGCTGCGGCAACTCTCGTTCCCTCACCATCCTCTGGTCTGCAGCATCTGGGTTTCGTCCATCGCGCTTACGGCGAGGCCTTTCATGGAGCTGGGCACGTCTTCGGATACTTCAAGTAATACTTTAGGGTCATTGAAATGAGTGGTGGCGCGGACGATGGCACGAGCGCGGCGCTCGGCTTCCTCGGGAGGAGCGAACTGAGTCGAGTCTTGCATGAAGATCCCAGAGCCGACAAAAACGGCTTGGGCGCCAAGTTGCATTACAAGAGAGGCGTCGGCGGGGGTAGCGATGCCTCCGGCGGAGAAGTTCGGTACCGGCAGATGGCCTTCCCTTGCCACTAGTTTCACCAGTTCATACGGCGCCTGCAGCTCTTTGGCTTTGGCATACAGCTCTTCTTCGCTGAGTACGGTGAGTATCTTCATATCCTGAACGATCTGACGGATGTGCTTCACGGCGTGCACGACGTCTCCGGTTCCCGCCTCGCCCTTGGTGCGAATCATGGCTGCGCCTTCGGCGATACGGCGGAGAGCCTCACCCAGATTGCGCGCACCGCAGACGAAGGGGACTTTGAAAGCGTGCTTGTCGACGTGGTGGGCTTCGTCGGCGGGCGTGAGTACTTCGGATTCGTCGATGTAGTCCACGCCGAGCTCTTCGAGAATTTGCGCCTCGGCGAAGTGGCCGATGCGGCACTTCGCCATCACTGGGATGGAGACGGCTTTCATGATTTCGCGAATCTTCTTGGGCGACGCCATGCGTGCTACGCCGCCTTCGGCGCGGATCTGAGCAGGAACGCGCTCGAGCGCCATTACGGAGACGGCGCCGGATTTCTCTGCGATCTCCGCCTGGCGGGCGTCGGTGACGTCCATGATGACGCCGCCCTTGAGCATTTCGGCAAGGCCGGTCTTTAGGCGAAGGCTGGTGGAACTACCGTTGTTCTGGGACATTTGAGTGCTCTTTTCTGGGACGAAGGGTGGCGCGGAGGGCGCCTGGTTCGTGGTTCTATTCTACAACCTTAAGGCCTCTTACCACGAAGCACTCTAAACGCCACCATCAAGGGCGGGAATTCGAATCGCCATTCGCCGTCGACGATACTGCTTTCCCGGAGTACTGCACAGCCTGGTCGGGCGCCGTTCTGGGACTGACGCCACCGCCGTGGTTCGGGCCGACGACTACGACGTTGAATGTTCGATTCTCGATCATGCCAGGGAAGGAACCCTTGCGCTCGCCGATGGTGAGGGTGTGAGTTGAGTCATCCCAGTGGATCGGAATAGTTGAATACTTCCCTTTTTCATAGTTGTAGGTGTCGCCTTCGTCTTCGTACAGAATGAAGTCGCCGTCGGCGCCGGGATAGACGCGTAGCTCAATGGAGGCGTCCGATTTCTGAGCGGCATACTCCTCTTCCGGGCCCAGGGGCACGATGGATCCGGCGCGAACGTACAGCGGCATCCGATCAAGAGGGGAGGTAACGTCGGCAAATCCGCCACTCTCGGCAGGCGATCCGGTCCAAAAGTCATACCATTTGGCTTGCGGGAAATACACCCGACGAGTGGTCGCACCCTGTTCGGTCACGGGATTGACCAGGAATGCCGGGCCATACATGAACTGGTCGCCCACATTCTGCGCGTTGAGGTCGGTGCGGAAATCCATGACCAGCGGGCGCATGGGTGTGTAGCTCTCGGAACTGGTCTTCCAGGCGAGCGAGTAGATGTAAGGCAGCAGGCGATAGCGCAGGTTGTCGTACTCGAGCAGAATCTTCCCTGCCTCGGGGCCATAGGACCAGAGCTCGTTCTCGTCGGGGTTGTAACGCGTGCCATGAACTCGAAAAACTGGTGAGAAGGTTCCGAATTGGAACCAGCGCACGAAGAGCTCGCGGAACTTGGGGTCGCTGAGATCGCCGCCGGAGATGAATCCCCCGATATCTGTGGTCCAGTACGGCAGACCGGATACCGAGAAGTTGAGACCAGCGGGAATTTGGCGCTTGAAACTCGGCCAGTCGGAGAGCACGTCGCCGGACCAAGCAGTGACGGAATTGCGCTGTGCTCCAGAGAACGCCGATCGCGAAAGGATAAAGACCCGCTTCCGGTCGCTGGCGCTGCGTTGGCCTTCGTACACGGCCTGAGTGGTCATCAGCGGAAAGATGTTGGCATAACGGTCGCCGCTGCCGATGTGCAGCTTGTGGCCAAGCAGAATGTTTTCTTCCTGGCCTTCGGTTTCCGGCTCGGTCGTGTCGAGCCACCAGGCATCGACGCCGATCCGGAAAAGGTGTTCGTTCATTAAGTCCCAGTAATATTTGCGGGCCTCGGGGTTGCTGGCATCATAGACGGCCATGCCGAGCTGGTGATAAGGAAGATGCGGCTCTTTGGTGCGGTCGATGAAGAAGCCGCGTTTATCCATGTAGTCATACTCTTTTGAACCAGGCTCGAAGAAAGGCCACACGGAGATCATCAGGTGAAAGTTTAGGCTGTGGAGCTTGTCAACCATGCCCTTCGGGTCGGGGTAGTTCGGGTTGAAAATGTACTCGCCCTTACGGTTCCACCAGAACCAGTCTTGCACGATCCCGTCAGCGGGAAGGTGGAGATCGCGATATTTTTGTGCGATGCCGGTGATTTCTTCCTGCGACTTGTAGCGATTCTTGCATTGCCAGAATCCGTACGCCCATCGGCTGAACATGGGAACCTCGCCTGTCAGTTCGCGATAACCGGCGATGATCTTGTCGAACTCGGGGCCATAGATGAAGTAATAGTCGATGGTGTCGGATACCTCGGAGCTGATGTAGGTCACATGAACGAAGCGGTTGTTCACACGCGAGCGTGACGCATTGTTAAGGAAAATGCCGTATCCCTTGGACGACAGCAACATCGGGATCGCGATGTTGGTGTTTTCCTGCCAAAGATCCACCGACTCGCCGCGGTAGTTCCACACCCCTGCCTGGTGCTGGCCAAGCCCGTAGAAACCTTCCTGACTTCCGTACATGCCAATCACCATCTCGCTGCGGTAAGTCTTCTCGCCGTTGACGGTGGCTGGGGTCATATAGTTGGCGGCATTGGTGAAGAGCTGGTCATTGCCCGCGGAGAAAGCTATGGAGCCGGATTTCTGGTCAATCGTCGCCTTCACCGTCGATGTGGAAAGCGCAGTGGTTTTGCCGGAGGTCTCGACGTTGAACTGCGCAGTGGGCCACGAGGTTTTGGTCACGACATATTGGGGACGGTTCGGGACCGAGCTCGTAGGCGAGTAGACCACATGGATGATCGATTCCGAGCAGACTTGAAGCTTCAAGATTGCGCCGGATTGAAAGACCGCGTGGAGGCCGTCGGATTCCTTTACGACATTCGTGATCGAGGTTTCTTTCTGCCACTGAGCAGCAGCGGGGAGGGTAAAGACCGCGAACAACATCAGGACATACTTGGGACGCATCAGCTATGAGCCTCCAACGGGGACACAGGAGAATAGCACTTTTGACGCGCAGGAATCTTTAGAAAATCGTTTCGATAAGACCAATAACCTGGAACACAGCAAGACTCTGAGGAACACGCATTAGAAAATCCGGGGAAGTACCGCTTTGGGGCCTGGCACTGCACAAAAACCGAAGAACCGGCGCTGTACCGTCTAGCTCCAGTGCTTGAGTTTGGGCCAGATTTCGGAGAGTTTGAAATTTGCGCCCCGGCAAATGAATACCGGGACATGCCTTTCCCAAGCATTGGGATTATCCGGGGAGAACCCCACCAGGCGAACCTCACGGAAGAGTTTCTCGAGGTTCGCTTGCGTATCGTCAAGTACGATCATGCAGTTCCCCGAGTAGCCGCGAGGGCCCCAAAGCCACCAGGTTTGGTGGCCGCTCAGCGACCTTGGCAATCCATACTTCGGGCCAAGGAAGTCGATGGCTCCGGCCTGCCCGTAGTTCTGCGCGAAAATGGCACAGTCTCCTCGCTCTATCGCAGGAATCTGACTCCAGGCTTCGGCGGTCTCAGCGACGATTTCGTTCCAGCCAAACTGATCGGCGTACCACTGGGGGAGAGGAAGACCGGCATGTGCACGCTCCATAACAGGGGGCTTTATTGGAAGGTAGCGCAAGTAGGATCGGAAGCCGTCCGGAGAAAGGACCGGGACAACCAGGGGGGCAATGTGCGCACCGCTGAGCACCAGGATGACCACGATCGCGGGTTTCAGCCAGCCGAAACGTGGGCGATTCAATGCAGATTCAACCAGCACAGCGCCGGCGGCCAGGAGCATGGGGTAAATCGGCGCGAGGTAGTAGACCTTGCCATGGAGGCCGAAGAAGATCATGTAACAAACGACATAACTCACCCCGAGAATTCGGTACTGCTTAAGACGAGGATGGACCAGAAACGCGACCAGGCCGGCAATCCAAATCGGAGCGGTAAGCGGATGGATAAGGATCATTTGCTGGAAGAAATATTCTCCTGCAGGAAGAACAACGTCTCGGCCATGGGCGCGGATGTTGTGCATCAACTGAAGAAAAGGCCAGCCCCGGTGCATATTCCAGAGAACGTTGGGCAGAACGATTAGTAGACCGGCTGCGGAACCAATCCAAATCCACTTGTTCAGCAAGGCACGACGCTGCTTGGTGGCAAGCAAACCCACCACAATCCCGACCACGAAGAAGGCAATCGAGTACTTTTCTTCCAACCCGATTCCCGCGAATACCCCGACCCCAACCCAGTATCGAGGCTGGTCGCGTTTGATGGCCAAAATGATGAAGTAGGCCGCGGCCATCCAGAGATTAGGTTCGAGGCAGTTGGTCGTAAGCAGACTGCCGTTTGAGAGATATTGCGGGGCGATCAAGATGGTCACTGCCGTAAGCAGCATGGCGTAGGTTTTGCCCCCCAGCTCACGTGCAATCAAGGCAGCCTGCACAACTAGCAAAGACGTTGCCAAAGCTGGAATAAAGCGGATGGCGCGGAGGGAGTCCCCCAGCACGGCACGGGAAAGATGGATGAGAAACGGAATCAGCGGCGGCTGATCTACGTATCCCCAGGCGAGGTGATCGCCGCAAGCCATGTAGTCGAACTCATCGCGGAAGTAGCCGTAACGGTTGTTGAAGTAAAGATGAAAGAAGAATCGCGCGATGGCGATGGCCCCGATGAGAAGCATGCCGCCTGTGAAGCGGGGGCGAAAGTGGGTTGTCCGGGGCGCAAGAACGGTCTGATTCGTTGCCATGTATGCACGAAGGATACGCGATCGAGCTCCGCTGCAGTTCCCGAGATTCGGAATTATTCGCCGAGATACGACAGTTCTACCACGGTGCAATCGTCGCTAAGCGGCGTGCCGGCGCAGAACTGCGAGACCGCCTCGAAGATATCTTTCATGGTGCCCTTCTTCGCGGCAGCTTCGAGGCGTTCGTTGTCGAAGAATTCGCCCTCTGCATTTTCGGCTTCAGTGACGCCGTCAGTGACGAGCACTAACCGATCGCCGGTATGGAGGCTGTAGCGATCGCTTTCGTAAGTAACCTGCGGCATGAGGCCAACCGGGAGATTGCCGTGGGTGGGGCGAATGACCTCATTTCCGCAAACAAACAGGGGTGGAATGTGACCGCAGTTGACGTACTCAAGTTCCCCGTCGCGGCGCAGACGGGCGATGACCACCGTCGCGTACTTTTCACCGATGTGCTTGCTGGTGAGATAGCGATTGGCTGAGGCGGCGATGTCAGGCAGGGGGGTGTGGGCGACAAGCTGCGAATAGATCATCCCCTGAAGGGTTGAGGCGAGCAGGGCTGCAGAGACCCCTTTTCCGGCTACATCGGCCAGAACGACCGCGAGACCGTCCTCGGTGTTGACGGCGTCGAAAAAATCGCCGCCGATTTCCTTACAAGACAGATTCTTGCCGTTCAACCGTGCAAAGGGCACCTCAGGAATCGTGACCGACATGAGTTGTTGCTGGATGGTCGCCGCGATCGCGAGTTCTTGTTGGTAGCGGCGCGACTCTTCTTCGGCCTGAACGAGGCGCGCGTTCTCAATCAGAGAAGCGGCTTCGGTGGCGACCACATGCAAGAGGTCGCCGCTTACTTTAGAAATGTCCTTGGAAGCAAAGCGGGAATCAACGTAGAGGGCGCCGAGCGTTTCCCCGGTGGCAACCGCTTCCCCGCGGCTCTTGCTCTGCACCTGCAGCTTGCGAAGCGGGATGCAGATCACGGTACGCAGATCGTAAGCCACGATGCTCTGCCGTCCGGTGAGATCGAGAGAGCGGCTGGTATCGCTAACCAGAAATTCTGAGTTAGCGCGAAGCGATTCCTCGAGAATGGAGTGCGAGATGGTCGTGTCATCGAGCAGGATCTCGCTGCGCGAATTGCGGCCTGCGGCGAGGCGCAGCTTCCCCTCTGGAGTTTTCAGGAAAACGTAGCCGCGCTCGGCTCCGGTCAACTTCAGCGTGACATCGAGCAGGGTGAGCAGGATTTCATCCAGAACTCCGGTCGTGTTCAGTTTTCGGGCGGCTTCGAGAAAAATGCCCAGCTTCTCGAGATCGGAGACTTCGTTGGAAATCTGAATGCCGGAAATCTGGCTAAGAAAGTCGCGGGCGGTATTGGTGGTGACGTGCTGGGGATGGAACACAGCGTAAATCGTGTCACGTGCACCGAACTCCAGGCGGTCGTTACGTTCGAGAGGCTTGCGTTGAACGCGCTCGCCATTGACGAAGGTTCCGTGCTTACTACCTTGATCCTCGACGAAAAACTTGCCGTTTTCAGAGACGATCAGCGCGTGGTCGCGCGAGACACGCGGATCGGCGATGGCGAGGTCTTTCTCCATCTTGCGGCCGATAGTGAACGGGGTGTGGTCGAGGTAGAGAGTGCGTTGCTCGTTGCCATGGACGAAGATCAGGCTGGGGAACAGTCCCGAGCCCATACCAGAGAGAGGGCCGCTCATGGGCACGCCGATGATGGTTTGTTGGCCAGATGACATATCTGCAATGGACCTAGGTACAAGCATAATGCCAGCAAAATGCGCTGGGGGGAAGGGCTGGCAACTAGCCCTTATCGGGAACTAGCCCTGAAGGAGAACCATCCTTCCCCACTCCGGATGGCCGTTTCGCGTGCCGCATCACCTGGCTAAGGCGGGCGGCACGGCGTCTAGGACGGGGGGCGAGGGTTTCCGCATGATCGACGTGCAGCTCCTGAAGGAAGGCCGGCTAACTGCGTACGCGCGGAAGGAGGTGTACATGACTGCGGCGGAGTGAGCCGACTCGGGAAGAGGGTATTCCCACTTCTCGCAAAGCGCGAGAAGTGGGTCACCGCTTATCTCTCACACTGCTTTCCGTTCCTCGGCCACGCTCTCCGAGGAGCGATCGGAGGCTGGGCCCACGGTACAAGTCGTGCAGGCTCTCGTTATGTCGCGGCGGCGCTGCCTGAGGCGACTTTCAAAGTTCGACCAACGTCCACCGATTCCCACTGCACTGTTCTGAATTGTGACCTCGTCACTGCCTGCAGGAATCACTCGCGAGCCGAGTTCCGCCTGCTCCCTAGCAGAGAGCTGGCTGCCAATGGAACCTGGCTGGGCCGGCATCTCGTCGGGGGTGGGGGTGATGTCGCGGTCTGAACCTTTCCGATGTTGCACTGGGTTATCGTGCCAGGCCGCCTGGTAGCGTTTCTCGTAGTCTTTCCAGCGGTCCGCGTCGCGAACGTCATCCTCATGGTAAGCGGGAAATTCTTCGATCTGTTTCTTGGTTGCGCTCATCTGGAAATCGTCTTCGTGTTTCGCAGAGGCACGAAGCCGGTTTGGGGGAACGATGAATTTCTTGCTGGAAAGCCACCCACCGGTATCAATTACGACATATTGAATGTTTCCACTGGCGTGATCGAAGATCACGTCGTCAATCTTGCCAAGCTTTTCGTCGTCGCGGCCGTAGACGCTGGATCCGCGAATGTCATCGGCTGTTTCCACATCGGGAAAACGGTAGTCCCGTAGGGTTCCGTAGTGCGCCATGAAGTCCTCCTGCTTCTCTCATCCAGAATTGGCGTTCTGACCAAACGAACTTATGATGCGCGGGAGTCGCGCAACGGGGGCATGCACTTTCCACAGTTATAGATTGAATACTTGCCCAGGGAACCCCAACGGAATTGCTCTATAATCGAGGCCTGGCGTTCTTTCAACCTAAATGCATCTGTATCCCTTCCCTGCTCTTTTTGTCGGCGGCGACATCGTTGATCTCGTACGCGAAACAGGCGCCGTAGCCCAAGCCGTTCTACTTACCCTGCTGGCCTTCAGTCTGATTTCCTGGGCCATCATTCTTTCCCGCTGGAGCCTGTTGAAGCGGGCGCGCGTGCAAAGTGGCCGGTTCCTGCGTGCCTTTCGCCGGGCACAGCGGCTGCAGGATATGAATGCGGTGGCCGAGCAGTTCCGCCCCAGTCCGCTGGTTGGAGTGTTCCAGTCCGGCTTCAGAGAATTCGAGCGGCAGGTTGGGACATCGGGGGGATTGCGCAATCCTTTGGCCGTGCAGCGCGCGATGCAGATCGCGTCGTCGGAAGAGATGACTCGGTTTGAGAGGAACCTTCCCTGGTTAGCGATTACCGGCGCGGTTACGCCCTTTGTCGGATTGTTTGGAACGGTTTGGGGCATCATTGATGCGTTTCATGGCCTGGGCACAAGCGGGGCGGCCACTCTACGAGCCGTAGCGCCAGGAATTTCAGAAGCTCTGATCACGACCGCAGCAGGTCTTGTTGCGGCCATTCCGGCCGTGATTGCCTATAACCTTATTGGTGGCTCCCTCCGTGACTTCGCCGCGCGGTGTGATGACTTTTCGCTCGAGATGCTCAACGCGGTTGAGCGCCAGCCCACGGCCACGCGAGTGGCTGAGGAGGTGCGGCGGTAATGGCGTTCACCGCTGGAAATGGTCGCACACAGATCGCTCTTGCCGACATCAACATCACTCCCCTGGTGGATGTAGTACTCGTGCTTCTGATCATCTTCATGGTGACCGCGCCGGTGCTGCAATCCGGAATTGAAGTGGCAGTTCCCAAGACCCGCACGGTAAAGGAGATCACGGAAGAGAGAGTTGTCATTAGCATCGATAAGAAGCAGAGAGTTTTTCTAGGCAACGATCCCATCAACATCAATGAGATTGCCACCAAGCTGCGGCAGAGATTTCGCGATCCGCAGCACCAATCCATCTTTTTGCGCGCCGATGAAGATGTGCCGTTTGGCGCCTTCGCGACCGTGATGGACGCAGTCAAGCAGTCCGGGATCACCAACGTCAGCATCGTCACCCAGCCGCTGGATACCAATGCAAAGCGGTGAGATTTTCTTTGAACATGAACGCTGGGGGCGGAACCTGGCGTGGTCGGCTGGACTGCACATCGGTTTCACGCTCGGCATAATCGTGTACGCGTTGATCGCTCATGGCAGCTCTGGATCTAACTGGGGGGCGGGTGGGGGCGGTAGTGCGATGGGAGTCACGCTTGTGAGCACCGTGCCGCTGCCGGCTAACCCGGTGCAAACTCAGAGCGTGCTCGCCACGGAATCGAAGGGCCTGTCGCAATCGAAACCGCAGGAAAAAGTCGAGGAGCCCGACGCAATTCCGATAGCCCAGAAGAACGTGAAAAAGAAGCCGGTGCCTCAACCGAGCGTGACGCAGCGAAAGCCCCAGCCACAGCCAGTCGAACAGGCGGACAACGTTGTTCCTTATGGTGAGGGTGGGCAAGTCAGCCAGCACTACTCGATGTTCAGCTCTTCTGGTGCGAGCGGAGGTCTGGCTTTTACAGGCGGCGGTGGTGACTTTAGTTCGCGGTTTGCCTGGTATGTCCGCGTGGTTACGCAGAAGGTATCCGAGAATTGGCTTAAGTACGAAGTGGACCCGCGGATTCACAGCGCCAATCGGGTCTACATCACATTCGACATTGATCGGAACGGCCGGCCCTCGCATATCAAGATCGAGCAGTCGAGCAATGTGCCATCGCTCGACAACTCCGCGGTCCGTGCGCTGCAAAGGATTGACACGTTTGGACCTTTGCCGCCGGAATATTCCGGGAGCTCCGTTTCTGTCGAATACTACTTTGACTTCAATCGATGATGTACGCGGATTGTGGCCGGAACAAAATTACTTAGGGAGAGAGGCTTGAACTCGCCTTCAGATCATAGGAATTCAACGACTCGCCTGTTGCGTCCTGCGGCATGCCTTTTCGCGACCGTGCTGTTCTGTTTCGCAGGCTCCTTCAACGTTTTTGCCCAAGACTGGATCAAGACGGGAACTGGTCTTGGCGTCGAGCGAATTCGCATGGCCGTGCCTGAGTTCAAGGCCGCCAATCAAGACCCGCGTAATACAGAATTATTACGCACGTTCAACGAGACTCTCTGGAATGATCTGAGCAACGCCGGAATTTTCGAGATGGTCTCCAAGAGCTTCTATCCCTTGGGCCAAGTTGGAGCTCCCGGCGATGTCAAGTTCGATGCGTGGGGACAGGCGCCGGTCAATGCCGCGATGCTCGTGTTCGGGGATTTGGGCGCGAGTGGAAACAATGTCACGGTCCAAGGCTGGCTTTTTGACGTGAAGAATCCGACTTCTCCGCAGGTTCTTGCGAAGCAGTACACCGACACCGCGACGACGCAACAGGCGAGAATCATCGCGCATAAGTTTGCCGATGAGATCATCTTCCGCCTTGGCGGCGGAATCAACGGAATCGCTGAAACTCAGGTTTATTACGTCAGTTCGCGCGGCGGTCACAAAGAGATCTGGGCCATGGACTACGATGGAGCCAACCAACACCCGGTGACGACACTGGGGAGTATTTCCCTCTCGCCGCACATTTCGCCTGACGGGTCGAGATTAGCCTTCAGCTCCTTCAACGGTTCGGCTTGGGAGATCCGGATGTTTTCTTTCGACCTGAACCGGCTGGTCACGTTCCCGCGTTTTGGCGGAACCAATCTAACTCCCGCTTGGGCGCCGGACGGAACACGCCTGGCGTTTTCATCCTCGCGATCGGGGAAACCGGAAATCTATACCGTCGACCAGTCGGGCGGGAACCTGCATCGGGTCACCAATTCCAGCACGACCAACGTTTCGCCAACCTGGAACCGCAAGACTGGAACGCAGATCGCATGGGTGAGCCGGCGCGGCGACCTTCCCAAGATTTTCATGATGAACTCGGACGGAACCAATGAGCAGCAGCTCACCGATCAGGGCTACGCGGTTTCGCCAACCTGGTCGCCCAATGGGCAGTTTCTGGTGTTCTCGTGGATGCGGCACTACGGCCCGGGAGCACCCGGGGCACAGGACATCTACATCATGGACGTCGCCAACAAGCAGTGGGTCCAATTAACCCATGACGGCGGGCGTAACGACTTTCCGTCGTGGGCGCCGGACGGAAGACATCTCGTATTCCAGTCGAACCGCTCGGGATCCCTGCAGATTTGGTCGATGCTTGCCGATGGTACCAATCAGAAGCAGTTGACGACTTCCGGTTCCAATTCTGAGCCCGATTGGAGTTGGAAGTAGAGTTAATACTTGTGCTCCGGCCTGAGTTCTGCATAATTCTGAAGTTAATGTCAGGGAGTTGGAATTTGAAGATTCTGGATTGAAGATTTTGGATCGCGGAGTCAGCTCTGAGATCTCAAATCTCCAATCTGCAATCAAAAGGGAGACACAATGAAGCAACTGACGTCTAGATGGGTCGCTCTCGCATTCGCGCTGGGTGCGATTCTGTTCCTTGGGGCGTGTCATAAGAAGGCGACGCCTCCGCCACCACCACCGCCGCCTCCCGCTCCCACACCGAGCGCGACGTTGACGGCAAGTCCGGAAGCTATTGATAAAGGCCAGTCGGCTACCTTGACGTGGCAGACCACCAATGCCACCGATGTCAGCATTGAGGGACTTGGGGCCCTGCAGCCGAACGGATCGCAGCAGGTGACTCCGACAGAATCAACGACCTATACCTTGACGGCCAAAGGCGCGGGTGGAACGCAAACCGCCACCGCCCGGGTGACGGTGAACGCACCTCCCCCGCCCCCACCACCCCCGGCTCCATCCCTCACCGACGAGCAGCTCTTTGCCCAGAACGTGAAGGATATCTATTTCGACTATGACAAGGCAGATGTTCGCGCGGACCAACAGGCTCTCGTTCAGGCCAATGCGGCTTTCCTGCAGCAGCACCCGAACATGAGTGTCACGATGGAGGGCCACTGCGATGAACGCGGTTCGACCGAGTACAACTTGGCTTTGGGCGACAACCGTGCCAGCGCCGTCAAGAACGCGTTGGTCGCAGCCGGCGTGCCTGCAGACCGGATCAAGACGGTCAGCTTCGGGAAAGAGAAGCCATTCTGCACAGAATCGAATGAGTCCTGCTGGCAGCAGAATCGTCGTGGGCATTTTGTGCTGAACAAGTAAAAGATTGTTGTGCGTCGCGAGTTTCCCGGGGCAGCCCCGTTGCTGCCCCGTTTTTCTTGCCCCCATTCGTCCTCTTTTTTCTGCATTTGAGCAACCCGGCGGGCTGGCAACTCGGGCCTGCGGCTCTGCCATCCATCTCTCACCGGCAATGGCGACGCTCACAGCCCCACCATCTAAACGCCGAATCATCCCCAAGCGGCTAACGATCCGTGCGCTGCTGAGACCACATTGGGCCGCGCTGGCGCTGGGGTTTATCGCGATTGTCGGCGAAAGCGCCGCTAACCTCCTACAGCCGTGGCCTCTTAAGGTAGTGCTAGACGAAGTCGTGCGCTCGCGCGAAAGTCACGCCTCGGCCATGCGCTTGATTCATCGGCTGGTTGGGACAGACAAACTCGCCATCCTGGAATTTGCCTGTGTGGCAGTGCTGGGGATTGCGGTGCTCGACGGGGTGTGTACCTTCGGTGAGAAGTACCTCACCACCAGCGTTGCGCAATGGGTGACCTATGATCTGCGGCTAGCGATCTACGCGCACGTACAGCGGTTGTCGTTGGCATTTCACGATCAAAAGCGCACCGGCGACCTCATCACCCGGGTGACAGCCGACATCGACTCCATTCAGAGCTTCATCATGAACGGCTTGCTGGGCGTGCTGATTAACGTACTGACGCTGGTCGGCATGATTGGGGTCATGTTCTGGTTGAACTGGGAGTTCACTCTTATCGCGCTCTCCGTCGTTCCCCCACTGTTTGTGATGGTGTACATCTACACCCGCAAAATCAAGAAAGCTTCGCGGGAGGTCCGCAAGAAAGAAGGCGAGATAACGTCGGTGGTCGAAGAGGTGCTTTCTTCGATTCGCGTGGTGAAGGCGTTCGCCCGCGAAGAGTTTGAAGTACACCGGCTGGAAAAAGAGAGCCTGGAGGCGGTCGAGATCTCCTTACGAGCGCGCAGCCTAAAGGCGAAGCTGACGCCGCTGGTTGACATCGTGGTGGCGGTGGGAACGGCGCTGGTGCTTTGGTTCGGCGCGCGCTTAGTGATGGGAAACGTGCTCTCCGCAGGCGGGCTCGTCGTCTTCATCTTGTACCTGGCCAAGATGTACAAGCCTATGCAGGAAATCTCGAAGATGACCGACACCTACTCGAAGGCGGCGGTCGGGTATGAGCGGATCCAGGAGATCCTACAGACGGATATCGAAGTCCAAGACCTGCCGCGGGCGCGGAAGGCGCCGAAGTTCAAGGGAGAGATTGAGTTTGAGAGTGTTTCCTTCTCCTATGCCGATGGGCCGGCGGTGCTGAAAGACGTCAGCCTGAAGATGAACGCCGGTCAGGTATCGGCCATCGTAGGGCCGACCGGAGCGGGAAAGACCAGCATCATCAGCTTGATTCCGAGGTTCTATGATCCGGCTGAAGGTGTGATCAAGATTGATGGAATCGATATTCGGCGATTTCAACAACGATCCCTGCGCCAGCAAATGAGCTTCGTGCTGCAGGACACGATCCTGTTCCACACGCCGGTGTGGCAGAACATCGCATACGGAAAGCCGGGTTGTTCGCGGCAGGAGATCATTCGGGCCGCCGAACTCGCCAACGCAGCCGAGTTCATCGATAAACTGCCTGAGGGATACGACACGGTCTTGGGCGAGCGCGGGATGACGTTATCGGGCGGCCAACGTCAACGAATCGCCATTGCTCGCGCGGTGATTCGCAATACCCCCATTTTGATTTTGGATGAACCCACCTCCGGCTTGGATTCTGCTTCGGAGAAGTTGGTGTTCGAAGCCTTGGACCGGCTTATGGAACACCGGACGGTGGTCGTGATTGCCCACCGACTGTCCACGATTCAGCGGGCTGACGTGATTTTTGTGGTGAAAGATGGAGCGGTGGTCGAGCAGGGAAAACATGACGAGTTGATGAAGCTGAAGGGTCTTTACGCCGAACTGCACAACATCCAGTTCAAGGAAGAAGAGATGACGCAAGCCTCTTGAGCCCCTCTTGCCGTCTAGTCCCAGGTTCATAACGCAGCGGGCACTCAGCTTTCGGGGAGGGACGCTTCAGAGATGGTTTGCGAGCGCCCCTTTACCAGGTTTCTCAGAGCGAATTCAACTCATGAATGCGCGACCGCACGGCCTGGGTGTAAGCGTTGGTTTCAAGCTCCGAGTAGCCGGCGGCATGGAAGGCATCGCGAATCTGGTCCTCGGAGAGTTTGCCGAGAAGAGAGCCGATCCACTTGGCATCGTCTCGCGGGATATGCTTGCCGATCCAGCGAAGTCCGATCTGATGGAAATAGAACCCCCATTCGAATTCGAAGAGCTCGACAAAAGGCGGGCACTTGGGGAAGTTCAGATCAATATGGTCCTTGTGAACGTGGGCAATCAGCTTGGTACGCCGGTAAACCGCCAGGTTCCCTTTTGACATCGGGTCGGTGTAGCTTTTTCCGGGCGTACCCATTGAAGTGCCAATGTCGCTGACGGCATAGATCTGCGGCCCGGGTTTCTCGCTCTCAAAGATGGCGTTGTTGTCATCCTTGAGATCCCAGTTGCCGATAAGGGCCATCATGACGCGTAGACCGTTGAACTCTCGTGTGCCGTAAAACGGATTCTTGCGCCAGTTCCACTTTCCGACCCGTTTCAGGTGCTCGGGATGGCGCTGAAGACGAACGTTAAGAACCTCGCCCCGTGGCGTGAGATACTGCTGACCGCGACGAAGGGTTGCTGGCATGTTCGCGACCGGTAGCAGCGGGTAGAAATAGGTTTCGTTGGCGAGATAGCCGACTGCCCACATCAGGCGGGAGGCAGCGGTTTCCGGGCGTGGTTCGAGGCCCATCTTTACCCCCCACTTTTTGCCAGCCGCATCGCGGACCTCGAACTTCGGGCTGGTGCCGCCCCGTTCTTCCTTTTCAAATTCGACGGGCAGTTTGGGCTGGCGCTCTTCGCCGCCTGCTCCCCAGAACAGATTCTTCGAGCCGATATTTCCGGGATCGGACCACAAAACGGCCGTTGCGGCCGACTGGCTCTGGGATGGTTGGGAGAGTACCGCAGAAAATAAGATGATGGCGATGAATCGCGCCCGCCGCCGCATTCGCTGCATCGCGCCTCCGGCCTGCGCAAGGCAGGTCAAGAGCAAAGTTGCAGGTTTTAGACAATGGGTTGCATGAGGAATGGATTGCTACCCGCTTCCACAAAAGCGATCTGGGTTCGTTCCCGGAGGGTTGTACGAGAATGCTATTCCAGCGCAAAGACGCAAGCAGGCAGCTCTGCATCTAAGCGCCGGGGGATTGCGCATAGATGAAGCTCATCATTCAGCCTGGCCATGGCGTCGAGCGCCTGGTAAAAGGAATACGCAAGGCCAAGAAGTCGGTCGAGATCATGATCTTCCGGTTCGATCGCGATGAGATCGAACGTGCGTTGATTGACGCCGTGGAACGCGGACTCTTTGTGCATGCGCTGATCGCGTTCACCAATCGCGGCGGTGAGGACAAGCTCCGAAAGTTGGAAATGCGTTTTTTGGCGAGCGGTGTGACGGTCGCTCGAACCGCCGGAGACCTGGTGCGTTACCACGGCAAGATGATGATCGTGGACCGTAAGGAGGTATATATCCTCGGTTTCAACTTCACTCATCTGGACATTGATCGCAGCCGAAGCTTTGGAATTGTCACACGCAATCCCAAACTAGTAGCAGAGGCTGTCCGACTGTTTGAAGCCGACACCAAACGTCAGGAATACTCGCCCAGTCATCACAACTTCGTAGTCAGCCCGGCCAATGCACGGCGCGAGCTGGCGCGGTTCATCAAGGGGGCGAAGAAAGAACTGTTGATCTATGACCCGGAAATCAGCGACAAACCGATGTTGCGCCTACTCGAGGAGCGCAGACGGGTAGGAGTTGAGGTTCGGGTGCTCGGTTCGGTCGGCGGAAGCCGCCTCCCCTCACATGAACTGAAGCGCATGCGGCTGCACACTCGAACCATCATTCGCGATCGTGCCCAGGTTTTCATCGGGAGCCAGAGCTTGCGGCAGCTGGAGCTTGATGCCAGGAGGGAGATCGGTGTAATTCTTCGCGACGCATCGACCCTGCGGGAACTATGCCGCGTTTTTGAGGAAGATTGGATCGCTTCTGCGCCCGAGAAGGAACAAGAAAAGCGCGACCAAACGCCGCCGAAAAAAGCCGTCAAGAAACTTGCACGCAAGGTGGTGAAACGGATTCCGCTAGATCCGCTGGCAAAGCGGGTGGCGAAGGTTCTCAGCAAGAAGGACCTAGACAAGAAGCACATCCAGGAAACCGTGAAAGCGCTCGTGGAAGATGTGGTAACGGAAGCCGCCGAACACGCAGCGGTGGAAGGGGCGAAGACGGTGGCCTAGTGCAACGACTCTCACAACAGGTCATGCTGATTGCGGTCGTGCTAACCGCCATAGCCGCATGCAGAACGGGTATCGCCCAAAAGCCGCCGACGGCGGGGACGGCAGATGCCGCGGTAGCTGACGACTTCGAAGCCAGAGTCAAGCGGTATCTTGATTTCCGTCAGCAACGCATCGGTGTTCCGCCAAAGCCGACTGACAATCCGGCGAAGATTCTTGCCCGTCAGCAGGAGATGGGGGACAAGATACGGGTTGCGCGGGCGGGAGCAAAACAAGGCGAGATCTTTGCTCCTGCCATCGCGCAGTATTTTCGCAAGCAGATTGCCGAATCGTTCGCTGGCCGGTATGGAAATGCGATCCGCGCCAGCCTTGCACATGCAGAGCCGGTAAAGGTTGAGTTGCAGATCAACCAGAGCTATCCGCCCAATCAGCCGTTGCAATCGACCCCACCCACCCTGCTTTTGAATTTGCCAGAACTGGCTGATGGTCTGGAGTACCGTGTGCTGAACCGTGAACTGGTGTTGCGCGACGCCCAAGGCAACGTGGTCATCGACTATGTTCCGAATGCCCTGCCAGAGTCAGTGAAGTAATGCTCACCAGAAGGACAATTGCGTTCGCCGGGTTGATGTTTGCCCTTGTCTGCCTGCTCTATGCCGAGAGCCAAGTCGCGGTCAAGCTACCGCTACTTTCGGGATCGGTACGCTTCGCGGTGATTGGCGACAGCGGCACGGGCAGCACGGAGCAATACGAGGTCGCTCGGCAATTGGAAGCTCATCGCCAAGTGGTAAAGTTCGATTTCGTGATCATGCTGGGGGATAACATCTACGGAGGTCACAGCCCAGACGATTTCCAAAGGAAATTCGAAGTCCCGTATAAACCGCTGCTGGATGCAGGGGTTAAGTTCTACGCCTCTCTGGGCAATCATGATGATCCCAACATCGAGCGTCTTTACAAGCCCTTCAACATGAACGGCGAAAGGTATTACACGTTCAAACGCGGCGATGCCCAATTTTATGCGCTCGACAGCACCTATATGGACGCAAGGCAGTTGACTTGGCTGGAGCAGAATTTACGTACGTCAAATGCGCGCTGGAAGATCTGCTACTTTCACCACCCGCTCTACAATGACGGTAAAATGCACGGGCCGGACCTCGATTTGCGCAATCAGCTGACGCCGCTATTGAAATCATACGGCGTGAATGTGGTTTTCTCCGGCCACGAGCATGCCTACGAGCGCCTCAAGCCGCAAGGGGGGATCTACTATTTCATTCAGGGCGACTCGGGAAAACTGGAGCATCACGATTTCCATCGCAGCGAGTCGATGCAAACCAGCTTCGACCGCGACCGGACGTTCATGCTGGTAGAAATCCAGGGCGATGACCTTCACTTCCAGACGGTCTCGCGGGTGGGCGAAACTGTCGATTCCGGTGTTCTTTCTAAGCCACAGGAGACATCGGGAGCTAGAGCAGCCGGGAAGTAATTCGCAGTGTTCCTGTTCTCCGCATCTCCTATAATTGAATCGTGAGCTCGCTGGCAAAACAACTAGCGTCCGCTGACTTTCCTACCCGTTGGGGGCAGTTCCGCATTTTCGGATTTCGACTTGAACCAGTAGAGGATGGCAAGCCGGAAGAGGCGGTTGCGCTGGTCATGGGTGACGTACACTCCGCACCGCCCTTGGTGCGGGTGCATTCGCAGTGCCTCACGGGAGACGTCTTTGGGTCCCTGCGCTGCGATTGCAGGCAGCAGTTGGAAATGGCCCTGTCGCTGATTGCGGGGGAAGGCGCGGGCATTCTGATCTACGAGCAACAGGAAGGGCGCGGCATCGGATTGATGCCGAAGCTGCAAGCCTACGAACTGCAGGATGCGGGATTGGATACAGTCGAGGCTAATGAGAAGCTCGGTTTCAAGGCGGATCACCGGGAGTTTGCGCTACCGGCGAAGATTTTGAATGCGCTGAAAGTAAAGTCGGTTCGCCTGCTCTCTAATAATCCTGAAAAGGTTGCAGCTTTGGAGAAAGCCGGCGTCCGAGTCGCGGAACGCGTGCCATGTGAAGTCACAGCCAGTCCGCGCGCGGAAGAGTACTTGAAGGTGAAGAAGGAGAAGCTGGGGCACCTGTTTTCGCGCTAATTCTTGCCAGAGCCTCAGAGACCAGAGACGGTTTTCGAAATTCCCTTTCTGAAACTATCCTAGAACTAAGTTCGTAAGCCCTCCACGCAGCGGTTGGATGTCCCCTCGCGCAAGGCGCGGGCATGTGCTCAGGAACGGACCTGAGGCCCTGTGGTGGATTTCCTTCCACCGCCGAATAGCGCGAGGATGCTCAAGGTTGTCGCTAACATCCAGAGAAGCAGCGAGAACCACCGACCTTCCAGGGACAGATTGAACGATGCTGAGGTCCAGATCGAGAAAATCGATCCCAGCAGAAATTGCAGGAACAACAGCGCAAACAGAATTCGCTCGCGCCAGCAGCGCACCTCCGAAATCGCACCGGCCGCAAGCGCCGTCCACACCAGCCAGGTTAGAGTGTCCCACCAGTTGTGCTGCCAGGCGAATTCGCGCTCTCGAATGGCGACGAAGGATCGGTAGGTAAAATATGCGCAGGCAATGGTCACAAGCACCGCCCAGCCAGTCCGACAGATCAAGTGGTCTGATTTTCCCGGCGTCGTTACCGGCCGGTCCACCGCGGCGGACGTTTCTCCAGGAATGCTCGTATCCCCTCCTGTGCGTCGTCGGTTCGCATCAGCTCGTCAAGATAAATTTTCTCACTCAGGCCAAGGCCCGTGTCGAAATGCGAGCCGTCTCCGGCATAAATTGCTTTCTTGGCCACGGCGAGTGCGGAAGGGCTTAGCCCGGAAAGCATGGTCAGCCTTTTCTGCACCGCGGAACTAAGTTGATCGTCGGGGATGGCGACTGTGGCCAGCCCAATGGCTGCAGCTTCCGATCCAGTTATCGATCGGCCTGTAAGTATAAGGTCTGCGGCGCGTTTTTGCCCGACTAAACTGCTCAGGATAGCTACTGCCAGGGGAGGAAAGCAGCCTAACTTGATTTCTGGGAAGCCCCAGGTTGCCGATTGGGTTGTGATCACGATATCGCAGGCCATGGCAAGTTCGGCGGCCCCGCCCAGGCAGTTGCCATCGATCACAGCCAGGACGATTTTCGTTCCCGTCACAATGATGCGGATGATTGCATGGAATTTCTGCAGCATCTCGGCGACTTGAGAAGGCGTGTGCGCGGCAACATCAACCCCGGCCGAGAAGCATTCCCCTTCCCCGCGGAGGATGACGATAGAGATCATCGGCAGCGCTTCAACCTCGGAAAAAGCTGAAGTGAGCTCATCCATCATTGGAAGGTCAATGACGTTCACCGGCGGATGGTCGAGGGTGAGGTGCGCGATCGGAGGAGAGAGTTGCAGCCTAATCCGCCCATACTTGGAGGTTGTTGGTTTCAAATATAAACGGGCAAAGACGCCCGGTTCCTCCATGTTTTGCTATAGGTTGATGGCCGACTTTCGCGGTTCAGCAATCGTCTCCAAGGGGTCGCGGGCGCCTTCTTTGGGAACGATCCACTTGGATTCGTTGGCGATCGTGTCCAGGAGCAACCGTTTGTCTTCTGCGGTTGGCATGAACGTCGGGAACAGCTGCTCGTATTCCTTTGCTTCCATGGGTGCGCCAGTTTGCGGGTGATACTTCTGCCCAGCCCACTTGCCGATCATGCGGTTGAATTTGATGTCCGGTGCGTAGAGTTTCGGCTCGCCCGGTTTGAGGACGCCGTTGAAGCGCTCGATGAGCCCGGAAACTTCCTCCCGGTATAAGTTGCGATTGTAGTCATTGAGATCGTCGAGATCGGCTTGGGTTTCGTTTTTCGGCTCATCGTAACGGCCTTTGATTCCCCAGACATAGGCCCAATGCGCCGATGAGGAATGGTCCGTTCCGAACAGGTCATAGGAGCTGGAGATCCATTTGTTCAGATATTTCTGCATGAGCCACGCGGGGATGATGCCAGCTTGCACGATCCTGCGCAACCCGTCGTTGCCGGTGCCCATGTGGAACGCCTCTTCGCGCAGCATATAGGACATCGAGCGACCAAGAGGGGCAAAGGCCGAGTACTTGAGCATCTGCAGCTGGAACTTGCCATCGCGGTCAACGAAGTCGGTATAGGTGAAGAAGTCCATCCAGTTGTCCACATCGACGTTGAAGGCGCCAAGCAGCCGCTTGTTTTCGAATGCACGGCGCTCAAGCATCTTTTGCGCTTCGACCTTACCGGAGTAGCCGAAGTGCTCAACCAGAAGCGCACACATCTGCCAGCCGTGCCGCATTTCCTCGATCATCACACGAGTGATTGCGCGGCGGTCCCAATCAGTAGGCGCGGTCTCGAATAGATAACGCTGCTGCTCGACGCTGGCAAACTCGGTGTCGCCTTGATAAACGATCATGTTGAGGAGGGCGTCGCGCATTTGCTGCGTCGGAACCTGGCGCAGGTTCTCCCACTTCCTTTTGCCTTTGAAGTGGCCAAATTGGATCTCGTTGGTCTCAACGGCGCCGAATAGGGTGTCGAATTTGAAGCTGGCGATCTCGTCACGATTGACGCCGATCTCCTTGCGCCACTCGTCAAACAGTCCGATCCAATCAGAGAAGGTACCGATTTTTGCGACTTTGCCGGGCATGGAACCTCAACTCTTAGTTAGCAGTTGGCCAGCCTGCAGCGCGCGCAGACCAGCCGCCAGAGGCGAACTGGCGAATGCTATTTGGCTTTAAATTCGGCTGGCCTTTTCTCCACGTATGCGGCCAGACCTTCTTTGGCATCTTCGCTCTGGAATAGTAATTGTTGGTTCTCTCGTTCGACGGCGAGAGCCGACTCCATAGGAATCTCCCAGCCGGTCTGTACCGCCCGTTTGATTCGGCCCACGGCTTTGGCGGCCTTGTTGGGCGGACAGAACTGGCGGGCGTACTCCATGATGTTCTCCATGAAGCCTTCGCGCTCATAGATATCGTTAATGATGCCGAGTTCGAGCGCCTCTTCAAACGAGAAAGTGTTGCCCGTTACCATCAGCTCAATGGCTTTGCTCTTCCCTACCAAGCGCGACAAACGCTGCGTACCACCTGTTCCCGGCAGCACTCCAAGATTTACCTCGGGTAGGCCAATCTTCCCGGCGTCGCGGCGGGCGATCCGGATGTCAGCCGACATGGCGATTTCGAGTCCGCCACCTACCGTGTGACCATTCAATGCGGCGATCACCAGTTTCGGTGTGTGCTCAAGGCGAAGAAGCGTCTCATTGGCGTGCAGGCAAAAGAAGTACTTAAACGTGGGGTCGACGCTGGCCAGCATCTTTATGTTCGCGCCGGCGGAGAAAAACTTATCTCCCGCTCCGGTCAGCACAAGGACATAGACGTCGTTGTCCATGCGCGCTTTCAGGATGGCCTCGTCGAGCTGCCGGTTCATTTCGTAGGTGTAAGTGTTCGCCGGCGGATCATTCAACTCGATGACAGCGACGCCGCTGTCGGTACGGTAATTGATCAGCTGTTTACTGACCTGCTCGGACGGGGTCTCGATCGTAGTCGCCATGAAGTGCTCCTGTGCGGAGTAGATTGTAGTCCATTTTTCAGGGTTGCTTTCGACCGCAAAGTCGGTTCGCATGAACTCTGAGAAGAAGGCCAGGTGAGCCATCTCACGGAATGGGCGTCCCGTTTTTCGGCGGAGAAAGTCCTGCCGTTCGGGCTAATTGCGGACGTCCAACATCAACCGCTCAACCTCGCTTTTCAGATCAGCCGTAAGTGGCAGCAAGGGCAGACGAGGCGGGCCACCATAATAACCATTCAAATCCAGAGCGTATTTCACGCCGGGGATGCCTATCTGGCTCGCAACCCGAGTAGCCGCCTTGGAGACTCTTTCCTGCTTGAGTTTGGCGAGCTCGGGGTCGCCTTCTTTCCAGGCGGCAAAGATCTCGTAGCAGGCGGTGGGCGCGGGACTAGAAAATGCCAGTACGCCACCCACTGCTCCAGCATCGAGACACGGCTGGAGCCTTTGAGCAGTTCCTGCGAGAATTTGGAAACCGACTTCTTTTTGCCGAGTCTTAAGGCCGCCAACCATCTCGATAGCAGCGGAAGACGAGACCGCAGCTCCGACGCCCTGGCCCGGGGTCGTCGACGCGTTCCTCGTAGGCGTGGTGGGGGTCACGACCGTCGGGGGGTGCGATGCTTCATTGCTCTCGCTGTTTCCGGCCGCCAATGCCCCCACAGGAATGAGTTCTTCGCCCTTTGCGGCACCGTCCGGTCGCGCAGTCTTCAGCATGCGTGGAGTGACTGCGGAAAAGGTCTCCGTCACGGTCGCGTACCGCTTGATATGTTTCGTGGAGGCAGCCAGGCGGCGAACCTTTTCTACGTCGCCGCTGGATTCCTTGATGCCGATGAGGTTGGGGTGTTCGGCGAGTTCTGCAATCAACTCTTCCGGCATGTCGTAGTTGGTAAAGACCGGAACGCTGTAGATGAGCACGGGAATGGGAGAGCGGTCGGCCAAGGTCCGATAGAACGTCAGCTGATTCGCCGGCTGCATTTGTGGGCGATAAAAGTGGGGGGTACGGATGAGGGCAACGTCGTAGCCGAGCTTGGCAGCGTACTCGGTCCAGCGCAATGTCTCGAACGCGGACTCAGCGCCCGTGCCAGCAATGAGAACTTTATGGGGTGCGCAACACTCCCGCGCGACAGCCAGAACATCACGTCGCTCGTCATCGGAAAGCATGATCGCCTCTCCGGTAGAGCCGAGCACAACAATGCCGGAGGCGGGCGTCTTTGAGTAGCGATCAACGTTGTGCTCGAGTTTCTTGAGGTACACGCGACCGTCGGGATAAAAGGGCGTCGTGATCGGGGGGAAGATGCCGTGCAGGAGCATAGGTGAGTCGTCGGCCGTCTGCCCTCCGCGGTGAGGCGGGGACAAAAAGGCTGAAAACATTGTAAATGCTGGGTAGGTAGCGCTCCATAGCAGCGATGGAGATCACGATATGATGTGGGGTCCAGAGAGGAGTGATCTTTTATGGTCAGACCAGCTCGACAGCGTGTTTCGACGGGATCACCGTTTGAACCGAAGGTGGGGATTTCCCGGGCGGTTCGAAGGGGGAATGTGATAGCGGTGACCGGGACCGCTCCCCTTGGCCCCGACGGGAAAACAGTCGCGAAGGGGGATGCGGCCGCGCAGGCACGACAGTGTCTCCAGATCGTGGACGCAGCGATTCGTGGCCTGGGCGGAAAACGGTCGGATGTGATCCGCACACGAATTCTGTTGACTCGGATTGAAGACTGGGAGAAGGTTGCCGTGGTTCACGGCGAATTCTTCGGGGGGATTCGCCCGGCGAATACGGTGATGCAAGTGGTGCAGTTTATCGATCCGGATTGGTTGGTGGAAATTGAGGCGGATGCGATTGTAGAGGAGTGATGGAAGTCGATCACCTGCTGAACAAGCTCATTTTCAATAAAAACTCCTTTGAATTGATGTTGTGTTTGATCAACTGGGCACCGTTCATCTTGACTTGCCAGACGAAGAGCTCGCCAGCCTCTCCCTGCTCAAAATTTGTGGCGTACATAAGTGTAAGAAAGATACCGCTTCGTAGAAGCGATCACAGCGTAATTCTTCGGCCCACAGGTGCTAACGAAATTTCCCGGCTTCTCATTCACCTTTCCAATTAGTGACTGACTGTCCGCTCCGCGTGGAGCTGCTGTAACGCCCTTACGTTCACCTCTCCACGTTGCAGCGCGGCGATGCCTTCGGCAGCCGCGCGAGCGGCGGCGAGCGTGGTGATGGTCGGGATGCGGGCGGTCACGGCGGCGCGACGGATGGCCTTCTCGTCAAAGAATGGCTCCTGTCCTTGCGGAGTGTTGACAATCAGTTGAATGCGGTCGCCTTTGATTAGGTCTACCACATGGGGACGCCCTTCCTTCACCTTATACACGCGGTCGCAGGTCATGCCGGCAGCCTCGATCACGTCTGCCGTGCCGGCTGTGGCGACTAGCTTGAATCCCATGTCTACAAACTTGCGGGCAACATCGGCTAAGTGCTGCTTGTCATGATCAGTGACGCTGAAGAAGACCCATCCTTGGGTGGGGAGCTTCTGCCCGGCGGCCAGCTGAGCCTTGGCGAAAGCTTCGCCGAAGTTGTCGGCCACCCCCATGACTTCGCCGGTTGACTTCATCTCGGGGCCGAGAACGGTGTCCACGCCGGGGAATTTGTTCCAAGGGAAAACCGGCGATTTCACGTAGTAGCAGTTCCCGGTGTCGAGATCTTTCTTATGCTTGATGAACTCGGGGAGAAACTCGCGGAGCTTGCGTCCGGTCATCAGGCGCGAGGCGATCTTGGCCATGGGAATGCCAGTAGCCTTGGAAACATAGGGAACGGTGCGCGAAGCGCGCGGGTTGACCTCGAGCACGTAGACCGTTCCTCCCGAGCCGTTAGCACGCCCAGGGGCACCCGCCTCTCCATTTTCGCTGCGGGGGATGGCAAACTGCACGTTCATCAGGCCGACAACTTTGAGCGCACGGGCGAGCTTGAAGGTGTACTCGCGCATGCGGTTGAGCAGGTGCTCGGGGATATCGACGGCAGGCAGCACGCACGAGGAATCGCCGGAATGAATCCCCGCTTCCTCGATGTGTTGCATGATTCCTCCGATGACCACGTCGTCTCCATCGGACAAAGCGTCTACATCCACCTCAATTGCGTCTTCAAGGAAATGGTCAATGAGCACCGGGCGGTCTTGCGAGTACTCAACCGCTTCTTTCATATAGCGCACGACGGTCTCTTCGTCGTAGGCGATGACCATGGCGCGGCCACCAAGCACATAGGAAGGACGCACCAACACCGGGTAGCCAATCTTGCGCGCGCCTTCGACCGCTTCTTCGAGCGATGCCGCCATTGCTCCGGGTGCTTGTGGGATGTCGAGTTCTTCGAGGAGCTTGTTAAACCGCTTGCGGTCTTCTGCGAGATCGATCGATTCGGGCGAGGTGCCGATGATCTTTGCACCGGCCTGCTTCAGCGGTAGCGCTAGGTTTAGCGGAGTTTGTCCACCGAACTGAACGATGATGCCGACTTCTGCGCCTTGCGCAGTCTCGTGTTCGTAGATGGCCCATACGTCTTCGAAGGTAAGGGGCTCGAAGTAGAGGCGATCGCTGGTGTCATAGTCGGTCGAGACGGTCTCAGGATTGCAGTTGACCATGATGGTCTCATAGCCGTCCTCGCGCAGGGCGAAGCTGGCATGGCAGCAGCAGTAGTCGAACTCAATTCCCTGCCCGATGCGGTTCGGCCCGCTGCC
This sequence comes from Terriglobales bacterium, assembly GCA_035606605.1. Classification (GTDB taxonomy): domain Bacteria; phylum Acidobacteriota; class Terriglobia; order Terriglobales; family Acidobacteriaceae; genus Gp1-AA145. The sequence continues at coordinate 140,387 of DATNEX010000067.1, forward strand.
AAGAATCATGACCTTTTTCTTGTCGGTTGGCGGGGCTTCGTCCTCGTCTTCATAAGTCGAGTAGAGATAGGGTGTGTAACTCTCGAATTCGGCGGCACAGGTGTCCACGCGCTTGTACACAGGAAGAACCTTGTGTTTCTTGCGCAGATGGCGAATCTTTTCCTGATCGCCCTTGCCGCTCAAGCGCCAGGTTCCAGCAAGGCGACCATCGGAAAAGCCGGTGCGCTTGGCGTCGCGCAGCACCTGTGTTGGGACCGACTCGATTGGGTGCTTTTCGATTTCAAGCTGCATCTCGTTTATTTCTTTGAGCTGGTAAAGGAACCACGGGTCCATTCCAGTCATCTTGGATAGCTGCTTGACGGTGTGCCCCTGGCGGATAGCGTATCGGATGTAGCTCAAACGCTCGGGGTGCGGTGTTACCAAACGCTGCGTCAGAATCTTTGGCTCGATCTTTTCCGATCCCAGCCGTTTTCCAGTATCGAGCGCACGCACGCCCTTCATGAGCGCTTCCTTGAAGGTGCGGCCGATGGCCATTACTTCGCCCACTGATTTCATCTGCGGGCCGAGATTCTCGTCCGCACCCGGGAATTTTTCAAATTGCCACTTGGGGATTTTGACGACCACGTAGTCCAGCGTCGGCTCGAAGCAGGCTGGTGTCTTGCGGGTGATGTCGTTGGGAATTTCGTCGAGCGTATAGCCGACCGCCAGTTTCGCGGCGATCTTCGCTATCGGGAATCCGGTCGCTTTGGATGCGAGTGCCGACGAACGCGACACACGCGGGTTCATTTCGATTATCACCATACGACCAGTGGTGGGATGTACGCCGAACTGAATATTCGATCCGCCGGTTTCGACGCCAATTTCGCGGATCACGGCAATGGCCGCATCCCGCATAGCTTGATATTCGCGATCGGTAAGCGTCTGCGCCGGTGCGACGGTAATCGAGTCGCCCGTATGCACGCCCATCGGGTCGAAGTTCTCGATGGAGCAGATGATGATGACGTTGTCTTTGAGGTCGCGCATCACCTCAAGCTCGTACTCTTTCCAGCCGAGCACGGATTCCTCGATCAGCGCCTCGTGAACCGGGGAGAAATCCAGACCACGGGCGAGAACTTCGAGCAGCTCTTCGCGGTTGTACGCCATGCCGCCGCCGGAGCCGCCGAGCGTGAAGCTGGGACGAACGATGACGGGGAAACCAATCTTGCCGGCAAATTCCAGGCCGTCTTTCAGATTGTTGACCAGCGCCGACTTGGGAATGTCGAGGCCGATCTTCTGCATGGCGTCTTTGAAGTAGAGGCGGTCTTCAGCCTTCTTGATGGCTTCTACGTTCGCGCCAATCAGCTTTACGTTGTACTTCTCAAGAACACCGTGGTCGGCCAGCTCAATGGCGAGGTTCAGCGCCGTCTGACCGCCGACGGTGGGCAAAATGGCAAATCCAGCGCCGGGGGAAAGCTCACGCTCGACGCGTAGGATTTCTTCGAGGTACTCGCGGGTAAGCGGCTCGATGTAGGTGCGGTCGGCGAACTCTGGATCGGTCATGATGGTCGCCGGGTTCGAGTTGGCGAGCACGACCTCGTAGCCCTCGGATTTGAGGGCTTTGCAGGCCTGGGTGCCGGAGTAGTCGAACTCGGCGGATTGCCCGATGATGATCGGCCCCGAGCCGAGGATGAGGATCTTGGAGATATCAGTTCGTCTGGGCATCAGAAATTTGTCGCGGCCTTCCTGCGAGTAATCCAATAGCTCGCCATTGCCAATCCGTGAAGCAATCGGGATTCTTATCAAGCAGCTCGAGCACGGAACCGAAGTTTCCCGCCCTATTTTTGTCCCCATTCATCGCTTCGGGGAGTGCAACTTGGGCGCTGCTCGTGACGATCGACATCCTCAAGCACAGCAGATTTGCTGCGAGTGGCGAACGGGATGCGCGAGTCCTAATCAAATACCGATGGTGAAGAATAAAACCAATCCCGGACGCCAACTGCGTATGGCACAACGGCCAAATCAGAGTGGCAATCGTTCTCACCCCTTCCACTCCTCCATCAGCTTCACAAAATCTTTGAACAGGTAGTGCGAGTCGTGGGGGCCGGGAGCGGCTTCCGGGTGGTACTGCACGCTGAACAGCGGCAGGTTGCGATGGCGTAGACCCTCCAGTGTCGAGTCGTTCAGATCCAGGTGCGTCAACTCGACTTCAGATTGGGGCAACGAGTCGGGATCGACGGCAAAGTTGTGATTGTGTGCGGTGATCTCGACCTTGCCGGTCGCAAGTTGCTTCACCGGATGATTGCCCCCATGGTGCCCGAATTTGAGTTTGTAGGTTTTGCCACCGAGCGCGATGCCCGTAAGCTGGTGACCTAAACAGATGCCGAAGATAGGCTGGCGTCCCATCAGGCGGCGAATGTTGTCCACCGCGTAGGTGCAGGGTTCGGGATCACCGGGGCCGTTCGAGAGAAAGACACCGTCAGGCTTCAGCGCGAGAACGTCTTCGGCGGGGGTCTGCGCCGGGACCACGGTTACCTTGCATCCTTCGCTACGCAACTTCCGCAAGATATTTTGCTTAATCCCGAAATCGTAAGCCACCACATGAAAGCGCTCCGGCTGATCTTTCACCCCCACGACTTCCACGGGCTCGTGCGAGCGCTCGCCCACATCCCAGACGTAGGGGCGGTTGGTCGAGACCACCTTCGCGAGATCGGTGCCGTCCATCTTCGGAATA
>DATNEX010000068.1:0-8003 GCA_035606605.1 Terriglobales bacterium
CGTGAACACCGCTCGCCAGTAGCGGCCCACTGGAACCTGGTTACTGATTTGAGGAAAGAACACCTTGCCTACGCATCCGAGTAACACCATTCCGGAACCTTGGCTTTCGTTTTTGCGAGAGTTGGATTTGGCAGTCCAGGATGGTAATCCAGAGCGCGAAGACCTCACTCTGCGTTTGTGGATTGCGGCCATCGAGGAAGAACGGTCGGGGTAACCTCTGCCACCACTCTTTATCTCTGATCTGGGCCATTCTCCTCGATCGTCGTATCCTAGGAAACGCCGAGGGAACCTGAGCGTGATAAAAACGTGATAGTTCTATGCTCAGAACGGATCATATCGGATCAAAACGCGTCAGAAAGTGATTTCGTTAAACCCTTGAAAAATCAGTTATAGTAGAAAATTTTCAGAACGGCTCAGAACACCTTTGGTGATCTTCAAAACCGGCGGGCGGCATTTTGCGATGTCGCCGGTGGGTTCGACCCCCACTCGCTTCCGCCAATATTATCAATGGTTTACTAGAGGTCCATTTCTAAACGGAACGAAGCGATCTCGCGATTACAAACGTGATACACGTTTCTTGCAATGTTTTCGGATCTCATGCGGGGACATCTTTGGGTCCTTAAACCCCACTGGTACAAGTTGAACGAACCCTGATCCCTAATCTCGGCGAGCTCCCCGGCAGAGGCAAAGTCGGAGGAATTAGCGCGAAAGTAGTCACGAGAGGAATACGAGCTAGAGTCGCCATCCGACCTCGTGAAGATCGGCAGAGCGAAGCCACTCCGTGTCCCGACCTCTCCTCCAACCCGAGCTGGCTCGCCGAGGCCAAGCTCTTCTGGCTGCTGGTTCGTCGATGCTGGTCAGGCTGGAATCAAGGACCCCTCGTCATCACACCACCGAGATTCAAGGATAGTCAACCGCGCAACGGAAACCAATGGTGTCGTCCTCCACATCGGTCTCTTGCTCGGACCGGTGAGAGACGCGAACAGACTTGGCGTCACTGCCCCAGAATGCCCCGCGCACCACAGCCGTGGCATTGGAAGCCAGTGGCTGGTCAACATTCGGACCGGTTGCTGGCGAGTCAAGATAGTATTTTTTGTAGTAGCGGTCCAAAACCCACTCCCGAACGTTTCCGAGCATGTCGTAAAGCCCAAAGCCATTTGGTAATTTGCCTCCCACCGGATGCCGTGCGTCTCCACTGTTCTCGGCGAACCAGGATACCTTTGAGGGCATTCCATTGTAGGCTTGGTAATTTCCGGCACGCGCCGCGAATTCCCATTCCGCTTCCGTCGGCAGCCGGCCCCCAATTGCGGCGCAATACTCCTTCGCTTTTGTCCACATCAATCCGGTCAAGGGAAGAGTCGCGTCGCCAGCCGGGAGTTTAAGCGCGTGTTTGGCAGCGAATATATTGTAGGCCCCGATGGTTACCTCAGTTTGTTCAAGCCAGAACCCCTTATCGATGTCCACTGGGTGCGCTGGTTTCTCGTCGTCACTACACTCATTGTCGCCGGGTGAGCAGCCCATCGTGAAGCTTCCGGGCGCGATCCATACGTACTTTTTCTCATCAACTGGGTTGAGCCAGATCCTTGGTTGTGGCTTGGTGTCCCGGCCCCCCGAACTGTCAGCTTCAGCGGTTGGCAGCGTAGGACGCGACTTCTGCCATCGTTGATATACGATCGCGCCGGTGAGCAAGACCAACAACACAAATGCTCCAGCCACGATTGTTCGCCGCTTATGCGCCTTAATCGCACCTCGGTCGCCTCTTCCCGCAAACGGGTCCAAAATTGCTTCTGTCAACCGCTTTATATTTTCGTCAGTACAGCCATCTGTGGCGTCCAGCCACTGTGTCATTGACAAGAAATATTCCAGATCTTCGGGAAGTGGATCGTTGGAGAGTCGAAACGGTATGATTCGTTTTTTGTTATTGAATGCCTGACCTACTTCACTGAGTATGTGGGGAGAGGCAGCGGCATGCTGAGTCAGGATCAGTACCAACACTTGCACGGAATTAATTGCTTCCACGATGGCTCGCGGATAGTCCACACCAGGCAGGATATTCCGAGGGGCGATCCAACACGGGATGTCTGCTGTTTCCAGAGCACTGCAAACGCGATCCGCAATGACTTTATCTAGGGATGAATAACTCAGGAATACTTTAGGACCCATCTCCGGCTCCCAGCCTCGGTTCGACTAAGCAACTGTACACGCGCCAGCTTGAATCACAAAATCACAAGCGCGTAGAAGTGCTCTCGTCACGCAACACCACGGGGCAACTCGGACGACTGTCCTGAGTTTAGTGGCCTGTGTCAACTTTTATATTCTTTCAATATCTGCGAAGTAAAACGCATCCGCAATGCCTTACGCACGCTCGATCATCGAGGTGCCGTAGAAGTGTTCAGTCACCTCACTCCAGGCACTCTTATGTTTCTGCCCTCGAGTAATAGGGGCGGGCGGCATGTCGAATGTGTTTATCTCCCACCGCCAAGAAGACATCGCTGACATCGCCGTGCGAATAAAGGATCGTCTCGCAAAGCGCTTTGGTGAGGCGCACGCGTTTCTTGCCACAGGCCCACTGGCTCGCAGTCACCCAGTAGCGATAGATCTCCGATGCGATTCCGCCGTCGCAACAAGAATGCATGCTCCAATCTTCCCGGTGCTAGCTACATACCTGTGACACTGCGGCAGCCAGCGATCACTTCGTGGTTATTTTTGCGCCTTATGGGACCACGAGGCACCATTGCAAATCCTGCGCACGTTCAATTTTGACGAAGGACGGAGGAATCTACGCGGCTGCGGCCTATTGTTTCTCAGCGAATTCTGCCGACGCGCGAGTGTTTTCCCAGTCAATACGCATATCGCAGTTTCTGCCCGCTGGGTCAAAGCTGATGGTGAAATTCTCTACTTGGGACGGCAGTTGCGAGACACTCATATCCACTCGGAGCAAGTCATACCCCTCAGGATATGGAATACCCCACTCCCCCGTCTTCCTGCTGATGATCAAGGTCCACTTGTCCGAATTGGGGATAACAAAAATGGTGTAATTGCCTGCAGGCAGATCTTTGCCTCCCAGCAAAAGGTCTGCAGTGGTGACCAATGACGTGGCTTCGTTCGCCCCCGCGCGAAAGACCTGGCCGTAAGGCAACAAGCCGCCGAAGATCTTGCGGCCGTTCATCTGCGGACTGGAGTAGGCCAGATCAATTGATCTCCCGGTAGCGAAGCTACACCGGGCAGTGGCGGGTGGGCTGGGACGATTGCTATTTGTGCTCCTGGTGGAGGCCACGATGACACCTGGGTAATCGGGCATTTTTTGCCCAGTGCGAGGTTTCTTCCCACCCCCAACAAATGGTGTTTCGGTTGGCGCCCTTTCGGGAGCGGTTATTCTCGCCGGCGACTTCTCAGCAGCTTGCCTTTCAGTACCGATTTTTTCAGTGGCGGCCGGCCCAGCAGGGGCCTTTTGCTTTTCAGCCAACCGTCTGGCCTCGTCCTCCGCTACTGCTCTCCTGACCCTAGCTTCTTCAGCTTTTTTGTACTCGTACGTGCCGAAGCCCCCGACCCCGAGAGCAATGGCCACCGCGGCGACAACTATCCCCAGCCGATACCGTCTCAACAGGGGCATGGGTGCCGTAATAGTGCTGAGTAGTTGCTCTTTCTCCGAAGCAGGAGCCGACCCCTTGCCGGATAGCTCAGGTCTTGGCGCCGTCTCCGTTTTCGTGCTACCTCCTTCTTCAAGTGCTTTACCTACGTATGGGCGCAGAGCCTTGATCAGTAGCTGAACGTCGGAATCCCAGCGAGCGTGGGTCAGCTCGACGGCGTTTCGATATGCTAGGTCCTTCAGATCCTCAGGTAGTTCTTCGGGGCGCGGCATGCGTCCTCGCTGAACCAAAACAGGAATGACCGGAATATCCCGCTTCAACGCAGAAGCAGTTTCGAGACGAACAAAATCAAGGGGGTCGTCAAGTCTACGTCGCCCTCCCTCATCTGTGGCATCGATCCAGCTCCTACCAATCATGGCTAGAAGAACGCCACATGTTGACACATTCTGGTCGATCACCTTGCGGAAGTCGCGTCCGGGCTCGATGCCCGCCACATCCATGAATACCTTGTCGGTGCCGAAGTCCGAGATGAGATCATCGAAGAGGCGGCCCGCCTCACCTTCGGCATCGTTCCTCCGATAACTGAGGAAGATTGCACGCAAAGGAATCTCCTAGCTGCTGCCCCGAAAATTCACAACAATCAAGCGGCCTGCGATGAGCTCCGCTTCTATGCCAGGAAAGGAGTGCGGTGTCGTGGAGCAAAACTTTCATCAGGGATACCGATCGCACGCCAGGGAGTTATAGCGCCCCGTAAACCTCGCTGTGAAGCGGATGTTAGTCTGCTCGGCCGTCTCTGTCAATCGGAGTCGACAAAGAAGTGTAGTCGGCGCTAGCAGAGGAAAACCAGAAGGAGTTTGACTCGCGGCGCACGGCTCTCTACTTATTTGGAGCCACCCGCAAGCATTGAGAGCACGGATTTGAGAACTATCTGCTAAACGGACATGGGTCCTGCAGAGGTGGCAAACACCAGAATCAGAGAGTATCTCGCCCAATGAAGGCCGGCCCTACAGCAGGGTCCTGCGATTCACCGCGTCACGGCGGGCGACCAAGGACGGGAGTCGCCAAGTCTCTATTCAAACAAGCCTGCGAACGCAATCCGAGGTTCCTAGCGAGGTGACGGGCGGGCCAAAAGTCGCCTTCTAGGGTGGAGCAAGTTCCTTCGTCCCCATTTCTTCCGATGAAGGTAGAATTGCGAGCTATGAACGAATCTTCCACGCAACTCCGTGACTCCGATCCCATAATTGAACGCCTTGAGGACCAACTCGCTTGGTACGATCGTAAGAGCTTAGCGAACCAGCGCGCTTATAAACGAATCAAGGTTACCGAGATTCTGGCAGCGGCGATCATTCCTTTTCTGGCAGGACTAGGGCTTCCGCACACCGGCATCGTGACCGGCGGCCTGGGTGTCTTGATCACGGTGCTCGAAGGGTTGCTGCACTTAAACCAGTATCAGCAGAATTGGATCACTTACCGCTCTACGTGCGAAGCGTTGAAGCATGAGAAGTACACTTACCTGGGCAATGCGGCACCGTACGCCAATGTCGCTGATCCGCACTCGCTGCTGGCGGAGCGCATCGAGTCATTAGTCTCGCAAGAGCACGCTAAGTGGGCATCGACTCAGCAGCAGGAACCTGGTAAAGAGCAAAAAGGTTGACCTAGTTGGCGAGTTCCTTATGCAGTCGAGCTGACGTTCCCCACAGACAAGGACACGAGGATCTCGCGATGCAACAGCCAGCAAAGTCCTATCGCCTCAGTGCGAACGCTGGGGATTTACAAGGAATACATATTTGGCCTGCTGTTCCTGAAGCGTCTCTCTGACGTATTCGACGAAAAGCGCACCGAATTTGCGTCGGCAGTACAGCCATCTTTTGCAATTCTCAAAAAAAAGGTTTTCCACAATCGGCATTCTGTGCGCAGTTTGCCATCTAAGCTGCCGGCCAGAGTCTTTCTTTCGCACTTGTCGGGAGGGGAATTCGCCATGACCCGCTGTGCATTTTCAAATACTTTCCCGTAACTATCTCGGATGAAGACACTTTCGGCTTATCTTTTAGCCGGTGTCATCACAGCACGAAGGAGCCTCTTGATCGCATTCCAACGTCCACTCCTCATCTTGGGGGCACTTCTTGTTCTTTGTCACGCATCGGCCCAAGGAGCCGCGTGCGATCCGCCCAGTGGTGGAGGCATCGCTATCTGCAGCCCACAGAGCTCCAGCACGGTTAATCCTGTGCACTACGTTGCTGCGGCGTCGAGCGCGACCTGCATTGGCGGCATTTCCGTTATGGCGATTGTGTCGTCTTCGGGTTCGAACCTCTACTCGGTAGGCGGATCGATTCTCGATACTTTCCTGCCGCAACGGCTCGGCATCTATACCACGACCATAAAGGCGACCGATAAATGTGGCCGCGTTCAGCAGAAAACCGTGAGCCTTACGGTGACCGGCACTGCCGTGATTACCTACCAGTACAACGTCGAACGAACAGGCGCGAACTTGTATGAAACCGCGCTCAATCCAACAAATGTTAACGCAACAACCTTCGGCAAAATCTTCGCCTGCAGCGTAGATTCCTTTGTTTACGGCCAGCCGCTATTCGTGCCCAAACTCAGCATTGGCGGAGCTACTCACAACGTGGTCTTTGTCGCCACAGAAAACAACAGCATTTACGCTTTCGACGCCGATGGGAAAACCTGTACTCCGCTTTGGCACACCTTCATCGACCGGCCCGTCCCCTGCTCCACCAACAGTCCTATTACCGGATCAAATTGTGATCAGGTGTTTAACACTCCCGGCGTGGGCATTACCTCCACCATGTTTATTGATCCCACCCAGGGACCGCAGGGCGTGATTTACGTCGAATCCCGCACCGCACCTACGACGGGAGGATTTTTTCATGGACTGCACAAGCTGGACATAACCACTGGGTTCGAGATGCCCGATGGCCCATCGGTGATCAATGCCAGCACCGCTGGCAACAGTTGCGACAGCGTCAACGGAATCGTCAAATTCAATAGTGCAGCGGAAAATAATCGTTCTGCTCTGCTCTACGCTAGCGGTGTAATCTATGTAGCCTTTGGATCAATCAACGACACTCCTGTCTGTCCGAATGGCGCTTACCATGGCTGGATCCTTGGGTATAACGCTCTTAACATCAAGCAACAGGTCGCCGTATTCAATACCTCGCGCAACAAAAGCACCAACGGCAGCGGAAGCGGCGGCCTCGGCGCAATTTGGGGCGGCGCTCTCGCCGCCAGCCCCAGCAACCAGATCTTCGCTGTGACCGGAAACGGCCCCTTCGACCCCAACGTTGGAGATTGGGGCAACAGCTATATGAGACTCTCCCCCGGCGGCACTACACTCAAGGTCGTCGACTACTTCGCGCCTCGGCAAATCTTCAACAATGACGATCAGGACCTCGGCGCCAGTACCGGCATCATTCTTCCCAGCCTCCCCGGCCCGTTCCCACACGAACTTATCGGAGGCGACAAGAACGGTACTCTATACGTGGTCAATCGCGACGCAATGGGCAAATTCAGTGGCACTGATCAGATCGTTCAGGAACTTCCAAATGCTGTAGGCGTGCATGTGTCCACTTCAGCCTCATGCGGCCCAAGTGGTGAAAACGACTGCGATTACAGCACGCCCGTATATTGGAACGGTCACATCTACGTTTCTGGGGTTAATGATCGCGTAAAAGATTTTCTCCTCACAAATGGAATGCTCAGCGCTAACACGAAGGCTCCACAGACTTTCGGCTACCCTGGCGCAACACTAACCGTCTCCGCCAATGGCACAAAGAATGCAATCGTCTGGGCGGTGGAACCGACAAAGGCGATTCTTCACGCGTACGATGCCACAAATTTATCCAGCGAGCTTTACAACACTAGCCAAAACAGTGCGCGCGATTCTTTGGGCTCTAATGTTAAGTTCGCGCCGGTCACCGTAGTGAATGGCAAAGTGTATGTCGGGACTAAGACTCGCATCATCGGGTACGGCATACTGCCCTGAAGCTCGGATCGTGAGCTGTTGCTCATGCATCGATAATCGTGCCGGAACAGGTCATCGTCGAGCCGCAAATAAGCCCTACACCTACGAGGGATGTACTTCTGATTGCCAAATACAAGTCAGCCTGATTGAACGTGAGTAGCTTGCCATCTAGAATCCGCCCACCTTCAGCCGCTGTTGCGGCGATGAAAAACAAAGTATCTGGAGACGCATGGGATGAATGTTGCAAAACTTTCTGTCCTCGCCTGCGTGTCGGCATTGTCATTACCTGTGTTTGCGGGGACAGTGCCGCGTTCCAAGCACGTTTGGATCATTACCGAGGAAAATCGCAGCTATGAGAGCGTGATTGGGAGCAGCTATATGCCCTATTACAACTACCTGGCGAACAAATATGCTCTATCTGCCAACTACTA
>DATNEX010000073.1:0-6981 GCA_035606605.1 Terriglobales bacterium
GCCGCCACGGTGTCGCTCGTTCGACAGTTGGGAGGCGAGATCGCCGGGCTCGACTTTCTCGTGGAACTCCAAAGCCTTAAGGGTCGAGAGAAGCTGGCCGGCTACCCCATCCATTCGACAATTATCTATCCTTAGTCTCTCAGAACCTCTTGTAAAAAGCGGGAGTGCCATGCTATGAATGCCGAACTTTTTCAGGCTATTCGGCGTTCAACACAGGAATAGGACTCGTCATGGCAACAAAGACCCCAGCCAAAAAGAAGCCGGTGGCAAAGGCTAAGGTACGGGCGAAGATCGAGAAGCCGGCAAGCAAACCAAAGCGTGCTCCGGTTGAGGTTCTCGAAAAACCTATCAGCATGGCCGTCTCTCCTCTATCCGCCAAACCGAAAGAGTCGACGAAAGAACGCGAGGATAGGGAGCGCCGCCGCCAAGCTCTCCATCAGATGTTGATGCGGAAGCGCCAGGAAATCATCAAAGAGATTGAAGGAAGTCTGGGTCAATCCCTCATTGAGGATAAACAACGGCGGCTTGAGTCCGCGCGCGACGTCGGCGATCAGGCCCTCATGGATCTCGATCGCGAGCTGGGCATTTCCTTGATGGAAATGCGCAATCGCCGCCGGCAAGCCATCGATGAAGCATTGACGAGGCTCAACGAAGGCACCTACGGCATCTGCGCGGAGTGTGGCGTAGAGATCAGTGAGCGAAGATTGGAAGCCGTCCCCTTTGCCAAGCTCTGCGTCGAGTGTCAGTCGAAAGAAGAGCTGCTGGAAAAAATCGAGCGAGAAGAAGATCGCGACTAACTGCTCGTATCACTCTGACTCGCGACCGGTTTTATCCCTGCCACACGTATTCAATATCCGATCAATCATCATCTCGTCTCTTCTCATATCAGGCAACGCTTGCATTCCGTGACCAGGCTTGGGAACCTGCACCATATGTGGGAGTGGGTGTGACGTGACATCGATGCGCTCTCGAGCAGTCGTCTTAGCGAGCGGAGGACTGGATTCCACCGTCACGGCAGCGATTGCCAAGCAAGAGGGTTACGAACTCTTCTTCCTCACCATAGCCTACGGACAACGGCATGCCGTAGAAGTCGAGCGGGCTCGGCAAGTCGCAGCCGCCTTAGGCGCAGCGAACCATTTAGTGATGAGCCTGGACCTGCGCGCCATCGGCGGGTCGGCACTCACCGGCCCGGCGGCAGTGCCCAAGGATCGAGAGGGCAACGAGCGTAGCCGGACCATTCCCGTCACCTATGTGCCAGGCCGCAATCTCATCTTTCTCTCGATTGCAGCAGCGCATGCGGAAGTCGTGGGAGCGCCTCTCATCTATTTTGGCGCAAACGTGCTGGACTATTCCGGCTATCCGGACTGCAGGCCTGATTTCATTCGCGCATTTGAAATGGCCGTGAAAGAAGGCACGAAGGCAGGCATGGAAGGGAACTCCCTACAGGTCAAAGTTCCCTTGCTGATGCTGACGAAAGCGGAAATCATCCGGCAAGGAGTCGAACTGCAAGTCCCGTTTCATTTAACCCATAGTTGTTACGATCCGGTGGGAGACCAGGCTTGCGGGCGATGCGATAGTTGCGTGATCCGGCGGGAAGGATTTGCGAAGGCTGGGGTTGTGGATCCCATCGCATATGCGATATAAAGCATGACTCGCGAGACGTGCGAGAAAAACGAGACTGGTTGAAAGTGTAATCTCGCTCACGATTCACGAATAACCCGGACCCGCGATACTGATTCTATGAAAATCACGATGACAAAAAAGTTTCAGATCGGATTGTGTTTACTGGGGCTGGGCCTCATCGCGGCCTGCGATTCCTCGGAGCCTCCCAAGCCAACAGTCGCAAGCGGCCCTGTGCCGGCCGAATTCCAAGTGGGCGAAACCACATTCAACGCAAACTGCGCGATCTGCCATGGAAAGCAAGCGGCGGGCACCGACCACGGACCTCCGTTAGTGCACAAGGTCTACGAACCAAACCATCACGGGGACCAGGCCTTCCAACGGGCTGCGGCCAACGGCGTCCAGGCGCACCATTGGCAATTCGGCAACATGCCGAAAATCGACGCCGTGAAACCGGACGACGTCGACCAGATCGTGAAGTATGTCAGGTGGCTGCAACGCCAAGCAGGCATCCAATAATTGCAGGATGTCCTAAAAGCCCGCCAGCTTCGTTCTCAGCTCATCGAAATCCTCAACGTACCCCAAGGGTACGCCTCCGGTTTCGATTCGCCTGCGGTCTTGCTGGACGGGCTTTTTGAACATCCTGCCCCAATATACCACTATAGCTTTCTATAGTTTTCCAGCGCCCCACTAACAGGGCGCATAGAATTCACAAGGGATCGGAGTGCCGCCTCTTGCAGTGGTGCAGCTAAATTCTCTCGAACAAAGACTCCGACCCTTTTTCTTTTGCCCCTAATCCGTGGCCTGCCCGTGCGTCTCTAGAAATCTACCACTTACAGATCAATCACTCCTGGCTGAAGGTGCTATAGCTTAAGATTCAGGTGGGCTGTCTATCTTTGTCACATACAATGTTCCACAGAATTGCAGCGGCGCTTTTTGGTGCAACCGGATTCCACTTGCTGCCTTCGTCATCGCCTGCAAACATCACCTTACCATTTCCCATATTGTCTGAGTGATACTTATACGAAAGGTGACGGGAGCGTTGGTCTGCGCAGTCGAACTGCTGTTGCCACGTAGCAGACAAATACGATTTACCTTTAATGGCTTGAACAAACTTGAAGTCGTACAACACCAACATCTTCACAAGGTCTCCTTGACGGAGAACCGTGGCAGGATCAACGTAGATTGTAAAGCCCCCAGAGCCCGCGGCGTAGCTAATCGGGTGCCACTCTGCATGTGCGGGAACACTATTCAAGAAGATGAAGGCTAGCACCGACCAAAAAATAGTGAACAACATGAGAATCCCTCGCAGGGAGGCGTATTGAAAATGGAACCGAACGAAGGCGCAAGAGCCAGTTGATTCAGTCCACGTCCAAACGGTCTCCATTCCAGTTTGCGACCTTCTTTCCGGTCCGCCAGTGGATCAGATCAAACGATACGCCTCTGACTGCTCCCTTGACAAAGAAGCAGTTCACGGTCCTTGCAAACTCTTGTTGAGTGTCAATCGGCACAGTAAAAAACGCAGGACCAACAGTTACCTTGATGCTTGATCCCTTGGCATTCAGGTCAGACAGCACATCGAGTTCCTTGGCTTGTTTTAACTTTTCTTTACAAATTTCATAGTACAGCTTCGCGTCTTTCTCGTCCGGTGCTTGCTTTTCAGAGGATTGCCGGATAACGAAAATTGAAACCACAAAGACCAGCCCGAACACGACAAGGAGTGGCCGCACAAGCCTCAGGTGTCCTTCGGGGCGTCGCTTCTCTTCGACTTGTTTGCGTGCTTCAGGCATGAGCTTCATAGTGGAATTTACTCTCAGGGATGTACATTTTACGAAGGTTGCTGACGAGGTCACAAGCCTAGGCCGACAGTGGGAAAAGTGTCAAGGTTTCACCCTTCGTGGGAGGGTTGCGAACGAAGGCGCAAACGTCCGAATGGAGAGCTAAGGGAGTGTTACGAGAGAATTTGGAGAAAAGGAGCCATCTTGAGCTAGCCCTGTTTGCGTGGACATATGCAAGGAAAAGGTATTACGACGCCAAAAGGTAGTCGTTGGCAAGAAAAAGTCATTTGCCTATTCAAATTACTAGACAGGAGTATCCAGTCTGTAAGAGAAAAAATGTAGTGGGAGTCTATTTTGGCTCTTAGGTCCTGAATCCGCTCCTCGATCAGAAGGGTTTCGCCCTGTAAGCACTTTGCTCGGTCTCGTCATTGCTCCTATTTCGCATTGCCCGCTCGGCCTCCACACGGCGCCACTCTGCTGCGATCATTCGGTCGAGTTCTGCAATATGCTTCTCGGCGAATGCTTTGACCGCCTGCCGTTCGTCTGTCAGCCAGCCCCTCAGCGATTCCTTCTTGACACGCCATGCGTCCGCAAGCCCGAATTCACCAGAGACCACGCCGATGCTATCGATGCTGATCCGGACTCCACTCATTTTGCGATCGTCATGTGAAAATCGCGACACAATCTCTTTCAAGACCACGTAGGTGGATGTCTCACCAGGATAGTTCTGGAGAACCGCCAGGGAGAAATCTGCCTCCGTATCGCCGCCAGCTTGACTAACTCGGCAAGCGCGGCAGCGAATTCCGGGAGGCAACTGGGATACGCTCTGCTGAGCAAGCTCCCCCCCTCGAAACCGGAATTGACCACGGTCTTGAGCGAACCACGACAGTCCCTTGCTGATGGCGAGTTCCGGGTCTTTCGAGAGTACCTTCTCAAGTTCTTGGGGCTCAACCGGCACCGCTTCGAACAGCTCTTCGTCCCCGTCCTCGGACTTCCTGGCGAGTCGAGTGGTAAACACGTCGTCGAGTCGCTGCTGCTCAGTCTCTCTGATTCGAACAAAAGCCAGCCCGGCGGTTTGATCACTCACCCACTGCACATCAGCCCCATCAATCATCAGCGGCCACTCCAAGCCGGGTACATAGATGCGCAATTCTAATGAGAGGCCTGGCAAAATGAGGAGCGGGCTTTCCAGTCGGCACCAGCCCCTTGAGAGATCGAGCATGAGGCCTGTTCCTTCGGGCTGGGTGGGCCTGACACCGTGGTGCGAAATTGCACCTGGAAGCGAGGCGTAGCGCTCCGCTCCTCCATCTTCATGTCCATGACCAATCGACTCCCCACCGTATGCTTCTTACGCGACCTCAATGCTTTGGTTTTTGAACAGGCAGAAGGATACGTCAAAGCCTTGGGAAAATCGACCTCTCTGCTTTCGATCATGAGAAGGTTTTTGAACACTGTGCGCAGAACAACTAGGCAAATAGAGGACAGCTAAAGATCGTTGTGAAAACTCTGTCAAAGTGGTGGCCTGCAGGATTTGAGCGAGAAATAGTTGTGGACGTAAAGCAGTCAGCCAAAGATACATACTACTGTTCTTGTATTCATTTCACGTGGTCGATGCCGGTGCCGATCAAGGCTGGACTGGCTTGCTTGTCTGGTTCGTCTTCCGACTGCGACAGAGTGGAGGGGCGAGCGGTCCGGAACTGGACAAGATCCTTCGAAAAGAGCAAATCGAGCGTCCAGTCCAAGGCCACGAGGACTTTCTTTTCAAATCGGGGCAGTTTCATCAAGTAAATCGTGCGCCAGAGCCACCAGGCCATGAAGCCTGAAAAGCTTACCCCCAGAATGTTGGCGACGCCCGTCCGTTTCCCGATGGGGGCCAGTCGCCCGAGCGTCGTGAACAGGAAGGGTTTTTTCCGCTCGCCTCGAACTGTTGCCAGGATATTCTGAGCCGCCACCTTCCCTTCGCGCAGCGCGTGTTGCGCAGTCGCGGGATGGGATGTCCCTGTTTTGAGATCAGGCACGAACGCACAGTCGCCGAAGGCCCAGACGCCAGGCCATTCGGGAACTTCCAGGTTCTCGTTGACGAGAACCCGGCCCTGCGTTTTCGTGCAGGGTAGTGTGTCCAAGAGAGAGTTCGGGCAGATCCCTGCGGTCCAGACCAGTGTATTGGTCGTCACCGTCGTCCCATCGCTGAGCATGACTTCGCGGTCCGTCACGGCAGTGACTTTACAGTTCGAATGGATTTCAACCTTTTGTTCTATCAGTTTTCGCTGGGCGTAGGTGCCGAGCTTCTCTCCGAGTTCCGGCAAGATAATCTTCCCCGCATTGACCAGGATGATCCGAAGCATGTCTTCCCGAAGATGCGGAAAGAACCGGACCGCCTCCCGCAGAAAGTCGTTCATGGCGGCGATGGTTTCAACACCGGCGAACCCTCCTCCGGCAACGACAAAATTCAGCAAAGGAGCACGGAGGTGCGAAGAACATTCAAAGTCCGCTTCTTCCAGATTTGCGATGAGTCGGTTGCGCAGAAAAATCGCATCATCCAACGATTTCATCGTGAGCGCACGGTCGGCCAAGCCGGGGAGGTTGTAGAAGTTTGTGGTCGACCCGAGAGCCAGCACCAGGTGATCGTAGAGCAGCGAATGGCAATGTTCCTCGTGACCATGCGACAAGCCGACGCGTTTATTCACGAGATCGATGGATTCGATGTTACCGTGAAAAAACGTCACTCGGCGCAACAGCTTGCGGATGGGGCTGACGATGTTGGTGATATCGAGGTCGCTCGCCGCGACTTCGTGCAGCATCGGGGTGAAGAGGAAAAAGTTGTCGCGATTGACGAGAGTGACCTCCAGGTCGGCTCCCCGCGCCAGCGCTCGCTCGAATTCCAGCGCGGCATACATGCCGCCGAACCCGCCGCCCAGAATCAGCACTCGTGGATTTCTGCGAGACATTCCAAGCCTTTCCGAATCAGCTCTCATACCGTTGTAAAATGGTCGGGAGGTTAGGACAAATCTAGCACAGGGCGGGTGGGGACTAAGTCGGACGCTGCAACCTATTGAAAACTTGAGGCCTCGATACGAGTTGGCCTTACAGAGTCGGTTTAGGAAACCGCTTCCACTACCCTACCAAGCCCTCTCAGGCTCATTCAGACTAGGCCCAGCCAAGGCTTCCTCAAAATCAGAGGAAGACCAATCGATGGCAATTGGCATTAACAATTCATCGCCCAGGGAATGATTGCATCCTGAGTAATCTGAACTCCGGGATGTGATCAGAGCGCGGGATGAAGGACATGTCACCTACGGCCATTTCGCCACTTTCACTTGTCGCGATGATTTTCACATCGTATTTGTCCACTGGAATATGTCGATTCATCTCCTCCGGCAGCGACATGACGCTCAGGGATGAAAATCCTTCAGGGCCTAGGAAGAAACTGAAGACATCAACAAACAGAGCATCCATACATTGCGGATCTTTGGTGGGATACACGTTGCAGTTCGTTGCCCCGGTCCGGTCATTTCTCAGTTTAAGACAACTGCCTATGGCATGGAAATTCTCCGGCCTCTTCTCCAAGGAAGTCAGTTTCACT
>DATNEX010000105.1:0-21011 GCA_035606605.1 Terriglobales bacterium
CACGCCCACGTTCTTAGTCCGATGATGCCCCAGTAAGCGAGATAAGCGGCGGCAATGACGAGCGCGGTCGTCACCACGATCGAGAAGCGACGAACGCCACGCCGCACCTCGCCTCCCGCGCGCAATACCGAGATCAGGCTCGCCAGTGCTGCGATCGCAAACACCAGCGTCATCGTGAAGAGTCCGAAGGACCACGGAGTCGGATTTCCCATGCGCTCGATCAGGTCGTCGGTGCTCAGAATGAAAATCACCACGAAGGCGATCAGGCTCAGCACGGCAATCAGCGGCCAAGCCCGCATTGCCCGCTCTGCCGGACGTCGGCGCCTGCGGCTTAGTCCGCCCAGAATCCAGAACGGGGCATAAATCACGATCGCAATCACCGAGAGCAGGACGAAAGCCGTCAGATCAATTTCGCTGATTGCAAACCAGCCCGGAATCTTCTTCATGGTTGTTTCTGGGCTAGCTTGCACGAAGCGGCCTTCCGGATTCAGGCTCAGCAGCTCGAACGTCGCGACGGGCAATGGCGAATCTTCCTCCGGAACGTGCCGGAATTGTCCGCCTGTGACCGGAAGGTATTCGTCATTTCGCGCACTCAGTGTGGCCATGAACAATTTTCCGTCGCGGAACTGAATCCGGCTCAACCTCACCAGACGCCCCAGAAAATGCGTCAGGTCGACGCGCGGAGAATCGGGCCCGTACCACCCAGCGTAATCCGCGGCATCCGCGGGAAGCGGGGCAATGGGCGGTAGAGCCGGCTTCTCCAGCCCCTTCGTGATGTATGCGCGGATCATCTTGCCGATCTTTTCGTACGCAGTTCCGCTTTCGCTATTAACGCTGAAGAAATATCCCACTCCGTAATCCGGCATGTAGCTCATATCGGTCTGGCCGCCTTCAATCTCGCCGTCGTGCCCGTGATAGACGAATCCTTCCTCAACGCTCCAGAAATTGTTGAGTCCGTAGCCCACTTTCATTCCGTCTTTGGCGGCCCACGTGCTCGTGGGGCTTTCCATGCGGTCAATATCGGCGGAAGGTACGACCTGTTTCCCGTTCACGGCGCCGCGGTTCAAATAGAACTGCACATAGGCGGCCATGTCGTTGGCCGAAGCGTTGATCGCTCCCGCTGGCCGCAGCAAAATGTGCGAGTAGCTGTACGCCGTCTTTCCGTCATCGTGATAAAGCGTCGTCGCCGCTCCGGACGGGGGCTGGAAGTACGTCGCCGTTTTCATTCCAATCGGAGCAAACAGGTTGTGCTCGACGAAGTCTTCGAAGCGCTGCCCGCTAATCTTCTCGACGATGTAGGCCGCCACCGGTGGCCCGGAGTTGCAATACGCCATGCGCGTGCCCGGCCGCCAGCGCGACCTCCGCGAATGGTGGTCGTAATCCAGGCCCTCCTTCAATGTCATCGAGTCTGGGGCCTGCTTGGCATATTCGCGAAAATGTATGTCATCCCAACCGGTCGTGTGCTCAAGCAGATTCACCACGCGAACCGGATCCGTCGCTTCCCAGGGGTTGTTAAACCACACATCGGGCGCCAATTTGTGTGCCGGATCCTCAAGAGAAAGCTTGCCCTGATCCGTCAGCAACAGGATCGACAACGACGCGAACGCCTTCGAGGTCGAACCGATGCGGAACAGCGTGTCGGCAGTGACCGGTCGTTTGCTCGCTACGTCAGCAATGCCAAGCCCTGTCACCCACTCAGGCCCGTTTTTGTGCACGATCGCGATCGAGACGCCCGGCGTATGCGTATCCTTCAGGATCTTCTCGATCTGCTGCTGCAGTTCCTGGATGGAATCGGCAGGTTTTATCTTCTCTTCTTCTGTCTTGTCCGCTGCCAGGCAGAGAGAAGCAATGAAGAAGAAAACGACGATAGCGTGCGCGCGTCGCATGAGGGGCCCTCCGTGAGATCGCGCCGTGAGCGCAGGCAATCTCAGCGAGACATCTTACGTCAGAGGGAGCGCACTTCGTTGTCGTTAAGATGCTTGCTCCAAACTCGGGATCATTGTGGTTTCCAGCATCCTCATAAAAGCAGTTTGGCATCCGATTTGGTTAAGTGATGAAACATCGGTCTTTACGATTCATTTCTGCGCACAGCGTAGCACGGAGGACCAATGACCGGCGTTGACTAACACTGGAATTGCTTGCTCTGGACCCACCTACCTGGGACGTTGGCGAGAAGGCAGGGCTCGGTCAATCCTGGCACTATTACCAGTGTCGCAACTTGCAAATTCCCCCGAATGTTTAGCTTTGACGGACTACAAACAAAGTTTGTAGCTGGCCGGAAAGGAAATTGAGCCTGAATGAAGCCTCCCATTCCGCCCTTTGTCTTTGCCATGCTGCTGTTTGCAGGCATGTTGATCCTACTGGAGGTGGGGCGTCGGCTGGGCATCAAAAGACGCTCGAAGGAGTCAGAGAGCGAGCGGGGAAGTTTAGGGACGATCGAAGGGGCAGTATTCGCAGTGTTTGGACTGGTCTTGGCCTTTACGTTTTCCGGTGCCGCATCGAGGTTCAACGAAAAACGTGCAATGATCGCCGAGGAGGCGAACTGTATCGAAACTGCCTATTTGCGCCTTAACCTATTGGGGGAAAGTGCGCAACCTGAACTGAGGGAACTTTTTCGTCGCTATGTTGACTCCCGCATAGCGACCTATCGCATCTTGCCAAACCTGGACGCAGCAACGGGGGAGATGGCCGAATCCAAAAGGCTCCAGAAACAGATTTGGGCCAAAGCAATATCTGCGACCGGCTTGCGCGACTCCCATCTAGACGCCGGCAAACTACTGCTTCCGGCTTTGAACAACATGATCGACATGATGACTACGCGAACGATGGCGCTCCAAAACCATCCGCCCCCTATCATTTTTCTGCTGTTGTTTTCCTTAGGTCTACTTTGCTCCCTATTGGCCGGGTACCGAATGGCAATCGGGCAGCACCGGAGTTGGTTGCACATATTGAGCTTTGCACTCATCACGGTCGTCCTGATCTACGTCATTCTTAATGTCGAATACCCGCGTGCTGGTTTGGTCCGACTTCAGACATTTGACCAGGCACTGATCGATGTTCGCTCCGTTATGGATCCCAATGCGCACTGATGGCATTGTCGTCTTGCAATTCCTGACGACAATAGGGCGCAACGTAGCGGTTTTTACCCTCACGACGCTGCGCCCGTAAGTGAATACACACTTTATGGAGCTCCGTGATCGAACTGAAGGGTTTCTTGTTACAGGTCAATGAGTCCTATAAAAAGGATGGTCAAGAAAAACAACAGGCCACTTTTCCGTGGAGATCTATCACTCACCTGAGCAGCCAGCTTATTACACGGCACGTTCTCGAATCAGCGGGGACCGGATCCACGTCGCGTCGGTATCGACAACGTCAGTATCGCTCCGGTGAGCGCCACCACCACTACCACCCACAACGCGCCTGTAAAGGAGCCGCTCCGCGTTGTCAGATATGCAAACAAATATGGCGACAAAAAGGCGGAGATGTTTCCCATCGTGCTGATAATGCCTACTGCTGCTGCAGCTGCCGACTGGGACAGAATTTCGGTTGGCATGGAGAAGAACACGGAGATACTGGCGGTTCCGACAGCCACCATCGTGAACAACACCATCGCGGCCGCAAGTGATTGCGGTCCAATGGCCAGACCAATCCACCCGCACACCGCGATTAGCAATGGCACGGTCGCGTGCCATCTCCTCTCGCGCTGGCGATCCGAGTGCCAGCCGTTCACCTGCATCGCAACAAAGCAGGCAGCAAAGGGTACCGCACCCAGTAGGCCCAGCTTTAGGTCGGAGATGCCTGCCATCCGCTTCAACATCGTGGGGAACCAAAACATGAAGACGTAGGCTGCAGGGTTGTTCATGAAGTAAGCGGCTGCCATCACAAGGACCGACCGTGAGCGCAGAGCTTCGCGCGCAGGCGTCGGATTGGAGCCGCTTCCCTGTTCTCGCCGCAGTGTTTTTTCCACCGAAATGCGCGCGTCCGGCCCCAGCCAGTTGGCCTCAGCCGGGCGGTCCGTCAAATAAAAGAAGGTGACGACGCCCAACAAGATCGCCGGAATCCCCTCTGCTACGAAGAGCCAGCGCCAACCGCTGATCCCGAGCCAGTGGTGGCTGATGATCCACCCTGCTATTGGCGACCCGATCACGAACGAAATCGGAATTGCCGCCATGAAATTACTGGTGGCCTTCGCCCGATCCGTGGTTTGAAACCAATGACTCAGGTAGACGATTACACCAGGAAAGAACGAGGCCTCTGCCGCCCCCAACACCAGGCGAGCCCCATACAATTGCCAAGGTGTCTGCACCAGCCCGGTCAGCACCGTCAACATTCCCCAGACAATCATGCAGCCTGAAATCACCCGGCGCGCACTCCATCGCTCAACCAGCAGAGCCCCAGGAACCTGCAACGCCATGTAACTGGCAAAGAAGATGCCCGCCCCCAGCCCGAATACGCGATCGCTGAACCCCAAATCACGCGCCATCCCGATCGCGGCAAACCCAAGATTGGTACGATCAACATAATTGACAATGTACAAAATGAAGAGAAACGGAAGGAGTCGGAGAGCGATCTTGTGCCGCGTCCGGTCCTCGAACCCGGACTGAACCGCTGTCGCCATCGCAGAACCAGCCATGGAGATTTCCTATTAGGGTCGCTTAAAGCTCGGGTGAGTATATCGGACTTTCTTGACTTGCAAAAATCGGTCCTGCATCCTTTGCAAAGGTAGTGGTGATAGTCGCGACGAGCGCCTTCTCACGCGAGTCATGTAGAGTGGATTTTCGTTTCTTAAGCGAGGCGTGGGGGAGTCATGAAAAAAGCATTAAGAGGATTGGGGTACTTCGTTCTTGCGGCAATCGTGCTCGCCGGTGCACTCGCGATGTACGTTGCGATCACCGGCATCCCGAGTTATCCACGGGGGAATGTGAACCTGAAGGTGCAGACCTCGGCGGCGAAGGTCGAACGTGGACGGAAATACGCATCGATGTTGTGCGTTGGCTGCCACCTTGATCCCGCCACCGGTAAACTCACCGGCAAGCGTGTCGCTGACGTGCCAACCGTATTTGGGGCTGCGTTTTCCAAGAACATCACGCGAGATGCGGCATATGGAATTGGTTCTTGGACCGATGGGGAACTTGCATATCTTTTACGCACCGGAATTACCCGCACGGGACGATATGCTCCTCCATGGATGCCGAAATATCCTCATATGTCGGACGACGACCTCGAATCAGTGATTGCTTTTCTTCGCTCAGATGATCCCTTGACCGCGCCAGCTGCAGTGAATCCCCCAGGTGCGTCGAAGCCATCATTCCTGACGAAGGTGCTGACCCACCTGACATTTAAGCCTCTCCCGTATCCAAGGGCTCCGATTCTGACCCCCTCCGTATCCGATCAGATTGCATACGGCCGGTACCTCTCCGTTAACCTCGGATGTTTTGCGTGCCACTCGGCGAATTTCCGCACGAACAACGAACTTGAGCCTGAGAAGTCGGTGGGCTACCTGGGCGGTGGTAATTCATTAAGAGATCAGTCCGGGCAAGCAGTGCTATCCGCAAATCTAACCGCCGATGAAACTGGTCTCGCGAATTGGAGCGAAGCAGACTTCACACGTGCGGTTCGCACCGGTATCCGGCCAGACAATACCGTTTTGCCATACCCGATGTCGCCGCTGCCTGAACTGACAGAAGCAGAGGCTGGTACGATCTACGCGTATCTACGCACTGTGCCGAAGATTCACAACCCGGTGCCGCGTCCATCAAGTCGCAGCGCCGGCGTGGGGGCGAGCCAGGGCAAGCAGCTCTATTATCGTTACGGCTGCAATGCGTGTCACGGAGACAATGGCGCAGGCGTGAGCGACTTACGGCGGGCCGCTCAAGACTACCCTACCGACCCACAACTCGAAGCATACATCCGGCATGCTCCTGCGTTTAAGCCCGGAGCGAAGATGCCAGCCTGGAACGGCATCATCGACGAAAAGGACTATGCACCCCTAATTGCATACGTGCGCGAATTGGGTCGTGTCAGTGAAACGTCGAGGTGATGGTTAGACGTGACGCGAAAGCAGCATCGCTATCGTTGACGAGTACAGGGGGTCATTGACATTTTGCGGGAGGCATGAAAACCCCACTTCTCCCTGCTTTAGAGACGTGGGACCTCTATCCAAAATGGCTGACCCTTCGTTCCAACGCAAACTCCGCCGTCAGGTCATGAGCGCCATAGAATTTATAAACAAATGACAATAGCCTTTCTTGCGAAAAATCTACTGTGAGGTTACCCCAATCGTCCTCAGCCAAATCTCAACTAAGCGAGGCCATTCCGTAATCGGGAACTTCGTAGGTCGGAGACCAAAGCCGTGCCCTCCATGTGCGTACAGGTGCATCTCCACCGGAACCCCAGCTTGTTTCAGCGCGGCGTAGTAGACGAGAGAGTTCTTTACGGTGTCGATTGGGTCATCCTCCGCCTGAAGCAAGAACGTGGGCGGCGTCTGTTTGGTAACCGGAACATAGGGATTCAATTGGAAATTCTTCGACGTGTTCTCCAGCATGTGGCCCGGATAAAGAGCAACGCTAAAGTCCGGTCGGCAACTCCCCTTGTCGGCAGCATCGACGGCCGGATACAGCCGCTTCTGAAAATTCGTGCTGATCGCTGCGACCAAGTGGCCGCCTGCCGAAAAGCCAAGCACTCCAATCTTATGCGGATCGATGTGCCATTCCGCCGCGTGGAATCGCACCAATCTAATGGTTCTCTGTGCATCTTCCAACGCCATCTTCGATTTGGGATACGCTCCTGATCGTGGAGACAGGTGTTCGCCAGGCACGCGGTACTTCAACAGCACACATGTGATGCCTTTTGAGGTCAGCCAATCGCACACCTCAGTTCCTTCAAGATCCATGTACAAGACCCAATAGCCTCCACCAGGAAAGACCACAACCGCAGCACCCGTATTCCTTTCCCTTGGCGAATAGACGGTCATCGTAGGCCGCGAGACCTTGCCCACGACAACCGCACCCGGCGGCTCCTCTCCGACCCGCTCTGTGTACTCCAGCCCGGCGAGAGGCAGACTGTCGGGAGGTGTGCTCGGCCATATCGGTACTTGTGTATGCCCCGGGGATGGCAGCCAAGAGGTGTTTTGTGCCGGCAAAGAGACAACTCCCGAAATAACAAGCGATGTAAAGATCAAAGTCTTTAACATAATTCACCCCATCCCTGGGACCACCACTGCTCAGGGGAGCAGTCTAAGGGCACTGGGCTTTTAACAGATTGAGGGAATCCGAATAGTCAAGAGCCCCCAAGCGGAAAGTTGCTCGCTGCTATCAGGAGGACTTACGCCGTACGGGTTCAGACCCGGCACACCAACTCGATTAGCAGAAGACGCGCCACAAACTCTGGATTTGAGGAACTGTTCAGTTTGCGAGTCTTGTTTCGCTTTTCGAAGAACACGCGCACCAGGCTGCCGTCAGTCTCGTATTCTCCGGCGTAGTCCTTGTCTCTGAAAGTCACGGTGAGTGGCGATCTTGAAGACATGGTTGGCACTCAAATGGCCGTCGCCCTGTGGGGTTTGGCGACGCCGTTTGTCTGGCCGCGCTGAAGTTCGACCGCGCTAACGAGGGCTGAACCGTGTAGTGCGCCCTTGAACCCACATTCACAACTCACCGCATAGGCTCCGGCCTTGGCCTTCAAATCCTCTTCGGTTCTCGGCAATTCGCCAAACTCGCCAGAGGTGACGGGCTTTTGACATTCTGGGCAGAGGAAGATGACGAGGTATACAAATTTTGGTTCAGCGGGTACTCGGAAGCCCTGCATTCTACTCCTCAAAGAATTGCGTTTTTTGGTGCAGTCACGAAATCGCAACCATCAGTTCTTCAGCCCGAACCGCGCAATCATCGCTCGCGACAAAACTCTGGTCGCCAAGTCCCTCGAGGAGTCGAACATGCTGCAATGACGACAAGAATTAAAGCCAGTCTAGGCAAGGGACCAGCAGAGACAAAGCGCCAAAGTGCGCCGTGGCCAGAGGGAGGTGAGAACAAGCAAACAGAGAATGAGCGGTAGGCTTGCGTCCTTCCTACTCCTCCCAAGGACGGTAATGCATCGGGTTCAATACGCGGGGTGGCAGTAGAATGCACTACGACGCTGGGACGCCACATTCACAAGCTTGAGCAATGGACTTTTTAAGAGCCGGTTGCGCGGTTTTTTCTTGCTCCTCCCTTTGTGATTGCCATCTGCCGCAAACACCAAATGCGCCATTCACTATCTGATAGGATGACGCTTGACTCGGCGTCAGACGCATGGATTCTCGGAGTAGTAGTACGCTCGTGTTCGATTGGCATCCGTTCACTGCAATGAGATGACTTAACTCCACGTGGAACGCCATAAAAAGGAGAACGAATCTGGTAATGAACAGAAGAGATTTCTTACGAACCACAGGCCGGGGAGCTGCTGTAGCAGCCATGTCGGGCCAGCTATCCAAATCCTTGTTTGCCAATCCTTACGGAAAACCCATCGGCCTCCAGCTTTATACCTTGCGCGATGAACTCGACAAAGACGTTGCGGGGACCATTCGGCAAGTTGCGGAAATTGGCTACAAGGATGTTGAGATTTATTCGCTTTATAAGAAATCCCCCGCGGAGTTCGCGAAAATACTGCGCGATAACGGCATCACTGCCTCAAGCGGCCACTACCTGCTGCCGGATGTGAAAAATGGATGGGACAAACATGTCGAGGACGCGAAGACCCTCGGCCTCAAATACATGGTGAACGCAATTCTCCAACCAGCAGAACGGAAGTCATTCGACGACTACAAACGGCTGGTGGACGTTTTTAGCAAGGCTGGCGACACCGCGCAGAAGGCTGGCATTCAGTTCTGCTATCACAACCACAACTTTGAATTTACAAAGTACGGTAGCACCACGGCATACGAATACCTATTGAACACGCTTGATCCGAAGCTGGTGAAGTTCGAGATGGATTGTTTCTGGGTAACGCACGCTGGCCAGGATCCAGTCTCCTACTTCAAGAAATACCCCGGGCGGTTCCCGCTTCTTCACATAAAGGATATGAAGGACAAGCCGACCCCCACTCATGAACTCGACGCGAGGCTGGGTTTATTCGCCCCGGTCGGTCACGGCACCATCGATTGGAAACGCATCTTCGCAGCTGCTCCGCAAGGTGGCATGCAGCACTACTATGTCGAGCAAGACTATTGTGAACGGCCGCCGATCGAGGCCGTGAAAATGAGCTACGACTATCTGCGTAATCTGCAGGTTTGAGGATGGGCTAGTTACGGAACCCTGGTCCACCAGCGAATTTCCGCTCGCGGCAGGAATTCCTGACTCACAGGCACATCGGAAGCTGAACCCTTGAAATCACCTGATCGAGACTAGTCACGACGTTGCCAGAAAATTGTTGCTCGAAAAGGTGCCTTCCTGGAGAAATCAGGCAATCGGAGGACTGTAATGGCGACTCGTATTTCGCGCCGGAAGTTCCTGGGTGCCGCTAGCACCGTCACGATGAGCTCTCTCTCGTCGAACGCGAAGGGGAAAAGTACGCTCGCAACCGCCGCCGGGCAACTATCTGACTCTTCGCCGACTAGGGACCACATTGTGGACATGCACGTGCACTTCGATGAGGCAAGTCCTAGTTTCGTCAGCGACTTGCTGAAGCTCTGCGACTCGATCAACCTAACCGCCTGTGTCTTGACTCCATTTTCTTCGCGGAAAATAGTGGCTGAGGCAGCTAGACAGCATCCTAGCCAGATTGTTCCGTTCGGTTACGTTGATCTCGATGCTCGCGACGTTGTCAAGCAGGTGGAAGAATTCCATGACTTGGGTTATCGCGGTTTAGGAGAACTGGAGTTTGTCAAGAAGCCCTTCAATGATCCTTCCTACTTTCCCGTATACGAACTGGCAAATCGCTACGCTTGGATCGTGCTTTTCCATACTGGCATCGTCTTACGGAAAAAATTCGACGAACCCGAGGATGTGGCCTCTGGCAGGATGCGTCCGATCCACTTGGAAGAGATTGCGCGACGCTTCCCGAAGATTACGGTGTTGGGAGCCCACTGTGGGAATCCTGAATACGAGTGGGCGGCAGAGATCAGTCGCTGGAACCCAAATGTATTTTTCGACCTCAGCGGATCCTCGCTGACCAAGATGCAGGGACGCCTGGTTGATTTCCGCAGGATCTTCTGGTGGTCGGGAAGCGATTGGGGAACCGATACTGCGAACAATGATCGCAGCGCGTACACCAAGATTGTGTTTGGTTCGGACGTGAAGGTGAGTCAGATCGAGTCCGTGGTGCACCAATATCACGCGATGTTCGACGCCTGCGACGTTTCAGGGCAGGCCCGCAGAATGATTATGGGTGGCACGCTGGCGAAGGTTTTGAACCTGCCGGGATAGCTTTGTTGGTCTTTAGGTGAGGTACTCCACATATCGCTTAAGCCATGTTCCCGAAGTTGCGCTACACTCTCGGACATGCGCCAAGAACGCAGAGACTTCCTGAAATGTAGCGCTCTCTCGGTCCTGAGCTTAGCGGGCGAGGGGGCGCTCGAAGCGTTTCCATTTGACCCCAATCAGCCCATACCGAAGGTCGTAAGCGGTCGAGCGCTAGGTAGCGATCTCAGCGTCATCGGTATATACGGTTCATGGGCTGCTTCGTTGAATCGCGACAAGTTGCCTTCCTTTTCGTTCAGAAACAAACGATTTGCTGGCATTGAGGCCTGGCGAACATCTGCGCGCAAACGCGTAATGGAACGTATGGCGATCCCCGATATCGGAAACACTCCTAAGATCAACGTCAACAAGGAATACGTCTACGATGGGCTACACATTGAGGAGATATCATGGCAGTTGCCATACGGACGACCGACTGAAGCACTCGTACTTAAGCCGCTGAACGCCACCGGTAGACTTCCCGCTGTTCTTGCGTTTCACGATCATGGCGGTAATAAGTACTTTGGAAAATCCAAGATCACAAGAACGTCCGACCAACAGCACCCACTGATTAAGGCTCACCAGAACGAGTACTACGAAGGCGCAGCCTGGGCCAATGAGATTGCGAAACGCGGTTACGTTGTCCTGGTACCTGACGCTTTTCTTTTTGCGAGCCGGAGAGTAATGCTAGGGGATGTTCCTGAACATCTCCGCAATGGGCTTGACGATAATGATCCTGAGGACCCCACGAACATCAAAAAGTACAATGAGTGGGCCGGTCAGCATGAGCACGTGATGGCGAAATCATTGTTCAGCTCGGGGACGACATGGCCAGGCGTTTTCTTTGCAGAAGACCAGAAATCTCTCGATGTGTTGTGCTTGCGGGATGATGTAGACGTGAGCCGCATTGCTTGCGGCGGATTATCAGGTGGCGGATTACGTACGGTCTTCATGGGTGGGCTCGACCCGAGAATCAAAGCTGCAGTGTGTGTCGGATTTATGACAACCTGGGAGGATTTTCTTCTGAACAAATCTTTCACGCACACATGGATGGCATATGTTCCTATCCTCCCAAACGAGCTGGATTTTCCCGAAATACTGGGATTACGCGTGCCACAACCCACATTTGTGCTCAACGACAAGGACGATGGCCTATATACTCCCGCTGAAATGAGAGAGGCGGAACGTATTTTATGTGATGTCTATCGAAAAGCCGGAGGAGAACATAATCTTAAGTTCTCTTACTATCCAGGTCCTCACAAGTTCGACAAAAGGATGCAAGCTGATGCGTTTGATTGGTTGGACAATTCGCTCAGAGCAGGACTTTGAGTTCTTTTTCGCCCGTGATGAGCGGGATAGGAATTTATCGTCGACCGGGCTACTGGATCAGCCCTGAATGAGTCAAGCTGTTAATCTGCAGCCGTGAAATTCTCATCCGTGATCGTCGTCCTGATGGTGAGTGCCACTTCGAGTGCTTCGTCTCACCATGCCCAGAGAAAGAAGCTCTTTCGGCACCATTCGACGGTCGCTTGGTCTTGCAGCGCATCTGGAGTTCAAGCCTTCGCCTATCGGGCGGGCATGGCTGTAGATGCTGATGGAGCGTATCGGGCCTATCACCCGAATGATCGGATGGGCCTCGACTCCATTGAACATGCAGGCTATCCCGGAAACTGGTGGGCCCTAGCCACTGACACGGGAAGTCCCAGAGGTAGGCCCATTCATCAAGGGAAGAGTGATCCTGCTCCCGGGTTCTACGTCTCGATGACCTCGCTTTTCGACACCAGCATCACTGACAGCGCAACCCGCGACGGTTCGTGGATGCCGTGAGTGTTCCTTACATCGTGCTTCCACCCCAGGGATTCAAATATGCAAAACTAGGGGACTTCGCGACCGTGGTGAATCTTCGAAACGGGAAGGTCGGAGAGGCGATTATTGCGGACGAAAGCGCGCCTGAACTACCCATGGGAGAAGGCTCGATTGCACTGGCTCGTACTCTGGGTATTGACCCGGATCCCCGCAACGGTGGAGTCGAGAAAGGCATCGCCTACGTGATCTATCCCGGTTCAGGCAACGGTAAACCGCGTGCTTTGGCCGAGATTGTCTCGACATCACGGGCCCATTTCCAACGGTGGGGAGGCTTGCTCATGCTGCGTGGTTGCCTGAATTAGCTACTTGCTGCGGAGGCGAGCGTGACCTTCTTCGTATTGTCGTCGGGCATGGGGTCAATCAGCAGAAAAGGATCGATCCCGGCTTGGTCGGGCAATTCGTCGCTACGCCGAAGCATTTCTACTCAGTAGAAGCAGCACAGAGGTCGCTCTAGAGCAGCAAAATGCAATGGCAACTGGTCGGCAGCCTTGCCCATCCTTGGTTGTCAGAAATGCCATTCCTACCCTATTCTGGGTGCCCAATATTGCGCGAGGCAGAAACGTGAAAAACGAGATTGGAAGAAGAAGCACTACTTTCTTGCTGATTGGGATACTGGTACCCTCCACCTTTGTCTTAGCACAACAAAGTCGCTGGGCTTCAAGGGACGACCCGGTTGCCAAGAAAATGATCCAAGATGAAAAAGATTGGGCAGAGGGTGGTTGCACACAGACGTCAGTCGGCGAGACATTTTTGGCCGATGATTTTCAAGGCACGGCTCCAAGCGGCGAGCGTTACAACAAATCCGATGCACTGAAACGGGACGCATCGCTCAAAGAGAGGGACTGCCATCTCGACGACGCCAAGGTGAGATTTTTTGGCGAAAGCATGGCCGTCATCTATGGCAGTGAACGTGCGCTTCGAGTTGGCAAAGATGGCAAGGAATCCATGCGCTGTCTCGTTTGGACCGACACCTGGATCAAGCGTGATTCAAAATGGGAGATCATCGCAGCCCAGGACACCTCCGTGCCGTGTAAGTGACTTTCGCATTCAATGCCTTCCTCGACGCGGATGAGCGAATAGAGATTTCGCCTACATAGCAGATCTGTTCTCTCGTGATGCGATCCTAGAACAGCTTCCTAATAGGATCTATCCGAACGGGATTCGGTCCGGAGTGTCGACGATGGCCGATGCTTTCGAAAAGGGTCAAAAACTGCTATCGAGCCAAAGCTATGAAATTAAGAGTTGGGTCGCCGACGGAGATAGGGTGTCGATCGAGGTCATCTGGACCGGCACGCTAGCACTCTCCTTTGGCAGCTTGTCCCCTGGTTCTCAGATGCGTGCTCACTCCGCCATGTTTTTTCAGTTCAAGGATGGAAAGATCGTCAGTCAGCGTAATTACGACTGCTTCGAGCCTTGGTAAAACGGGCGGTGCTCAGTGAGCGTTAATGCAGCGTCGGTCCCGGTCTAGCTAGAATGACGCTTCATTGAGTGTAATAGAGATGTTTCGCCAATCCGAGTATGATTCGTAGCTGTGATTCCGCTGCTCGACGAAGAAAGTGGTCAAGGGATGGTGGAATACCTGCTCATCGTGAGCTTGGTGGTGCTCACGATCGCGGGCCTGTCCGTTGCCTGGATGCACCTGCTGATGAATTTGTTTTGAACGTGAGCGCTATAGAGATTTATCGCCAGTGATCCAGTTTGAAGCTACCTGCATCTTTCGAGCTAACCCCAGATGCTCGATCCACTCCATACAATGATCTAACACTCTCTACCTCAAGGAGAATCGATGAAGCCCGTCTTGATGGGTTTAGTTCTCTGTTTCGCGGTATGTTCAGCGGGATTTGCCGCGAATCCCGCTGATGAAAGCAAGATTCTTGCCCTTGAAAATGCTTGGAACCAGGCGCAATTACATCATGATGCCGCAGCACTCGACCAGTTGCTTCCAGCTAGTTTCGTCAATACTGATTACGATGGGACAGTCATGAACAAAGCGCAGTTCCTGGCTGATTTGAAGGACCCTGGTTATCAGGTGAGCCTGGTTGTAAACCAAGACGTCAAGATCTATTCCTATAGCAACGCGGCGGTGGTGACCGGAACCTATCACACGAAGGGAAAATACAAAGGGAGGCCTTTCGAGCACTGGGGACGCTTTACCGACACGTGGCTATTTCAGGACGCCACTTGGCAGTGCGTCGCCAGCCACAGTTCGTTGATCACAAAATAGCCCTAAGCGAGCGCGTGACCATCTTGCTATGAGTGTCCAGAAGGTATTAAGGAGTGTGATAGAGATTTAACGTCAACCAAACCGATGAACCGCGAAGGTTATGGAGGAATGAGCAAGTCGAAGCGCGAATAGCTGAGAGAGTAAGCAAGTCCCCAGGTTGCCACCGGGCTAGTTCTGCGGGGCAGCGGTTTTGTTTTTTCCCCGGGCGAATGGTTGCGGCACTAGATTTCTGCTCCCTTCAATGAGAACGTAAAACTTGTCTGTTGCGATGTCGTGAAAGACCTGGCGCTCACCGCTGGGCCATCTCACTTCTACAGTATCTGCATGGGCAGCCTTACCCATACCAAAATTTGCGCGCAGGTCGCTCTGGGATAAGTAGCTTCCGCCTCCGGAGATTTCTCGAATCTGAGAGATTCCGCCGCCCACTACCTTGATGCGGGCGCCCGTCGCGTCTCGATTGTTTTTCGTTCGGACCAACTTGAAATTCAGAAAATGATTGTCATTGCCGCTATTTCGCAGTAGCAGCGGGGAGTCGCCGTTGTTTGCGATGAGTACGTCGACGAAGCCATCGTTGTCGAAGTCTGCGAAAGCGACACCGCGACCGACGTGGGGAATGTCGAAGCCTGGACCAGCTTGTTTCGTGGTCTCGACGAACTTACCATTGCGCTCGTTATGGAATAGCGTGTTGATCTGGCGGTAGTGGATCTCAGGTGTTGCGGTTTCGACCTCAGGATAGACGTGCCCGTTGGCAATGAAGATGTCGAGCCAGCCATCGTTGTCGTAATCGAAAAAACCGCCGCCGAAGCTTAGGACTTCGCGCGTGGGTACGGTGATCCCGGCCTGATCGCTGACTTCGTCGAACCCCTTGCCGTCGTTGTGCCAGAGGTGGTCGGAACTCTTCTGAAAGTCCGAGATGTAGAGGTCGAGATTGCCATCATTGTCGTAGTCACCGAGCGAAATGCACATCGCTGCCATGGTGCGACCTTGTCCGGTCAGTGCCATTCCAGTCACGAGTCCGTTCTCCTCGAACGTGCCATTACCGCGATTGTGATAGAGATAGGCCTCGAGGCCGTCGTTTGCGACGAAGAGATCCGGCCAGCCGTCATTATCGTAGTCACCGGCGCCGACGGAGAGGTTCTTTCCCTCCGGCTGGTAGATGTTTGCTTTGACAGTCATATTCGTGAAAGTGCCATCGCCGTTGTTGTGGTAGAGAGCGTCGGAACTGCCCCGATAGACGCTGGGCGGGCAACTAGTTTGGACGCCGCTAATGATGCAGTAACGGCGAGCATCGGCGCCGAGCGCGACGTAAGAACCGACGTAGATGTCAAGCCGGCCATCGTGGTCGTAATCGAAGAATATTGCGCCGGAGTGAAATGCACCCGATTCCAGGCCAGCCACTCCAGCCTTGTCGGTCACATCGGTAAAAGTCCCGTTCCCATTGTTGTGATAGAGGACGTTGCGGCCGAATTGTGTGACGAAGAGATCGGGATGGCCATTGTTGTCGTAATCACCCCAAACACAACCCATGCCATATCCGGTTCCGGGCACCGAGGCTTTGTCGGTCACATCAGTGAAAGAACCATCACCATTGTTGTGGTAGAGCGCGTTGCGAGCGGAGATGCCGCGATTGTAAAGGTCACGGCCGTTGACGAAGTAGATATCAATCCAACCATCTCCGTCGAAGTCGGCAACGCAAACACCGGGCCCAAATTCCTCGCGATTGATAGAAATTCCGTTCGCACCTTTGTAGTGCGTGAACCTGATACCAGCCTGGGCAGTAATGTCAATGAACTGAATGGGCCGCTGCTCCTGCGCTAAGGCGGCGCAGCAGGAGATAAGGATTGGACCTAGCCAGGCTGACCGCATGGGAGAATAAGAATCATGTGGAACCCAGCATTTCGTCAACTGCCCACCCGAGCCGAGGGTTGATAACAGGCATCTCTAACAATGCCGCCATGTGTCAAGCCCTTTTGAGAACACTTCGGCATGCGCTCGGAGAAGAGCGCCATTTCGCTCTATTGGAAAGGTGTGCCGACCCAACCAAGACTCCGCTTTCAATCAGTTACAAGTCGGAACTCAGTCCGACTCATGCATCTCTTCGGTCCAACGTTCGATCATGATTGCTAGTTCGAACTCCCCGGCAAAGGGGAGCAGGCTGCCCAAACAATATCTCGGTGTTTTATTGCACACCAATGCCTGTTTCGGGCTGGCCCGCGTGCGGACCGAAAGCTTTCCACTGCTCGTAATCCCATTGCTGGCGCCACATCCAGTACAAACGAACCGCCAGTCTGCGTGCCATGGCCACCTTAGCGATCTTCCGTCCTCGGCGCATGGCGAGATGAAAAAACTTGCTCCGCCATTCCGGATCGCTCCGTACCGTTGCCTGCGCCGCTTCTACCATGAAGAAACGCAATAGGCTGCTGCCTTGCTTGCTGATATGTCCTAACCTTCGTCGATCGCCGCTGGACTCTTCGGTCGGAACTAGACCAACATAGCTCGCCACTTGC
Organism: Terriglobales bacterium; assembly: GCA_035606605.1. Lineage (GTDB taxonomy): Bacteria > Acidobacteriota > Terriglobia > Terriglobales > Acidobacteriaceae > Gp1-AA145. Next base: position 17,028 of record DATNEX010000105.1, read on the forward strand.
TTCCCGCACCGAAACCGCTCCACGTCTCCGATGATCAGCACGAAGGCCAGGGCCGTCAGTGCGCCCACTCCCGGATGCGTCATCAACCGCTGCGCTTCCGGGTACTTCTCGACTTCTTGTTCGATTGCTTGTGTTAGTTCCGTGATCGTCGGGTTCAGTCGATCCAGCAACTCCAACAGGTCCCGTCGGCGCCGGCTTGCCCACCGGGCGAGCGGGAACGCCTCCAGTTGCTTCCGTCCTCGTTCCCGCCATAACCTCTTCTTGCAGCGCAAGCCTTCATTGATGGCCACCGCCTGCAATTGGTTCATGATTCGAGTACGCATCGTCACCATCCGGTGTCGGTGCCACAACAGCTGACGTAGATCGCGATTCTCCCAGCTCGCCACCCAGATCCGTGGAAAACGGCCTTCCAGCAGCAGGTTCAGCATGTGCTGGGCATCGTGGCGATCCGTCCTCTGCTTGCGTACCCGCTTGGCCCGGATCGTGGCCGCATCCCCCATCCATAACTCGAACTGTAGTTCTGCCAGCAGTCGTTCGAACCAACGCGCGTGTCCGCTGGCTTCCATCCCTACACGCACCTTGACTCCGCTGGCCGCAAGTTCGCGGTAAAACTTTTCTGCTTCCTCGGGATGCGCCAGTCGCCGCTCTTGTAACTCTCCCGTCTCCATGTCCACAAAAGCAATTTGTTGAAACCCAGGATGATAATCACAGCCTACAATTAACATGTTGCCTCCTTCTCTCGGGTCTTGGTTGGTTTGCACGCCACCACAGCTTACTCGGGCGTGGGAGGCGACATTGTTATGGAATCAATAGCGCAAGTATGCGCTTTTTCTTCGCCAAAATCGGGGATTATGAGTGCTATCGCGATTTATCGCCAGCCAACGAACTATAAATGCTGGTTCGATACTGCCGGGTGCATGAAATTGGAGGGTACAGCCGCCATTGTTTGGATCGGAATCGTTGGAGTTGCCCCCCGCCGCGCGCGGGCCGCGAATTGCTGTCGCCCAGCCCCCAGCCCCCGCGCCTGTACGGGCGTAGGCATGAGCAATTCGCTCATTAGCTATGGCAATTCCAAATCCAAAGCATAGATTTCCTGCGCGCTCGTATCGCGAACGAATAGAGGTGTGTCGCCAGGGCCGAGTCCGGTCCATGAGCCGGGACCAAACTGGCTCGGGAACAAACGAATTTGCTTCAAATCGACCATGGTTTCTATTTTCGCGTCCGCCACGCGTACACGGTGATAGGCGGAATTCTGTTCAAACAGGGTGTCGAAATAGAGGTAACGACTGTCCGCTGACCACGCGAGGTAACCAATCTGACGCTGGCGCACCAGCTCACGACGGCGGTTTGTGGTCATATCGAGCAAGACCACATAGCCGTTATCGACTCCCACCGTGGCGATGAAGCGTCCGTCCGGCGACCACCGGGATCCGAACAGGCCTTCCGACCCCGGCAATCGGGAGATCTGCCGGGTTTGAACATCAAATTTTTCAATGAATGTCTTTTCCAGTGTGTTGCTGTTGCGCCCGAAGACTATGGACTTTCCATCTGGAGACCAGCTCGGATCGGCTTCGGCTGCATCCTCGTCGGACGTCAATTGAGTTGCCGAACCACCATCCTTGGAAATCAGGAATAGCTTCCACGGTTTTCCTGGGGTCGATCCCGAGAACGCAATTTGCTCGCCGTCTGGAGACCAATGCGGTACTCCGACGCGCATCGGACGATACGTGAGCTGCAGCCGCTCGGTGCCATCGAGTTTGCTTCGCCAAAGAGTATCTTCGGGGTAGCTAACGTAGGTGACCCAGTGACCATCGCGCGAGAGGTCAACATCCCCGGCGGAGATTCCGTCCAGGAACGGAACGAATTCTCGCGTGTGGAAATCGTATTTCACCAACTCGCCGTGTGGTTGCATTCCCAGGGCAAAAATTCTCTTCTCATCCTTCGAAATCCCGACGCTGGAAAAATCCAAGGGACCGGCCGTTAACTGAACCGGTCCTGAGGTTGGTTTGTGCCAGAAGGATGATCGCTGCGTGAGAATCCAGACGTTGGATGCGCCATCACGCGTGCTGGTGAATACGTAATCCCCATTCGACATCCAAATACCACAGCATTCGTTGGGGGGCTTGTTCCAATCGCTGGGTAGCAAGCGATGCATTCCGCTACCATCTCGTGCATTGGCTTCCCAAAGTTCAAATACGCCAGCTATTACGTCGGCAGCGGTAAACCGGATGCGAGTTCCATCGGGCGAAAAAGTGATGCTACCCGGCAGACCAGGAGTACTCAACAGTTTCCTTGGCGACGAGCCGTCGTGTTCGGCGAGGTAAATATCGTTACCTTGGCCAAATACGAGTTGTCCGCTTGGGGACCAGACTGGATTGTGCCCCATCAAAGATCCCAAACGCCGGGGAGATCCCGCCGGTAGAGGCACAGACCAGAGTGGGTTTCCCTTCAAGGTTGTCCCTGCTTCAATCAGCAACTCCGAGCCGTCATGTGCAACATCGGAAATCGATGGAATTTCAATGGGAACATTGAGCGGAGCGGACTCGCCGCCGCTGCTCGAAACTTGAGTCAGAAACACTCGTGGACCGGAGCTTTCAGTAATGTAAAGCCGGTTTCCGTCGCTTGCCCCAGACATTTTTTGAAAGCCATCAGAGGTGATCTGCTTTGAGCCTGTAATCCTGGGGCTCGGCTGGATTGGACGTAACAAGTACGCGATGGTAAGGGCCGCGACGAGAGCGATCCCCATGGTCGCAGTCCAGACATATGATATTTTCCGGTCTGCAACGGATGAGGTTATCGCTACGTCGTCAGTGACAATTCTCCCTGATTCCGTATCGCGTTTGAGTCTTTTGAGGTCAGCCCGCAACTCGCCCGCTGTCTGATAGCGCAGTTCGCGGTCTTTCTCCAGAGCCTTGCTGATGATCTCCTCCAGCCGCGGAGGCACATCGGGATTCAGGCGCACAATGGAAGTTGGTGGGCGATTGAGAATTGAATCAAAAAGGGACCCGGATGTCTCGCCGCGAAATGGAAGGGTTCCGGCGCTCATCTCATACAGCACGGCGCCGAAAGAAAATAAGTCCGTGCGGGCGTCCAGTTCCTTCCCTCGCACCTGCTCAGGAGACATATATGCAACGGTGCCGAGCGCAACGCCCGGGCTGGTGAGGTGCTCCTGTGTGATGGTTAGCGCTGCAGTGGCGTTAATCGCCTCGGCCACGGGGCGGGCATGCAGCGCCTTCGCAAGTCCAAAATCCAGAATTTTGGCTTGTCCGCGCGTGGTCACGAAGATGTTCGCCGGTTTTATGTCGCGATGAACGATGCTTCGGGTGTGCGCGGCATCGAGGGCATCGGCAATCTGCGTTCCCAGTTCAAGCACGAACTCGATGTCCAGTGGCTTCCCGAGAATGCGGGCAGCGAGGGTTTGTCCCTCAAGCAGCTGCATGGCGATGAATGGCTGGCCCTCGTGCTGTCCGAAGTCATATACCGTGCAAATGTTCGGATGATCAAGCGCGGAGGCTGCCCGTGCCTCACGCTCAAAGCGCCCTAGAGCTTGCGGATCTTTGGCCAAGGCGTCGGAGAGGAACTTGAGAGCTACACGCCGGCCCAGGCGCAAGTCCTCAGCCTCGTAAACCACACCCATGCCTCCACCGCCCAGTTTGCGGATGATGCGGTAGTGGGAGATGGTTTCGCCAACGATAAGCTCACCTCACGTATTTGGCGCATGGTAGGTCTTGACGCGAGGCAAGTCAAACCCTCGGCCAACAATTTTTGCTGTCAATTGTCGAACCCAATTGTCGAAATCAGGCATTAACACTCAAAACCCCCGGCTGGCCATTTGAGTGAAATACGATGTCGCAACTTTGCGCCTTTCATTCGCCTTTTCAGCTGTGGTGAGGGATTAGGATTTTATCGTCAGCGGCATTTCGCCAGAAGAAAACCAAATGAATATCAGATTTCCGCTCTCCAGTACAAACTACACCAATTCGA
>DATNEX010000107.1:0-4602 GCA_035606605.1 Terriglobales bacterium
TTCCAGCACACTTCGGCCGGCGCAGTAAAGTGTCCCCCAAACCCGGGTAGTTCCACGCGAACAGAAACTCGCTCCCCAGGTGAGAGAGGAGTGTCGGTAATAACGGCCATCCCCGTTTCACTGATATTAGCGGACATGGCGAGAAATTCAGGTTCCTGCACGCGTTTTATGAACGTTCGAACTTCGATTTGATGACGATAGTAGCGGCGTGCTTCCCGATGCATCAATGGGAAAGCAGCTCTTAAGACGCGCTCGGTTGATCCCGCTGAGAAGGGCAACTGCAAAACAAAATTCGCATGCGCTCGAAATCCATCAGCTGCATGTTGGTCGCCTTCAACTATGGCAAATGAGATTGCGTGCTTGTTCGAAGTCAGATCCCGCAGCTTCTTCAACAACTGCACCCCTGAATCGCCCATCGAAAGGTCCACAAGGACGGCTTCAAATTTTCGCCGGCAAAGTTGTCTGATAGCTGATTCGGGATTGCTAGAGAGTTCGATTTTAATTGGCATCTGTTGCATATGACGATACAAATCATCAATGCTTTCCGACCGATGGCATACAAACAGTGCGCGCACCTGAATCGGCTGATTGAGTGTTGGTGTGCTTGCGGCCGGCTTGGTGCTCATATTCGTCCCCCAATGGCGGTTCGGTCAAGTTGCGAGATTGGGTTTGTGAGGAGGCGGGTTGCTTCCTCTGCCGTTACAGGAGGTGCAAAGAAGTAGCCTTGGGCCATCTGGCACCCGAGACTCCGCAAATGGTAGATGTGCTCGTCTTGATCGACACCCTCAGCTACCACCCTTAGTCCCAGACCATGGGCGAGAGTTATTACCAATCGCACAATTTCATAATTATCGCGATTGCCGCACATATCCGTGATGAAAGCACGATCTATCTTCAATATGTCCACTGGGAACTTCGGCAATCTGCTGAGAGAGGAGTACCCGGTTCCGAAGTCGTCAATGCTGAGGCCCACCCCTAGCGACTTCAGGTCGTGGAGTAAGGTTAACGCCCGCCCTCCTTCCCCCATGGCGGCTGTTTCCATGATCTCAAAGTAGACCGTAGCGGGAGGAAGCCCGACTTCTTTCAAGAGCGAATCAATGTCAGAAACAAGCGTTTCCTGCATAAACTGTCTGGGAGCGACATTCAGACTAATCGTCAACGGCGGCCCATCTTTGAATTTTTCCTGCCAGACACGCAACTGGCTGCAGGCAGTTGAGTACACTTCGCTATTTATCCTGAGAATAAGACCCGTCTCATCGGCAACAGGAATGAATTCCGTTGGGGAAATGTTTCGGCAGGGGCGCATCCAGCGACTCAGCGCTTCAAACCCGACGATTTTCCCGGTATCCAAAGAGACGATTGGCTGGTAGTAGACCTCCAACTCGTGTCGTTCCACCGCCTGGCGCAACTCGGTTTCGAGTGTCAGTCTTCGCAATGCGTTCGAATGCATCTTGATGTCGAAGACCTCACACTTTCCCTTGCCAGCGGCTTTGGCTCGATACATTGCAAGCTCCGCATCTCGCAACATCTCCTCGGCCTGCATATAAGAGGTGCTGCTCAGAACGGCCCCGACACTTATGCCAAGGCTGATGGGTCGGCCACCGGTGACAAACGGCGCTGCTAGCTTCGACTGGATTCGTTGCGCAACTCGGACAGCATCGCTCGGTCTGCCGACATCTTCTAGGAGGACCGTGAACTCGTCGCCTGCAAACCTTGCAACTCCGAGCGTGTCAGATTTTTCATGGAATGTGCCATTTCCGCCGCAGCGGGCGAAGGTATCCATGTCACGAATTCCACCGCACAATCGCGCTGCAAACTGAACCAAAAGTTCGTCACCCGCGGAGTGTCCCAAACTGTCGTTAACAACTCTGAAATCATCGATGTCGACGAACAACACAGCAAATTTGTACTCAGCATGTCTCTGCGAGCGAATCAGAGCACGCCCTAGGCGGTCGATAAAGAGCTCGCGATTGGGCAGATTGGTAAGAGAATCATGGAGAGCATTGTGCGCGAGCATCTCCTCTATCTGACGACGTTCCGTTATGTCTCGGTTTACGATGACGAGTTTCTCAACGTGTCCGCCAGGATTGCGAACGGGACTGGCGGTCGACTCGAGCAGGCGCCATGATCCATTCTTGTGGCGCATTCGGTATTCCAGTCTCTCTCCTTCACCAGTAGTTCTTGCGGTTTCCGCAGCGATCAGGACTCTTTCCTGATCCGCGGGATGTACTTGCTTAAGGGCCGAAGTGTTGGCGAGCTCCTCAGGGGTGTAGCCCATGCCACGTTCGTAAGAGGGGCTGTTATAGATCCTTTGACCAGAACTGTCGACCACCGCTATCATGTCCGCGGCATTTTCGGTAATGAGCTGAAAAAGCTGATCCCTTTCGTTAAGCCGGCGTCTGATGTGCCGCAGCTGCAAGTGTTGATGGAAGGTATAAATATTGAACAGCAAGACCACGCCGCACAAGCCCCGTACACATTCTTTGCTTTCAAACCAGTAAAGAGTCTGCTGCCCAGCGCGAGCTTGCCCAAACGTTAGGGCGACGATTCCGACGGTCAGAATCAGAGTTACGGCGACTGCTAGACTCCAAAGCGACCATTCCTTCCACGCAATCTGTCGCTCGTTGATCTTTCCATGTCGAGTCGGAACTTGTGTCATGTCGATTAAGTTTCCATTTGAGTTCACTAAGGAACCACGTCCAAGAAAAAGCGAGCACCGAATGCTCACCGACTTCTAGAAGCGCCAACCAAAAGTGAAGTCCAAGAATGCGGCATGGCTCTTGTTAGCTATTTGTTGTGCAGTTAAGGTTTGGTCTGTTGGATCGGTGATCGTCGTATGAAATTGGTAGATTCCAAGCGTTTCCCGAAAAAAGAAGTGGCGGCCCGACGCGGGGGAGGGCAGCCAGAATTGAAATTCTGGCCCTTGGAGCCCGTTGAGCTTGTCGGTTCCTGGCATGATATAGAGGGCCTGCCAGCGCAGGCTGTAATCGTTCGCGAAATGATCTCCTCCCAAACCAAACGTGGGTCGCCACTGGGCTTTCGTGTAATTCGTGGTAGATGTTTCGCTCCATTGTGCACCACCACCGAAATAAAGACCCGGGCGGTATCGGTAGAAGGCTCTGCCTTGAAGAAAACGCTCATGTCCTTTCCGATTGCCAACCGTGTTGTCGTTTGTCTTTCTGGCATTGGTGTAGCGACCCTCAAGGTCTGATGCCACTCGACGAGAGTTCAACAACAATCCTGCACCCACACTCATCGCGCTGGTCTGGTACCCGTTGCCGAGGAGCGAGGGGCCCGCAAGCAACATCGGCCGTGGCGTCCATGAAAGGGATTGTCGAGATTCGGCGCTCCCTATCTGAGCACGCATTCCTACCGAAATTCCCAACGCGAGAACAAGCAGTGTGAGTCGCTTCATTTCATCGTCCTTTCCGAAGTCAATTGGGGAGGAAGACGATGCTTTTCCAAAACTGCGGACCAACTTGCAACGTCTGCAGGGGATATTGCACGAACACGACCACAAGGTCGCCGAAGAAAACACACGTGTTTCGGCCTCGGTTGTGTCTCTAATCTGGAATGTGATCCACGGCAGAGACAATGAGAACCACGAGGTGTTCCGTTCCCGTTGTTAACAACCTGCCAAATACAACAACTTCACACACTCAGAACTTGGCTTCCCAATTGCACAACATGGCAGTTCCGAGACGCTATTTGTTTGAACGTTGTGCGCTAGTAGGCGCGCCATTGGAGAGGCGGTTATGTCGATAGGACTACATAACGATGACTTAGGGCGTTATCTGGGAACAGTAGTGGGAGATACACCAGAAATCATGAAAACGCACACGATCATTCACATCGCTGCCCGAGGAAATCGTCCGGTATTGATTGTGGGCGAGCCAGGTACGGGTAAGGAGCTCGTCGCCAGGGCCATCCATTCAAGTAGCAACCGGGCAAGTCACCCCTTCCGTGTCTATGATTGCCGAACAGTTCGAGCGATCGATCTCGAGCGAGAACTTTCCGGCAACGCCAAGGCGACCTCCAGTGACCGTGGACGCGGAACTGTGTTTCTCGACCACATTGTCGAGCTGGAGCTCGAGCTGCAGGCGGTGCTTCTGCGCGCCTTTCAGCAAAGCGAGGGCGGACAAACTGCAGACGAGCCGAAACAGCCACGAATCATTGCAGCGAGCACGATTCCCCTTCGGGAAAAGGTTAACCGCGGTTCTTTCCGGCGAGATCTCTATTTCCGGCTCGATACATTAAGTTTGCGAATCCCGCCGCTTCGCGAGCGAAGATCAGACATTTCTCTGCTCGCGGAGAGCTTTCTGAACGCGTTCTCGCACAGATCCGGACATCGGTATCAACTTAGCGATGAAGCCCTTCACGCTTTGTTGAACTACGATTGGCCAGGAAACGTCCGAGAGTTCGAGAAATGTCTAGCGCTAGCTTGTGAGCGCTCCTCGAGCTCGAGCATTCTGCTCGAGGATCTTCCGGCCGTGATAGCTGGAGGCGGGGGACGCATTCGTGAGACCCTCCCTCTGGGACTCATTCCATTGAGCGAAGTTGAACGACGAACCATAGAAGAAGCGGTGAGAGTGCTGGACGGAG
>DATNEX010000111.1:0-18727 GCA_035606605.1 Terriglobales bacterium
TCAAGGCAAGGCCTGCACGGTAAACCCGACCTTCAGCGCCGGACAACAGATCGGCAGCATCAGCATCACGAACGGCGGAGCTTACATGACCCAGCCAACCGCCACTTTGGCGGGCACCGTGACCGGGACCGCGCCGCTGCTCACGGCTACCCCGAATCCTTGGCCAGCAACGGCTTCGGCGGTGACGGCAATCAACATCACGAATGGCGGTACGGGCTACACACCGGGTCAGAACTACACCCTTACCATTACCCCCAGCAACGGGTTTGGTTCGGGCGCCACGGCCTATGCGACCGCAACCGGTGCTTATGTCGTGAGCAACGTTGCGGTGACCAATGGCGGCCTCGGATATTCTTCACCGCCAACCGTTGCGATCAGCGGGGGCGGAGGTACTGGCGCGACCGCGACCGCAACGATCGCTACAGGTACTTCGAACACCTCCATGGGGGCGATCTATCTGATCACTTCCTTTGCCCAAACCCGGAGCGCATCCAGATCCATGGCGCAAATGGAAGCCGGCATCAGACCGCCGTTCGCTTTGAACATTGGCGGGGCGATCACGCTCGCCGGGCCTTCTCCGGCTTTTGTATCGCCAAACTCGAATAACTTCACGGTTAACGGCAATGACGCCAATAGCTGTAGCCAGACGGCGTCTCCAGCGAAGCCGGCGATCGGCGTTTGGGACAGTAGTTCGCAGGCATCTGTCATTAGCGCCCTTGGCAAACCGGCAAACTATACCGGTGCTGGGGGAACCCCGTCGGTAGAGAACGTGTATACCTCGTTGGGCGGCGACGATGTGACTCCCGCCAACCTGAATAGCTTCGTTCAGAACTTGCAGTCGTACGCAACCAGCCCGGTCTTGACTGGCACGGTAACTAGTCTTCCAGCAACCACTACGAGTTCTGTCACCTACGTGGACGGAAACTTGACCCTGAGCGGAAATCCGACAGGCTACGGGGTGTTGGTGGTTACCGGCACGCTGACCTTCTCGGGTGATTTCACGTGGAACGGAATCGTTCTCGTGATTGGGCAGGGACAGGTCGTCCACAACGGCGGCGGAAACGGCACGTTCAATGGCGCGATTTATGTTGCCCAAACCGTGGATGCCGCGGGCAACTTGCTTCCAGTCGTGCCCGGACAACCGCAGTACACGTGGAATGGCGGTGGTACGAACCTAATTCAGTATGATCACTGCCTGGCGGATGCACTGCTACAAAAGTACAACGGAAAACCAAGTTCCTATGCTCTGCAAGTGCTGAGCACGAGAACTCTGCAGTTCTAAGAGTAGCTGATCACGATCCCTCGGGGGCGGCGTATGCCGCCCCTAATCTTTTGGGGCGTGATTGTCGGGGAAGGATTTCACCTGTTGCAAGTGCCCACTCTGCTCCGCAGCTTCCTTCACCAGGAAGCCCATTCTCGGGTGCGAAGGTTCAAGATCCACGGCTATTCCAGCGCTGCGCAAGGCGGCAGAAGCCACCGGACCAATCGACGCAACAACCGCACGGTTGAGTCCCGCGATAAATTGCTTCGCAAGTCGAAGATCTTCGGCGATCCTCATTGCATGTGTGAGCTGCACGGAAGACGTGAATAGGACGACATCGACGTCTCCCGAGCAAACTTTGCGGACTGCTTCTTGGAGTGGCCCGATATCTTCCGGGAGTTCCCATCGGTAGACGCGCACGGGGAACACATCGGCCCCGCGCGTGCGCAGGACTTCATAAAGCTCGGGGCTTGGCTCGCCATGCTCCTGAACAGCGATGCGGCAACCCTGCATGGATTGAGAGTCCTGATTCTGGTCTAGGACTTGGACGACTTCGCGCCAAGTGTTTGGTTCGGGAGCAGTGAGAGCAAAGGGGACCTTGAATTCCCGCAGCACGGCCGCAGGTTTGGGGCCACGGACGATGATTTTGGTTCGAGCCAGGGCGGTTTCGAACTCTCCGGCAGGGTAGATTGTGCGGCCCACTTCGAGTAGAGCCTTGGCGCCTACTCCGGTCATGAAAACCACAACCGCGTATTCGCCCGCAACGACCTCTCGAATCATCTGCAATTCGTCATCGCTCGCCCGCTCCGGAACTTCACGAGTCGAAGGCGCGACCGTGGGAATGCCTCCGTTACTTCTAATCAATTGGGCGATTTCCTTAGCGCGGCGACTTTCGAAGGAAAGCACCCGTAATCCATTGAATCCGGACACGAAAACCTCCCACCAGGAGAATAGCAGGATGGCGCAGCCGATGCCGAGGCGCGTCTGGGCGGCGCCAGGGGAAGGCAGGGGGGTCGGGAAAGTTTCATTGAGTGCCATTTCCTCTGCGCCTAGGCCAGGGAAGATCCTGAAACCTCCGCTGGTTGTCAGGATGTCGGCGATTGCTTTGGCAGCAGAAACCTAAGCCCCGTCATGGTTCTTGGCTATTGCCCTCCCAAGCACCCGTCCCTTTATCCTCAACAAAATCCGTGATATAACCCCCTAAGGTCATTCGGATTCCCAGGCTTGGCGGCCTAAGGCGTCGCGATAGGCGTAAAATCACTGGGATTGAATCATTGGTCATCGGGTCGCCGAAGCATTGCAAAGCTCCTTCAATCCCGGCAGTGGTTCAATGACTCAGTCGTTCCGAGGAGGGCTTGTGTCCACCGAAGCGAGAACTGGAAAGAGATTTCCGCTGGAACTGCCAATCAAGATTCAAGGGGTTGAGCAGGGAAGCACGACTGGCAACATGAGCGCGGCGGGTGTGTACATCCGCGGGAACCCGGCGCTTGACGTCGGATCCAGTGTTGAATTTGAGATTGCTTTGCCGCCCGAACTCACCGGGGGCAACGAGCACGTAGTCGTGCAGTGCAAAGGTCGCGTCGTCCGCAAAGATGCCGAGGGCGAAGAGCCGCAAGGTGTCGCTTGCGTTATCGATTCTTACGATTTTGTTCGCCAGCCGTAGTCGCGAGGTGAATAGATGCTGAAACTGATTCTGGCCGATAATCAGGCAATTTTCCGAGCGGGCATCGCCAAGGTTCTGGCGGTGGAAGACGAGATGCGCATTGTGGCGCAGGCACAAACGCCCGAGCAGATGTTCATGGCGCTCGATAAGTTCCGCGCTGCGGTGCTGGTGATCGCCGGCGGATTTCACGGCGACTTCGCTGGCGTTCTGCAGGCTTCGAACAAGGTGCGCACCCGCGTAGTGGTGCTCGCTGATACGGGTGAGAGCGCGCAGAAATATATGGGCGCGGGCGCTCACGGAGTTGTGTACCGCAACGTGACCAGTTCGGCGCTGGTCGATTGCGTGCGCAAAGTGGCGCGCGGCGAGACCTGGATCCAGGACATCGCGGTTCCAAGCGAGCTGACGGAAAACGATATGGTCGGCTTGCGTGTGCGCGATCGTCTAACGGCGAAGGAGTTGCGCATTGTTGCCTTGATCGTCCAGGGGTATAAGAACAAGGAAATCGCAACCCAGCTTGGCACAACCGAGCAAGTGATCAAGAATTACCTGCGGAATGTGTACGACAAGATTGGCGTGTCGGACCGGCTTGAACTCGCCCTCTTTACGATTCACCATAGAATCCTGAACGAGGCTGCTGCTGCAACCGCGGCGGCGCATCAGCCGCAGCCCACGCCAGGACCGGGAGCGGGAGTCGTATCCTAGATCGATCGGTTGAAGATTGATCGGTTGAACGAAGCACACAGCTAATTGATTCGTTCATTGCCACTCGAGCGAGGGTTTCTGCAATGAAGATCCTTCCATGAGTGTTTCAGCTGCCCCGCTGAACTTCTTCAGACAAGCCACGGAACGGAGCTTCACCAAAGGGCGGCGTCGACTCCGGTAACAAAAATAGCTCGCGATGAAGCCATAAGGCCGAATTGGCAGCGAGCCTATCCCGGCCACCCGGTGCTAGACTGAAGTCGAGACGTGTCTGTCAGCTCCCCAATGAAGACCCGCTTCAGGTCCACGCCCCTCCTTACTCGTGAGCAAAACCTGGATGCTGGCGTCGAGGCGTTTCAGAAGCAGGCGTGGACCTCCGCTTACTCCCACTTATCTGCCGCAGATCGTGAAGCCGGAGTTGCCCCCGAGCATCTGGTCCGTTTGGCGCAGGCCGCCCTTCTGCTGGGTAAGGAGTCTGAAGGTGCCGACATGTTGGCGCGGGCACATCAGGAGTTCCTCGAAAGCCAGCAGATTCACTCGGCCGTCCGCTGCGCGTTTTGGTTGGGTTTCACTGCCCTTACAAATAATGAGACGGCGAAGGCAGGGGGGTGGCTCGCCCGCGCAAACCGACTACTGGAGGGAGAGTCCGATTGCGTCGAGCGAGGTTACTTACTTCTTGCCGACGGATATCGAGCCGTTCGCAGCGGTGATCCCGGGACCGCGTACGGGGTCTTTCTGGAAGCTGCTGCTGCCGGAAAGCGGTTCGCCGATAAGGACCTCATGGCGATTGCGCTTCAAGGGCAGGGACGCGCTTTAATCCGGCAAGGCAAAGTCACGGACGGACTCACGTTGCTCGATGAAGCGATGGTGTCGGTCATGGCGGGCGAGGTTTCGGCGCTCACTGCCGGCGGAGTTTATTGCAGCGTGCTCGAAGCCTGCGGTGAGGTGTATGACCTGAGGCGGGCGCACGAGTGGACCTTTGCGCTGAAGCGCTGGTGTGAGTCGCAGCCAGACCTGGTCCCATATCGCGGACATTGCCTGGTGCGTCGCGCGGAGGTTCTGCAGTTGAGGGGTTCCTGGCGGGACGCACTCGAGGAAGCGCGTCGGGCGTGTGAGTGGCTTTCAGAACCCCCGGGAAAGTCGGCGCTCGGTGCGGCGCATTACCAGTTGGGAGAAGTCCAGCGTCTGCGTGGAAACCTGAGCGAAGCTGGAAAGGCTTACGAGCGCGCAAACCAGTTGCGTCCGAATCTCGGGCCGGGATTAGCGCGCCTGCGACTGGCACAGAAGCATGTGGACGCCGCCATGTCGCTCATCGTGCGTATGGCAGAAGAAGTCCGCGAGCCCCCGCGCCGTGCCCTGGTTCTCGATGCCTACGTGGAGATCGCCCTTGCCGCTGACAATCATGCGGCGGCCCAAAAGGCGAGCGACGAACTTGCCGCACTCGTCTCTGATTATGAGGTTCCGTTATTGCGCGCATTGGCCTTGCGTTCTGCTGGTGGGGTGCTCCTCGCAACGGGCGATGCGCGAGGTGCCCTGGCGAACCTACGCCAATCCTGGAATTTGTGGTGCGAGTTGCCGGTGCCGTATGAGGCTGCGCGAGTGCGCTGCCTGATTGCTGAGGCTTGCTCGAAGCTCGGAGACGAAGACAATGCGATCCTGGAGCTCTCCGCCGCGCGGGAGACATTCGAGCAACTGGGAGCCGCTGCGGACCTGGCCTGCGTGAGGGCCATGTTGCTCAAGCTGAAATCTCAAGACGGCGGGCCATTAACCGGTCGCGAAGTCGAAGTGCTCAGACTGGTGGCGTCGGGAATGACCAACCGCCGCATCGCAGCCGCGCTGAACATCAGCGAAAAGACCGTCGCCCGACACATGAGCAACATCTTTACGAAACTGGATCTCGCATCGAGGACCGCAGCTACTGCTTACGCCTACGACCATGGGTTGCTTTGAATGTCGAACTCCTCCTGGTTCACGCAGAGATGGTGTGGACATCTTGCTTCCGTGACTCGTGCCCGCCTGCCGCGAAGTGCTCAGGAATCATATCCATCATGGGGCTGAATTCCTCCCGTTCGGTTGTGGCAGCGTCACGCACGCGCAGACCGACAGCTTTTGCGATGCGTTCCGCGTCGCGCGCGATTCCCGCAAAGGATGCTGAACTCATCGCATACAAGAAGTGCAAGCCGACAAAATAAAGTCCGGGCAGGGTCGGGACTGCCCCCTTATCGTGCATAAGGTCTCCCTTTTGGTCGAAGATGGGTAAATCAATCCACGGGAAACTGTGTTTGTAACCGGTGCACCAGATAACGTTTGTGACCGCAAGCGTGCGTCCCTCGGCGATGAGGGGCAGGCCGTCTTTCGCGCCTACTGTCCTCCCGACCCGCTCGATCCCGGCAGCGACCAGGTCGTTGGGTTTGACGCGGATCAGGCTAGTCGCGCGATGCAGCAGCTTGGGTCGCACCTTTCGTCCGATCGGTGTTTTCACCGACAAAACGTGGTGACCAACGAAGCGCACGAGTCGGAACAGCAGATTGCGGGAAATGAACGTATCGATCCGCCACGGGATATGTCCAGGCTCTTTACCAGAGACAATCGTGGGATGGGTTTTCGCCAGCTCCATTGCGATGTCCGCGCCAGAGTTGCCGACGCCCACAACCAAAACCGGGCCTGGCCGTAATTGCGAGGGGTTGCGGTAAGAATGCGAATGCAGCTGTACGATCTCGGGATCGAGTCGGGCAGCAAACTCGGGCGTGTGTGGTTCCTGGTAGTTCGCCATCGCGATTACCAGGTTCTCGCTCTCGAATTGATGATCTCCAGCGTCGATAACGAACCGGTTGCCTTGTTTATTCACATGCTGCACTCGCACGCCGTTGCGCACGGGTAGCTGAAAATGGCGGGCGTATTCCTGAAGGTAGTCGGCTACCTGATCCTTCGAAGCGAAGCTGTCCCCGCGGACCGGCAGACGAAGGCCGGGAAGAACGTAGCGTGCGGGGGTGAATAGCCGCAATGAGTCCCAACGGTTGCGCCATGCGTCCCCCACTCGTTGGTTTGCGTCGACGATGAGAAAAGGCAGGCTTTGCCTTTGCAGGTAGTACCCGACACAGAGGCCGGCCTGACCTCCACCAATCACGAGAGTTTGAACTCGCGTTCGATTTCGACCACTCATACTTGTTCACCTCATGAAGCACCCGCAATCGAGTGCGATAGGTTGAGGATAGGAGTTCGACCGAACCTGCGCATCGGGCATACTACCCATTTTGCACGAAACCAGGATATGGGTATTTTTATGTAGGGGAGGTCTTTGCTAAGGTCGGAGCAGTTCTCGAGCGATGGGGTACGAGAGCCACGACACGCCCCACGGTCACCTCAATCCGCTTTCGATCCGTTCTTGACTTCCTCGCTCAGTACGATGGCTTCGGCAATTTCCTTCATGCTTTTGCGCTTTTGCCGGCTCTGGCGCTGAATGCTGAGATAGGCCTGTTCCTCGGTCAGGGCGAGATCGCGCTGCAGGATTCCCTTGGCGCGCTCAACGAGTTTGCGGGTCTCAAGCTGCTGCGATAACTCCGAGTTCTGGGTTTCCAGACGAGCAAGCTCGATTTCTGCTCCGGCAAGAGACCCTACGGTGGCGAGTAGGTGAATCTCGCTTTCCGTGTAGATATGAGGGTCACGGTGTTGCAGGTTGAGGACTCCGACCAACCGCCCGCGCGAGAACAAGGGTACGGACAGGAATGCCTCGTAACGGTCTTCCGGCAGCTCATTGAAGCGCTGGAAGCGAGGGTCTTTGTAAGCCTCACGCGAGACTGCGACCGGTTCGCGATGTTCCGCGACCCAACCGGTAATGCCTTGACCCATGCGCAGCTTCAGGCGATCGAGCAGCTCATGGTGAGGATTCTTGGACGCCCGCAAAACCAAATCGTCTCCAGCAAGCACGTAAATGAAACAAGAGTCGCATTTTACGAGACCAACCGCAAAATCGAGCACGCGGTCAAGAGCCTGGTGAAATCCGTCGGCCGAGGCGATGCGGATTACGGTGTGGTGCAGAACATTTACCTGCGAATCTTCAACCGTGGAAGCGGACATAACCCCACGCTATCGAGGGTTGGGGGACGTGTCCAATCGCATCTTTTTATGGCTGAAATAAGCCTTTTCTGCGATGAGAATTCGAAACCCGGAAGCGGGTTGTGGCATCGCTCGCGGAATTCTTGCCAACTTACCCTGGTAATTGCCCCTGGTTACCAATATGTGCAGGGCTTTGCATTCTTCGATCCTTGGCGGAGGTTCGTGATAGTCCTATAAGGCCTTGTAGATTCAGAGAGATAGCAGGCAAGCGGTTATTGGCGGAACAGGTGCTTTTGTCTGGCTGCCAGGTTTATTGCGAGTAAAGACAAGGACCAATGAACTACAACCTAGAGGCTGGATTCGGAAGAAGGTCGTATCGAGTAACAACCCGGGGACTCATGATCACTTTTGCCGTGGGGTGGGGATTATTCTCCATTCTGCTCGCGTTGCAGGATCATGCCATCGATGCCCAGCGTGAACTGATCCAGCTTCTCATGCAGGATTTGCACACGGCCCTTGCCACTTCGCAGGGAAACCCCGGTTCACCTGCGGTCGTGCACGAAGTCGAACTCCCGTCTAATCAGGTTCAAATGAAGTCTGCTCCGTCTCTCGATGTCCAGTTAAGTCCGTTGCAACCTAAGGTTCAGCCGAACACCGAAGGATCTACGCGCAACCCGTCATCCCAGGGAAAAAACCAAAGCGCGAATGGGGGCCGGGGCTCACGGCAGGCGAAAGAGAAGCTTCCCGTGAAGCCCCCGGCTCAGTTTACCGATCCGTCGGACATGCGGCGCGTGACGTTCTCGATTTAGGGGTTGGCCGGTAGGCGGTACAACACGGTTCTGAGGGTAGGTAGATGAAGGCAATCGCGATTTTGGTGTTGGCATCACTTCCGGTTCCCCAGATTTCTCGTCCGGCGAACCAGCCGCAACCACATTTCCCGCAGCAACAGAGCGCCAAAGCTTCCCGCAAAGGCGGCAAGTGGTACCTTGCCCGCACAGGCCACGCCGTGTATTGTTACGGCCCAGTCATGACACTCACCACGGTCAAGGGAGAGATTCAGCGCGTAGCCACGTTTTGCAAGGGCGAGCAGGTTGTCGTGCCGCTAAAGGATTAGGGCACTCCTCATAGGCCATCGGCGAATGGCGTCGACGGGAAGGTTCCTTCACTTCCTTCTTCTTCACCGCCGAGGATGTCGCGTTTTTGTACCGGTGCGATCGACGACCCGGACGTTACATCACCAACGCATCCTCGCCTTTTAGTTTCTCCGCCTGAAAATGCGTGACCAGCCCGTCGATGAGCGGCTGGAGTTTGCCGTCCATGACTTCGGGGAGTTGGTGAATGGTGAGCCCGATGCGATGATCCGTGACGCGGTTTTGCGGAAAGTTGTAGGTGCGAATCTTTTCGCTGCGGTCACCGGTTCCGACCATGGATTTGCGCTCTTTCGCTAGGGCCTCCTGCTGCTTCTGCATCTCGACTTCGTAGAGGCGCGACCGCAGCACGCGCATGGCTTTCTCGCGGTTCTTGATCTGAGACTTCTCATCCTGGCAGCTGACAACCGTGTTGGTCGGAATGTGCGTGATGCGCACGGCAGAGTAGGTCGTGTTTACCGACTGTCCGCCAGGGCCGGAAGAACAGAAGGTGTCGACGCGAATGTCCTTGGGATCGATCTTGATGTCTACGTCTTCGGCTTCGGGAAGAACCGCGACCGTTACCGCAGAGGTGTGAACGCGGCCTTGCTGTTCGGTGGCGGGCACCCGTTGTACCCGGTGCACCCCGCTTTCGTACTTCAGACGGGAGTACACCTTGTCGCCTTCGATGAGGGCAATCACTTCCTTCAGTCCGCCAACGGGTGATTCTGAGGTGGAGAGCACTTCCACCTTCCAGCGCTGCGTTTCTGCGAAGCGGTCGTACATGCGAAACATTTCTGCCGCGAAGAGTGTGGCCTCGTCGCCGCCGGTGCCAGCACGAATTTCGAGAATGACATTCTTCTCGTCATTAGGGTCTTTGGGCAGAAGTAAGACCTTCAGCTCTTCCTCGACGCCGCCGACGCGGGCTTCGAGCCTGTCCAGTTCTTCCTGGGCATAGGCGCGCATGTCAGGATCTTTTTCATCTGCCAGAAGAGCTCTACTTTCGGCTATACCCTTCCTCAAGTCCTTATACTCGCGATATTTTTCCACCACAGGCGTAATTTCGCTGTGAGCCTTGGCGGTCTTCTGGTACTTCGAAGAATCCCCGATGGTTTCCGGCGAGGCGAGTGCTTGGGTCAGTTCTTCGTAACGTGCTTCGATTTGGTCAAGACGTTCAAACATAGGGTTCAGAGGCCAGTTATGAGCGGCCAGTCGCTTTCTTTAATTTTGCTCTGATTTGAGAAGCTGGGAAAGGATTTTTGCGGCGGGGCCGCTAGGCAATTACTAGCTCTCCGCCACGCTCTTTTTCGAGCGCCATGGCTTGATCGAGGGCGGTAATCGCACATACAGCCTGCTCATCGGTGGGTGGGCGGGTGGTGATCCGTTGCAGCCAGAGCCCGGGGGCGGTCATGATCGCAAACAATGATTTTCTGTGTTTTGCTGCGAAGCGGATGATCTCGTAGGAAACGCCGGTGATCACCGGCAATAACGCGATGCGGATGGCGAACCGTGCCCAGAACGTATGCACCGGAACCAGCATGTAAACCGCGATCGAGATGATCATCACGGTCATCAGAAAGCTGGTGCCGCAGCGGGGATGAAAGGTGGGATATTTCTGCACTTCTCCGGTGGAAAGCGGATCGCCATTTTCAAATGCGAAAACTGTCTTGTGTTCCGCACCGTGATACTCATAGACGCGGCGAATATCGCGAAGCAGGGAAGTGCCCCAGATGAAGGTCAGAAATAGCCCGATGCGGATAAGGCCGTCCACCAAGTTGAACATGATCTGTCCGCCCAGCTCGGGATGCGACTTGCGCAACTCGGTGGTTGCCAGCAGCGGCAGATACTTATACATAAAGATAAAGAAGCCGACCGAGATCGCAATATTCAAGGCCGCAATCCAGCCGTTGAGTTCGAACTTCTTCTCCGGAACCTTCCCATCTTCATCTTTCTGAAGTTCTTCGAGCTGCAGGTTGGCGGAGAAACGCAGCGCACGAAAACCTAGAGTCATCGCATGCCCAAGCGTCATCACTCCGCGAACCACAGGCCAGCCCATCCATTTGTGCTTTTCCGATAGCCGCTCCAGGGGTTCGCTATGGCTGACCAGCTCGCCCGAGGGTTTCCGGCAGGTGATAGCCCATGCATGTGGGCTGCGCATCATAACCCCTTCGAGCAGGGCCTGGCCACCGACAAGGGTCTCCTCGCCGCCTTCAAGGGCGGGCAGTAGTTGAATCGAAACCAGAAACCGCCACAACGTCCGAAAAAACTTCATACAGATTGGATGACTCTCAGGCGAGTATTGTTCCTGAATTAGGGTAGCACAGTCGGGCTGGTATTCGATGGACGCAAGTCTCGTGGCAACAATTACTTAGGTGCTGGCCTGCGCTGGCGACCGAGTCGTTGGTTGAAGGCAAGCGAATTGTGCGTCACACCGAGCGCTTGGCCGACGATCGGGTTCGGACACCCGGCAACCTAGGCGATACTGGATTCTCCTCCATGCTCCTCTTCTCGCAGACCGCTGACCGAATCGCCGCTACCAGCAAGAAGCTCGCGAAGACAGCGATTCTGGCGGAGTTCTTCCGGTCGGTCTCGGTAGAGGATGCAGCGGCGGCGGCGGTTTTCTTCTCGGGGGTTCCTTTCCCAGCTTGGGAGGAGACCACGTTGCAGGTGGGGGGCTCGATTCTGTGGCGCATTGTGGCCGAATTGTCGGGAAAGACCGAGGCAGAACTCACACACTCCTATCGAAAACACGGGGATTTGGGTGCCGTTGCCGAAGCAGTGCTGCCGGACTTCCCCGAACTCCGGGACCGGCCTAAGGCTCCATCCGAGACGCAAGATTTCTTTCGGCAAATCTCCTCCTGCCGGAGGCCTGCGCTAAAGGCAGGACTTACGCGCGAACTCCTCAGCAGCATCACGCCGGGCGAGGCGAAATATGTCATCAAGATCATGACTGGTGATTTGCGGATTGGTCTGAAGGAAAGCCTGGTGGAAGAGGCAATCGCCAAGGCATTCGCGGAACGACATCCTGAGACGACTCTGCGGGGCGTGCAGCGCGCCAACATGCTATTGGGCGACATCGGCGAAACACTCAAATTGGCGGCCGAAGGGCGACTCAACGAAGCCAAGATGCGCCTGTTCCACCCCATTGGATTCATGCTGGCAAGTCCGGCGGAATCGGCGGAAGATGCCCTCCGCTGCTTCGAGAACGCCTGGGTGGAGGACAAGTACGACGGCATTCGCGCTCAAGCGCATTGCTTAGGGGATGAAGTTCGATTCTTCTCGCGGACGCGCGACGAGATCACCGAGTCGTTTCCTGAATTACCGGAAGCGCTTGCGGGCCTTGCGCACGATGCGATTCTGGACGGAGAGATTCTGGCGTGGAGTTACACGGACGACGAGGAGGAGAGCGCTGATCGATCGCCTGCCCTAGGTCGGTCGGCGGAGAACCTGCCGTCCGAACCAAACGACAGAGCCTTGAGGAAGGCTCCGAATTACGTGGGCCGCGCACTTCCTTTTAGCGCCCTGCAAAAGCGGCTTGGGCGCAAGACGGTTAGCGACAATTTGATCCGCGAGGTCCCGGTTGCTTATCTGGTGTTCGATGTCCTGTACGCGGATGGAGAGCTCGCAATCGATCGGCCCCTGCGGGAAAGAGCCAAGATTTTGGACGCGCTGCTTGCGGGAAGGGAACCAGCTCACCAGAGAAGCCCCTTTCGCCCTCAGACCGGGCAAGCTATGCCATGGAGAAAGAGAACCAGAGCCGAAACGCAAGCCGTGCTCGATTTCAGCGCGATGCCCGTCGACGGTCGAAGCCCCAGGGGCGAGAGCGGTTTACCATCGGCCGACGACTTACTCAAGGCAAACGACCAACCAATGACGGGATCTGTTTTCCGCGCGCCCATTTTCCAGGCATCCTCGCCCAAAGAGTTGAATGCGCTTTTTGAAGCGGCACAGGACCGTGGCAACGAAGGCCTGATGATCAAAGGACCGGATTCGTCGTACACGCCGGGGCGTCGCGGCAAGTCGTGGCTGAAGCTGAAAAGGGAGCTGGCCACCCTCGACGCGGTTGTCACGGCCGTGGAGTTTGGACATGGGCGCAGAATTGGCGTCCTCAGCGACTATACCTTTGCAGTTCGCGACGGAGATCAGCTGCTCAATGTGGGGAAGGCCTATTCGGGGTTGACCGACACTGAAATCAGCGCGATGACGAGATGGTTTCTCGAGCATACGATCGAGGACCAAGGATTTCGCCGCCTGGTGGAGCCAAAGATCGTCATCGAGGTTGCGTTCAACAACGTGATGCAATCCGACCGGCATAACAGCGGATTTGCGCTGCGATTTCCGCGCATCGTGAGGTTACGACCCGACAAACTGCCCCAGGAAGCGGATACCTTGCAGAGAGTGAACGAAATCTACGAGCGTCAAGGCAAGTAGATGGCGAGCGAGGCGCAGTCTTTCGAAGGATGTGCTCATCCGTGAGAAACTAAGCAAGTTGAAGAGAGGCTTTATGTCTGAGAGATATTCTTATCTCGACGTTGCAAAGATGATTGACCACTCACTTCTTAATCCCGCGCTTACCTTTGAGGAATCCGAAGCTGGTTGCCGACTGGGGCGCGACTACGAGGTAGCCAGTGTTTGTGTCATGCCGTACTTCGCGGCGCGGTGCCGAGAGTTGCTAGCGGGATCGACCATACAACCGAGCACCACCATCGGTTTTCCCCATGGCGGGCATTCGACGGCCATCAAAATGTCGGAAGCGGAGCGCGCGCTAAACGACGGCATGACCGAACTCGATGCCGTTATTAACATTGGGAAGGCGCGAAGCGGTGATTGGACATACGTGGGCGATGAGATCAGGGCTCTTACGGAACTTACTCATGGACGTGGTCAGAAAATAAAGATCATTTTCGAGAATGCCTATCTCGACGACCCCGCGAAAATTCGCCTGTGCCAGATCTGCGGCGAGAGTGGTGTGGACTGGGTGAAGACCTCGACTGGCTATGCGCCCAGCGGCGCGACCCTGGAGGATCTCAAGCTGATGCGAAAGCACTCCCCACCGCAAGTGCAGGTGAAGGCGGCAGGCGGCGTTCGCGACCTGGATTCCCTGCTGGCCGTGCGAGCAATCGGCGTTACGCGCGTGGGGGCATCGCGAACCGCGCAGATACTAGAAGAATGCAAGAGAAGATTAATGCAAGAAGCGCAAATCCTTGCCAACTAGAGCGCACAGCAGACTGAAGGTGGCGCGGAGATAAGCACCACGGGCGAACGCGAGCATCACTGGATGTTGTGGTACACAGATGGCCTTCCGAAGAATTTGTCTGCCCATTCGATGAAATACTTCATGTTGGGTGCATCGGTGTGCCCGCCATCGTGCTGACGCCATCCCAGTTGGCCATCGAGAATATTTGTATTCACCGGAGGCATGTTTTCCGGTGTGTAGCCGTTCATCGGAGTCAGACCCTTCGATCCCAGTAGAGGCCAGACCGGACTCGCCAAAACCGTCGCCATGAAACTGCCTTTCTGGTCGAGCCATTTGGCATCCCCTTTTTCCGGAACTCCATAACTGATGAAGGTGAGGTGGGGCGCAGTGAGGGCAATCAGTTCGTTGGAATCAACTGGAATGTCGGAACCGTTCTTGCTTCCCAATGTGGAATCAGAGGCACCGTATTTCATGAAGTTGCCTGCCATCCAGTAATAGCTGAAACCGGCGAGACTCTCGACCGCCTCTCCGAAGTTGCGGCGGAGAAGCGTAGCCCCGCCCTTCCCGGAAGAGCCGACGAGCACGGCCGCAAACCGTGGGTCGTAGGCCATCGTGATAAGCGCGGCCTTCCCGTAACGCGAGACCCCATCTATGCCAACCTGTTTCGCGTTCACGGCGGAGTCCGTTTCCAGATAATCGAGAGCGCGACTGGCGCCCCAAGCCCAGGCCCGCAGCGCTCCCCAGTCTTCCGGCTTCCGCGGTTGTCCATGATTGGTCAGACCAATAATTCCGCGGGTAAGACCGGCACCGTTGTCCGCTTGAACGGTTGTCGGATCGAGCAACGCGAAGCCCCAACCGTCGGCGACAAGTTCCCAGGTGTTTGGCGGATCACCATCTTCATTGCGCGGCGGAAACTGAAACGGTGTTCGCGACGACAACTGAAAGGCAGGATGCTGCTCAAAGACTTGCTTGAGCGAGGGATCCTTTTCAAGGAGAAGTTCTTTCATGGCGCGGTTGATACGCGCGAACTCTTCTTCAGACGGCTGATTGGGGGAGGGGAATGCAGCCGGCCCGAACATAATGAGGAGCGGAACGGGGCCTTTTGCATTCGCCGGCGTAACCACGATCATCCGGATGTTCACATCAATATCGGTGCAGCCGGAATCGTCGGGGTGCCCGATGACTTCTTTAGCAATCACCGGAGCGAACCCGATGAACTCATGGTCGATGGGACCGACCGTCCATGTAACCTTGGGAACGTTTTTCGGCACGCGTCCATAAACGCAACAGTCAAAGCCTTCGAGAATTTCTGCACGCCGCTTTTGCCACGTCTCGGGTGTCGTCACTTTCTGACCGTTGATCATGGTGAGCGCATCGGGAATGTTGGGGAAGGGGTTGGCCTTCGATTCGTCGTAGTTGGCGTGGTTGGGAGCGTGCTCATCACCACTCGGCCCGGGCCGCAGATCTCGGATCCCCAGCTGTTGCATCATATTCTTCTGATCTTCTTCGGTCGTGAAGGATGCGGGCTTGCAAGTTGAGGTTTTTGGCGAAGTTGTCTGACCAAAGGCCGAGGGACTAGTTGTCACAAGCAGGAATAGGAGTGGAGCGAGAACGCGCCCGCGATTCAACATTCACTATCTCCAGCAAGGAATCTGCGTTGAACATGCTATCCGGATTAATTTTGAGGCGCAAATTAAATCGCTCGCATTTAGTTGAAGGCTCGGCAGATCGGAGAATCGACTGCGCGTCACAAAGAAAAACGCTAGTGAGCCTCTGTTCTTGACGCTTGTGTGCCCCGCGTTTGCATGAAGTAATTTCTTGTCTCGCACCCAAGGCCCTCGTTGCCAGGCGAAGGGTGCGAATTGCCTCAATTTCATGAGACCGCATGTTTATCAGCCCATCTACGAACACCGATAAGCTCTTGAAGACATTCAGCCAGATGGCCCCTAGGGCGATCCACAGGTAAGTGGCTGCCTTTCTGAAACCAAGTCAAGCTCCACGCATCTTCGACGGTAAGGAGAAAAATCCATGAAGATTGTAGTTACCACTCCTACCGGCCACATCGGCAACAAACTTGCGAACCTACTTCTTGACCGAAAATCCGATGTCACACTGATAGCGCGACATCCGGAAAAAGTGAAAGATCTAGCAAGTCGAGGTGCAAAGGTCATCGCGGGTGAGCACAGCGATTCCACGGTGATGGAGCAGGCGTTGCGTGGTGCCGAGGCGCTGTTCTGGTTGACACCTTCGGAGCCGACCTCGCACGACCCGTTAGGTCTGGCCCGCCGCATGGCCGAAGCTGGAGCCAGGGTAATCCGCAAGCATCCGGATCTGCATGTGGTTCAGCTTTCCAGTGCAGGGGCATTCCTGCCAAGTGGCACGGGTCCGATTGTTGGACTATATGAAACGGAAGAGAAATTCCGGGCCGCCGGGAGGAACATCGTCTCGCTCCGCCCGAACGAGTTCATGGAGAACGTGTTTTTCTCACTGCCCACGATCCTTGAACAGAACAGTGTCTTCACTTCGATCCCGGGATCGGTGAAAGCACCGCTCGTTGCCACCCAGGACATCGCCGAGTTTGCGGCTGAGTTTCTCCTCAACCCAATCGACGGCCATCACGTGGTTGATATTGTTGGTCCGCAGGAAATTTCCTGGGATGAGTGGGCTCGCATCGCCGGACAGGCCATCGGGAAACAAGTTCGAGTGGTCACCATCCCAGGTGGCAAGTTGAAGGCCGCGATGAGTCAGGCGGGAATGTCCACTGAAATGGCAGCACTGCTGGTTGAAATGGAAGAGGCATTCCCAAAGATTCAAGGGCAATTCAAAGGCGATCAGAAACGCATCGGCAAAGTTACATTTCAACAATTTGCCCGGGACGTATTTGCGCCTGGATATGAGCGAGCCGCGCAAGCGGCGGCGTAGTCCCGAGCCAGTCCCGCCCATCAGGGGGATCGATATTTTGGGACTGGCCAGCGACTCTAGACGATGTTGGTGATCAGTGCCCGCCCTGCGACAGTAGAGGCGGGCCTTTTCACTGTTTTGAGGCTTTGCCCTCCGGTTAGTCGGCGACAACTGCGAAATCGTCATCAACTAAGACCATGCGCATCGCTGCTTACGTTTTTTGAGGAAGCTAGTCTAAGCTCTCGGAGAAGTGCGCCAATCCAAAGCAATGTCGGCAACTCTGTGCCCCCAAAGCGCCGTGAGCGCCGGGCATTTTCGCCTAATTCACTAGGAGGAGGACAGCAATGAAATCCGTGCTGTTGGTTGCTTTGTTAGGAATCTCATCCCTAGCAAGTTTTGGACAGGAATCGTCCGAACTTTCCTTTCCGCCTAATGGGGACGATCAGAGAGCAGAGGTGTCACAGTGGATCGGGCCGGTCAGGGTTTCGATCGAGTACCACAGCCCGCACGTGCATAATCCGGCAGCGAACGACCGCACTGGACACATTTGGGGCGAACTAGTTCATTACGGGTTCTTCGATGAAGGTTTTGGACCGACAAAAGGAGCACCCTGGCGTGCCGGAGCGAATGAAAGCACGGCGATCACGTTTTCGAACGATGTCAAGGTTGAGGGCAAGGAACTGAAAGCGGGCACTTACGCGCTGTTTCTGGATGTAGAAGAAACTGGACCATGGTACTGGATTTTTTCCAACCACCTGGGGTGGGGGAGCTACCAGTACGATCCCAGGCGCGACGCACTGAGAGTTCCGGTAACACCCCAGGAGGCCCCGTTTACGGAGTTTCTGAGCTACGGCTTTGACGAGCGACGACCCGACTCCGCCGTGGCTTTCTTGCAGTGGGAAAAGAAGAGAATTCCGTTCAAGGTCGAGGTGCCGAATGTGAATGAACTCTATGTCGCGAAGATGCGCCAGCAACTTGAGTCGTGGCCCGGCTTCCGGTACGAGGATTGGCAATCCGCGGCACAGTTCTGCGCCGACAACAAAATCAATTTGGAAGAAGCCCTGATCTGGGCGGAAAAAGCCATTTCTACTCCTTTCCGCGGAGCCACCGTCGGGCACGAGGATTTCTCAACTCTCCAAACCAAAGCCGCAGTGCTTACCGCTATGGGACGCGATGCCGATGCGGAGGCCGTCATGCAGAAAGCGTTACACCTGCCGGGAACTGATTCCTACTCAATCTATGCCTATGCCGTCGGCCTTTTGCGGAACGGAAAAAACTCAAAAGCGATGGAAGTGTTTAAGGTCAACCAGCAGCAACATCCGGAAGAAAAATTCTGGACGTTTCTGGGGTTGGCTCGAGGCTACACCGCGATCGGTGACAAAAGGAACGCGATTGCCAGCTGGGAGACGGTACTGAAGAATGTTCCCGCCAGCTTTACGAGCAGGACTCCAGCCTTCGAACAAGCATTGAAGAAGCTCAAGGAAAGAAGCTAAACGAATGCGCACGGTGTCGGAGTTAGGTATCTGGCGATCTTGCGATAGATGCGCACAAGGCAATGCAGTAATGCACCAGCGAAGGGAAGGGCAGGCTTGGGATAAGGCCTTCCTTGTCAAGCGCCTCGGCCCTGCTTCTTGTAGGGGACTTTGTTTTTTCCACTTTTGGCAATTCGCGCACGGCAATTGACTCGATCGGCGCCAAGATGAATGGACGGACAAAGGGCTTATTCTACGTGAACCGGAAGAACAAGCTTGTGCCCATCGGAAACATACTCCAGCTGATATTCTGCTTTTTTCTTGGCCGATACAGGGAAGTAGATATAACCA
>DATNEX010000112.1:0-57851 GCA_035606605.1 Terriglobales bacterium
TTCGCCAGACCTGCCGCCAGCAGATTCTGATACCAGCCGGCAATGCGTTCGACCATCCCCCGTTCGAGCCGCGCCCCATCGTAATGAAACTCTAGCCCCACTCGCGGCCCCCGCCGCACCACCACCAGACGCAGTTTGAAGCGCTCGGCGAGCACGTGCATCCGCTCCGGCTCAAAGCTGAGCTCGCCGAATTGTTCACCTTCTCCTAAATCCACCGAGCTGAAGCTGAGTGGCAAGTCGGGGCTCTCGCCATCAACAATTTGGGTCCAGGAAAAAGCCTCCTGCCAATTGCGAGCCTCTTCGATGACGGAGCCGGCCTTTGCGGCCGCACTCCGGAATGTTGCTTGCGCATCAAGAGCGAAGCCCAACGGGAAGTTTCGGGCCAAAGGACCGAAGGCCGATGCGAGTTCTTCATATCGGCGGCCGTCAAATTCGCAGCCCAGAATGATTGTGGTTTCGGCGGTGAGTCTGGAGAGAAGCATGACCCAAGCACTCAGCAAGGCATGGTCCTGTGCGACTGTGGACGCAGCCGACTTACCAAGCTCGGAAGAAAGCTTTTCCGGGGCGGTAAGGCTCAAAACCTCCGGAGAAAACGATGCTGTTTCCTTGGTTTCAAAGGGTAGGGCCACTTTTTCAAGGGAAGGGAAGTCGATCGCTCGGCAAGTATCTATCCAGAACTTTCGCCCAGGCTTGGTTTCATCGCTGGCCAGCATCTCGTTCTGCCATTCGACGAGATCGGCATATTGCATTACGTCGTCGTTGTTTGCGTGGCCGGAGTATGTAAGCCCGATTTCGCGAGCGATATTCCTTAAAGTGGCAGTGTCGCCGAGGAAGCTGGGAAGGGTCAACACAAGCAGGTGCTCAGCGCCGTTGACTTCGAGTAGCAACACACGGAAACCGGAGTCCTGTTCGCCCCCACGCGCGTTCTCCCGCTCGATTCGCAAGACCCGTTCGAAATCTGCTGCTTCGAAGGCCGTGCTCTGGAATACAATTCGCGGCTCGTTGAGGATTACCTGAAACGGTAGTTTAACGCCGGACTGGCGACGCAGCACCGTGCGCAGTATTTCGTGATTGGAGACCACGCTGGTTATGGAGCGCGCGAGCTTAGCTCCATCACACTCGCCCCGGATCCGCACGCAAAGCTGGGCAGTGGCGGGAATGCCTTTCGCTATCTGCTGCCACGCACGTTCCTGTTGCGGGGAAAGCCGGAACGCCGCCGGTGCCATTGTAGAATTCGAAGCCATTCAGTTTGTGTCCCGAGCAATTTTTGCAGCTACCACCTGATCTGACACATTACTTTCGTCTACATATCCGCGACGCTTTCCACCAGATCTTCTTCAATTTTCCCCGTCCCGCCTTCTGGACCTTAACTTGTTCCGATTCGCGCCAATCCTTGTCGGCCTCGGCCGGCAATCCGCAAAGCGAGCTCAACCGCACTTCGCTTGCAACGGCGGACGTGGTCGCGGCCAGACGGCGTGGTCAGCGTACAGAGGCCTCGGCGCGGGTAAAGGTGAAGGTTACTGGTGGCAGAACCCGTCATAAAGGCAGCCAGTTCAGCGGCGAAGATCCGGCGTGACCATCCATCAAAAAATAATTATGGCGCATGGTCGGAAAAAAGGACGTGTTCCTCTTCACCCAGGCGAAGCAACTGAGCGCGCACCAGGGGGCCGCGACTGGCAGAGGCACAGATAACGTCCCGGGGACGACCCGTACGTGAGTTCCACCTTTCCAGCAGAGAGTCGTGGGCGACACCTCGTGGCGTGCGCCGACTTCGTTCAGACTTTTTTTACGGGCGGTCACATTCAAGCGGCCCGAGATGCGCAGGAACCATGGAATGAGATAAGAAGTTTTGCCCGGCAGTAGACGCTCCAGAAACCACAACCTCCGATGTGCGAAGGTGGTCGGAAAAACGTGCTGCGCAGCTGCCTCCGAGGCAACTTCGTGAAAATCGGGTGCCGTCTTCTCCGGACTCATCGTCGGTTCAGAAACCTTCAGGCAGCACTAGGGGGGAGGGAGCGAAATTATTGTAAACGTAAGCAGCTGGGATTTATCAAGAAAAATTTCCGAGCTATTGGAAGCTAGCGCTAACGCCACTCGCAGGATCCTACTTTGATGGGAACATCGCCGCTTGCGAAACGGATGCTGCAGAAGCGCGGCTATGACAAGAATGCTATGTCCGCGATCGGCGGATTTTCGACATGGACGACACCTCGAATTTCACAGCCGCCAAATCGAGGGCTTGATTTTTCCCATTCCGTGCTGCGGGAAGATTTACCACGATAATGCCGTTCACTGGATTCCGGGCGTGCTTCCGACGCACAGTGAAGCCGAGGAGGACGCTTCGCGCCGCCTCGGCTGCAGCAATGCATTGCAACGACTCACTGCACAGTCACCGCCGTACTCCCCGTGACACCATTCAACGTGGCGGAGATCGTCGAAATACCCGGGTTGGCCGTGGTGAGTTGGCCCTGTGAATTGATGACCGCGACGGAAACATCGGAAGAACTCCAGCTTGCTTGACCGGTGATTTTGGCAGTCGATTGATCACTGAAAGTCCCCGTCGCAATGTACTGTTGACCGGCTCCCAGGCTCAGCGTCGCGTTGGCTGGCGTCAGCGCGATCGAAACCAGGGTGGCGTTGGTCACGGTCAGAATCGCACTGCCCACCTGGCCGCCGAACGTGGCCGAAATGGTTGTCTGTCCTGGCGCCAAGGCGGTGGCCACTCCTTGGCTTCCAGTCGCCGTGCTGATGGTCGCCACTGAACCGGCAGAAGAAGTCCAGGTCACCACCGACGTGATGTCGAGCACGTTTCCGTCAGAGAAGGTGCCTTTTGCGGTGAAGCTTCCCCGAATCGACTGCGGCAGCTTGGTGCTGGCTGGCGTGACCTGAATGGAGGTCAGAGTCGAGCCTTCTACGATCAAGTTTGCCGTCGCGCTGATCGATCCCGATTGCACGGTGATTGTGACTGCGCCCGCTGATTCGCCCGTAGCGGTCCCCGATCCGCTGATAATGGCGATACTCGGGTCGGAAGAAGTCCAAGTCGCATTTCCGTTCACGGAATGCTGGCTGCCGTCGGAGTACGTGCCCATCGCGCTGTAACCGAGCGTTGCGGCAGGCGCCAGAATGGCGTTGGCCGGCGTCAGCGCGATCGAAACCAGGTTAGCGGAACTCACCGTCAGACTGGCCGAGCCAGTCGTAGTGCCGAGCGTGGCGTTGATACTGGTTGTCCCGGATGCGATGCCGGTTGCGGTTAAGAGTGACCCGCCGCCACTTCCCACGGTTGCAATGCTGGTGTTGCCAGACGTCCACTTACAAATCGAGGTGAGATCTTGACTGGTTGAATCACTGAAAAGTCCGGTGGCCGTGTAGCTCGCCTGTCCGCCGATCGGTACGGTTTGAGTTGCCGGCGCTACCGTAATGGAGGACAGCGTCGCAGCAGTCACATTCAACGGGATAGTCGCGCTCACTGATCCTAAAGTTGCCGTAACGTTTGTAGTGCCGGTCACCGTGCGTGGCTGCCCGGTGGCAACCCCACTGCTCGGGCCGATGGTGGCCACGGTCGTATCGGAGGATGTCCAGGTCACCTGACGCGTGAGATTTCGTGTGCTGCCATTGTTAAACGTTCCGGTAGCGGTGAACTGGATGGTCGTGCCCTGAGCGATGGAAGGACTCGACGGGGTGATCGCCAAAGAGGAGAGATTGGCGGCGTTCACGGTTAGAGGCGCGTTTCCTGTTACGTCCTCAAAGGACGCCGAGATCGTCGTGGTTCCGACATTGAAGGCGCTCGCCAGTCCGCTGACCGTGATCGAGGCGACCCCGGTTGCGGATGAATTCCACACGACCGAACCGGTGATGTTCTGCGTCGATGAATCCGAAAAAGTTCCCGTGGCCGTAAATTGCTGCGCTATTCCGATAGAGATGTTTGCATTTGCCGGGGTGACAACGATGGAGACCACTGTGGCTGAAGTCACAGTCAGCGTGGCCGAACCGGTCACGGAACCTGAGGTAGCGGAAATGGATGTGGTACCAGTGCTCAGGGCCTTTACCATTCCCAGTGTAGGAGCGGAACTGCTCACGGTCGCGACGGACGGGTTCGACGATGCCCAGGTCACATTGCCGGTTAGGTTCTGCGTGCTGCCGTCGTTGTAGGTGCCGGTCGCGATGAACTGTTCGCTGGTTGACGGCGCAACCGACAGAGTTGTTGAAGTGACGGCGATCGAGACCAGTGTGGTGGAAATCGTTAGGGTTGCGGTGCCGCTCACTCCGCTGGAGCTCGCGGAAATCGTGACGCTGCCGTGAGCTTTCGGAGTCAGCATCCCACTGGCATCCACCGTCGCGATGGAACTGTCCGATGAGGACCAACTGACCTTGCTGGTCAGATTTTGTGTGGTCCCATTGCTGTAGCCCCCGGTCGCGGTCAACTGTTCGGCGGTGCCCACGGTCACGTTCATGCTGGCCGCGGTAACCTGAATTCCGGAGAGCGCAGGAGGACTCGCGGTTCCGGTTCCCGAGCCTCCGCCACAGGCAGCCAAAACGCTAAGGCTCGCGACCACAAAAGCGAAAAATGTACTTCTCATGATCCAGTGCTCCCTTGCGAAAGAGTCGGCTACTCACCATGAGCAAGGCTTGCGCCATATAGGGAAGCCAAGGCCGCACGTTTTCAGCAGCTTGGACTGTGTGTTGTGCGAGGCGGGAGGAGCGACGGAAATCTTTTCGCCAGGTAACGGAACCCACGTTCCTCAAAATGGACTAATCACACGGGGCATTCTTTGTTACCCGCAGATTACAAAAGTACCAGGCGGCCGCGGGGAGGGTAACGTATCAAGCGAAACTTCATGCCGGAGAAACCGACATTCACCAACGGTCATCGTCCGCTGGGGCGTAGCAGGGTATGCACCAACAGTTCGTGAGCACCCATGCACACGACGCGCAGCCCAGATTCCACCAGAGTAGAATGTAGTTCTGCTGAGGAGGAATCATGAAGAAGCTCCTGTTCGTTCTAGTGGTGCTACTTGTTGCACAGCTGAGTTTTGCCGTCGAAGACATCAAAGAAGTAGACAGGATTAAGGACTCAGGAACTGTCCTCAAGGAAATTCTGGGCATCCCAGATGACATTCCTAAGGATCTGCTCGACCGCGCCGAATGCGTGATTGTGCTCCCCTCGGTCAAGAAGCTGGCGATCGGAATCGGCGGCAGTTACGGACGCGGCGTGATGGTGTGCCGAACGGGGCAGCATTACACCGGCGGTTGGGGTGCTCCGGCGATGTATGCTCTCGAGGGCGGAAACATCGGTTTCCAACTCGGTGGTCAAGCTACGGATTTTGTTCTTCTGGTTATGAACCCACGGGGTGCTGAATCTCTGATGGGCAGCAAAGTGAAACTGGGGGCTGATGCTGCGGCCGCTGCCGGTCCCAAGGGCCGCGATACCACAGCCGCCACCGACGTCGCCATGCGAGCAGAGATTCTTTCCTACTCCCGTTCCCGGGGCTTGTTTGCCGGTGTGTCTCTCGAAGGATCAACGCTGCGTCCGGATACCGGGGCCAATGAGAAGCTCTATGGGAAGAAGCTGACCGCGAAAGAAATTCTCCGCGAAGGCAAAGTCGGAACGCCCGCCGCCGCCCACGACCTGGATGCTGAATTGACGAAAGCTTCCCCCAAGAACCTTTCGGATCCGAAATCACTGGAATAGCCGATTTCGAATCCTGTCCGGCAAGCAGATTGGCGCAAGGTGAGCCGCGCGAAGCAAGGCCAAACGGATACGCCAGCCTGGGGGTTTGGAAAGAACCCCGGCATACGGGCTGGCTACCCGGTCTTGGCCAGCGTCTTTAGCGACTGCTCGTAGGGAGCCCGTGCAATCCCACGCTCGGTGACGATCGCCGTCACGTACTTCGCCGGGGTCACGTCGAAAGCAGGATTTTCAACGCCTACTCCTTCCGGCGTGACCAACTTGCCTGCAAAGTGGGTGACTTCCGCGGCACTGCGCTGTTCGATAGGGATCTTGCTTCCGTCGGGTGTTTCAAGGTCGACCGTCGATATCGGGGCAGCTACGTAGAACGGGATAGCGTGCTCTTTCGCAAGCACCGCAACCGTGTAGGTGCCGATTTTGTTGGCAACGTCACCGTTAGCCGCAATGCGGTCGGCGCCGACGATAACTGCGCCAATCTTGCCTTGGCGCATCATCGCACCTGACATGTTGTCGGAAATTACGGTTGTCGGGATGCCATCCTTCACCAGCTCCCAGGCGGTGAGACGGGCGCCTTGCAGGAAGGGACGGGTCTCGTCGGCATAAACTTGAATCTTCTTGCCCGCCTCGACCGCAGCGCGAATGACGCCCAAGGCAGTCCCGTAGCCAGCCGTAGCCAATGCCCCGGCATTGCAGTGCGTTAGGACGCCGCCGCTTGCCGGCATCAGCGCAGCCCCGTGCCTCCCCATTGCCTGATTGATGGCGATGTCCTCGGCATGCATGCGTTGAGCTTCTTCGATGAGCCCTTCCTTGATCTGTGCGATAGGGCGGAGACGAAGCGTGTCAAAAGTCTGCTGCATGCGCTTGATTGCCCAAAACAAATTCACGGCGGTCGGGCGCGTTTTGCCAATGACGTCGCAAATTTGATCGAGATCGCGTTTGAGATCTTCAACGCTCTGCGCAGTCGAGCCCTTGGCGCCCAGCGCGATACCCATTGCCGCGGAGACGCCGATTGCGGGGGCGCCTCGAACCACCATGTTGCGGATGACGTCCGCTACTTGCTGATAGGTCTGGCAATCTACATAAACTTCTTCCGTGGGCAGCTTGGTTTGATCGATGAAGCGAACGCCGTGCGCAGTCCATTCGAGAGTCTGAATCATAGGTGTTGACTCAATGCATCATTGCGAAGTTGAATTCTTGCCCGGTGCGGATATGGGCTATGACATGAATCCTTTAGCTTACCGGATAATGGGAACTTGTGGTGCCGCGCTCTCGGGCAACACTCCGCGAAGTCGCGGATCGGCCGTAACTTCGATCGCCCGCTTGTATGGTCGGAAGCCGCACCTTACGTAAAACGGCAATGCCACGGGGCTGTCGAGCGTACAGGTGTGGACCCACACGCGAGAGATTGATGCGGTCCAGGCACGATCGAGCAGTGCGTCCATGAAGGGATGACCAATGCCTTTGCCGATCGCTTCCTTGTATAGGCCGAAAAAAGAAATTTCAACTTGGCCGGGCCTCGAACGATCCAGTTCCGCCATACCGACTTCGGCGCCATCGCGTTCGGCGGTGAACAATTCCGTTGTGGGCGCCCTGAGCACAGCGGTCAGTTGCTCATCGCTCATCTCCAGGCGGCTCCACCAAAGCCAATGCTCTCCCGAGCGACGAAAAATATCTCGATACCAGTTAAGGTCAGGATTTCTGACTTGTCTCAATGTCACAGAAGAGGCTCTCGCCTCCCCCGGAGGCTCAAGCATTTCCAAATAGGTGACAACCGCTGCCAGCTTTCCGGGAGCGAGGTCTGTGTAGCCGTCGGGGATCATTGCGTTGTTACCTGACGCCTGATGGCTGATGGCCGACCGCCATGTGCTCTTTCTTCACATCGTTCGCCGTAAACACAGAAACGAAAGGCGCGGGGGAAGCGGCTTGCTCGACCGCAGGGCGTCCACGTGCCTCCTCGCGTTCCACGAGGCACATGACCCCGACAATCTCGAATCCCACTGCGCGCGCGGCTTCGATGGCTTGGATGGTGGAGGATCCCGTCGTGCAGACGTCGTCGACAATCACGACTCGGCTGCCCTTTTCGCGAAACCCCTCGATGCGTTGAGCCGTACCGTGCTCTTTCTCGGCCTTCCGCACAAGAAATGCGTTGATGTTGCCGCTTACGACGGCGAGCGAGACGGCAAGCGGATCCGCGCCCATCGTTAGCCCTCCGACCGCCTCGGGGTTCCAACCGCGCGAGCGAATTTCATCCAGAAAAACTTGTCCCGTCAGTTGGGCACCACGAGCATCGAGCGTCGTAGTTCGGCAATCGATGTAGTAGTCGCTGGTGTTTCCCGAGGCGAGCTTGAATTGGCCAAGACGAAAAGACTTGGTTGCAAGCAGGCGCAGCAGTTCTTCTCGAGGCGTAAGCATGAACTACTAAGATACCAGCAACAAAGCGCCGCACGCTGGTGACTGGCCCATGCTGAATGGGTCTGACTCCGTTAGGCTGCGGGCTTGTGCCGCACAGTTTGTGGAAGCCGAAGCACCACTGGAACCGCGAAGAAGACTGCAGAGAAGAACAACGTGCCAATCAGATCATTCTTGAAGAACGGAAGACCCAGCGTATAAGAGGTCATCAGCCCGCCGAAGTTCTTCGGATAGATACTCATGGTTGCCCACGCCGCGAAGTTGCTGACGAGAAAGAATGAGATGGGGCTAACCAACGCCGCGCCGCCGATCCATAGAGGTTTCTCATTGTTGCGTAGCCGAGTCCCGAGCAGCACGATCGCAGCATACCAAGCCCAACTTACGAGTTGGCTGGCGTCGACGGCGTAGTGATAGACAAACTTACTCAGGACGATATCGGAAAGCGCCAGCAAACCCACTGGAATCCAGAGCTGGCGGCGCGAACCGCGTGCGCCAAAGAAAAGCAAGCTGGCGGCAACGGGGGTGAAGTGCCAGGGATGCGTTTGCATGTAGGGGATGGCCAGGCGCACTGCAACCGCAAATAGCACGAACAAATATGCCAGCATACGATTCACCTCGGAGAATTCGATTTTCGAGGGTGGCAGGGAATCCGTCAAGTGGGAGCTACTAGAGCGGCGGTTTCTGCTCCCCGGTGCCGAAGCCTTCGCGGACAATCTCCAAATTCGGGGTGACTTCTATCCACGCGGACAAAGTAACCCTGCCCCGAAATTGCGGATAGTCGAAGCGAAGATCTTTGAAGTGAACGCTGGTGTTTTGCCCCGATGTCGCCTCGGTGATCAGGGGATATTGTGCCCATTCGAGATACACGCGGCCGAGATAGGACTGTTTGGCCACTCGCGTTATCGGTGTCTCGGGTGGCTTGGAATAGTACTCAAGCAGGTCGTGATTCAGAAGTCCGGTTCGCGAATCTACGTCGGTGCTGGCGAAGAAACTTGGCATTTCCGCCACGGTATACCAATGTGTGATGGACCATGGGTAAGGATAAACCGAGGCTCGCACCGGTTTCTGCGGGAGTGACTTGTTCTCAAATTCGACAGCACGAACGATGTGTACCGCAGCGCGGTGTTCGTAGTCCCGTACGACGTAGAGGACCGCTACGCACAGTAGCGCTACCACTGCTGCAACCTGTCCACGCGGTAGTCGCTGGCGCCGCGGGAAGATTGCCGGCAGGACCAGACCCACGATCAGAAAGACGTAGAGCGCAGGTTCCACGATAAAGACGATGTCCCAAGAGTACGACTTTTCCGACAACGGCCAGAAGGGGCGCACGCCATAGTTGTTCGTGAAGTCGAGCAGAATGTGACTTAGGCCGGCTATATATGCCAAGAGGAAGAGTCGTCCCCAGCGCGGCGGGAGATCTGGGATGTTTGTCTTGCGCCCTCTCAGCCGCCACACCAAATACACCACCGCGATGGTTAGGGCCGACATGAGTAGGAGGCCGAGAAAGGAGTGGGTAAAGCCGCGATGATGCGCGAAGTAGTAGACCGGGCCTTTGAATCGCCAGAAGATGTCGAGGTCGGGGGCCTCGGCTGCGAGCATCATCGTGGCGGTGGCCAGGGCGGTCTTGCGGTTGAAACCGGTGCGGCCCAGAACAGCGCCGGTGAGGAAATGGGTGATAGGTTCCAAGCATTCTTTGTAGCACAGAATAAATCGATCGTTTGGGAGGGCTGCTCGCGGAAAATGGTGGGTAGGGGAACCGTCAAGGGCACGAACTCACACCCCGGTTTCAGCGACTCCACTGAGTTGTTGCCGAACCGTTTTGCCTTTGTGCTTGGAATCTTTACCCCAGCAAGGAAGGATGGCCTTTCGGTATAAGCACCGTGAGTGCGTTTCGAACCACGGACAACGAGATCGGCAGTCGTCCCAGCAGTTCTCCGTCCGCCTCCACGTAAATATCCTCAGGATTCTCACTGGTAATCGGACGGCACGTGACCTGATCGGCATAGGCAAGTTCGATTCCCGGAACACCGCTCGACAATCCCAGGACCCCCCGGAAAACGTACGCCAGATAACGCGCACGACTTCCAGTTCGGCAGAGTATGAGCCGGAGATCGTTCCGCGCTAGCGACGCCCCTGGCGCGAGTTCACGAAGCACCCCTCCGAAGTGGTTGATCCTTACCGCCAGCATCTCAGAAAGCCGTTCCTCACGACGACATTCGCCGCCATCACTTGAAAAATCGGCGGCGAAATATCGCATCCGGTGTGTCCACCAAAGATGCCAGGCTTTGCTGTAGTAGGCCATCATCCCCATGCGGTCTTTCATGAGGCGATTGAGTTTGTAGAATAGATGTGCATCCAAGCCCGCTCCCGCCGCGACGCAGAAAAACCGCGAGCCGGGGATGGAGTTGAAGTCGCGATACTGGATCTGGCCGACGGCAATTCTCTTTGGCACGGCATCCAGCAGTGCGCGGGCTGCCGCTTTGGCGTTCATGGGCACCCGCAAATCATGAGCCATCGCATTGGCGGTTCCCAGCGGAATAATCCCCAGAGCCGCGTCGCGACCGGCGAGCCCCTGAAGAACATCATGGACCGTTCCGTCGCCTCCGCACGCGATAATGGTGTCGAACCCCTCGCGAATTGCCATGCGCACTTGCGCAGCTGCGTCGGAAGCCGCACGTGTTGGTGCAACTTCAAGTTGAATGCCTGCGCCACGCAGGATGGCCGCGACTGTGTCCACGTCCTGGACCCGGTACTTCCGTCGTCTGCCTGATAAGGGGTTATAGAAGAGCGCGGCTTTTTGCATGTGCAAGGGTTCTATTCAGCAGCGAAAAGCTGCTCACGCCAGCAAAACACCGTCATTTTAGCGGATGAGGGCAGCATACAAGCCACAGGTTAATGGGCGATGAATTCCGAACACAACGGTTCTCTGTTTTGCAGCATGCGTAAGATCCAGTACCCAGCGGCTGCCGCCGCGAGGTGCTTCAGGGTGTGTCCGCTGACAACCTGGCCCAGCGAATAGACCCTTCTATCGAAGGTCTCAAATATTTTGGCGAGGCCATAGAGTGCGAACACAACCGCAAAGTCCCAGTTTCTCGTGTACTTGGACCTCAAAATGGGCGCAATCAGCAACAAAAGAACCGAATAGATCTGCACCGCGGCGTACCACCGTAAGTCGCCATGGCCCCGCCACTCGCTGTAATACCATTGCAGGACGCTCGCCACGGTCAACAACACCAGAAACGGCAGCACCCGAATCCCAAACTCGGCATCGATTCGTTCCGCGATCACTGCAGCCATAAATCCCGCAAACGTGATGGACATCGGAAGCCGGTCCCAAACGAGCGTAGCGTTCGAAGGTGCAAGGTGGTAATAGGCAGATCCGAAAGCCGTAAGAAAGAGCCCGGTGAACAGCACGAAGTAGGGCCGACGTTCGCGGGGATCAAGGAATGCGCGATCGCGAGCGGAGAAAAGGAAGATCATTCCCCAAATGCCAATTACGGCAAACGGCAGGTTTGAAGCGACATTCAAGAAATTGGGAATGCCTAGCATTGCGCGCTGATCGGCAAAATTGTGATACGACACCGGCTGCGAAAACGCGAGCGAACCTTGCATCTGTAATCGCAACATCAGCAGAAGGATTCCTGCGGCTAAACCGAGCAGTAGCGCAGCGCCATTTTTGGGGGAGAGCAGGTTAGATCCTCCGTCTTAATCAACGACCTTCCCAGGGCTGTGCAATAAACCGGGGCGGCTCCTCATGGCCTCAACCCAGTCTCGTCCTCTGTGGGGTTCCTGTGCGAAATTTTGTGGCCAGTAGGCTGGGAGGTTCACGGATTGTTCCGGGTGTTAACCCAGAATCCTCGCCGCTTCTTTGGCGTAGTAGGTCAAGATGATGTTTGCCCCGGCGCGTCGAATGGAGATCAAAGATTCCATCATCACGCGTTCCCGATCGATCCATTGGTTGCGCGCAGCCGCTTCAATCATCGCGTACTCGCCGGAAACCTGATACGCGGCGAGGGGAAGATCAAAACGCGCCCGCGCAGCGGAAATTACGTCGAGGTAGGGCAGAGCCGGTTTGACCATGATCATGTCCGCCCCTTCCTCGACGTCGAGTTCGATTTCCCGCATGGCCTCTCGAATGTTGGCCCCATCCATCTGATAAGAACGGCGATCACCGAACTGCGGCGCCGAATCGGCGGCTTCGCGGAACGGCCCGTAAAACCCAGAGGCAAACTTTGCGGCGTAGGAAAGGATTGGCGTGTTTTCGAATCCGGCCGTATCTAATCCCTCGCGGATCGCCCTCACCCGGCCGTCCATCATGTCGCTCGGGGCGATGATGTCGATTCCTGCCTTCGCTAGAGAGACTGAAGTGCGGGTCAGCAATTCGAGCGTAGCATCGTTCAGAATCTCATAACCGGTAGCGACATCTAGCGGATTAGTGACCGCGGCACCCACGGATTGGGGAGCTGTTGGCCTTACGATTCCGCAGTGACCGTGCGACATGTATTCACAAAGGCAAACGTCCCCGACCAGCAACATCTCCGGGACCTCTCGTTTAAGAGCTCGGGCAGCTCGCTGGACGATGCCGTTGTCCTCCCACGCCCCAGTGGCAATCTCATCTTTGGTTTCCGGAAGTCCGAACAGGATCAGGGCAGGAACACCAAGTGAGTGCGCCTCCTCAGCTTCGCGAACTACCTCATCTACCGACAGGTTGTACACCCCCGGCATGGAGCGAACCTCTCTTCGCACTCCTTCGCCCGGGCAGATAAACAAGGGGTAAACCAACGACTCCGGCGTAAGCCGCGTTTCGCGGATGAGGGAGCGCATTGCGCCCGAACGGCGCAGTCGGCGAAGGCGGGTTGCCGGGAAGGCCATACTCAAATTCTAGCAGCCGGCGCTCGTGCAATCACGGCACAGCAGCGGCGACTACAGTACCATGAAAGTGTGCTGCAAAGGATGCAAAATACGAGTGCCCATCTCCTCGAATTCGACCTTTTGCGAGAACTTGTTCGGGGATATGCGGCGTCGGACTTGGGCCGCGCCCGGGTACAAGCTCTGGCACCATCGCCCGACTTGGCGTGGATTCGATCACAGCAGGAGCTGACGGCCGAGATCCGCGAATTCCGCCGCGCTGGAGGAACCTTTAATTTTTCTGGGCTACTCGACGTCTCGAAAATCCTCGAGCAGTCCCGCATTTCCGGCGTCGTTCTGGGAGCCGAAGAGATCTGCAGCGTAATCACAGTGATAGAC
The DNA here is from genome assembly GCA_035606605.1 of Terriglobales bacterium. Lineage (GTDB taxonomy): Bacteria > Acidobacteriota > Terriglobia > Terriglobales > Acidobacteriaceae > Gp1-AA145. The sequence goes on from DATNEX010000112.1 coordinate 13,343, forward strand.
CGTGGGGCGGAGTGGCGGGAAATCGCGTTCCATCCGCCGCAAGGGATCAAAGGTGACTGGTCAGCGGTCCAGGAACTCTCGTCAGGGATGGCAGATTTTTCACCACTACTGAAAGCAATTCGCGGCAAGATTTTGCCAGATGGCAGGCTCGATGATCGCGCTTCTCCGCAGTTGGCGAGCATTCGCCGCGAGATCGAGAAGCAGCGTCGCGCGATCCAGGATTCTTTGCGCGGGTACTTGCGACGGCTCTCGGAGGGAGGCAGCGCTCAGGACGACCTTGTCACCGTACGCGGCGAAAGATTCGTCGTTCCGGTCAAGGTCGAGCAGAAACGACGCGTCCCAGGCGTCGTTCATGGTGCGAGTTCGAGCGGCCAAACGGTTTTTATCGAGCCCCTTGAAACCATCGAGCAAAACAACGAACTCGTACGCTTGCACGAAGACGAGCTGGCAGAAGTGCGTCGAATTCTGCTGGAAATGACCCAGCGGATCGGTGAACAGGCCGCTCAGATCGCGGCGGCACAGGAAGTGCTGGCTGAATTGGAGTTGCAATTCGCGAAGGCGATGTTCGCCGACGATTACAACTGCGTAACGCCTGAACTGAGTCGCGACTCACGAAGCTTTATTCTGCGCGACGCGCGCCATCCCTTGCTGGAGCGGAATCTGAGGCTGCAGAGGTTGGAAGTCGTCCCCATCAGCGTAGAACTCGAAGGCGACCGCCGCCAATTGATCATCACTGGACCCAATACCGGCGGCAAGACCGTCACCCTCAAGATTATCGGCCTACTTTCGCTAATGGCACAGTCCGGCATTCCTGTCCCGGCGAGCCGTATGGAGTTGCCAGGGTTCGATGCCATCCTCGCCGACATCGGGGACTACCAGTCCATCGAACAAAACCTCTCCACGTTTTCCGCGCACGTCACCAACATGGATTTCATCTCTCGGATTGCGACTTCTCAGTCCCTCATTCTGCTCGACGAACTCGGCTCCGCAACCGATCCCGAAGAAGGCGCCGCCCTGGCAGTCGCGATTGCCGATTACTTCCTGAAAATCGGATGCATTACGGCGATTTCTACCCATCACACTTCCCTCAAAGTCTTTGGCGCCAACTCTCCCGGTGTTCTGAATGCTGCGGTCGGACTGGACGAAGCCACCCTGAAACCCACCTACGAGTTGAAGACCGGTGTTCCCGGCGCTTCGGCGGGAATCAACACCGCGCAGCGGCTGGGGTTGAATCCGGAGATCGTGCGCTCCGCTCGCCTCCGTCTAGGAACCCAGGCGAGAGATGTCGGACAGTTCCTGGATCAGTTGCACCAGCAGTTGAAGGCAGCAGAATCGGAACGTCTGCGGTTACGAACCAAGGAAGACGACCTCAACCGGGAGCGGGCGCGGCTAGCTTCCGAAGGAAAGCGCGAGCAGCAGGAGAAAGTTCGTGAACTCGAGAAAAAACTGGAATCGCTACTGCGCGACTTTGAATATCATGCGCGCGAGGCGGTGAACGCCGTACAAGATCGAGCGGCCGCGCAGAAGCTATCAAAAGATGCAGAACGTCGAATTGCCAAGCTGCGCCGGGACTTTCGCGAGCAGTTCGACTCGGTGGTCGTGGCCCACGTGAGCGGCGCCGATCGTGGCGATCCGAACGCCGCACCGCAACTAGTCAAGCATATCTCCCAAGGCGACGTGGTAAAGCTTAAGTCGATGGGTCGTAACGCCAAGGTGGTGCGCAAGCTCGATGACGATCATTTTGAGGTCGAAGTCGGCGCGATGAAAATGAGGATTGCCCGAGAAGATGTCGCTGAGGTCCTAGTACGAGCTTCCGAAACGCCTGTCCATGCGGCGCGCGCCAAGGGCGTTTCTATCTCCCTGCAGCTCGAAGATATTAACGTACCTTCCGAGATCAACGTAATCGGCCACACTGTGGACGACGCTACGCGGGAGGTCGAAAAGTTCGTGGATCGGGCATTTCTCGCCGGACTGCCTAGAATTCGCGTGGTTCACGGTAGCGGCATGGGCATATTGCGCAAGGCGCTGCGCCAGTTCTTGCAGAAACACCCACACGTCGAGTCGGTTGCCGAACCGCCCCAGAATGAAGGCGGGGGGGGCGCGACGGTGGCGGAATTAAAGGTATGAGGCGTTTGCAGGACGCGAAACTTCTCGCCCCATGCGTGTCTGTTTCTCCTTATGAAAACTAGCGTAAACACTGGGACTTCGCTACGATTCTTGTAGATGCAACTTTCTTTCGCTCAAGCCGCAAGGGATTCATAATGCTCAACATTCGACCTGCCACCAAGGATGATGGTTATCTGCTTAAGACGTTGATTCACGAATTGGCGGAGTACGAGCATCTTGAGCACGAGACCATCGTCACTGAAGAAGACGTGCTGCGGGACGGTTTCGGTGAGCGTCCTAAGTTCCGCGCGTTGATCGCGGAGTGGGATGGTCATGTTTCAGGGTACGCTCTGTTTTTTGAGTTTTACTCTACCTTCCAAGGGCGCGCAGGGCTATTCCTAGAAGACATCTTCGTTCGCCCCGACTTTCGAAAAAAAAGTATTGGCACGGAGTTGCTGGCCGCCGTCGCCAAAATCGCCTGGGAAGAAGAGTATTTTTGCCTGCGGTGGGAGGTCCTCGATTGGAACGAGCCGGCAATCGATTTCTATAAGAAACTCGGTGCCGAGTTTCTCGATGAGTGGCGATCGGTGTGTCTGATCGGCGATGCCATGCTGGCGGTCACAGAAAAGGTTGGGAAGTGAGTCAGATCAGAATCATAGGGGCTGGCCTGGCTGGATCGGAAGCCGCATGGCAATGTGCAAGGCGGGGTATCGAAGTCGACCTATTCGAGATGCGCCCGGTGCGCTCGACCGCCGCCCACCAGACCTCGGGGTTTGCCGAGCTTGTCTGCTCCAACTCACTTAAGTCCGAAAGCGAGAATACTGCGCCCTGGCTGTTGAAGGAAGAAATGCGCCGGACGGATTCTCTGCTGATCGAAATCGCGAAACGATGTGCTGTTCCTGCGGGCCACGCCCTGGCCGTGGATCGTACTGCATTCTCCGCGGCGGTGACCGAGCGCCTCATGCGCGAGTCGCTGATTCGGATTTGCCGCGATGAGGTCACTCGTATTCCTGAAGATAAGATCACCATTATCGCTAGTGGCCCACTGACTTCAGACGCGTTGGCCGAAGAGATTGCCCAGCTGAGCGAGGCCAGCGACGCCCCCGCCTCAAATTCCTCCCCTGAGCACCGACTCTATTTTTATGACTCCATCAGCCCCATCGTGGAAGCCGACTCCATCGACATGTCAAAGGTGTATTTTGCTGCGCGATATGACAAAGGCTCGGCAGACTACATCAACTGCCCGATGACGAAGGAAGAGTACGATCGGTTCTATGACGCGCTTGTGGCGGCTGAATCCGTGGCAGCCAAGGACTGGGAGAAGCTGAACTACTTCGAGGGCTGCTTGCCCATCGAAGAAATTGCCCGCCGCGGCCGGGATACGCTGCGATTCGGCCCGATGAAGCCGGTGGGCCTCAAAGATCCGCGCGCCGCTAAGGCGCCCTATGCGGTTGTTCAGTTGCGTCAGGAAAATCTTCGCGCCGACTCCTACAATCTGGTCGGATTTCAGAATCACTTGAGGCACAGCGAGCAGGGCCGTGTCCTGCGATTGATCCCCGGCCTGGAAGACGCCCGCTTCCTTCGATTCGGCCAGATCCACCGCAATACCTACGTTAACTCGCCATCCTTGCTCCTCGATACCCAACAAATGAAGATGCATCCCAGAGTTTTCTTCGCGGGACAGATTTGCGGGGTAGAAGGTTACGTCGAATCTATCGCCACCGGCATGTTGGCCGGAATTCATGCCGCGGCGCTGGTTAGAGGTGAAGCGCCTATTCCTCCGCCACGCGTCACCGCGCTCGGATCCCTGGTTCACTACATCACCCACGCAGATCCGAGAAAGTTCCAGCCCGCAAATATCACCTTTGATCTGCTGCCACCGTTGGAGAAGAAAGTGCGGGATCGCAAGCTCAGGCATCAAATGCAGTGCGAGTTGGCGCTGCGCGGCTTGGAGAGCTGGCTTGGCCGCGCGCATTCCGCGAAGGTCGCACGAGTGTCATAATTCGAAAGGGAGGACTCTCCGGCATTGGATTGCTGGAGTCGCAGGCATGATCTCCATCCTTGAACTCGGCACGATTGACTACACGACAGGTCTCCGGCTGCAGGAGCAACTGGTGGGCCTTCGCAAAGAAGGCCGCATCGGAGACACGCTGCTCTTGCTCGAGCACACTCCTGTAATTACTTTGGGGCGAAATGCTCATTCCACAAACATCCTTGCTTCGCCCGAGACCCTCGCGCAACGCGGAGTCGAAGTCTTTGAGTGCAACCGTGGCGGGGATGTTACGTTTCACGGTCCTGGCCAACTAGTGGCTTATCCCATCCTCGATCTCCATGGATTCCCTTCGCGGAGTTTGAACCGCAGTACCATGGGCGTGATCGAGTTCGTGCGGAACTTGGAAGAGGTGTTGATCCGCACCTGTGCCGAATTTGAAGTTCCAACAAAGAGGATAGCGGGACTCACAGGCGTGTGGACGACCGAATCGCTGGAACAGCCAGGACATTCAGCAGAAAGCAAGATTGCCGCTCTTGGTGTCCACGTATCGCGCGGTATCACTTCCCACGGAATTGCGCTCAACGTGAACACCGACCTCGCCTGCTTCAATCTAATCATCCCCTGCGGCATCAGCTCAAAACCCGTGACTTCGATCGGCAAGGAACTCCGCCACACGGTTCCGCTTCAGGATGTTGCTCGTGTACTCGCCCGCCATTTCGGGCACGTATTCAATAGCCAGATACTCTGCCTAGAATCGATCGAAGCCCTACTCGGAAATAGTTTCGGTGTTCCCGTGCGTCCCCCGGAGAATCTTCGCAAGATTCACCGCGAAGACGATAACGCCTGGGCATGATCTCTGATCGCGGCTTAATCATCGCATTATTTCGAGGACTTAAGGCATGTTCCCCAAAAACCAAGTCACGGTTTACGAGAAGCCGACTTGAAGCACCTGCCGTGAGGTCAAGCGTGTCTTGACTAAGCGAGGCGTCGAATTCAAGAGTGTTAACTATATGGAAGAACGGCTACCCGTCTCCGAATTGAAGGACCTGTTGCGGCGTGCCGGTCTGCGCCCGGAAGAGGCGGTGCGCACAAAAGAGGCGGCCTATAAGCAGCATGTCATGGGCAAGAACTTAAGTGGTGATGAGTTGCTCAGTGTGATAGCCGCCCATCCGGAACTTCTGCAGCGGCCGATCGTCGTCCGAGAAGGAAAGGCTGTGCTGGCCAGGTCAGTGGAAAATTTGGGGAAGTTGGGTATCAGGTCGAATCGATAGACAATTGCCCCCCTCTGTCTGGCTCATGGGTGCACGATTCCCCTCCCGTGGAGTAGCATTGTCAGGGCCAAGAATGAAGCGGAACAGCCGGAAAGCAAAACCTGCAAGACCGTTACAGTCGAGAAGCGCTGCCTCACAGCCCAGGAACGGGAGTAGAGCTCCGGAGGGACGCAGTTCGCGTGCCCCTGGCCTCCCACAGCAGCGCACTTACGCTATACCCGACTACCGTCTGGAGAAACCGAACTTCACCGTCCGCCAAACCCGCAAAGGCGAGGTATGCGGTTATGAAATCTCCGGGGATCTGAATGCGCCCGTGCCGCCAATTCGCGATTCGGAATATTTGAACCGGCAGCAAGCTATCGAGATCTATCGCTGGATGGTCCTCAATCGCAAAATGGAGCAGGCGCTCGAAAACCTATACAAACAAGGCAAAGTTGTCGGCGGAGTTTACTTCGGCCTAGGGCAGGAAGCCTGTTCCTGCGCCTCCGCCTATGCGCTCGCCAAGGACGATTGGCTGGCACCGATGATTCGCAATCAAGGTGCTCTCCTTGTCCGCGGCTTCGCTCCGCGCGACATGATGATGCAGTACATGGCGAAGGCTGACTCGCCAACGAAGGGTCGCGACGGCACGTCTCACTTTGGCGACATCTACGAGCGCAACGTGGTCTCGCCGATCTCCATGCTGGGGGACTTGATTCCCGTGATGGCGGGTGTGGCTCTCGGCGCACGCCTACAGGGACGCAACATCGCGGTAATGACTTACATCGGCGACGGCGGACAATCCACCGGAGTCACCCACGAGGGAATCAATTTTGCTGCCGTACAAGCCCTCGGGCTGGTGCTGCTAGTGGAGAGCAATCTATGGGCTTACTCCACGCCTTCGGAGATGCAGTACAAGATCTCTGACCTGGCGGAACGGGCGATTGCCTATGGCATTCCCAGCGTCATTGTCGACGGGACTGACCCGTGCCAGGTGTATGACGCGGCGCGAAAGGCGGTTGAACGTGCCCACCGCGGAGAGGGACCAACCCTAATCGAAGCCAAGATGATGCGCATGAAAGGGCATGCCATCCACGACGCCGCAGTCTATGTTCCCCAGGCCTTACTCGAGTACTGGCGCCGTCGCGACCCCATTCCTCGGTTCGAAAATTACTTGCTGAACGTGAAAAAATGGCTTTCTCCACCAGATCACCGAGCCTTGCTCGCCGAGGTAGATAGCTATCTCGAGAAGGAACGCGAGTTTGCGGTGAACTCTCCCATGCCTTCTCCGGAATCTGCCGAAGGCGGTGTCTATTGTGAAAGCGGCTGTCATGAGATCAAACCTAAGTATGGCGTGCCATCAGCTCGCTTAGGGAGTGCTCCTCGCGCTGTTAAATCAGGAGCCGAGTCCGCAATTCACTTCAAGTAGCTCCCGCTTCATTTCGATGGGCGAGTTCCACGGGGAGTTTCTAACCGCGTAAGGCACGTTCTCGCACCTGCGCCGGGGTCCAACCACATTCGCGCAAGTGCCGGATGCTAAGTGCATCATGGCGTTTGGCCAATCGGGTGCCCGCATCATCTCGCAGCAGATCACAGTGATAAAAATGCGGCGCTGGGAAGCCCAGAGCACAGTACAGCAGCAGCTGCCGGGCGGTGGACTTCAGCAAATCTGCTCCTCGTACGACTTCGCTGATCTCCATGGCATGGTCATCGGCAACGACCGCAAGTTGGTACGCAGGAACATCGTCTCGGCGCCAGATTACAAAGTCGCCAAAGTCGCTTCCCGCCACGAAACTTTGTGCTCCCAGACGCTGGTCGAGAAAGGTGATCTCCTGCCCTTCCGGAACCCGGAAGCGCCAGTTCACACCAGCCGGAGCACGGAACGAAGTTGCATCCTCTCGCAGGCGGCAATTCCCCGGATAGAGGGGCTCGTTATCGGCATCGTTGGGCGCGGTTGCCGCCAAAGCTAACTCTTTCCGCGAACACGTACACGGATAAATAGCGCCCCTATCACGCAAGTTTTCCCACTGCTCGAGATACAACCTGCGACGTTCGCTCTGTGAGTAGGGCCCGTAGGACCCTCCACAATCCGGACCCTCGGCCCATTGCAGGCCGATCCATTTAAGGTCGTCGTACGCCACCGAAACGTACTCCGCACGGCAGCGGTCGGGATCCAGATCTTCGTTGCGGAGAATCAGAGTGCCGCCGGCTTCGATAGCCCGTTGCTCCGCGATCAAGAACGTGCGGGCGTGGCCCAGATGAAGGTAACCCGTGGGAGAAGGGGCGAGGCGTCCTCGGTAGGAAGGCACACCCGCCATTGTAACGGGCGAACATTGGCGTGCTAGGCCTCGAAGCAGAGAGAAAAGATCACATCTCAGGTTGTGCGAGCCCCCACTAGTGCACTGCCGGAAGTACCGTTGTCGCGTGTACGCCTATCCCGTGAAATACAGGTGGAGAGTATAGGTATGCGAAAGCTGTATCTGCTTGGGGGAATAGTCTGTCTGCTCATTCCGAGCATGTGGGCGCAGGCGCCGCGGCGCTTTGACTGGGTGCGCGTCAGCGACGAAACTTCTCTGCTTAATCCTGCGGATTTTCACGCCGGGCGGGTCTACCATCCCGGCTACCAAGGCGGGAACCTGCACGTCGACATAGACGCCAGCCTTCCGGTTACCATTGCGATGACCTCCGAATCCGCCTGGCTGGACGCGAAACAAAATCCTGAAAGCGCTCGCAACTTGACGTTTTCCTGCATGCACGAACACGTCGTCGCCACTACATACGAGTGCGCGTTGCCGAGTTCTACCCCCATGGTCCTGCTCGTTCGGGATGAACAGGTATCTAGCCGTATCGTGTCCACAAGATGGGGAGCGATCATGACTGCTAGTCGTTCACTGGTGACACCCAACAATCTGCACATTACCTACTATCGTTGGGATTGTGTTGCAAATTGTCTTCAGCCCGAATATCGCTGGGTGCGTCTGGTGAAAGAGAAATACGAACTGACCTCAGTGCCGAAGATGTACACCTTCCTTGGCGCAGACCACAATGGCCAGAAAGTGTCCTTAAAGATAAAGGCTCCAGTGCCGATGACGGTTGCCCTGCTTCCTACCAAGCTGGCGGACCAAGTCTATGACGATCCATCCATTCTGAGGTCGGCAATGCAGGAAAGTTCCTGCAAGCAGCGCGGTGTGCAGGAACTTGCGTTCAGCTGCACCCTGGACGTCGCAGATGGCCGTCAGGCTCTTGTGGTGGTTCCTGAGGCCAGCATTCCGAGCCATAAAAAGACATCCGTCGAATTGCAAACGCTGCAATGCACGGCGAATTGTGAGCTAATCCCGAATTAGAGAAGACCGGGGCGCGTGCGTCGGTATCGCATCCGGGGTCTTTGATCCTACGCGGTCGCAATTCTCCGGATCAGGTCATCCTGCTCGCCGCGATTCTCCGCGCCAATCGTGAACGCGTCGAGCACCCCAAGCCCGAGGGCGTATTTCAGGCACTCGTCCTGACGCTCGCGCAGCTCTCCCGCGCCGAGGATCTTCATCCCTATGACCGCCTTGCCGGAGGCTTTCATCTGCTTGAGTACTGGAACAACCACGTCGGGACTCGCGTCCATCGATGCACCGGTTGGATTGATGCGTGCCAAGTCAACCTCCACCCAAGAAGACTTCGCAGCTGCTCGCAATGCCTCGATCGAGTGGCAAGAGCAACCATGCGCGCGAATGATGCCCTTCTGTTTTGCCTCGGAAAGAACCTCCATCACGCCCTTGTAACGTTCAGTCCAATCCCCCTCAGTCAGGCAGTGCATCAGAAGGACGTCGATGTACTCCGTGCCTAGTTCTTTCCGGAAACGCTCGATATCGGCGCGCATGCCGTCAGGGTCACGGGCCCACGACTTGGTTAGCACCGTGACTTTGTCGCGCTCGACGTGCTTGAGCGCTTCGGCTACATGCGGATGGCTTCCGTACGAATCGGCAGCATCGAAGAAGCGCAAGCCCTTGTCGTATCCATTTAGCAGGAGGTCCGATAGGCCCTTTAAGCCAAGCGCGGTCTGATGTGAATGGTGGCCGACGCCCACGGTGCCGGTTCCCATGGCCAAACGGCTGGTCTTAATTCCCGTGCTGCCGAGGGTGATGAGGTCGGCGGCACTGAACTTTTTGTCCAAGCCTGGCATTGCCCAGACGGGGCGGGTAAAGTTCGATCCCAGCCATGTGGCGCTAACCCCATAGGCCGCCGTTGTCAGGAATTCTCGGCGTTTCATAAAGCCTCCACTGAATCCTTCTTCTGCCTGGGGACCCTGCAAGCGGAGACGCTCGCTGCTGGGCAGTATACTCCCGCTTCCCTCGAGGCCGAGCACAACACTGTTAAACTTTTCACGGACTAAACCGGATGACCGAACTGCAACTGAACCTGACCGATACCGAGGCGCGCGTCCTAGGTGCGCTGATCGAAAAGGACATCACCACTCCCGATTACTACCCACTCTCCTTGAACGCGTTGGTCAACGCTTGCAACCAGAAGAACAATCGTGACCCCGTGATGAATCTGGGAGAAGATGTCCTTCGCCAGGCACTCGCCTCGCTGCAGGAAAAGCGCCTTGCCGGGCCAGCAGGAGGCGCGGACAGCCGCGTGACGAAATACGAACACCGCCTGCAGGAGGTCTTCAACTTCGATCGTCGGGAAACGGCGGTGATATGCGTGCTTCTGCTTCGTGGTCCGCAAACGCCCGGTGAACTGCGGGGCCGTACGGAGCGAATGTATCGCTTCGAGGCTCTCGAGGACGTTCAGTCTGCGATACAGAAGCTGATGGATCGCCAACCGCCGTTGGCCCGCGTTTTACCCCGCCAGCCTGGGACCAAAGAATCACGCTACATGCATTTGTTGTCGGGTGACACGGCCCCGGAGTACGTACAGTCAATTTCCAGTTCTTCCCCACGATCCTCGAACGATGACGCTCAAGAAAGAATTTCGAACCTGGAAAACCAGCTTGCTTTGTTAAGAAGTGAAATTGCCGAACTCCGACGCGAACTGGCGGATTTCAAACAACAGTTCTGACATGGTTGGAGTCTCGAAAACAGACGGGAAAGGACGTCGTCCGGCCCGCGCGGCAGCTACTCTTTGTACCTTTTTGTGGGTCCTCCCCGCCACGCTCTGGGGTCCCGGTTGTGAACTTAGCCAACCGGCAAGCATTTTAGAATCTGGGTGATAGACTTACGCACCGCATTACCAAAGTCCAATAACTCACCGGCTTCCGGAACTCCGCATCAAAATTCGGGTTGGATAAAATCAGAGGATAGGTGTGCCGTGTTCAAGTCGCGCAAGTCCTTTGTTTTCTGTATGAGTCTTCTTCTTGTGCTCGGACGTTCGCGAGTCTGGGGGCAGGCAGCACTTCTCTTGGAAGAGCCCTACAGTTACGACGGCACCTTTGCCGGAACCGGTCATACCGCCGTGTATTTGGCAAGAGTCTGCGCTGAAACGCCATTCCAGCTGCGGCGCTGTGGTCCCGGGGAACAGGGTGTTGTCATCAGTCGCTACCACGGCATCGCTGGCCACGACTGGATTGCCATCCCGTTGATTCCTTATTTGTATGCCGTTCGCAATCCGGACGACATCCCGCTTTTTGTGGATTCGAAGCTAGTCGCATTTCTCCGCGAGCAGTTCTTGACCTCGCTGCCGTTGCCGGAGGAAACCCGTCCCGGTGCCGAGCCGCGTTACCAACTTGCCGGTTCGGCATATGATCGCACGCTCTATGGATTTCGCATCGCGACGCGACCCGATCAAGACGACGCGCTCATCCGTACTCTGAACGCCTCGCCAAATGAAGAGTCGTACAAGCTCCTGAGGCGTAACTGCGCGGATTTTTCCAAGCAGATCATCAACTTCTACTACCCGCACGCGGTGCATCGTAGCGTCATCGCGGACTTAGGCATAACTACGCCCAAGCAGGCGGCAAAGTCGCTCGTGCATTACAGTAAGCACCATCGCGAGACCCAGCTCACAACTTTTGTGATTCCTCAGGTCCCTGGTTTGAAGCGCAGCAAATCAGTGCATGGAATCCTTGAGTCGGTCTTTTTCCAAAAGAAGTATGTAACCCCGGTTTTGCTCTTCCACCCATTCGTTGTGGGAGCAGTGGAAACCGCCTACTTGGCAGGCTGGAGGTTCAACCCGGGCAAGGGAGCTATGGTTTTCAATGCCGGCGCCGACAATCCCATGAAGAACTTCGATCCGCCACTGACCGCATCTCAACGTCGTTCATACGAGAATCTGGTCAAAGCCATGAAGAAGTCCAACGAACTCGATGAGTTTCCCAACTGGCGCAGTCTTCAGGCGCGAGCCACTCCTCAGATTGATGCTCAGGGGAGGCCCTTTGTGCAAGTGAAACTGGATGGGAAAGACGTGCCGGTCGGGATCTGTCGCGGGAATGCGCTTCACGTCTCTGGATCGCCGGAGCTACTGCAAAATCTGCTTCTGTCGCGCTTGGATGAGCAACTCCGGAACAAGAAACCGCGGATTTCCGAACCCTCGATTAAGAGCGATTGGAGGATGCTCGAATCCGCACGTGAAGAAAGCCGCGCAGCCCTAGCACCGGGGAACTAAAACCCACCAATCTTTAGAGACCAGAAGGCGGGTTCAGAGGTTGAAACAAAAGCTCGCTCTCGATACCTGCGTGTAACCGCCAATTCCGCAACCCCCACAGTAAGTCGTTCTCATTGCCGCGCTGTCGTTTCCGTATTCCCAATGGCATCGCCGGAGAGCACCAGTTCCACTCTACGGTTTTGCTGACGGCCTTCAGCAGTTTCGTTTGTGGCGATCGGCTGCGTCTTGCCAAAGCCACGAGATTCGATCGAATCGGCTGCAATACCTTGCTGAACGAAATAGTCGCGCACTGCACCGGCGCGCTTTTCCGAGAGGTCCTGGTTGTACTCGTCGCTGCCCACACTGTCGGTGTGGCCTTCAATTTGAACGTGTAGGGTTGGGTAGGCCAGCAAAATCCCTGAGACTTTCGCGAGACGCTCGCGCGCACCGGGTGCCAGTTCATAGCTGCCGGTCTTAAACAGCACGTCGGACATGTTAGCAATCAAACCGCGCGCGGTATCGCGGGTGGCCAAGATGGTGTTGAGTTGCTGCAGTAAGCGTCCGCGCAGCTCTTGCTTTTCTTTTTCCGCTTGCTGACGCAGTTGCTCTGACTGGGCTGCCGCTTGCTGCGCCCGTGCCGCCTGCTCGGCCAGCGCCTGTTGCTGTGCCAGAGCCTCGGCTTTGGCCTTTTCTGCCTCTTCCTTTTGCCGCGCCGCTTCTGCAGCGGCTTGCTGGGCTTCTGCCTTTGCCTTCTCCGCAGCCGCCTTTGCCTCCTCTGCTTCCTTCTGAGCCTGTTCGGCTTCCGCACGTCGCTTTGCTTCCGCCTCGGCATCGGCTCGAGCTTGGGCTTCTCGTGCCTCGGCTGCGTTCTTCTCCGCAGCCGCCTTCGCTTGCGCCTCATCCTCGGCCCGCTGTTTGACCGCCATTACACGAGCTTCTTCTGCCGTCTGTGTGGTATCCCGCGCGGCCGATTCGATGACGGACTTACCTTGCTTCTGACGGTAAGCCGTTTCGGCTTGCATCAGCAGTTGATCTGCTTTGGAAAGAATCGAACCCGCGTACTTTTCCCCCGCCGCAATATGTGCAATCCGCACCGCATTCCTTGCCTCAAACAGCTGCATCGGTGTCGTGCGATCGATGCCAAAGATCGCGTTCTGGATCTTTTGGTTCGCAGCGGAATATGTTCCGCGTCCCAGCAGTTCGTACCTGGTTTCGATGTTCTCGCCTTGGGCCATCCCTTCGGGAGCGATACTCTCTGCTACAACCGTATCTCCCGGCTGCGTGACCGCGAAGTAAGGTTCCGCCGAAACAATCATGCCGAATGTCTGCATGTCAGTTGAGGCTTTCAGGTGGGCGTTACCTTTTTCAACGACCAACTCACCCAGGCTCTCGGCACGCCCCTGGGGAGAAACGGCCCAAAGGACGTATGTCAGGTACTCAAGGCCAAACTTCGTCGCGTCATCCAGGCCTTCAAACCTCGCATCCACGGTGACTGTACCCTTCTTGCCTTCGAGTTTCGCCTCGCCCGAAGCTCCGCGCATCTGCGCGGTGGCTTGAAACATGACCTTGACATTGCTGCCCTGACGAAAGCGCATCGCCTGCAGCGTCCGGGAAACACTTTTGGACGGCGAACTCGCGGGAGGGGCTTGCGATTGCGCGAGCGCCAGGCTGGCGCTGCAAAGCAAAGTGGCAAAGAAGGTTAACTGTTTCACATGGTCTCCAGTCGCTTCGGATGTAAAGAGGTTGTAATGCTATGATCCCCGTCTTCAAGAGGAAAGGAAAGCCCAGCAGGTATTGCTACTTTGGTTACGTGCAGGCGAGCTCTTGGCAGTCCCTGGCCACAATTCCCCGGCGACCGTCCGCTTGATCTGAAGCGGTCTTCGCTCGCGCCAATTCCTTATCCCCGTTGGCGGAAGAGAATGCAAATCAATACCAACCGATCAATCATCGCGTAAGATAAGCTGCAAGCGATGGATTCGCCGCGCCAGGCCGAGCCCGTAGCAGCACCTCCTTCCAGCCCAAGCGAGCTCTCGCTTGAGTCCGGCCATGTTTCTCTAGAAGGTTTGCATAGAACGGTAGAGGTGCCTCACCATGAGGCCGGTTTCTTCGTACAATGGCGAGCGTTCATCGGCCCGGCCATTCTCGTCAGTGTGGGCTATATGGACCCGGGGAACTGGGGAACCGACCTGGCTGGGGGCGCGCAGTTCAAGTATGGCCTGCTCTGGGTGATTGCAGTGGCCAGCATCATGGCCATTTTTATGCAAGTGATCTCGGCTCGCCTCGGTGTTGTCACCGGCAAGGATCTTGCGCAAGCCTGCCGCGACTGGATGCCTGGGTGGACACGGTGGCCGAATTGGTTCTTCTGTGAATCGGCTATCGCGGCTTGCGATCTCGCTGAAGTTCTCGGCAGCGCCGTCGCAATTAACTTGATGTTCCACATTCCCATTCTATGGGCGGTGATCATAACCGGCCTCGATGTTCTACTTCTCCTTGCCCTACAGCGGTATGGAATGCGGACCATCGAGGCGATCGTACTGCTTCTGATCGTGACGATCGGCTTGTGCTATCTGATCGAAATCTTTGTCTTGCCGCAGACCCGTCCCGACTTCCTCGAGATGGGCAAAGCGCTCGCCACCCCGGGCTTTCGCCAAGCCGGGATGATTTATGTCGCGATTGGAATCATCGGTGCCACAGTCATGCCGCACAACCTGTACTTGCACTCGGCACTTGTGCAGAGCCGCAAGCTGCAGAAGGACGAGGCTTCGATTCGCAGTGCAATCCGCTTCAACACGATTGATTCAACCACTGCGCTCAGTGTCGCCTTTCTGGTAAATGCGGCGATCTTGGTGCTCGCGGCCACCGTCTTCTTCGGTAAGACCAGCGTCGCGGTTGCCAACGGCGAGATCGTTACCTTCAGCCCCGAGAGCGACTGGATCCGAATTGCTTACCTCACGCTGGCTCCCCTAGTCGGGACTTCGGCCGCGAGTACCCTATTTATCGTCGCGCTTCTGGCGAGTGGGCAAAGCAGCACCATTACCGGGACGCTTGCTGGCCAAGTGGTGATGGAAGGATTCATGCGGTGGCGCATTCAACCTTGGGTAAGAAGGCTAATCACGCGGTCCCTGGCCATCATTCCTGCCGTCATCGTGATCGGTATCCGCGGGGATTCAAGTGTGAATGACCTGCTCACGCTTAGCCAGGTCGTGTTGGCGTTGCAGCTTCCGTTTGCTATGTTTCCGCTTCTCACATTTACTAGCTCACGAAGACATATGGGGTCGTGGAAGAGCGGCAAGTTCTTGTTGATGGCAGGCTGGACAAGTGCTCTATTGATTACCGGACTGGACTTGTGGGGATTACCGGAGTCGTTGAAGACCGCATGGCAGGTGATTGTCGGCAACTGAATCGGGGGTAGCCGATGTACAAAACGATTCTCGTAACACTCGATGGCACACCCAGCGACCGTGCCATTATCGAGCATGTGAAACAGCTCGCCAAGCTGGCGCGGAGCCGCATCGTGCTGTTGCATGTCGCTGACGGCTGGGCCGCCCGGACCTACGGGCACGATGCCGTCAGCCCGGAGATTTCCGAAGACACCGCTTATCTGCAGAAAGTCCTCGGCGAGTTCCAGCAAGCCCAAATTCCCGTCAGCTCGGAACTGGCATTTGGGGATCCCAGCCGCGAGATCGTGCGCTGGGTAAAAGAGAAGGGCTGCGACCTTATCGCCATGAGCACCCATGGCCACAAGTTCTTAGCGGATATCTTTCTGGGTACGACTGCAAACCGCGTCCAGCATGCGGTCAGCGTGCCGGTCTTGCTGTTGCGCGCAAGATAGCACTCCGCGGTCGTCTCTGAGACTTTGACTTCGAGTTCCCCCGGCTGAGCTCAAATGCAACCGTTTCAGGGCTGATCCGGATTGCTGCTTTCCCAAACTCCTTCTCCACCAGCTAAACTAATAAGTCAGGCAATTTCTGATTTCTGTGAGGGAGACCCGGGCTTCATGGATAGCTTCCACGCGCGTTCCAAACTGAAGGTTGGCGGCAAAGAATACGAAATTTACCACCTCGATGCCCTCGACAAGGCTGGTATCTCGACCAGGCACCTACCGTATTCGCTGCGTATTCTTCTCGAAAATCTGCTCCGAACCGAAGACGACCGCAACGTCAAGCCCGATGATATCCGTGCGCTCGCGGCGTGGAACGGCAAAACCAAATCCAACAAAGAAATTGCTTTTACGCCTTCGCGCGTTCTCATGCAGGACTTCACGGGAGTGCCCGTTGTGGTTGATCTGGCGGCCATGCGCGATGCCATGACCAAATTGGGCGGCGACGCGGCGCTCATCAATCCGCTGCAGCCTGCGGAACTGGTCATCGACCACTCAGTGCAGGTGGATGAATTCGGAAAGTCGCAAGCCTTTGCGGTGAACGCCGAGCTTGAGTTCTTGCGCAATAAAGAGCGGTATGCGTTCCTGCGGTGGGGACAAGACTCATTCCGCAATATGGCGATCGTTCCGCCGGACACCGGAATCGTTCACCAGGTTAATCTCGAGTATCTCGCTCGCGTCGTCTTCGTGAAGGAGACGCCGGGTAAACGCGTCGCCTACCCCGATACCCTGGTTGGCACAGATTCCCACACCACAATGATCAACGGTCTCGGCGTGCTCGGTTGGGGAGTTGGCGGAATCGAAGCCGAGGCAGCCATGCTTGGCCAGCCCGTCAGCATGCTTATCCCCCAAGTTGTCGGGGTGAAACTCAGGGGACGGCTGCGGGAAGGCGCCACCGCCACCGACCTTGTTCTCACTATCACCGAGATGCTGCGCAAGCACGGGGTGGTGGGGAAGTTTGTCGAGTATTTTGGTCCCGGCCTACGCGATTTGCCTCTTGCGGACCGCGCAACCATCGGAAATATGTCGCCAGAGTATGGCGCCACCTGCGGAATCTTTCCCGTCGATACAGAGACGCTGAACTACCTCCGCCTCACCGGGCGTTCGGAAGAGCAGATTGCGCTGGTGGAGGCCTATTGCCGCGAACAGGGGCTATTTCACGACAAAGACACTCCGGAAGCAGAATACTCGGAACTGCTCTCTCTCGATCTCGCCACCGTCGAGCCAAGTCTCGCAGGCCCGAGACGTCCCCAGGATCGCGTCGTCTTGTCAGAAGCCAAAGAATCGTTCGAAAAGGCTCTGCCGAGCTTGATTAAGACACCCAAGGCCGATGCCGCGGATGTCTCTACCAACGGCAACGGCCATCTGCACCATGGAAGCGTCGTCATCGCCGCCATCACAAGCTGCACCAACACTTCGAATCCATCGGTCATGTTAGCCGCCGGCCTTCTCGCCAAGAAGGCCGTCGAACGCGGACTCGAGGTGCCCGAGTGGGTGAAGACTTCGCTCGCTCCCGGTTCGAAAGTTGTCCGGGACTATCTCGAAGCTGCCGGTCTCACCGGATATCTCGAAAAGCTCAAATTCCACATCGTTGGCTACGGCTGCACGACATGCATCGGTAACTCCGGTCCCTTGCCGGAGGAAGTTTCCGAAGAAATCGACGAAAAGAACCTTGTTGTGGCCTCGGTTCTTTCTGGAAATCGCAACTTCGAAGGCCGCATCAATCCTGACGTTCGCGCCAACTACCTGATGTCGCCGCCCCTGGTTGTCGCCTTCGCCCTGGCCGGACGCATCGACCTCGACCTTCGCCGAGATCCTCTCGGCAATGGCAAAGACGGCAAGCCGGTTTTTCTGGCTGACGTCTGGCCCAGCCAACGCGAAGTGGACGACGCTGTTCAACAGATCTCTTCGGACATGTTCCGCAACAGTTACGGCGACGTGTTTGCTGGGGACGAGCGTTGGCGTTCGCTCGCGGTCCCGAAGGGCGATACCTACGGATGGGACCGCAATTCGACCTACATCCGCCGCGCACCCTACTTCGACCAGATGGGCGCGAAACCCCATCCCGTCACTGACATCGGTAAGGCTCGGGTGTTGGCCGTGCTTGGCGACAGCGTAACCACCGACCACATTTCACCCGCCGGTTCCATCAAGAAGGACAGCCCGGCAGGGAAGTACCTGCTCGACCATGGCGTACTTCCGGCGGATTTCAATTCGTATGGTTCCCGCCGAGGCAACCATGAGGTCATGGTTCGCGGAACCTTCGCCAACGTTCGATTGCGCAACAAGATGGTTCCTGGCGTCGAGGGTGGTTTCACCAAACACCTACCCGACGGCGCGCAAACGACCATCTTCGAAGCCTCAGAAAAGTACATCGCTGAAGGTGTGCCGCTTGTCATCTTGGCGGGAAAGGAATACGGATCTGGATCATCGCGGGATTGGGCTGCGAAAGGGCCTCGGCTGCTTGGTGTGAGTGCCGTCATAGCAGAAAGTTACGAA
The DNA here is from genome assembly GCA_035606605.1 of Terriglobales bacterium. Lineage (GTDB taxonomy): Bacteria > Acidobacteriota > Terriglobia > Terriglobales > Acidobacteriaceae > Gp1-AA145. Next base: position 31,644 of record DATNEX010000112.1, read on the forward strand.
CGCATTCACCGATCGAATCTTGTCGGCATGGGCATTCTTCCGCTGCAATTCCTGCCCGGAGAAGGCGCGGAATCGGTCGGTCTGACTGGAGAAGAAACCTTTGACATTACTGGTATCGCCGAATTGATCGAGAAGTTCTCTTCCGGCGCCTGCTTGAAGGTGCAGGCGAAGAGCAGTTCCGCTACAAAGGAGTTCGAGGTCATTCTCCGCATAGACACCCCGCAGGAGGCGCTGTATTACGCCAACGGGGGGATTTTGCAATACGTGTTGAGACAGCTGCTGGCAGCAAGCAAGCGACCTGCAGGGGCATAAGCGATAGGCACTTTGTGACGGTGGTCTCATAGACGCGTGGGGATGCCGCTGAGCCAGTCGAAGCGAGCAATTCTCCACCGGGGTTTTGGCACGTTCAGGACGGCAGAGCTTGCGGAAAGCACTCACGTTGCCCGCTGCTATAATCAACTCTTGTCCTCATGCCCCAGAAGCGCCTGATACGCTCCACTACAGTCTTATGTGTTCGCCGCCACGGCCATGTCGTTATGGCTGGGGACGGTCAGGTTACGCTCGGCTCTAGCGTGATGAAACACAATGCGAAAAAGATCCGACGGCTGTACCAGGACAAGATTCTTGCCGGTTTCGCGGGTTCGACCGCCGACGCGTTCTCCCTCTTCAGCCGTTTCGAGTCCAAGCTGGAGCAGTATCACGGGAACCTCGGTCGCGGTGCGGTAGAGTTGGCAAAAGACTGGCGCACGGACAAGTTCTTGCGCCACCTCGAAGCTTTGCTGCTGGTCTCCGACAAAGAGCAGACGTTCCTGCTGAGTGGCCAGGGTGATGTGATTGAACCCGATGGGGGTATTGCCGCTATCGGCAGCGGAGGCCCGTTCGCTGAGGCTGCTGCCAAGGCTCTTGCCGAGCACACGCAACTTTCGGCGCGCCAAATCGCCGAAGAATCTATGAAGATCGCCGGCAAAATGTGCATCTATACCAATGAGAAAGTGACGATCGAAGAACTCTAAAACGGCTTCAGGCTTCGGGCATTGGGCTTAACGAAAAACGAGAAGTCCTGCCGAAAGCCTGGAGCGCGAAGCCGAATTTATGGCCATCTATCTCCCCGCTACCGCCGAAGAAGAACAGCTTGCGCTGGATGAGTTGACTCCGCGTGAAATCGTGGCCGAACTCGACAAGCACGTTGTCGGCCAGTCCGACGCAAAGCGCTCCGTTGCGATCGCCCTACGGAACCGTATGCGTCGCCAGAAGCTTCCTCCCGACCTCGCCGAGGAAGTCATTCCCAAGAACATCATTATGATTGGGCCGACCGGAGTAGGCAAAACCGAGATCGCCCGCCGCCTGGCGAAACTCGCGAACTCCCCGTTCCTCAAGGTTGAGGCCTCGAAATTCACCGAAGTTGGCTACGTTGGCCGTGATGTCGAGTCCATGATCCGCGACCTGGTTGAGATCGCGATCGACAATATTCGGGCAGAGAAGCTCGAAGATGTCGCCGACAAGGCCGAGTTGAACGCGGAAGAGCGCTTGCTCGACATCTTGCTTCCGCCCGCTGCTCCGTCGCATTCCGAGTCAACTGGGTTTCAACTTGAATCTTCAACGGGCGATTCTTACTCGCGCACTCGCGAGAAACTTCGCCAGCAGCTGCGTGAGGGTAAGCTCGACGATCGCATCGTCGAAATCGAAACCCGCGAACGCAATTTCCCTTCCTTCGAAATCATTAGCAATCAAGGCGTAGAGGAGATGGACGTCAACATTAAAGACATGTTGCCGAACATCTTCGGCCAGCGTACCAAGAAGCGGAAAATGAAAGTCAACGAGGCGTTTGAATACCTGATTCAGGAAGAGGAGCAGCGCCTCATTGACATGGACCAGGTCACGCGCATGGCGATCGACCGGGTCGAGGATTCGGGCATCATCTTCCTCGATGAGATCGACAAGATCGCTGGGCGCGAAGGCGGGCACGGCCCCGACGTCTCCCGCGAAGGGGTGCAGCGCGACATTCTGCCAATCGTTGAAGGCACGACCGTCAACACGCGTTATGGAATGGTACGCACCGACCACATCCTGTTCATTGCTGCCGGCGCGTTCCATGTTTCGAAGCCAAGCGATTTGATCCCGGAGCTACAAGGTCGATTCCCAATTCGTGTCGAACTCAAGTCGCTAACCATGGATGACTTCATTCGCATTCTTACGGAGCCGAAGTCTTCACTGGTAAAGCAATATACGGCGCTCCTGGACACCGAAGGTGTGAAGCTGGAATTCACCCGCGAAGCCTTGGAAGAGATCGCCAGATTCGCGTTCCGCGTCAATGAGGGCACCGAAAATATCGGCGCCCGCCGCCTCCACACCATCATGGAGCGAGTGCTCGACGAGATCAGCTTCTCCGCTCCGGAAAAAAAAGGCGAGCAGATCACGGTGGACGCTGCTTACGTGGCTAAGATGCTTAACGACATCGTGAAGGATCAGGACCTGAGCCGATACATTCTGTAGGACCGTCTCCTGCCGCACCGTCACGGCGAACAAACAGGAGCCATTCGCGAGGCGAATGTCCCCGACGGTCGAGGAAGCTGCCTTTGCTAGCCATCCGGTCAAGTTTGGTTGCAAGTGGTACCCTCATTATTCCCCAGGAATGACCGTCGCGAAGATCAACTTGGCGCTGATTTTTGTCTCGCTCGCAGTGCTCGGCGCCTGCGGCAGTCCGGGAGAGCCGCTTCCCCCTTCGCTTGAGCTCGCGCGCCCGGTGAGCGATCTCCGAGCCCTAAGGAAGGGGAACACAGTCATCCTTACCTGGACGGCTCCGACCAGCACCACAGACCGCCACAATATCCGCCATCCCGGCCCAACGGAAATCTGTCGAGCATCGGGAAGATTGCAGCAGTGCGGGGAGCCCATTGCCATGTTGCCTCCCACAAACAATCATGACCAGGATGTCTCTAGAACTTACACAGACACACTTCGAAGCTTTTCGCTCGACCCGGATGCGAAGTTTGTCTATGCCATTGAGGTCCAGAACTCGTACGGCAAGAGTGCGGGGCCTTCCAATCAAGTCCAAGTGCCGGCGGCTCCAACGCTTCCCGCGCCGTCTGATCTGAACGCACAGCTGAGCGGTGATGGAGTACACCTCTCGTGGGCTCCTGCTACCGATGTTCCCCAATCGCCCGGAGTGCTGTTCATTTACCGCCTCTATCGCCAGGAAACAGGCACGAATGCTCAAGCCGTGGCCGGAGAAGTTCCTCTGCGTGCCGATTCGGCTCCCAGCTTTGTAGATAACAGCATCGAATGGGGAAAGACGTACGAGTACAGAATTAGAATCGTTACCTTTATTCAACAATCGCAAGGAACGACGCAGCAAGTCCAGGGGGACGAGAGCCAAGCCGTCACCATCCTGGCTCAGGACGTATTCCCGCCCGCAACGCCCTCCGGATTGCAGGCAGTCTCCAGCGGACCCGGGCAGAAGCGCTTCATCGATCTGGTTTGGGCGCCGGACACCGACGCAGATATTGCCGGCTACAACGTTTATCGTTCCGAAGACGGGGGCGAGGCGAAGAAGCTCAATCCCACACCCATCAAGTCTCCTGCATTCCGTGACAACGACGTTTTGCCGGGGCATGAGTACCGCTACGTGGTTTCAGCCGTGGATGTTCGAGGAAACGAAAGCCCGCGTTCTGAACCAGCCACAGAGAAGCTTGCTGAGCAGTAGCGCGTTTGAAAGACCTCTGGAATTCTGTCGACGGCGGAAGGCTGGTGACTCACGACAGCACATCGTGGTAGAGCGAACAGTCTCCATTCGAGAGAGAGTTAGCTTTGATCGGAGAAGGAAAAATATTTGCGGCGCTCCCGCGTGCTTTTTATGACCGCGATCCAAGAGAGGTCGGGCCGGACTTGCTGGGAAAGGTTCTGGTTCGTAAACAGGGACGCAAGACGCTCGCTGCTCGCATTGTGGAAGTCGAAGCCTATCTTGGTGCCGAAGATCCGGCAGCGCACGCATCAAGCGGAAAGACTTCGCGGAATGCGGTGTTGTTTGGTCCTCCCGGCTACGCATACGTCTACTTCATCTACGGGAATCACTATTGCCTGAATGTTTCATGCCTGCCGGACGGGATTCCTGGCGGAATTCTATTTCGCGCACTCGAGCCGCTAGCAGGAACGGAAGAAATGTTTAAGCTACGCAGAATTGAGAAAGGGGCCGACCTTCGACGGCTTACATCCGGCCCCGGACGTCTCGCTGCAGCTTTCGGAATCACCCGTGAGCGGGATAATGGCAAAGACCTAACGGATGCTCACTCTGATCTCTACATCGCGGAGGTTGGGATGCCTCCTTCTCGAGTGCTCATTACGAAAAGAATTGGAATCAAGAAGGCGGCAGACATGCCCCTCAGGTATATCGTGGCCGGAAATCGATTTGTTTCAGGGAAGCTGTCCGCTGGTAAGTAATTGCGAGTGGCGAGACAAGCTCTTAGCAACGGTCCCAAAATTCTGTGGAAACACACGCACGGGAGAGCCGAGGTTGGTGAACCCGCCACTTTGCCATCGCGAACGCCTGGCGCGGTTCTCTAAACTCGGCGCAAAACCCCGAGGCCGCACCTGTCGCTCATTCTGCACCCTGCGGCAGGAGGGAACGCGTTTCTTTTCACGACTGGCCCCGAGGGTCATCCCGCTGCACGAGGCAAGCGAGAGCACTCTATTCCGCCGCTTCTTTTTCGATCACGACCTTCAAGTGCGCGGTGACGTCCTTGTGTAGCTTAACCGGAACAGTGAAATCCCCGAGAGTCTTTAGGGATTCGTGCAGCTGAATCTTTCGCCGGTCGACATTGAAACCCTTCTTCTCGAGTGCGTCTCCGATATCGCTCGAAGTGACAGACCCGAATAACTGGTCCTGTTCGCCTGCGCGGCGCGTAAATACAACAGAGAGTCCATCGAACTGTTTCGACAGTTCTTCGGCCTGTGCTTTTTCTTTGGCGGAGCGCCGCAATGCGGCGGCGCGCATTTGCTCGATCACCTTCTTGTTCCCGGCGGTTGCCTCAATGGCGAGCTTGCGCGGCAGCAGGAAATTGCGCCCATATCCTTCGGCTACTTTGATCACGTCTCCGCGAGAGCCGAGCTTCGCGACATCTTCTTTCAGAATGACTTCCATTGGTCTCTCCAATCAAATTCATCGCCGCGGATCGCGCGCTTGAACACGGAAAAGAAACAACTATCCGTGAATCCGTGGAAGATAAAGTACTAGACTGCGCGACCTGCAAATGGCAGCAAGGCAATATTGCGCGCCTGCTTAATTGCCGTGCTCAGACGGCGTTGATGCGGCGTGCAAACGCCGGTCAGACGGCGTGGCACGATCTTGCCGCTTTCGGCGACAAACTGCGCGAGCAGGCGCACGTCTTTGTAGTTGATCGCTTCGATCTTCTCGGTGCAGAACTTGCATACCTTTTTGCGACGGAAGAACTTGCGTCCGCCCTGCCCCCCGGGGCCGCCCTCGCGTCCTCCTCCTGGCCCAGAACGCGGCGGTCGCCGCTCGCCTGCCGATGTGTCAGTTGATGCTGGTGCTGGTTTTGTTTCGTCAGCCATGTTGCTCCTTAGAAAATCAGCTCTTGGCTGTTGGCCCTTGGCGCTTGGCGGCGGGTTGTGGCGACTCAATCGTCGCCATCGAACCAGCGGCCCACGGCCAACAGTCAACAGGGATCTTGTTTACGCCGTTGCTGCCGGGGCTTCACCTGCGGGCTCGGAAGTCGCCGGCGCCGCCGTCGATGTTTTGCGACGAGCGTCGCGAATTGCCTTGATCTTGTCGAGGCGCTTTTGCTCTTCATCGGTACGCACGCTGAGGAACTTGATCACAGGTTCCGTTACGCGCAGTCGACGTTCGAGCTCATGCACCAGCCCGCCACTGCCTTCAAAGCTCAGCAGGATGTACACGCCATCATGGAACTTGCGTACTGTGTACGCCAGACGGCGCTTACCCATCTTTTCGACATTCTTTACCTGCCCGCCCGAAGAGGTGACTGCGTGTTCTAAGGTCGAGATCAGCTTGTCCTGATCTTCTTCCGTCATATCCGGCCGGACTATAAACATCAGTTCATAAGTACGATTCATGTAGTTCTCCAAAATTCCATTGCTAGTGACCAACGGTTCAGTCTGCCCGCTACCGGGCTGAGACTGATCCCTAGCCGCTATTCACTTTCCTCTGGCGGATCCGGTTTCCTGTTGAACCGGTTCATTGCCGCCGCAATTCCTTCTTTCAAAATCACATCTACTGCTTCAGCTGCGCTTTGAATCGCGTCGCCCACCTGCTTCAATTGCGACTTGCGGAACGGCCTCAGTATGTTCGTCTCAGGCGCGATGCCGATGCGTACGCGCGCAAACTCCTGTGTACCGAGCGCAGCAATAATCGACTTCATCCCATTGTGGCCGGCCGAACTGCCCCGCTGGCGAATGCGGATCGTACCCATGGGCAGGTCCAGTTCGTCGTAAATGACGATCAGATCCGCATCCGGTCTGACCCCGAGCCTTTCAACAAGTTCCCGCACCGAAACGCCGCTCAAATTCATGAACGTTTCGGGCTTAGCCAGCACCACCGGTTCTTCCCCGATCGTTGACCGCGCCGTTAGCGCTCGGCAGTTCCGGTTTCGAACTTCCACATTCAGATCGTCAGCCAGCTGATCGATCGTAAGAAAACCCAAATTATGGGGCGTGAACTGATATTCGATTCCCGGATTGCCAAGTCCAACAATCAGCTTCACGCCTGTTGCTCGAGTTCACTACTCCGGATTCACACAGATGAACTCGGATCGAGAAACCCAAATGAGGTCTCGGGATCCGAGTTAATCCATGACGAAGAATATTGTGTGCTACTTCTTTTCCTTCTTCTCAGCGGGAGCCTCGGCTTCCTCCTCAGTCTCCTGCTTACCCTTCTTGATGACCTCCGGTTCTGCCGGTGCAGCCGCAGCTTCAGCGGCGGCCGCCTCCGGAGTCGCCGCGACTTCCTCCTTGATGCTGATGATATGCGCCACCGGCTGATCCGCATCCGTCAGAAGACGCACCCTGTCATTCTTCGGTAGGTCAGCCACGCGCAGCACCACGCCAAAAACCAGTTCGGCGACGCTCAGTTCGATCACGTTCGGGATGTCGGCCGGCAAGCACTCGACCTCAACTTCACGCACGATCTGCTCGAGCAATCCGCCCTGCTGCTTAACACCCGCAGGCTCGCCAATTAGCTCGATGGGCACGTTTACGCGCAGCTTCTGGTCCATGGCGATGCGCTTCAAGTCGATGTGTAGCAGAGAGCCCTTGATCGGCTCATACTGCCAGTCCACGATCATCGCCTTGGTCTTTTCGCCGTCGAGCGCAAGATCAAACACAGAGTTGTGTCCGGTTTCCGAATGCAAAATGCGCGAAACCTGGCGCGGATCAACCGCGACTGGAACGGCCGATTTACCGGCGCCATAAACCACCGCGGGAATCTTGCCGTCGCCGCGTACGCGGCGGGCATCGTTTTTGGTGCCAGGAGTCCGCGGCTGCGCTTCAAGAGTGCTGGTATCTGCTGTTTTTGTTGCCATATTCGAATTCCTTCAAGTCCTACAAAAAGAGTTTGCTGATCGAAGTTTCTTCGTGAATCGACTGGATTGCGCGTCCGATCAGCCCCGCAATCGTCAATACGTGAATCTTCCCGCCACAGTCGGTGCGGGCTTTCTGCGCCGCTTCGCTCAGCGGAATGGTATTCGTGACTACAACTTCCTTGATGCACGATTTCATGATGTTCTCGACCGCGGGTCCTGAAAATACGGGATGCGAACAGCACGCGTACACCGTGTCGGCGCCATTGTCGATTAACGCGGCTGCCGTCTTCACTAGAGTGCCCGCCGTATCGATCAAGTCATCGATCACCAAGCAGGTACGGCCTTTTACATCGCCGATCACGTGCATGACTTCAGCAACATTCGCCTCACTTCGCCGTTTGTCGACAATTGCCAACGCCGCGTCAACCTTCTTGGCGAAGAAGCGCGCACGCTCCACGCCGCCAGCATCAGGTGAAACCACGGTCAAATTCGGCAGCTGCAACTTCTTGAAATGGTCGACCAACACCGGCGAGGCGAACAGATGGTCGACGGGAATATTGAAGTATCCCTGCAATTGCGGTGCGTGTAAGTCGACAATCAAGGCACGGTCCGCACCCGCCGTGGTCAGCAAATCGGCGACCAGCTTCGACGAAATCGGAACCCGCGGCTTGTCCTTGCGGTCCTGCCGGGCGTAGCCGTAATACGGTATTACGGCGGTGATGCGCCGCGCCGAGGCGCGCTTGGCTGCATCGATCATTAACAGCAACTCCATCAAATGCTGGTCCACCGGACGGCAAGTAGGCTGCATGATGAAAACATCCGCGCCGCGCACATTCTCCTGGATCTGAACGTATGCCTCGCCATCGGCAAACCGCGTCACCAGCGCCTGCCCGCGATTCATGCTCAAAAATGCGCAAACCTCGTCCGCAAGAGGCATGTTCGCCGTACCGCAGAAGATTTTGAACTTGTCATCCACACGCACGCGTTGAGGTTTGCGATCGTGTTTCTCGTCAGCGTTCATTTTCTTTTCTGCCGCAGTGGCAAGTGTAGCCATAGTTTTAACCGCCGGTTCTCGGTTTCAACTTCGTTGTGCGCGTCACGGACAACAATCCGTAGTCGAACGGCTGATTTCCTGGCTGGGCCGCTAGGATTCGAACCTAGACAAAGTGCTCCAAAGGCACTTGACCTACCATTAGTCGACGGCCCAGTAACCTCCCTGCCGGTTGTTGACCCTTGGCTGTTCAAACCAGCCAGAAACGCCAAGAGTTACGAGGCAACAGCCAACAGCCGCCTCCAATACAATCGCTTCGTCAACGTAGTAGTGACTAACGCCCGCGTACCGTGCACCGACAACTTCTTACGCGCGGCGTCCGCTTTCTCACGCGAAGCGAACAAGCCGTAAACCGCCGAACCCGATCCGGAAAGCGACGCGTACTGCGCCCCAGACCTTTCGAGCACACGCTTTACCTCGCGCAATTCGGGATGCTGTGGAAAGACGACTTCCTCGAAGTCGTTTTCTATCCCGGTACGGACAAGGTCGAGTAGTGGGCTCTCGGCCCGGCCTCCACCCTTAGCGGAGACACCGGATCTGCGGCCATGTTCCGGCGCAGCCAGCCACGCAGAAATCTCGCGGCTGGATGTCAACATTCTATCGGAGGGGGCGGGACAGGTCAATTCACCACTAGCGATCGCGTTCCTTGCATCCCAGTCCCTGAAAGCTCTCGGTGTCGATATCGCAATCTCTGGCAGTGCAACGACGCAAGGCGTTGAAGGCAAGTCTGGCAGCGGATACACTTCCTCGCCGCGAGCGACGCCTAACACGGTTCCACCAATGAGGAAAAGCGGCAGGTCTGACCCTACTTCGGCGGCGATCCTCAGCCGCTCGGCCGGATCAAGAGCCTTCTTCGCTGCGCGTTCAAGCGCCAGCATTGCCGCAACTGCGTTTGCCGATGCACCACCTAACCCACCCTGCACTGGCAATCGTTTCTCGATCGCGATCTCCACGCGGCCAGTCATCTTCAGGGCTTCTATGGTTCGGTCTGCAATCTTGTAACAGGTGTTTGAGCCGTCGCAAGGCACCCGCGGATCGTCACACCTAATATTAATTCCGGTACCGCGGCCAATCGAAACCCGAACAAAATCATGCAGCGCAATCGTCTGATACACAGTTCGCAGCTCGTGAAACCCATCTGATCGCAGCGGACCGATGCGCAAGCCAAGATTGATCTTGGCAAAAGATGGGACGCTTACGCTCATGGCCGAATGATTGTACAGGTAGTCGACTGTCAAGGTTTCGATTGATTCCTTAGTTGTGTTTTGGCAACCTTGCGGCCATGAGCTATGAATCGCAGGCGGAGCAGGAGGGGTGAGTATTAGCCCATTTCCGCTCGGTTCTTCTCGGTATGGGGATTGTGGTTTTTGGAGGAGTTAACTACCTCTTGCGCGAACTACTTCGATGCTTGCGGGAACACGGGGCAGAAATGTGGCAAGCAGTACCGGCCCAAATTACTGCGTTCGGTACCCTGGACGAGCATTCGCTCACGGAATCAGCAGCAGTTTCCCGGTTGTCCTCCGCCCTACCAGGTCTCGATGTGCCTGCTGCGCGTCTGCTAGTTTGTAGATGTGCTCGATGCGCAGCTTCAGCTTCCCAGCTGCAATCATTCCGAAGACAGCATCCGCCCGCATCACGAGTTCCTCCCGGGTCAGGGTGTAATGGCCCAGGGTTGGGCGAGTCACAAACAACGATCCTTTCGTGCTCAGCTGGATCAGGTCGAATGGGGGGACCGCGCCGCTTGATCCCCCAAACAAGACCATCATTCCCCGCGGGCGAAGCACATTTAGGCCCTTTTCGAAAGTTGTTTTTCCAACGGAATCGTAGACGACGTCCACGCCTTTTCCACCGGTCAGGCGCTTGGTCTCGGTCTCAAAATCTGACTGGCTGTAGAGAATGATGTCGTCCGCTCCAGCACCCAGCGCCAGCTTGGCTTTCTCTTCCGTGGAAACCGTTCCTATCACGCGCGCTCCAATGTTGTGAGCCATCTGGACGAGCAAAAGCCCTACGCCTCCAGCCGCGGCGTGAAGCAGAGCAGTTTGTCCGGCCTGGAGCGGAAATGTGGAGTAGGCAAGGTAATGCGCGGTCATTCCCTGCAGCATGGCAGCCGCGGCGTCGCGCTCGCCCACGTCCGAAGGAATTCGCACCAGGCGGTCGGCGGGGACAGCAGCGTACTCCGCGTACGAGCCCAGCACACTGGAATAAGCGACGCGATCCCCCGGCTTTACGGTTTTTACGTCGGCTCCAACCTCGTGGATGACGCCAGCGGCTTCCTGGCCATTGACAAACGGCAGGGGCGCCTTATAGCGGCCCTCTCGAAGGTAGACATCAATGAAGTTCACACCGATCGCAGCAATCTTCACGACCGCTTCATTCGGTTTCGGCGTTGGTACGGGAATGTCGACAAGTTCTAAGGCTTCCACGCCGCCGGGTTGCTGGACTTGAATGGCTTTCATGAAGTTTTCGATTCCGGAATACTCCAAAGGATGCAGTTCTGAACCAGGTCCCCGGCAACGATTTCATCATTGGCAGTTTTTCGCGATTTCGCTCGCCGCCCCTATCTCGGCCAGTGACATGCTCGTGTCGGGCCGGGCTTGGCGGTGGCCGTGTCGTACTTGACCTGGCCGTTCGCAATACCTCGGGCTGAAACACCCAGGCACTTGGGGCTCAAGAGCCCAACCCACAGCAATCATGAACAACAAAGTTGTAAGCGCATCAGGCGGTTCTACGCTGCTCCCTTCTGCGCTTCTTTCAGCCACTCCAGAACCTGTTCTGCATGGCCTTCCGGTTTCACCTTCTCAAAAATGTGCTTAATCTTGCCGTCTGGTCCAATGATGAACGTCGTTCTCGCCACTCCCATGACTTTCTTTCCATACATGTTCTTCTCCTGCATCACGCCATAGGCATTGCAAATCTTCTTGTCGGCATCGGCAACCAGCGTGAATGGCAGATCGAATTTGTCGGCGAATTTCTTCTGATCTTTGTCGGTGTCGGGTGAGACTCCCAACACGACGGCGCCGATCCTCTCTACGCGTTTGAAGGAATTGCGGAAGCTGCATGCTTCAATGGTGCAACCTGGGGTGTCGGCACGAGGATAGAAATAGAGCACTACCCACTTGCCTTTGTAATCCTTGAGTGCCACTTTCTCGCCATTCTGGTCAACGGAGCTAAAGTCCGGGGCCTTATCATTGATTTCCATGAGATTCTCTCCTGAACGTCAATGTTTATACCGCAAAAGGAGCCAAGGCGCATCCAATCTGAGTATGCGTTGCCGACCTATATGGATTGCGGTTGTTTGTGCGTCGCTGGTTAGCATCGCCTCCGCCCAGGTGGCGAAACGACGCGCCGTAAGCACTGGACCGCGGGCAGTTGGTCTCGTGGAGGTTGATTCCCAAGGCCGCGGCCGCCTCGTTCCCGTGGTGATCATGGTGGACGGCAAGTTCTACGACGCGAGTGTCTACAAAGCGGATCCAGTTCCCATGGCCCTGCAGCCGGGGACGGTTTACGAGGCCGTCAAGTCTGGCGTGTCGCAGGGACTCTTTACCGTGAGTAACCCTCTCCCGCAGAAAGACTGGGTGGGCCTGGGAAGCTGGAAGACGAACGAACAGATCGCAGCCGAGAAAGACAAGGTCCAGGCGCGTGCCACGAAGTTGTCAGAGAAACACGAGGACGATATCCGGGCAGGTGGTCCGCCTCGGTTGAGTCGTACGCCGGAGGGCGCACATCCGCAAAAAGCGGAAACTACGCCTACGAAAACATCGGAAAGCGCTCCCCCAAAAACCAGCGACGACGATACCGACCGCCCGGTGCTCAAGAAGCCTGCCCCAGCTCCGCAGCCAGTCGTGGCCGATACTCCAACCGACAATTCAGAGCGTCCCGTGCTCCGCCGGCAGAGCCCCGCAGAAGCCGAACAACAAACGAAAATTACGCCCGACACCACACAAGTACAAGGGAATCTCGATGTGATTCCCGCAATCTCGGACGCCGATGGTCCGCAACCGCGTCCATACGCTTACCAGACAAAGCCGGACGAGGATCAGGATTTCATGAAGAAATTGACTGCCATGGCTACCGATGAGGTGAAGCGGCGCGTCGCGCTGCTTTCGCCGAGGGAAACGAAGCCCAAGGGCGCTTCCTCGTCTGCCGTTCCCAACTTCCGTGATCCGCAACTTAAAGTGTTGGACATCTCCGGAACCAACGAAGCCATTCTGATTTACTCTGCTACTGCGACCATTCCCGGACGCGCCGATCTCCAGTTCAGCACCACGGTCGTGGCCCGGCAGGACATCTACGCCGACCTGCATAAGATCTTTTCTCACACCACCGACAACAACCACCTCGACGTGCAGCCTCGTTACGAGTTCATTGATGCCGTAGACGCCGACGGCGACGGGCGCGGGGAGTTGTTGTTCAGACAGGTGGGAGGAGGCGGAACCGGATATGGACTCTATCGCGTGATTGGCGATCGGTTGTGGCCGCTCTTTGAAAGCAAACCCGGATCATAGACGAACCCCTCCTCTCCCGTTCCTCGCTGAGTCAAAGCCCGGTTAGGCTAGTACCGCATCTTCTGATTTTTGCGTCTTCCACTCAGCGGCGGCGCGTAGGAAGGCAACAATGATGGGATGTGGTTTCCCCGGTTCGGAAGACAGTTGCGGCTGAAACAGGGTGGCAATAAAAAAGCGGTGGGCTTGGGATTCAATTGCGCGGGGCTCCTGCCGTTCTCCGCGAGCTACGAATGGAAAGCCAGCTTCGATGAAGGCCCATTCGAAATCCGCGTTCACCTCGAAGTTGCAAAAGAACCCTTCTTCCACCACGTCTTTCCCGTAGAACGAATGCAGATACGATCCCGGGCGAATCCGGAGGCCACTCTGCGTCCCCGACAATTTGGGGGCACCAGGGGCACGCTTGGGTACCTCGCAGTCCACCGGCGTGATTACGATCTGGCCAGCCCCGGGTGCGTTCTCTGCAGAATTGGCGTCCGCCATGCCCACCACGTTGCGTGCGATTTCGATCAACGTGTATTGAAAACCGCCGCAAGTCCCAAGAAATGGCCAGTCACGGCGCCGCGCAAACTCAATTCCACGCAACATACCTTCGAAACTTTTGTAGGGGCTTCCCGGTGCGGCCCACAAGCCATCGAAAGCTTCAAGCTTCGTGTCGAGTTCAGGATCGAGCAGGGAATCGGTTGGCAGCCACTCAGGTTTGACCGCAATCTTCAGCGGAGCAGAGGCGTGTTGGATCGATTTCTCAACCCACGGAAGAGTAGGCGACGCCGGATCGAACTCTCCGAAAATACCAATGCGTACGGCGTCTGCCACGGATTCATTGTAACTGAGGGCCGCCGGAAGCCGAGGCAGGTGACTCGGTTACAAATCACTCGTAGCGCAATGCTTCGACGGGATCAAGTTTTGAGGCCTTCAATGCCGGAAAGAGTCCGCTTATGACGCCGACCAGAAGCAACACCAAGGTGGAAACCATCACCGTCATCATCGAGATGCGAAGGTGGATGTCACCCTTACCGGAATCGTCCTCAAAAAGCGGACCCATCATCGGGAGCGTTCCTACCGCGGCCGCCACGGCGTATGACACAATGACGCCGATTGCGCCGCCAAGCAGCATGATTAATAGCGTTTCAGCCAAGAATTGCAGCTTAATATGAGAACGCTTGGCCCCAAGCGCGCGCCGCAAGCCGATTTCACGAATCCGCTCCTCCACAGAGACCAGCATGATGTTCATCACGCCGACCCCGCCAATGCCGAGCGTCAGGGTACCGATGAACGTCAGCAGGACTTCCAGGCCGATGGTGATGCCGTCAATCACAGGACGGAATTCGTCGCGGCCGAACATCTGCAGCGCCTTGGGGTCCGTTGGCGAAAAACCTTGCCGGTTCGCGAGGGCAGCTAGCACTTGCGCCATCGCACGCTTTTCGAACTGCGGCGCGATTGGAGCGAACACAATGACCGCTCCGTAGCGGGTATTCCACAGATCACCGGCGGTCGAGTACGGAATCCAGACGGAATCGTCGTCGCTGGAGAAGTAGTTACTGAGCTGGATCTTGCGCTCCATCACACCAATGACTTCGAAACGCACACCGCCAATCTCTACCGTCTCGCCGACAGCTGGTCTGCCACTAAAAAGCTGTTCCTTGAGATGACCGCCAAGAAAACACACGCGCCGGCGTTCGAGATCGTCACTGCTGTTGATCCACCGGCCTTCGGAGGGGACTTCGTTGCGCATCTCTCCGTATTCCGGACAGACGCCACGAACCGCAGCTGTTCCGACCAGTCGATCCTGATATGCGATCCCTGGCCGCCGAACGGTTTCGCGACAAACATACTTGACCAGTGGCGCCGTTGCCTTGATGAGGTCGACGTCGGCTTGTTCGAGAACCACTTTTTTGCCCGCGCGTTGCCCTCCCGGCTGTTCGCTAGTCTGTCCCGGCCAACCGATGACCACACTTTTGCCGAACGCATCGAAGCCATTGACGAGCACGCTCCGAAAGCTGTTGCCATAAGCAATGAGCAGCGTGACGGTTGCGATTCCCCACACAATCCCAAGCATGGTGAGTAGGCTGCGGGTGACATTGCGTTTCAACGCAATCCAGGCTTCGACGATGATTTGCGTCAGCATGAAAAATGGCTAGTGAATAGTGGCTAGCTCGGGAGCAGTCAATCCCTGCTGGTAGGTAGGTTTTTGTCTGCCACTAGCCACTATTCACTCGCCAGTTGTTTACCCTCCGGCCTCGAAGCGCAATGCTTCAATCGGATCGACCGACGCCGCACGTCGTGCCGGGACCATGGCGGAAAAGACCGCAATCGTCCCCAACATTAGGCACGCGAGCAGGCCGGTTTTCCAAGTGGCCACAAGGCCCGCGAAGAAATCCGGCATGGGCAGCAAGTTTACAAGTGCACAAATCCCATACCCGACACCAAGCCCCACTCCCCCGCTGGTGATGGCAATGATCATCGCCTCTATAAAAAACTGTCGCAGGATCGAGTGCGCGGGGGCGCCGAGAGCCTTCCGCACCCCAATTTCGCGGGTTCGCTCGCGAACCGCAACCATCATCACGTTCATCACTCCTATCCCGCCCAGAAACAAAGTTACGAGACCAACAGCGCCGAGAAAATACTTCATACCGTCGGTCATTGTGGTAAAGGCTTTGGCCTCTTGCACAGTGTCCCAGATTGGGCATGCTTCTTTGTCTGTGGGATCGTAGCCGTGCATGCGAGCCAGTGCCGCACGTACTTGGTGCTTGCAAGCCTCATGTTGCTGCACGCTTTTGGGCGTGACCAAAAGCTGATCAAAGGTGCGCGCAGTACCGGGTGGTTTGTCGGGCAGATCGCGGCGCATCGCCGAGAACGGAACGAAGACTTTGTTCACGTCCCAACCGTCGTAGGAGGAGTCCTGTTTCTTCTTGGCCATGACACCGATGACCAGATATGGAATTCCGTTCAGGTAGACATTCTCGCCAACAGGGTTTCGACCTTCGGTGAAGAGTTGCTTGGCGGCGTCGGTCCCGAGAAAAGCCACACGGCGGCCTTCCCGCTCATCGTCCCAGTTGTAGAAGCGACCAGAACCCACCGTGAGACTGCGAATGTCGCCAAACTCGGGATAGGAACCGGTGACCAGAAAAGAAGCGTTGTTATAGTTGCTATGAGTACGAACATCGCCTTGCTCCAATTCCGGAATGGCGTACTCACAGTCAGGCCCCTCCGACTGTACCGCCTGAACATCCGCGTATTCCCAATGCACAACCTTGCCGGCTCGAGTACCTCCGGCCTGAAGGCTGGTGCGCCCGTGAAAGACAATCATGATGTCTTTGCCCAAATTGCGAGACTGTATTTCCTGACCCTTCCGCAGCCCCTCTCCGGCGGCCACCATGAGGACGATGGACACGATGCCCCAGGCAATACCAAACATGGTCAAGAAGGTCCGCAGCTTATGGGCCCACAGCGTACGGAACACATCCCCGATAAGGTCGCGGAAAACCATGACTTAGCGTTGGACGCCCTAAGCAACAGAAAGTAAGCCGGGCGCCTGAGAGGTTATACGGCCTCGAGAAGCAATAAGTTCAAAGAAATGAGGGTTCGAGAGGGCACAGCTTCAGGCGTGTCCTCCCCAAAAGCGACTAGGCGTTAATCGCCAGCCCATACACGCTGTTGGAGGCGTCGAGCATGGCTTCCGCCAGGGTTGGGTGCGCATGGATGGTCCACATCAGGTCTTCGACTGTGGCCTCCAGCTCCATTGCCGTTACCGCTTCCGCAATCAGTTCCGTCGCCTGCGGGCCGATAATGTGCACGCCTAAGATTTCCCCGTATTCTTTTTCAGACACAATCTTGATGAACCCTTCGTGCTCACCGACGATGGAAGCGCGGGAATTGGCAGTGAACGGAAACTTTCCAACCTTGACATCGTAACCCTGCTCGCGAGCTTTGGTCTCAGTTAGACCAACGCTTCCGATCTCCGGATGGCAATAGGTAACGTTCGGAATTCGCAGCAGGTTGATTGGCTTGTCCTGCTTACCCGCGATATTTGCAACCGCCACGATACCCTCCATGGCGCCTACGTGTGCCAGCTGCGGGGTTCCAAGCACTATGTCGCCGATTGCATAGATGCCCGGCTCGGATGTCTGCATCCACTCGTTGGTCTTTAAAAATCCGCGTTCGTTTTGAATTTTGGTGTTCTCCAGACCCAGGTTGTCGGTGAGTGGCTTGCGTCCAATTGCGATGAGAATCTTCTCGGCTTCAATCTTCTGCTGCTTACCATCCGCGCTGAAGGTAACCGCGACGCCGACTTTGTTCTTTTCGACCTTCTCGACCTTCGCGCCCAGGTGATAGGCGATGCCGCGCTTGCGGTACACGCGAGCCAGTTCCTTCGATACTTCTTCATCCTCGAGTGGAACCATGCGCGGCAGCATTTCGAGAATAGTGACCTCGCAATCGAACGAGCGAAAAATGGAGGCGAACTCGACACCAACAGCGCCTGCACCAACCACCACCAGCGACTTGGGTGCCTTGCCGAGCTTCAGGATCTCAATATTCGTGAGTACTCGGTCATCGGGAAGGAGGCCTGGGATCATGCGGGCCTCGGATCCAGTCGCCAGAATCACGTTCTTGGCCTTGATTTGCGAACTCTTGGTGCCATCTGTCAAGTCGATGGTGTGGATTCCGTTCTGTGCCGAACCAGTCAGCTTGCCATAACCCCTTAGCGTCTCGACTTTGTTTTTGCGCATCAGGAACTCAAGTCCCTTGGCGTGCTTGTTGACGACCTTGGTCTTGCGCTCCAGTACGGCATCCCAGTTCAGCTTGCGCGACCCCACGCCTTCAATTCCAAACTCGGAAGCGTCCTTCAGGTGATCCCAGAGCTCGGCGTTGAAAAGCAGAGCTTTCGTAGGGATACAGCCCACATGCAGGCAGGTGCCGCCAAGATATGGATCCTTCTCGATCAGGGCTGTCTTCAGGCCAAATTGCCCAGCTCGAATGGCTGCGGTGTACCCCGCCGGCCCGCTGCCAATGATGGCTACGTCATACGTGGTTTCAGGCAAAGTCGTGCTCCTTCTACAGAGTGGATGAGCGCAGGCAAACCAAAGATTCTACCAGCCGGAATGCCTTGGAAAAGGCAAGAGGGGCGCCTGCTGCTTGCGCAAGGCGCACTTCGGCGCAACGGGGAACTTCCGGTCGTGATACGACGTACCAGATTGCGGGACCATACTGCAATCAGCAGGAGGTTTAAGCGATGGCCGTCTTTCTTCACTTCCCATTTCTTTTTGCGCCGCACATTTTCGGGTTCGGGCTGATCATGTACTTCTTGCCCACGATTCTTGCCGCCGCTCGCAACAAGCGGGACGTCGGGGCAATCTTCGTGCTGAATTTCTTCCTTGGGTGGACGTTTTTCGGCTGGATCATCGCCCTGGTCTGGGCTCTGAAGCACGACTATCCGGCTATAGTGCGCTGAAACGAACTATCGCTTTACCCGGACCTGGACCGAGGTCCCTTCCGGAATGCTGCCGTTTAGAAGTTCTATTTTCCCATTTCGGACAATGCCGTTGAGCTCTTGCGGGGGCGGTTGCGCGGTCGCGACCTGCGAACGACCAGATCCCTTATCCATTGCGGCATTTGCGAGTTGATCGGCTTCTCGATTGTGTCCCCGCAGAACATGCTCGATCTCAAACCAATCGAGTTGCCTGACAAGTTGGCTTGCCCGAGCATGGAGATCGCGCAATGTGGGTTCCTTTACTTTGTAAATCCCTTTCATTTGACGGACGAGCAGTTCCGAGTCGCTGATTACTTTCAACGCTTTGGGACCGTGCTCCATCGCATACTCCAGCGCCCCAATGAGCGCCTGGTACTCCGCGAAATTGTTCGTTTGGCGGCCCAGGTATTGGCTCAGTGCGGCAACTTTGTTTCCCTGTCCATCGTGGATGACAACGCCGTATCCTGCCGGGCCAGGATTTCCTCGAGCTCCGCCGTCGGTGTGCGCGATGAGATATTTCTCGGGAGCAGCCTTCATTTTTTACCTTCCAGCTGCCAAGCGAGTGGCTAGTCTCGGGGGGAGATTCGCGGAAAAAATGCGCTCCTGCGCTGAGCGTAGATCGTATGGGCTGCGACAAAAAGTCATGGTTCGCGCTAGGGTATCGAAAACCCCGAAGCCGGCGCGCCAATCGCCGTCCCTCGGTTGCCCCACCGAGCCGGGATTAATCATGTAGGTAGTGCCACTTTCCAGTTCTAGACTCCAGGATTCAGCCTTTGCAATGCTGGCGTATTCGGGATAGATCGATTCGGCCACTCCGGAACGCATGCGAAACAGCCCTTGAATGTGCGTGTGGCCAAAGAACGTTACCGGAACATCGCTTGTCGCCAGCACTCCAATTGCATCCTCCACGTTCACAACGTAACGATCCTCGTCATCCGGGGCCCCATGAACCAGTTGCACCTCGGGTACCTCCGGCAGCTTCACCGGTCCTTGTGGAAGGCCACGCAGCCAGTTCAAGTTGACATGGTCGAGGTGGTCGCGATTCCAGAGGGCTGCGAGCCCGGCGACGGGATTGAAACTCTCGACATTCTCGATCCCTGAGACCGCCTTGTCGTGATTCCCCCGCACAAACACCTCGCCGAGCGACCGGGCGCGAACCGTGACCTCGTTGGGGCTGGCACCATACCCGACCACGTCGCCGAGGTTGAACACCCGATCATGCTCTGGTGCTGCAGCTAAACACGCCTCAAGCGCTTCGAGGTTGCTGTGTATGTCGCTGACGAGGAGTATGCGCATAGCCAAGTGCCGGCGCGCTCCGGCGTGCCGGTCGGAATGGCGATTATAAAACGCGCGCGTTCTTGGTGACCGGGCACCTCGCCCAATGGGCCGGTGCTACTTCTTCGAGCGGGGGAAGTTCGCGTGCGCATTCGTCCACACGCAAGTCGCACCGGGGTTCGAACGGACACCCCGGCGGCATTGCATTCACCGGCGGAACTGCGCCGTCCATGGTATGCAATGGCTGTGCGCGATTGGATTTGAGTGTTGGCACCGCCTGCAGCAAGCCCCTGGTATACGGATGGAGAGGGTTAGCAAAGATGTCTTGGCGTGAACCACGTTCCACCAGAGTGCCTGCGTACATCACGGCAACGTGATCGGCTACGTGCGACACGACTGCCAGATCATGCGAGATGAACAGCATCGCAAGCCCGAATTTCTCCCGAAGTTCCGCCAGCAGATCAAGGATCTGCTGCTGCACGGTTACATCGAGGGCGGTTGTGGGCTCGTCCGCGATCAGTAGTTCAGGTCGATTCACAATCGCCATCGCAATCATAACCCGCTGTCTCATTCCCCCCGACAGTTGGTGGGGATAGTCCAATGCTCGCCGGGGTGCATCGGTGAGCGCCACTTCCTTCAGCGCTTCGACTGCGCGATCTCGCGCTTCTTTTTTCGAAACATCGTTGTGTGCGCGCACGGCTTCCGCAATCTGGTCACCTACGAGCATTACCGGATTCAGCGCTGTCATCGGCTCCTGAAAGATCATGGAAATCCGCGAGCCGCGTAAAGGCCGCATTTGTTCGAGATCAATGCCAGCGAGGTCTTTCGCGGTGTGCTCAACCTCGAAACGGATTTCGCCGGTCACGGCAGCCACTGCCGGCAACAATCGCATAATCGCCAGGGATGTGACGGACTTTCCCGATCCCGACTCTCCTACGAGGCCAAGGACACCGCCCCGCGGAATGCTGAAGCTCACATCACGCACTGCGGTCACCGGGCTCGGAGAACCGGGAAACTGCACGCGCAAGTTTCTTACTTCGAGGAGCACTCGTTCATGTTAGCAGTCGTCCTCGAAGGTGGGCATTGACGCGGCCCGAGTGGAGCAGCTACTTTGATGGAACGGTTGTCGAAAGAGCCGCAAAGGGGAGTCGCATTGAGGGTGAAGTTTGCCGTTTGCTCTTGCACCAACATCCTTGTAGTCTTCCTCAGCCTAAGTTGCGGCGATAGCTCCTCTTCAACATCCAACCCCAGCAACTCGGGATTCCCCCCCGCGACAGCATCCCTGGTGAAACTCAGCACCGATACTTTCACCAACAGCACCAGTCAGCACGCGACCGAAGTCGAACCCGGCAGCTTTTCATTTGGCTCTACTGTGATCACAAGCTTTCAGGTCGGACGTATCCAGGGAGGCGGCGGCGCGGATATCGGCTTCGCCGTTTCAACCGACGGTGCTCTCACCTGGACGAACGGGTTTCTCCCCGGTATCACGACTTTTCAAGGCAATGGCACGAATTCAGCGGTAAGCGACACCAATGTTGCCTACGACCCGAAGCATGGGGTGTGGTTGATCTCCTCCTTGCCAATCACAAGTACCAACGTCCAGGTCGCTGTAAGCCGCTCAACCGATGGCGGTTCAACCTGGGCGAATCCGATTGTTGTTGCTCAAAGTCCTGGGCTGGACAAGAATTGGCTCGTGTGCGATGGAAGCACCACCAGCCCTCACTATGGCAACTGTTACATGGAGTGGGACGACAACAACAACGGCAATCTAATCCAGATGAGCACCTCAACCGATGGGGGGTTAACCTGGAGTGCGGCCCTAAGCCCCTTAGACATGCCACATGGCCTGGGCGGGCAGCCCCTGGCTCAGCCAAATGGAACGGTTCTCGTCCCGTACCTGGGAGACGCGATGGTTCCAGCGAAGATCCAGTCGTTCTCGTCCAACGATGGGGGAGCAACTTGGAGCTCTTCTGTGCAAGTCTCGACCGTGAGCGATCATGTAGTGGCGGGCGGCCTGAGAAGCGACGCCTTGCCTTCGGCTCAGATTGACGGGGCAGGGAACGTCTACGTTATCTGGCAAGACTGCCGTTTTCGCACAAATTGCAGTTCGAACGACTTGGTCATCAGTACTACCGCCGATGGTGCAACTTGGACAGCCCCAGCACGAATTCCGATTGACTCTACCACCAGCACCCTCGACCATTTCATTCCCGGCTTGGGCATCGATCCAAACACTTCGGGGAGTGGGGCGCACCTGGCACTCACTTACTACTACTACCCCGTCTCGACTTGCACGCCGACAACCTGTGCCCTTTATGCGGGAATCATTTCATCGCTCGATGGAGGACAGACGTGGAGCAATCCAACCCCTCTCGCGGGCCCCATGTCTTTGGGTTGGTTGCCGTCCACCTTCTCCGGGCAGATGGTAGCGGACTATATAAGCACATCGTTTGTGAATGGCAAAGCCTACGGATTCTTCGCTGTGGCGACTGCCAAGAGTGGAACGACATTTGATCAAGCCATCTACACCAACCAGAGCGGCATGGACGTTGTCACTGCCCAAGGGAAGCACAATTCCGCCGGAGGGCAGCCGGCATCCAGCCTATGGTCTAGCCGCACCCCCGCCCCGGCGCCCTCTCGAACTTGGCGATGAGATAGGGTCTTTAGGATTTTCCAGGACTTTTTTCAAACAGGGACAGGTTCAAAGCGGTATATTCCCGTGTTTCTTCGACGGGTTTTTGTCCCGTTTAGTCTGGAGCATTTCGAGCGCATCAATCAGCTTCCTACGCGTCTCCCGCGGTGGGATTACTGCGTCCACGTATCCTCGTTCGGCAGCCACGTATGGATTGGCGAATCGGTTGCGGAATTCTTCGATCTTCTCCTTGCGGATGTGCTCGCGGCTGGCGGCGTGCTGTTGCTGGTCGGCGTACTTTTGGGCCGAATGTTCGAGTTCCCGCTTGTAAACGATATCCACTGCACCTTCCGGCCCCATGACCGCAATCTCCGCAGTCGGCCAGGCGTAGTTCACGTCCGTGCGAATGTGCTTTGACGCCATTACGCAATAAGCGCCCCCATATGCCTTGCGGGTGATGACGGTTAGTTTCGGCACCGTAGCTTCCGCGAAAGCAAAAAGAAGTTTTGCTCCGTGCCGGATAATTCCACCGTACTCTTGCTGTGTGCCGGGCAAAAACCCCGGTACATCCTCGAAAGTGATCAGAGGGATGTTGAAGCAGTCGCAGAAACGCACAAATCGGGCGCCCTTCACGGAAGCGTTGATATCGAGTGTTCCGGCGAGAACCGCAGGTTGGTTCGCCACAATTCCCACGGACCTGCCGTTCAGGCGAGCGAAGCCTACCACAATGTTCTTCGCATAGTGCTCCTGCACCTCGAAGAAGTAGCCCTCGTCGATCACGCCGCGTATGACGTTCTTTATGTCATAAGGCAAGTTCGATTGCGCCGGCACGATGGTGTCCAGCGATGCATCTGCCCGATCAATCGGATCGCTGCATGGCTTGCGCGGTGCGTCGTCCAGGTTGTTTGAAGGTATGAAACTCAGCAGTTCGCGCAGGAGTGAAAGGCATTCGCCATCGTCATGCGCGAGGAAATGGGCCACGCCGGAAGTCTCGTTGTGCCTTATGGCGCCACCGAGATCTTCCTTCGACACATCCTCGTGCATCACGGTTTTGATCACGTCGGGGCCGGTGATAAACATGTGCGAGGTCTTGTTGACCATTACGATGAAGTCAGTGATCGCCGGAGAATAAACGGCACCACCTGCGCACGGGCCCATCACGGCCGAAAGCTGTGGAATTACGCCGCTGTACAGAGTATTGCGAAGGAAGATATCGGCATATCCTCCCAGCGAAACGACCCCTTCCTGAATGCGCGCGCCACCGGAATCATTCAGGCCAATGATCGGTGCTCCCACTCGAGCCGCCATTTCCATGATCTTGACAATCTTCCCCGCGTTGGCCTCCGAGAGGGTTCCGCCAAATACGGTGAAGTCCTGGGCGAATACAAACACCAGCCTGCCATCTACTCGACCGTAACCGGTGACGAAGCCGTCGCCGTAGTACTTGCGCTCGGAGAGTCCAAAGTCGTTTGCGCGGTGGGTGACGAATCGGTCGGTTTCTTCGAATGTGCCGTCATCGAGCAGGAACTCGATCCGCTCCCGGGCCGACATCTTGCCCTCTGCGTGCTGGCGTTCGCGGCGCTCCTTACCCCCGCCCTCGTCGGCCAGTCGATCCCGGCGCTTGAGTTCCTGCAGTTTTTGTTCGATGTCCATGGCACGGGATTATAAAGGCCGTCGGTCATCGGTCATCGCTCATCGCTCCTAAAGTGGCCAGCGTCTCCAGCTGAACGGTGTGGAGTTGCAAGGCTGTGAACCACTCCGGGTGCGGCTTGACAAAGCTGCGATTGGCGTTCTCTTCCAACTCGCGAAGTTGGGTCCGGAACCTACGACCGACGACCGAAGGGGCATAACCCCTAGTACTCTCGTGACTTGTAACGCCCGCAACGGCCCCATATGCTGAGGGTTCTTACTTGGCAACGCGCGAGAGAATCCTATGAAACGACTCTACTTAGTTGGTGCGACGTTGATTTTGAGCGTGGGGCTTACACCCGCCTTCGCTGACCACGATCACCATGGGGGGAATGGGAAAGGGCACGGTAATGCCTATGGCCATGAGAAGCATGATCGTGACGACGATCGTGGCTACTACCGTGATCGAGACCGTGACCTGCACGACTGGTACCGTGCGCACTACAACCACCTGCCGCCAGGACTGGCGAAACGCGATCGTCTGCCGCCTGGGCTTGAGCGCCAGTTGGTTGTGAGAGGAACTCTACCCCCGGGATTGCGCCGAGAGATGCATCCTTGCCCGGTAGAGGTTGTGCGTTATCTGCCGCCGCCGCCGCCCGGATACATGCATACCGTCATCGGCGGGCACATTGTGCTAGTCAACAGCAAGACGTTCTTTGTCCTGGATGTGTTCCACTTCGAACTGTAGTTGATCGCGACCCAAGCAAGAGGCGGGCTTCAGCCTGCCTCTTCTTATTCCATGCTGGATCCCAGCGGCTCGTACTTGTATTTCTTTCCATCCCAGAAAATCGCGGCCGTCATCTGGTCGCCGGTAGCTTCCTCTATGTAGATGGCGGTCACCGTTTTCTTTCGCAGCTTCAGCTTCTTTAGCACGGCTGTTTTCACGTCGATGTTGATGATGACAAACTTCGCTCCCGGAGTCGCGGTGTGCCACGCTTCGGCACCCACGCCGTGAATGATCAGGAGCGAAATTCCTTTCAGCCGCGGGTCCTGTTGTCCCATGGTTGAGGTCACCTTGGGATTGCCGTAGCCAAAGAACGAGTTCATCGGATCGACCACTTTGTAGTCCTTCTCGGCTTGATCGATGAGTGGGTTCTTACATCGAGCCACGATCAGGATGTCCTCAATGCCATCGCCATTCAGATCGGCAGTCATTGGGGTGAACTTCGGATCGAGTGCACACGTGCTCCCGAACTGCTGATGTACGAAGTCGTCGTTGACCGGATGCGCGACGGGTTGTTGCGCGAAGCCGGTGGAGGTGAGGAGCGCGAGGAGAAGGGTGAGAGACCACATGTTCCTAATGTAGTCCCGCAATGAAAGCACAGCTATGCCGACCCAGGTAACCAAAGTCACCCTTCATGATGGCTCGGCCCTTGATATCCCTGAACTCAAGGTCGGGAAATCGAAACGTGGCCGTTCTCTTGGTTCGGGGAAATTTACTTCGAGGAACTGAGCTTGCGGAAGTGTTCCCAGCCGCGAGGCTGCAAAGGGCAAAGCCGTCCGTCTGAATCGACAAGCATCATGTCTTTTCCACGCACAACTTCTCCGATCGCGGTGACCGGAATGCCCTGGATGCTTGCCGGGACGCTGGTGTGCTTTCGAGCCGTGAAAAGCAGTTCGTAGGCATCACCGCCGTGCAAGGCGAAATCAAACCCGACTTCGCGCCCGCGGAACCTTCCCCGGGGAAGGGCAGTGGCACGAATGCTCGCTCCCACACCGCTGTTTTCGCAAATGTGCCATAGGTCGGTCGAAAGTCCGTCGCTGATGTCAATCATGGCGGTGGCAATCCGCCGTTCCTGGAGAAATCGGCCCTGGGCAATTCGAGGCTGGGGAATCCATTGCGATTTCTTGGCACAACCATCCTCTTGCTTGTAGAGGAAGTCGGTTTCGGCAGCCGCTGCGCCCAGTTCCCCAGTCACATAGATCCGATCGCCGGGCCTTGCTCCCGAACGCAGAATCGCCCGGCCCTTGGCAACCGACCCCAGCAGGATAATGTCTGCAAGAATCAAGTCCGGAGACTGGGTTGTGTCTCCACC
>DATNEX010000138.1:0-2973 GCA_035606605.1 Terriglobales bacterium
TCCTTGGGAGAAGCGAAAAACCGAATGGAAGCAGCTGGCGCAAGCCGGTAACGAACTGGCGAATCACACCGTGCATCATCCATGCTTGCTCCCGCAGATCACGCCACATTCGCAGGATTACACGCCCGAAATGATGGAAGCCGAAATCAGAAAAGCGGCCGAAGATATCACGCAAGCGAGTAATTCGAAGCGAGGTCTGACATTCGCTTATCCATGCGGCAACATGAGCTTTGGAAAATCGGAGGACGAGGTCACGAACGCGGCTCTGTTCGCACGATATGTGTCGGAACACTCGTTCGCCGCAAGAGCGGTCGGGGGTGGTGCAATCGATCCCGATGAACTTAACGTCCTTGCCGTGAGCGACCTTGGCCCAACGGCAGGCAAGGATTTTGTAGCTCTCCTTCAGATGGGCAACCCAGCATTTGAGGGAGGACGCTGGGGAGTGTACTGCTTCCATGGAGTTGGTGGAGATTGGCTTTCGATCACGCCGGAAGCTCTCGACGAGCTGGCGACTTATTTGGAGCGACATCGCGAAATATGGAGCGCTACCTTCGGTGACGTCGTCCGCTACATTCAGGAGCGCAAGGCTGCTTCCATTCGTATCGCTGAAAGCGCTGCGGATCACGTTGACGTGAGACTGAGCTGGCCGATGGACAAGAATATTTATGATCTTCCGCTAACTGTCAAAGTCGAGCTTCCTTCAAAGTGGTCGCGTGTTTCCGCAAGCGGCGATGGCAAGCGGCTGGTAGTTAAGCTTAATGATCAATCGAATGGTTCGGTTGTCCTCGTTGATGTTCCGCCGCAAACTGCGTCTCTGCTGATATCTAAGGCGAAGTAGGTGCGCCCGAGACTAGGCTTTGAAACATGCGCGCTATCTGCTGTTGATAGAGGTGATTAGCACAACTTTGCACCATTTCTTCGCCCACAAACCGTCCTAGCGATGTTGTCGCCAGTCAGCTTGGACATGGCCAACCGTCCCTCGAAAACCCGGCAGGGCAACCCACAAGCTGACGGAATAGATTCGCCGCCAATCCTCCGATATCGGCCATGGACATTCGTCTGGGGATTGGGTTCAGGATGCGCTACACGCGCGCGACTCGCTTATTCTCCCAGCCACCTGTCCAGTTCTGCGACTGTCGCAGTCACGAAGCGGCCTCGTTTCTTTATGGGCATGCCCTGGCGCGCCCAGCGCCGTACAAGGGAAATCGGCTGACCAAGAAAAGCACTGATCTGTTGCCATCCTATGAGGCGTTGCAGCTCCGACTTTCGCTTCGTGTTCTTCGCAGTTTTCGCCCCGAAGCAATCTCCTAGCAACCTGATCCTTCCGGAAGCGAGAACAAACATGGCACACACCCCTGAGCCCTTTCCCCACGCTATGGCGACGCTTTGACCATGGTCAATTCCCCAAAAGTTGTAAAGCCCAGGTATACGTTTTCTTGCTTATGCGTCATATAGAGATTGATCGCCACCAATTACGGGAGGCGGAATCCATGCATGAGCATTTTAAAGGCCATAATTAAGCTCGACCTCCAACCCCCACTCCTGGAGCAGCCAGGTACATAGCAACGATTCCGGTTGGCCGTGCCCACAGCCTCAATTCAGGCGGGGACGTGTATTTTCTCCTGCGTGAGGCGCAGACGTTTCACGAGGAGTTCAAACTCCGTCGGAAACTTATGGATGAAGAGGCTTGTGTGACCCCAATTGGGATTTCCTCGTCGGCGCATAATGTCTTTGCAAATGCTGACCCACGAATGATCCTCTTCCCCGCGGAGAAAAAGATTTTTAGCCTTAATCCTTTAATGACATCTTCTCGGCGTATACTCTTGGGCGCGAAGGCACTCACCTCGCCCGAGCCAGCACGAAGCAAGTCAACTGACACGTCGCAGTGTCTGGTAAAGCGTATTCACCAAAAAATGCAAGCCAAGGAGAAAAACACAGATGAACGTGCATCTGGTTAACCCGAGCGCTGTCTCATTTGGGACTGCAGTCATCACTCCTCGCTGGCAATACGTGCTGGCCGGCGCTACACCAAGAACTTTCGGTGATCCCATTCTTGTTGATGAGACTCTATTCCAAATCGATCCAGCGCGAATCCAGCCGGGAGATGTCGTCGGCATTGGCATTCATACCGCCAACGCGCTGCGCGGCTATGAACTTGGAACGCTGGCGCGAGAGCGTGGAGCATATGTGATTTTCGGCGGAATTCACGCCACTCTGTATCCCGAGGAAGCCCGAGAACTCGGCGGCGCTCACGCCGTGGTGAAAGGTGATGGAGATGTTGTCTGGGCCAAGGTACTGACGGACTGTCACGCCGGTGTTCCGCAAGCTCTCTACCTCGGCGGCCAGATCGATGCCCGCGACTTTGTTCAGGCGCGCTGGGACTTAATTCCGCGCGACCGCTACATGTGGGCTTCGGTGCAGACGGTCCGCGGTTGTCCCAAGCATTGTTCGTTCTGCTCAGTCTGGCGCACCGATGGACAGCGGCCTCGTCAACGCTCTTCCGATGTTGTAATCGAAGAAATTGTGCAATTGCGCCGCCTCGGTTTTCGATTCGTCGCGTTGGCCGATGACAACTTTTATCCCGTCACCATTAAGGACTTGGAGCTGGCCGCCCAGCAGAACAACACCGCGAGGCTGAATGGACTCAAAGCCCTGCGTGCTGAACGCTTCGAGCTGATGGAACGTCTGGCGAAACTTCCCGAGGACATGGTTTTCTTTACTCAGATCACCATGGAAGCCGCCGAAGACGTCGAATTTCTCAGGGCAATGAAAACCGCCCGCATCAAGGGCGCTCTCGTCGGGATTGAGTCCGTTACTCCGGCGGGCCTGAAAGATGTTTATAAGGATTTCAATCTTGCCGGTGCAGACCTTATTGAGCGACTGAAGACTTTTCGACGTCATGGGGTGCACGTGCTCGGATCGTTTATTTTCGGGCTGCCTAGTGATCGCCCTGAAACCTTCGATGCGACCGCG
>DATNEX010000140.1:0-104454 GCA_035606605.1 Terriglobales bacterium
CCTTTGCCATCCTTGAGGCCGCCCTTCCAGACTGCGCTAGCTTTCCTTTCCATCATTGCTCTCCTTGCTGGGGATTCTTGCTGCGAATGGCAATTGTAGACGAAGGCCCTGCCGAGTGCGTTGCGCTACTCACTCGAGAGAGCGCGCAAAGACGTCCTGATCTCGCGATTGATACGCGCCGCATCTTGTGACGAAGTATCGATCAGCTGCACCCAACGGCGATTGTCGGCGTTGAGTTCAGCATGGCTCAGGAGATAGCAAGCCTGCAAGATTGCCTCGAGAGAATTGCTCAAGTCGTGCGCCAGCGTTCGCAACTGCTTTACTTTCTCGTGGTCAATGCCAGGTTTCGGCGGTTTCGAGGCCGCTGCAGATGGATGAGTCGTTTTCTTGCGTTGCGAGGATCGCATATCGTCGAATGCCTCCGCTCGAGGTTTGACACCCCTCGCTTGCCCTGTAGAATAGATGGCGTAGTCTCTTCCATCAAGGCGGCTTCAAGCCGCCCCGCAACGCAGTGACTTGCCGAAGTGGCGGAATTGGCAGACGCGCATGGTTCAGGTCCATGTACCCGCAAGGGTGTGGGGGTTCGAGTCCCTTCTTCGGCACCAGCGCCTCTATTCCCTTTCCTCCCAGTAACTTCTTTCTTACGGATATTGCCTTCTTGACCAGCATAGGGCCGAATTCACCGACCCGCAGAGATGGATCGTGGAGCCTTAGATGGCGGGCCGGGTCAAAACGGGTTCGTCAGCGCGCGGCGGATCCGCTCTCCATAGGTGCGCCCCGAGTGCAGGCGTTGGCCCGACCTGAGCTCGATCACATACTGGCCGTGCGTGATTGACCACAGCTGCGCGATTCGTCGGAGGTTCACGATGTGTGATCGATGGACTCGTAGAAAGCGGTTGGAATCGAGTATGCCCTCGAGGGTGTTCATGGGAACGTGCAGCAGGTGGTTTGCCGAGCCAGCATGCAGTCGGACGTAGTTCTGAAAAGCTTCGATCCAGTCCACCTCCTCGACTGGGACAAAGATGGTGCGCTCGCCGGATCGAACTGCGAATCGCTCGAGCTGCCGAGGCGGATTCGCGACGGCATCGAGCATCGCCAGCACTTGCCGCGTGGCCTCATCGTGCGGCGTGCCTCGTAGCCTGCCGATCGCTCGGTTGAATGCGAGCGCGAAGCGCTCCTCGGTGACCGGTTTGAGCAGATAGTCGATCGCCGCGATCTCGAAGGCCCGGATCGCATACTGGTCGTGCGCGGTCACAAAAATTACCGGTGGCATGTGCTCTGCTCCAATGGCGTGGATCACGGCAAAGCCGTTCGTCCGCGGCATCTGCACGTCGAGGAGCACCAGGTCCGGCTTCTGCTCTCGGATTGAGGCGATCGCCTCTCGTCCGTTTCGCGCTTCTGAGACGGATTCAACCTGCGGTTGACGGCTAAGCAACAGCTTCAAACCCTCGCGCGCGAGTGGTTCGTCGTCTACGACGAGAACCCTTATTGGCATGGTTCGCCCTCGGCTGGGAGGGTTCGCATCGGCAATATGAGGGTGACCCGCACGCCTCGACCCGCGGCTTGCTCGACAACGAGACGGGCGTTATCGCCGTACAGGCGCGCCAAGCGGGTTCTCGTATTCGTCAGCCCGATTCCGGAGTGACCAGGCTTGGGGGACAGAAGCCCAGGGCCGTCATCGGACACGACCAGGGAGAGTGAGCCGTTCGCGCTGGTCGCTCCAACTTCAATGGTCACCGCATCCTCGCTCTCGCCGAGGCCGTAGCGGACCGCGTTCTCGACGATCGGCTGCAGCACCATGTGCGGTACGAGGGCGTCGGACAGAGCGGGAGCAGGTGTAATGCATACCTTCAGCCGGTCCTCAAACCGGACTTGCTCGATCGAGAGGTACAGCCGGAGGAATTCCAGCTCGCGCCAAAGCGGCACTTCCTGGGCCTCGACGTCTTCCAGCGTGAGACGAAGTAGATCCCCGAGCTTCTCAACCATCGCTTCCGCCTGCAAAGTTTTCTGCTGCTGGATCAAGACGATGATGGCGCCAAGCGTGTTGAAGAGAAAGTGCGGCTGCAGCTGCATCTTGAGGGCGCTGAGCTGCGCGGTGGCGAGTTGCTTGGCGAGTTCGGACGCCTGCACCTTTAAGTCGAACGCCTCCCGCTCGCGAATCTTGGCGTTTTTTTGCGACCGGTACACAGCCTGCAGCGCGATTACGGCCCCATAGCGGATGACGCCGCCCTGAATCCCAAATGACAGAAACAGCCGAATGCCGGCGGGAATCGAGGGCGGCGTCGCCGCGGGGAAAACGCCGAGCAGCAGCAGCACGGGGACTTCGATCACCGTCGCCAAGACCGAGAAGATCATGCTGAAACCGAGATGCAACCCAGCATTGCTGACGCGTCGCTCGACCGGCCATCGCTTGCCGAGCCACAAGAGCGCCGGCGTGAGCGCAGCGCAAACGTACATTCCGGCCATCCAGCCGACGAACACGTACTTCCAGGCCACGGCCTGGCCGCGATAGAGACGCGGCACTGAGTCCTGGGTAATGTAGAAAAGCCCGGCGATCGTCCAAGCGAGCCAGAGTCCCGCGACGAATCGGATCCGCTGACGCATCCGAGGCGATATCACCGCTTCATTCTGCCATGGGTTGTGGCTCGACCGGGCCAGCTTTTGACGAAGCGGCCCGTCGCGATGACCAAACGGCCGTCGCCGGACCGCCAGTCCAGTTCGGAATAGCCTCAGGGCGGTTCGTCAAAACCACCTTTCGTCTCTGCCGACGATGCGCTAGTATCCGCCTGCGGGTTTGCCTCCCCTTGGCGGCCGGCTCAGAAACCCGCCATGCACTCGTTCCCGGGTGTACCTGACGAGAAGGACGGAGAAATTCAGCATGCCAGTGCCCGCCCTTTCGTTTACCAAGTGCGCCGGGTGTTCTCGTCCCAGCGGGGGCGGGACGAGTTAGAATTTCTGCCGCACCAATGGACTGCATTTCGCATCTGATACCTATCCCGAGATTCAGCTGACTCATCCGAAATGTTAGGCAGGAGAACTCATGGCGTTACCAACGCAGCGACTCGGCCGTTCAGACCTCAACATTACCCGACTCGGTTTTGGAGCATGGGCCATCGGCGGGGGCGGGTGGTACTTCGGTTGGGGGCCACAAGACGACCGGGATTCTCTCGCCGCTATGCGCCGCGCCGTCCAGTTAGGTATCAACTGGATCGACACAGCAGCGGCTTATGGTCTTGGCCATTCCGAGGAACTGGTCGGTCGTTTGTTGCACGAACTGCCCGCCAATGAGCGTCCGTACGTGTTCACAAAATGTGGCGTCGTGTACGAAGGGAGAGATCCCATGGGGCCACCTTTGCGCTCCTTGCGGCCCGAGTCTATCCGCCGTGAATGCGAAGCATCGCTCCGCCGTTTAGGGGTCGAAAGAATTGATCTCTATCAGTTTCATTGGCCCGACCAGACGGACGTACCCATCGAGGATTCCTGGGCCACGATGATAAAGCTCGTCGAAGAAGGGAAGATCCGCGCGGCTGGAGTGTCGAATTTCAATGTTGAGTTGCTCGGCCGCTGCGAAGCCAGCCGCCATGTGGATTCACTCCAGCCACCGTTTTCGTTGATCAATCGTGCTGTTGGCGAAAAGGAGATTCCTTGGTGCGAGGGGTACGGAACCGGCGTGATCTGCTACAGTCCGATGCAGTCCGGCCTTTTGACCGATACCTTTACGGCCTCCCGCATGGCCTCCATTGCGGCGGAGGACTGGCGCCGTCGTTCGCCGGAGTTTAACGAACCAAACCTCAGCCGGAATCTCGCCCTCCGGGATTTGTTACGCCCCGTAGCAGAGCGGCACGATACCTCTGTTTCCTCGGTCGCGCTGGGGTGGGTGCTGGCTTGGCCCGGAGTCACGGGAGCCATCGTTGGTGCCCGCAGCCCGCAGCAGGTGGAAGGTTGGATCGACGCAGCCGGACTCAACTTGGGAGCGCAAGATCTCGACGAAATTGCCAAAGCGCTTCGAAAAACCGGGGCGGGAAGCGGGCCATCGATGCCGGCAGAGATCTCAGCGGAAAAAACGCTCTAGCTTCCGTTCAGTCTTCGACGAGCGAAGCCGACCCTTGGTCTCGCAGCCAGGCCATCAAGGCATCTTTACTATTCTGTGGGAGGGCTCTGAACTCCATGCCCGCGAGTCCGTCACAGCCTACCCACTTCAACTGTGCACAGCCCTGGATCGTCGTGCATGCATCGAGATCAAATGAAAATTCCACGAGTGAGTCGGACGGGAGCAGGCATGGAAGGCGCACGGCAAAGCCCCCTTGACTGATATTTTCGACCAAGCCCGAATACTCGATCTCCCCCAAGGTGATAGCCACGGGCAACGTGACGTTGAAGCGCTGATAGCGGCGCCTCTCGGTAAGAATGAGGGACTTGAACGAGCTGATCTTGGTCGCGATGTTCTCGACCGTGAGCGGCTTGGTGAAAAACGCTGTCGCACCGCCCTTGAGAGCAGCGGCCGCTTCGGCATCGTTTTTCATGCACACGAACGCAAAGGCTCGCGCATTCTTGCTCCAGCGCATGCGAATAATCAGGTCAAGCACGGTTGTGAGATCCACATCCAGGATGACACCGTCGACTTTGCGGCTGACAATGAGCTCGCGGGCGGCCTCGAGAGAAGGAGGACACTCGGCCGTTCCTCCGACTTGGTCCATAGCAGATTGAATGATGCCGGCGGTCGATCGGTCACTCGACACCAGAAGGAACTCCAGCGTTGTTGCGGGTGTAGCCATGGGTATTTTTCGGACAATTCTCCGGGTTTGGTCTGCAGGGGAAAAATCGATTTTAGTTCGCTATTGCAGCAGCCATGCGAGTACTTTGGTGCTGTGCTGGCTGATGAGTCGCGAGCTCTCCTGGTTGCTGTTGATTCCATTAGCCGGTGCCTAGCATGCGTCCTGGTTACCGAGATGACCAAAGATTTAGGAGACACGTGGCACGAGAAGCACACCGCTAGAGCGGCTTGGTGAACGCGAAGTCCCAAGAGCTGAAGTGGACCACACACGCGGCTTTTGTCCGCAGAGGTTTCGAAGAAGTGGGATTTCCGCTTTCTAGGAACGCCCAGCCCTTCACTTTACGGTTTGATGTTCGGTGGTTGCCGGTGCTCACAGGCGGCAGCGTTCAGGCAGTCGTCTTTCAAAATCAATCTCTGGACGGGCTGGCCGGCGAGGATGTGGGAGTTCACGATCTCATCCACGTCCGCCAACGTCACGGATCCATACCAAACCGCGTCAGGATAGATCACAAGGTTCGGTCCGTGCTCGCATTGATCTAGACAACCGGCCTGGTTTGCGCGTACTTTGCCCTTTAACCCAAGTTCAGCGAGCCTTTGCTTGAAGCGCTTTTGTAGTTCTGCATTCCCGCTCGGATCGCAGCAACCGCGCGGATGCCCCGCGGGACGTACGTTTCCGCAAATGAAAATGTGCCGCTCGAATTTCGGCATAGACGTACCTTATCAAATTCTAAGTTCTGTCACACCAGGACTCATGAAGTCGCAGGCTTAGCGTGGTTCGCTTGCGCGCCTTAGTGCTGCCCGCGCCAGCAGTCGCGTCGAGTCCAGGGTTGGTAGCGGAGAATTAGCATCGCTCATGATCAGCGGGATCTCGGTACAGCCGAGGACCACCGCATCGCATCCCGTCTGCTTTAGCCGGGAGATTACGCTCTGGTGATATGCGATTGCCTCCGGCTTGAACACGCCGCAAACCAGCTCGTCGAAGATGATGTGGTTGATCTCCTCGCGCTCGGTCGCATTAGGGCGAACGTAGGTGAGCCCGTGGGTCGCGAGCGCCTGAGGATAGACTTCGCTCTCCACCAGCCAGCGTGTTCCAAGCAGGCCCAGGCAGCGAAAGCCGCGACGGACGGCCTCCTCAGCCACCACTTCCGCAATGTGCAGCCACGGGCGCGGTAATCTGGACTGAATGAAAGGAAGCGCCTGGTGAATGGTGTTGTCGGGACAAATCAGGAAATCAGAGCCGGCCTGCTTGAGCTTCTCCGCCGAAACGAGCATCAGTTCTCCAACCGCGCCCCAGTCCTGCTGCTCGATCGCGCGCATGTAGTCGGCAAAGGAATGCGTGTGCATCGAGACCTCGGGATGGCCATACCGTCCCGCAAACTGCTCGCCTTCCAGGCAGATGGTCCGGTAACACAACGCCGCTCCCTCTGCCGAACATCCCACAATGCCGATGTGTTGAAACATGGAGAGATTCTACAGGTAGAGACTTCCGCTGGGGATTGACGCTCGGCAATGCGATCGAGCAGCAGCCTCGCCTGGCAAGCCTGCCCCTCCCTTCCCGATTGCTGGAAGGGCGGGGCAACCCGAGCTGCGCACTTACAGAATTCCTTCCAGTCGAACGTAGCTCGCTTCCATTCCGTGTTCCATACCCGTTGCCAGCATGGCCTCACGGGTCTTCGCATCGGGTAAGGTCATTCGCATCGTCATCAAGGTCCCTGTGCCTTGGGGATCAAATCTCGTTTCGACGTGATTATCCGGCGTGGGATCGGGCAGGTGCATTCGTTCGACGTGGACGATCCTGCTGTAAGGCTCAAGTTCCAGATACTCTCCGGTAAGGTGAAACCCTTGGCCCTTGCCGTTCGACCATTCGAAACGGATCTTGCCACCTGGTTTCGCTTCGTTGATGCACACCGGCATCGTCCAACCCTCGGGACCGAGCATCCACTTTTGGATTAGGGCGGGATCGGTATGGGCGCGATACAACGCTTCTGGAGACGCGGCGAAGCGTCGGGTTACAACAACGTGCTTGTCGCCTTCGGTTTTCAACGTCATTTTGCTCATTTCTTTTCCTTTCCGGATTCGATAGCGGCCAGCACTCTGTCCAGCCGGCGATAGTTTGCCTCGAGGGCTTTGCGCAGCATCGCGAGCCACTCGTCCATGGCGGCGATGCCGGCTCCTTCCAGGCGTCGAGGCCGCTTCGTCCCTTCAACGCGGCTGGCCACAAGGCCTGCTTCTTCAAGCACCCGCAGGTGTTGAGAGATCGCGGGCTGGGTCAGATCGAAAGGCTCTGCGAGTTCATTGACCGTGGCCTCTCCCTTGGCAAGACGGGCCAGGATCGCCCGTCGCGTCGGGTCGCCCAAAGCAGCAAACGCGGCATCGAGGTTCAGCGTGGGGCTCATATATTCAAGAATACTTATATAAGTTTAATGTTATATAGTCAAACGCAAAATTCAGGTTCCAAAACGCAGTGGGGATGGTGCGTTGATTTTGGCAGACGGGGGCCATCGCACCATCACTCTGGAGGCATCCCGACCTGCCACATCTCGTCCCAAATAAAAAGGCCGGGGAATGGTCCCCGGCCATGCTTTTACCCGTGAAACTACTTCGTCCTGCCACCTTCGCCGCCAAGCTTGTCGACGGCTGCGGCTTGCGCTGCGGCCAGACGCGCCGTCAGCACTCGGAATGGTGAGCACGACACATAGTTGAGTCCCACCTGGTGACAGAACTCGACCGACGACGGCTCGCCGCCATGTTCGCCGCAGATGCCGACCTTCAGTTCAGGACGCGTTTTGCGCCCACGCTCGGTCGCCATCTTTACCAACTGGCCAACGCCCTCCCGGTCCAGCACGGCAAATGGATCCTGCTTCAGAATGCCTTCGGCAAGATACGTCGGCAGAACCTTGTTGATGTCGTCGCGCGAGAATCCAAACGTGGTTTGGGTAAGGTCGTTGGTACCGAATGAGAAAAACTGCGCTTCCTTCGCGATCTCATCCGCAACCAAAGCGGCTCGCGGCAGCTCGATCATGGTCCCGACCATGTAATCGACCTTGCGTTCCTTCTCTTTGAAGACCTCCTTGGCCACACGGTGCACGATCGCCGCCTGGTTCGCCATTTCCTTCAAGGTGGCGGTTAACGGAATCATGACCTCGGGATAGACCTTCACGCCGTCCTTCGCTACTGCCACTGCCGCCTCAAAGATGGCGCGTGCCTGCATCTCGCTGATCTCAGGATAGGTGATGCCTAGGCGGCATCCCCGGTGGCCGAGCATCGGATTGAACTCGTGCAGCTGCTCCACGCGACGCAGTAACGTCGGCAAGACCTTCTTCAGATCGCCGGCTCCTTTGGCGCCGAACCGTCCATACTTCTCGACCATTTCCTTCTTTTCTTTGGCTGTCGCGTGGGGAAGAACTGCGATGTCGACCATCAGATCTTCGCGGCGCGGCAGGAATTCGTGCAACGGCGGATCCAGCAGGCGAATCGTGACCGCGAAGCCATCCATTGCGCGGAACACGCCGATAAAGTCCGAGCGCTGCATCGGAAGCAGCTTTTTCAACGCCAGCCGGCGATCCTTCTCGTTGTTGGCGAGAATCATCGCCTGCATGTGGGGGATCCGGTCCTCGGCGAAAAACATGTGCTCAGTGCGGCACAGGCCGATACCTTCTGCTCCGAACGCACGCGCCTGGATGGCATCGCGCGGGATATCGGCATTGGCGCGCACCCGCAGCTTGCGGAATGGCTCCGCCCAGCCCATCAGCTTGAGCAGTTCAGGATCATCGGCTTTTGGCGGAATGGCATCGAGTTTTCCCTTGATTACGCGGCCGGTGGTGCCGTCGAGCGAGATCCAGTCTCCCTCGCGGAAGGTCTGCCCCTTCACGGACATGGTGCGAGCCTTCTCGTCGACGTGAATGTCGCCCGCCCCCGCTACGCAACACTTGCCCATGCCGCGCGTGACGACCGCCGCATGGCTGGTCATACCGCCGCGCGAGGTCAGAATGCCGGCGGCGACTTCCATGCCGTGAATATCTTCCGGCGTGGTTTCAGCACGAACCAAGATGACGGGGTTCTTCTTCGCGCCATGCCCAGCCTTCTCGACTGCTTCGTCAGCGGTGAACACGATCTGGCCGACAGCCGCTCCCGGCGATGCCGGAAGTCCGGTGGCGAGCACTTCCACCTTGGCTTTCTTTTCGTCCAAGCGCGGAACCAGGAAGTCGTAGAGCTGGTTGGGTTCGACACGGAAAATGGCCTCTTCCTTCGTGATCAGCCCTTCCTCCACCATCTGGATGGCGACGCGCACTGCGGCGATACCCGTGCGCTTGCCATTGCGGGTCTGGAGCATGTACAGCTTGCCTTCCTGGATGGTGAATTCGAAATCCTGCATGTCGCGGTAGTGCTGCTCGAGCCGGGTGGTGATTTCGTGCAACTGGCGGTAAACGTCCGGCATGACCTTTTCGAGCTCGGAGATGTGAACCGGGGTTCGGATGCCAGCAACCACATCTTCGCCCTGCGCGTTCATCAGAAACTCGCCGTAAAACTCTTTGGTGCCAATGGCGGGGTTGCGGGTGAAGCCGACGCCAGTGCCGCTGGTCTCGCCCAGGTTGCCAAAAACCATGGCTTGCACGTTGACCGCGGTGCCTAGCATGTCGTCGATATTATTGATTCGGCGATAGTGCTTCGCGCGGTCGTTCTGCCAGGAGCGGAATACGGCGTCACGCGCCATCACCAGCTGCTCATGGGGGTCTTGCGGAAAGTCGCGTTTCGCTTCCTTCTTCACGACCTTCTTGTATTCAGCGATGACTTCCTTGAGAGCCTTGGCGTCGAGTTCGGTATCGAGTTTCACCTTGCGTTGCTTCTTTTTGCCGTCGAACACTTCGTCGAATGCGTGCTTCTCGATGTCGAGCACCACGTTGCCGAACATCTGAATGAGACGGCGATAGGAGTCGTAGGCGAAACGCGGATTGCTGCTCTTCCTGGCCAGGGCTTCGACGCTCCCATCGTTCAGGCCGAGATTGAGGATCGTATCCATCATCCCCGGCATGGAGAACTTTGCACCGGAACGCACACTGACGAGCAGCGGATTGTCGCCCTTCCCGAGCTTTTGGCCCTGCAGGGCTTCGAGTTGAGCGAGCGCCGCATCCATCTGGCGATCTACTTCGTCGGAGACGCCGCCTTTGCGCATGTACTCGCGACAGGCTTCGGTCTGAATAGTGAACCCCGGAGGTACAGGGAGGCCGGCGTTGGTCATTTCGGCGAGGCCAGCACCTTTGCCGCCGAGGACGTCCTTCATCTTGCCATTGCCGTCGGCCTTGCCGCCGCCAAAGAAATAAACGTACTTGGTTGACGTTTTCGGTTTACTGACTTCCTGGACTTGCGGTTCTGCCAGTGTCGTAGCCATGATTGCGTTTGTCCTTTTGCACGAAGTTTAGAAAACTTTGATGCCCAAATCCTTGTTCCACCAAAACTAAGGCCGATTCCGAAGAGCCAAGCCAGGAAGAACCTGCTGTTGCGGGATGAAGCAGATTCCTCATGGCTCATGCCTTTCGGAATGAGAAAGGCGAGGCGAACTACGCCTTGCCCTCGGTCACGATCTCCGAGAAATCAGCGATCGTGGAAAACTCCTTCGCCAACCTCTGAAGAAGAGCCAAGCGGTTGGCGCGCAGCAGTTCATTGTCAACCATGACCATGACCTTGTCGAAGAATGCATCTACCGGTTCGCGCGCCGTGGCCAAAAGCTGCAGTGCACCAGTGTAGTCTTTGGCCTGCCGAAACCTCTCGATGCGCGCGGAGTTGCGTTCAACATAAGCTCCCAGCAGCTTCTCTTCCTGAGAAGAGTCGGGTAGATCCCGAAAACTGGACGCAATCGTGAACTTCTTTTCTGCCGCCTGCTTCAGGATGTTGCGAATGCGCTTTGATGCCGCCGCAACCGAGAGAAACTCCGGCAAATGCAAAACGCTCTTGACCGCTTCGGCGCGAGCTACTGCGTCAACCATGTCGTCGGCTCCGACCGCGAGCACCGCGTTCACCACGTCATAGCTGAATCCAAGTTGATCACGGAGATAAAACTCCAGCCGCTCGCGGAAAAATGCCCGAATCGGCTCCTCGTAGGGAGCTTGCTTAAATTTCTTCTCTGCAGCTGACCCGCGATAGGTGTCGCGGGCAACGCCGAAAAGCGACGAGAAGCTCAGGTGCAGCTTGTGCTCCGCGATTGTTTTTACGATTCCATTGGCCTGACGTCGCAATGCAAACGGATCTTTGGAACTCGTCGGTTGGAACCCCAGCGCAAACATCCCCGCGATTGTGTCCGCCTTGTCGCCAATCGAGAGCACCGCGCCTTCAATCGTGCTGGGGACGGAATCTTCCGCAAACTCCGGCTTGTATTGGTCGTAAATGACCTGTGCGATGAGTTGTTGCGTAGTTTCCGGCATCTCCTTATCGAGAACCTGTACGCGGGCGTAGAGCCCACCGACGATGCCCTGCAGCTCGGTGAATTCCTTGACTAGCTCGGTCGTAAGGTCGGTTTTGGCGAGACACGCAGCTTTGTGAACCACGCCCGGCCGGATCGCTACCCCACCTTGCTTGATCGTCTCGCACGCCCAACTGCATAAGCGCTGCACGCGAAGCGTCTTTTCGTAGTAACTGCCAAGATCCTTCTGAAAGGTAACGTTCTTGAGCCACGAGAGCCGCTCGCGCAGCGGATGCTTCTGGTCGGTCTGCCAGAAGAAGCGAGCGTCGTTGAAGCGGGCGCGCAACACGCGCTCGTTGCCGTGCCGGATAAGGCCTTGGGGATCGCCATCCGTGTTCAGCACGGCTAGAAAGTAGGGCAAGAGTTTGCCATCCCGGCCCTCGAGCGCGAAGTATTTCTGGTGATCGCGCATCACCGTGACCAGGACTTCTTCCGGCAATTCCAGGAACTCCGCATCGAAACTACCCAGAATTGCCGTCGGCCACTCGGTGAGATTCACCACTGTGTCGAGCAAGGCTTTGTCTTCGCGCCAACGCGCGTCAGGGATTTTCCGAGCCGCCGCGTCCAGTGCTTTACGAACCTGGTGCTCGCGCTCCGCTCGGCCGAGTACTTTTGCGGAACGAAGTGCGTCGACATATCCGGAGCCGGCGCGAGGTATTGAAACCTCCGCCTTCGCCAAAATACGATGCCCGCGCGACCTATTTCCCGCTCGAATTCCGGCGAACTCCAACGGGATGACCTGATCATCGAGCATCGCCACAAGCCACCGAACAGGGCGGACAAAGTGCTCACTTGCTTTGCGCCAGTACATGTTCTTCGGCCAGTAAATCGCGCCGATCTCTTTCGCCAGGGACTCAGCCAGAATCTCTGCGGCGCTACGGCCCCTCTTGGTAACTCGGGCGGCAAGATATTCGCCTTTCGGGGTTGTAACCCTTTCGAGCTCCGACACATCCACGCCAGCTTTCTTTGCGAACGCTTGGGCGGCAGGCGTCGGCTGTCCGTCCTTGTAGGCGACGTTCACCGAAGGCCCGGTCAATTGCTCGGTCAAGTCCGGCTGCGCAGCCGGAATTCCCGACGCGAGAACTGCAAGTCGGCGCGGCGTATCCAGCTCAGCGAGGGCCCCGGAAGGTCGCAGGCGCTCGCGTTCAAGCAATTCGCCGACACGCCGGCGCAGCTCGTCTTGCGCAGCTGCGATCATTCTGGCAGGGATTTCTTCGGTCCCTATCTCTAGGAGGAAATCAGGCATTGCGGATAAGCCAATATTGTCTCAGATTTCAGGCCTGAGTAGTGGGATGAGCATTATGAAAACTGCCGCACGACGTGGCTCGAAACCCCTGTTTTGCAGGGTTTACGCCGATGCTTCAGCCTTAACCCTGGCAGCCTGAATCCCGGGCAGAAATTACAGCCACGTTCCCTTAAGAAGGCATGTGTAGCCGCAGGTTTGCATCATCCCCAGCGGAAATACATCGAATGAATTGCCCCGAGAAGGGGAATCGAACGTGCCCACATTCGACAACCCAGCGCGCCAGCCCTCGCTCTTCATTCCCCACGGCGGTGGACCATGTTTCTTTATGAAATGGACAATGGGACCGCCGGAAACATGGGAGAAGACACGCGCCTTTCTGGAAAGCATTCAACCGTCCCTGCCGGAAAGGCCGCGGGCTCTGCTCGTCGTCAGCGGTCATTGGGAAGAAGATGCGACCACGGCGAGTGCCGCGCCGTTTCCAGAGCTGATCTACGACTACTCCGGCTTTCCTGCAGAAACTTACCAGCTAACCTGGCCGGCGCCGGGTTCGCCCGAGCTGGCAGGGAAGGTGCAGCAACTTTTGCAACAGAAAGGCTTGTCCGCTAGGCTGAGTGCCACTCGCGGCTATGACCATGGCGTCTTCATCCCCCTCAAGGTCGCCTTTCCGGCGGCGAATATCCCGGTTGTAAGTTTGTCGCTGGAGAGTTCACTTGACCCGGCGCTGCACTTAGCGGTTGGCGACGCGCTTGCGCCGCTTCGCAACGAAGGGGTGCTGATCGTTGGGAGCGGAATGAGCTTCCACAACTTGCGTGCGCTCTTTACAGGAGGCGCCCTAGAGCCTTCACGAGAATTTGATACCTGGCTCGAGGAGACGATCGAGAGTCCGGTTGTCGAACGCAACGCTCGGCTCAAAGAATGGAAGAAAGCTCCCCAGGCGACCTTCGCTCATCCGCGGGAGGAGCACCTGATTCCACTCATGGTTGCAGCCGGCGCGGGCGGAAACAGCACTGGAAAGTTGGTGTTCCGTGACAGCCCGATGAACGCATTGGTCTCGGCTTATCGATGGGATTGAAGGCTTCTTACCACATAACTTTGCGAGGCTTTCGCACCCTTGCGGGGCAACACGATAGATCAGGAGCCCACCGGCGACAACCGCACCGCCTTCTTCCTCGCCGGCGGCTCAGGGTTTTTTTTTGTGGGTTCGGACTCTCTGGTGTGTTGATCGACCCACGCCTTGGCGATTCCGACCGCGAGCGCCCGCACGCGAGCAATGACGCCCACGCGCTCGGTTACCGAGATTGCACCGCGAGCATCGAGAATGTTGAATAGGTGCGAGCACTTTAAACATAGCTCGTAAGCGCCTAGGAGTGGAAACCGCTTCTTCTCACGAGCGATCTCATTTGCGGGACAGGACTCGTCCTTTCCGATTTCCGCATATTGATCAATCAGCCTTTTGCACTCTGCCTCGCACAGCTCGAAGTGCTTCCACGCACTCGCGACATCGGCCATCTCAAAGTTGTAGACCGACATCTGCAGCTCATCCGCAAGCCGCACGTCCTCGTACTTGGTCTCTCGTCCCGTCGCCGGATCGCGCGTCCACACAATGTCGTAGATCGAGTCGACGTCCTGCAAAAACGCTGCAATGCGCTCGAGCCCATAGGTCAGTTCGGCGGAGATCGGGAACAGATCGACCCCGCCGCACTGCTGAAAGTACGTGAACTGCGTGATTTCTAAGCCATCGAGCATCACCTGCCAGCCAATACCCCAGGCTCCCAAGGTCGGCGACTCCCAGTTGTCTTCTTCGAACTTAATGTCGTGCTGGCGAAGATCGATCCCCATCGCCTCGATGGACTCAAGGTAGAGCTCCTGAACGTTGTCTGGCGGAGGCTTCAAAATGACCTGAAGCTGCATGTGTTTGTATAAACGGTTGGGGTTTTCTCCGTACCGCCCATCCGCCGGACGTCGAGACGGCTGCACATACGCAACTTTGTAGGGTTGCGGCCCAAGCACGCGCAAAAACGTCTCTGGGGCCATCGTGCCGGCCCCGACTTCGAGATCATAGGGCGGCTGCAGGACGCACCCGCGCGCTGCCCAGAATGTCTGCAGCCGTAGGGTCAGCTCTTGAAAGGTGGGCGCATTTGGCTTTACTGGATTCATGTGGCAAAAGCTGCGAGCTCCACTCCTAGCTGCTAGCTTCTAGCAACCCAACCCTGGAACGATGGAAGCGTAGGCATGCGGAAGGAACCAGTCCCCTGATTGTAAACGGAAGGGAGTCGATGCGTCAGCAGGAGCGGGGGTTCACCGAGTGGGCAGCTTCTCGAGCATTCCCCGCGTGATCAATTTTTTTTCGATGTGCCGTTCCAATGTTTGCAACAGAAACTTGCGCAGATCGGCAGCCTTTTGTGCGGCTGAACCTGCTGCCTGCATCGCGGACAGGGGCACCCTGAGCATCTGCCTTCCAAGCATACGGGACTCTGGCGAGAGTTCGGACGAAGCAAGCCTTTTGTCGTCCGCACACATAAGCCCATCCGCCAGCGCGTGGAAGAAAGCCCGGCTCGCATTCAAGGACCGCCCGCAGCTGGTGCACTCTGATAACTCAGGCAGGTATCCCATCAAACGCGCCATCCATAGCTCGAAATAGGTGACAGGCAACCAGATCTCGTCTCCGCGCAACTGCTTGACGACCGTCACTGCCAGGCGGAACACCGCATCGCTGGCCTCTCGATCGGGAAGGAGTTCGTCGAGCAGTTCGGCCACGTGTCCGAGTGCGACCGCGCGCGGATAACTGACCTCCGAGGTTAGCGGTGAATCCAGCACCTCGCACGCATCTAGTCTGGACAACTCCTGGCGCTCGCGATCTTCCCAGGTGACCTTTACATAGGTGAGGGGTTCGAGCGCGCCGCCGAATCGTCGGCGAGATTTTTTTGCGGCCCTCGCAGCGCCACGAATCTTTCCTTCGTTGCGGGTGAACAAAGTCACGAGCAGATCGGCCTCACGGAAGGGATAGGTCCGCAACACGAGCGCTTCCGATTCCTTGAGGGGCATGGCTGAAAGATTAGCCTATCGCTCGGACCCTGGCGACCTGTCGGAACTGCTCGCCCCGACGGGGTTCATTTTGCGAGCCGCTGTCTGGCCCACTTCGCGGCCTC
Organism: Terriglobales bacterium; assembly: GCA_035606605.1. Classification (GTDB taxonomy): domain Bacteria; phylum Acidobacteriota; class Terriglobia; order Terriglobales; family Acidobacteriaceae; genus Gp1-AA145. The sequence goes on from DATNEX010000140.1 coordinate 15,627, forward strand.
GGCCACGGTCGCATCGGGATCATGGGCCGCCCGCTCGGCGACGGGCAAGAGCCCGGAATTCCCAGTGTTTCCGATCGCGATTAGCGCATTTCTACGGAGACCGTTGCGCTTGGCGCGTTTCACCGGAGAGCCTCGAAACGAGTCGCGAAACTCCTCTTCGGAAATTTCCGCCAGCCACTCTAAAGCAGGGTTCACAAATTCCGCCCGCGGTTGAAACTCAGCCTTCTCTGTCGCCGGCGCCTTGCGGTTCCATGGGCAAACGTCCTGGCAGATGTCGCACCCGAATACCTGATGTCCGATGCCCTCGCGCAACTCTTCAGGACTGGGGCCGCGTTTTTCAATGGTGAGGTATGCGATGCACTTGTTTGAGTCAAGATGATGAGGAGCCACGAAGGCGTTGGTTGGACAGGCCTCAATACAGCGGGTGCACGTCCCACAGCGGTCGGGGGCCGGTGAGTCTGGAGTGAGTTCAACAGAAGTAATGATTACTCCGAGAAAGAGCCACGACCCGATCTGCTGATTGATCAGACAGGTATTCTTCCCCAGCCAGCCGATGCCCGCGTACTTGGCGTAGACCCGCTCGACGATGGGGCCAGTATCAACGTAGGAGCGTGTCTCGATCTCCTCGGGCTGGTAAAGACATCTGGCCTTGGCCTCGACCTCGCGGAGCCGTCGCAGAACCGAGTCGTGATAGTCGTCTCGGCTCCAAGCGTAACGGGAGATCCACCCCCGACCAGACGTTCGGACCTGGGTTGAGTATGGGTGTGCGGTGTTGTAGTTCACAGCGCAGACCACGACGCTGCGTGCCCACGGGAAAATAGATTTGAGGGAGGCCCTTTGCAACTGCCCCGAGCTATTGCGCGCTTCCAGGTACTTCATCTCACCCGCGCCTCCATCGGCAATCCACTCAGGAAACCGCGCCAATTCGGGGAAGTCCCGGACAGGTGCGATCCCGCACAGGTCGAAGCCGACTTCGGCGGCTGCTGATTTGAGTAGCTTTGGAAGATCGCGCGAGTGCACGCCTTTATTATCGCGTAGGCCTAGCGGCTTGTGCCGACTCGAGTTGAGACTTGCGGTGTGAATTCTCTGGTATAAACGATTGCCGTCGAGTTGTAGATCGGGGAAGAGGAATCTGACTGATGAGCCGGGCTGCTTGAGAAAAACCAGAGAAACCGTCCTACAGACCCAGTTTCTTCACTTCCTCGTTGTAGTACTTGCGGTAGAGGATATCCCACTCCTGGCTTCCCTCAAGAATGGTGCGCTTCTGACTTTCGATCTTCTGGCGAGCTGCTTGGTCGATCTTGGCTTCCTGATTGAGCAAGTCCTCGAGAATCTTGCGAACTTCCAGGCGAATCGTATTTCGGTCCTCGACGAAATCTACTTCGTCGATGCCAGCAAGAGCGTCAGTGACCACATGGGCGACCTTGTTGGCTTTGTCGCGGCTGATCCTCATAGTACTGCCCTGTACTTGCGCACCAGCTCGTTTTTCACCTTGCGGAACATCTCTTGATAGTTCGCGCCGGTATTTCGCATTTCGTCGGAATAGGCTTCTAGGATGACCCGCACCTCGTCGTTGATGCGGTCTTCAAGCGAGAGCTCATCCAGCATCGCCGCGTGCACTTTCTCTGTAACTTGCGGCAAAGACTTACTTTCTATGAAGTGCGTTCCAACCAGTCTTTTCACGGTCTCGCGGGCCATGTAGCCCACAAATTCTTTTGAAAGAATCATGTGCGATTAGGAGAGTGTGGCGAAGAAGTTAGTTTAGCAGAAAAAGAAGCTGTCAGTTATCCGCCGGCCGCTCGCGCAAGGAGGAAGCACCATCATCGCGACCGGTGTCGTGCGCCAGACAATCGACTCATGCCCTCGGTCGCCGCGCAGCTAACGGTTCATGGTTGACATCCATGGTTGAGATTCTTGACCGAGGCACCATCGCCATTTAGGCATGGCGGCCTTGAACGGGATCCCCTGCCGAGCTTTGATGTGGAACTTGCGATATGCCTGAGCCCTGACGCCCGACCTCCCTTTTTGGCATACAATTAGCCAATTACCCATGCCACAGCTGCCCGACGATCTTGCGACGATGAAAGATGACATGGTGGCCTTCATCGAGGGCCACGGCATGCGCCGTTTCCCCGGATATGTGGACCACGAAGAAGTCCAGACGGTCATGTGGAAGCCAGCCGACGACTCGGAAAGCTGGAAGGACTTTGTCGAACTTGCCAAGGCCGCAGGATCGCCTTTCCTTACCATGGATTCCTGGCAGCTCGATCGCGAAGAACTCGACGAGATCATTAGCCGCCTCAGCAATGCCGATTTCACCAGCGATGACGACGTCGAAGACGCCAAGTGGCTCAAAACCTACCTGGGCAAGACTGGCTTCCTGCAACTGGGGTTCGCCTTCCAGGGCGTGATGATGCTGTATGAGGTCTCCACCGGCTGGTATGAACACTACCAACGCCTGGTGGAAGTCGCCGACGACTTTGGCAGCATCGCCATCGACGAGTCCGGGACCGAAGACGAACCATAGATCGCAAGTCGACTGGGTTCCTCCCTCAATTCTCCAAACCAAGTGGTCAGTCATGCATAATGCAAGGTAGCCGTGCGCTGGAATTTTAGAGAAGCCGATACCCATCGCGTGCATACCTTGGAGCCGGCCCTCGGTCCGTTTCTGGGACCGGATCCGGCGATTCGTACAACCCTCGCCAAGCTCCTCGTCCTGCGCGGGATTGACTCGCCTGAAGTTGCATCGGCCTTCCTCTCGCCGTCGATTGATCGACTCCATTCGCCCTATCTTCTGACTGGCATGAAAGCCGCGATCGAGCGCCTCAATGCAGCGATCGAGCACAAAGAAGGAATCCTGATCTACGGCGACTACGATGTGGATGGCACAACCGCAGTCGTCATCTTGAAAACTGCGATTGAACTGTGTGGTGGCGCGGCCGACTTCCACGTCCCGCATCGCATTCGTGAGGGGTACGATCTGCGCGGAGATGTCATCGAGCGCGCTGCTGCGGCAGGCATTCGCCTGGTTATCAGCGTGGATGCGGGTACGCGCGCTTTTGCGGCCGCTGAAAGCGCTCGCCGCACGGGCATCGATCTTATTATCACGGACCACCACCTTCCCGGGCCGGACGGCCTACCGCAGGCATTCGCCGTTGTGAATCCAAATCAACCCGGATGCGACTATCCCTGCAAGTTTCTTTGCGGCGCAGGAATTGCATTCAAAGTCGCACAAGCTCTGCTTGAGAAACGGCTGAGCCATCGCGATCAGAAAGCGCTGCTGCTTTCATTCATGAAGGTCGCCGCAATTGCGACCATTGCCGACTGCGTCCCTCTCCAAGGCGAGAACCGTGTCATCGCCAGCCTGGGGTTAAACGCTTTGCGTTCAGCCCTGAATCCTGGACTAAAGGCCCTGCTTGAGGTTTCCCGCCTGGGAGGCAAGCCGCTCAGCTCTGGCGAGGTCGCTTTCCGCATCGCGCCGCGAATCAACGCTGCCGGACGAATGGACATCGCCCGCGAGGTGATCGATCTTTTCAGCACAAAAGACGGAACCCGCGCCAAGGAAATCGCCGATCGCCTCGACAAGCTCAACAGTGAACGTCAAGAAGAAGAGCGCCGGATTGTCGACGCCATCGAGCAGCGCCTCGCCGAAGACGCTGCCCTGCGCGAAGCCTACTGCCTGGTGATCGACGGCGACCGATGGCATCGCGGCGTCATCGGAATTACTGCCACGCGCGTGGTCGAGCGTCATGGCCGTCCTGCCCTGGTGGTCTCGTATGACGGCGAAGAAGCGCACGGTTCCGGACGATCGATTCCGGTCTTTCATCTATTGCAGGCGCTCGAATCCTGCGGAAGCCTTTTCACACGATATGGCGGGCATGCGCACGCGGTTGGATTCTCGCTGCCAAGTTCGCGAGTTCCGCAACTCCAGCAACAACTCGATTCTTACGCCCGTGCGCGGTTAACTCTGGACGACTTCGTTCCGGTCGTGAACATCGACGCCGATCTAGCGATGGAAGCGGTGACCCCGCAGTTCATTGCGGCATTAAGCAAATTGGAGCCCTTCGGGAGCGGGAATCCCCAGCCCATATTCAGCACCACGGCGCGCATCGCGGAACCCCCTCGCATCCTGAAGGACAAGCATGCGCAATTGAAGTTGTCGCCTATCGATGGAGCCCGAGCAGGCTGGAGAAAGTCGTTGAAATATAAAGCCATGGCATGGCGGCTGGCGGAGCGAGTTACACAGGAAAAACTTCTAGTGGGAGACGCAGTCGAAGTCGCTTTCACGCTCGATCACAACGATCATCCTGAATTCGGCGGAATTGAGCTGGCCCTGCGGGATTTCAGAGTTCCGGCTTCTCGCAAAACCGACGAGAAAGGCTACGCCGCATCAGCCCCGCCCAGAGCTCAGGAAGCTGCTCGCAGTTGATTCGTATTGCGATCGGCGCGGAATCGTAGCAAGGCCGCAATGTTCCCGATCTTGTCGAGCGTTTCATCCCGCGGAAGCAGGACGACTCCCAGATTGTTGCGTACCGCGATGGGCATTAAGGCTTCGCAAACGTCCTCCAGCCGGCGAGTGGCACGACCGCACACTGGGCAAAAGGACACGACATGCGAATCGAGGTGCCTGCAGTTCGTACATTCCACCGCCCGCGCCGAATAATCCTGTGACATGAGCAAAGTGTCGACTTCTCCCAGTTCCAAGGCTCGCAACACGCGACGTAACCCGGTAACGCCCCGTCCATTTGCGCGCGCCTCGTCAAGCGTCTCGCCTAACAGTGAGTAGTGGTGCTTGCGCAAACTGCCCTGTGCGACGCGAAGAGCCTCGGAAGACGCCCGCTCGTCCGACATCGCTGCGATTTCACCTGAAAAGTGCCCTAGCATCTTCTTTGCAACATCGGGATGCAGTTGCGCCTGTAGATCCGGCCAGTTCAAGTCGTTACACCCAAACACCATGGCATCAAACTGTCTGCGCTGCGCGCCATTTTTCAGGAACTCGGCCAATTCACGAAAATGTTTTCGAACCTCGTCCTCTTTATGACGCTGCGCATGTCCGGCGTCGTACCCGCCATAGCCGTCGCTGCGTCCGTGTCTAGTCATGGGATTGGTCATCGACAACTGCTGCCTGATCTCGCCGAATTCCAGTTCTAGAACGCGGGCGTTCTGTCGATCGGCAAGAGCAACCCACAGTTTTGGAAATTCCGAGAATAGTGCGGCCAAGGTCTTTAAGTGAAAGCGACGATTTACGAACAGCCGGGTCGATAACGAAACCTGCGGAACATCGAATTCCCGCCAGATGCCTCGGTCCGAACAGCCGAACACCACCTTCGCAAACCGCTCGTTTCCATGGAGAGTTTCTGCGATCTGCAGAATCCGTTGCAGATCTTGAACTGCCTTATGGTTTCGGGAATTGAGTTCTAGTTCCTGGATCGTCTTTCGCACCAGGTCTTTAGCCTGAATGGCTTCCTCGCGGTGCGACTTGTCCTTGGGTACTTCGGGCTGAAAATAAAAACTGACAGCAAATTCGTTCGCTCGGCATTCAAAGTCGGCAAGTTGGCGCAAGTCTTCACGAGTAATCATGAGGCACCTCGTTAACGTGTTTCTTGCAGCAGTCGTTTTTGGAAGGGGTTCTTGGTAGCGAAGCCGGCCCGCAGTCTCTCGCGGGCGCGCGCGATCGATCGTTCAATCTCTTCCCGAGTACGATCCGTGATGGCGGCGATTTCCTCGACGGTGAAGCCTTCGATGGCGTGCAGGACAAAGGTTTCGCGATCCTGCGGAGCAGCGCCTGCGAGGGCAAGTTGCACGAGCGCGACCATCTCGTCGGTGTAGGCGACCTCTTCGGGGGTCGGAGCGCCGCGGTCCGGAATCCCGCTTTCGTTGGTCATGGCTTCGTCGGGCTGATGGTACTGCAGGCGGGCCTCATCGCTGGCGCTCTCTCTGCGCCGCTGCCTAATCCCGCGTAGTTCGATTTCTGTTTCGCCTTCCCTGCGCCGCGGCACCAAATCGTCCACGGCACGAATTGCCAACCGATAAAGCCATGGTTCGATTCCGATGCGATCTGGCTTTTCCACCTTGTCATCGAGCGCATCCGCCACCGCCTGGTCGACAATCTCCTCAGCGCTGATCGCCTCAGATTCGATGTCGCCAGAACTCTCGCGGAAGTAAAGTTCGCGTTCTACGAAGAGGTGCAACCTGCGAAAGTTTGCATTCACATACGTGCGCACGTCATCGGGTGTGGCTGTGAGCGGCGGAACCGAAGCCACCGTTTGTTCGAAAGGAACCTGCGGTAGAGGCCGGCCTTCCGCAGTTCGGCGGCGGCGCCACTTGTGAGAATTGCGCAGCAGCTCCTTGTGCTTGCCGATCTGGCTCAACAAGCTTTCGTAGGCTGCTTTGATCGCCGTGGCGGCGTGCGATGCCGTCTCTTGAGCCGCCATCTGTCCCGAAGGCAGACGCAAGTTCAGGGACACGACGATTCTTTCCGGCGAGGAGTTCTGCTCGACAGAGCCTTTCAGGTGAACCAACTCAGGCCGAAACACCTGCAGCCGTTTCCTTACCTTCTCTGTTCCATGTTGGATTTCTCGGTCGATGTCGGGGGTTCTCGAAAGTTTGTAGCTGAAGTGCACATTCATGCTTGCCTCGGATCGGGAGAAGGTCCCGTGAAGCTTTGCTACCAGGGGATTCTACACCCGTCTACAAACAGGGGAACAAAATTCGCGCTTCGCTGCGTCAGATTTCAGTAATTCTTTCTGGAAACATACATGCATATCCTGTGCCAAACTCCGCTCCCGCGAGCAACTTGACGGTTTCCAGGCAACTCTAACATTCGCATGTGGAAGGTTTGTACAAATCGGAAAGCCCTCATGTGCCTGGCGGTTTCAATCGCGTCCCTCTTCGGAACCGCGTGTGGCGGTCGCAGCGTTCCCGAAGGCACTGGGAAGATTCCGGCGGTGGGCCATGTGTTTGTGCTGGTGGAGGAGAACCATTCCTTCGAACAAGTGATCGGCAACTCAGCTATGCCTTATACCAATAGCTTGGCGCAGAAGTACGCGCTGGCCACGCAATACTTCGCTAACCGCCACAATTCGCTCCCGAACTATTTTATGTTGACGGTCGGGGACCTGGTTACGACCAATGATCTCTTCGGTGGAACGGTCACCTCGGACAACGTGGCAAGGGCGGTCACTGCCGCGGGAAAAACCTGGAAAATCTACGCGGAAAGTTTACCCCGACCGGGGTTCACGGGCGCTGCGAATGCGCCCTATGCAAGAGACCACAACCCCTTTGCGTATTTCGATGACGTGATAAATAGCTCCTCGCAATCCGCGAACATCGTCTCGCTTGCGCAGCTTTCGACAGACCTGCAGAGCGGAACGCTGCCTGACTACGCCATGATTGTTCCCGATCTCTCCAATGACGGACATGATTGTCCGCCCGGAACTGGAAATTGCAGTGACACAGAAAAACTTTCCGCCATTGACGATTGGATAAAAAGCAATGTGGGGCCGCTTATCAACAGCTCCGCATTTCAAGATTCAGTGCTGATTTACACCTGGGATGAGGGAGACGTGAACGATATGGCTCATCAGGGGGGCCATATCGCCACCATTCTGATAAGCCCCAAGGTCCGCGCCGGATTTCAGTCAAGCACCATGTATCAGCATCAGAGCACGCTGAAGCTGACCATGCAGCTACTGGCTATCAGTGATTTTCCTGGAGCTGCGGCAAGCGCCCCCGATATGACTGAATTCTTCTGAAGCTACTCTGGCTCGGGGATGGCGCGGTGCGAAGAAGTGCTCCCGGTGTTGCACTACACCGCAACCGTGACCGACGTTTCCGTCCTTAGCACGGGCCGGTACATGGTGTCGCGTTCGATTGGCTCGCGGCCGGCCTCACGGATGAGACGCATTAGTTCCTGACGTCGCATGCCTTGCGGAGTGGTTGCGCCGGCGTCATGATAAATCTTCTCCTCGATCACCGTCCCATCCAAGTCGTCAGCCCCGAATCGCAGAGCAATCTGCGCAATTTTCGCCGTTAGCATCTGCCAATATGCTTTGATGTGCGCAAAGTTATCAAGCACCAGCCGGCTCACGGCAATCTGTCTGAGGTCAAGCATGCCGGTCGTGCGCGGCAGATGTTCGAGTGGGGTATTGTCGGGATGGAAAGCCAACGGAATAAATGTCTGGAACCCGCCCGTCTCGTCCTGCAACGCGCGCAGCTTCAGCAGATGATCCACGCGATCCTCGTCGTTTTCCACGTGACCATAAAGCATCGTCGCATTGGATTTCAGGCCAATCCGGTGGGCCATTCGGGCCGTGTCCAACCACTGATCGCCATCGATTTTGTGGTCGCAAATGATGTGACGAACGCGATCGGCAAAAATTTCCGCGCCTCCGCCGGGGAGAGAATCCACTCCGGCAGCCCTAAGTCTTTGCAGCGTTTCCTCAATCGACAACTTGGCACGCTTCGCCAGGTAGGCGACCTCGACCATGGTAAAAGCTTTCAAGTGCACCTGCGGAAAACGCTGCTTCAAACCGGAAACGAGGTCGAGGAAGTATTGCAAGGGCAGGTCCGGATGAAGGCCTCCCACTATATGAAACTCAGTAACGGCTTCTGTGTATCCAGAGGCAGCCGTCTGAAACGCCTCTTCCAGAGCCATCGTGTATGCGCCCGGCGTGTCCTTTTTCCGCCCGAACGCGCACAGCCGGCATGCGGCGACGCAAACATTTGTGGGATTGATGTGCCGGTTGACGTTGAAGTAGGTCTTATCTCCGTGCAGTCGCTCGCGCACGTAATTTGCCAGCCAGCCCACCGCAAGGATGTCACCGGTTTGATACAGCACCAGCGCGTCTTCGGGGCTCAAGCGAGTCCCCGCTTGAACCTTATCGTAAATAGGCGCCAGACGCGGATCGTCGGTCTGAAAGGAGTGTCCCACTGCCTTGATGATACAAGCCGAGCGCGGTCAGTGGCTAGTGGTCGACCGTTCCCCCAGATCCCCTGATTGCTCTCTGCTTGGCTCGGTTTCAGAACCTCGAACCTCAGAAAGCACAGAGTTGCACGCAAAGAACCAGGGGCTAACCTCGCTATCCCTTACGACCAACGGACTATCGAAACAGCAGCGGTAACAGGCTTGTCAGATTTCTTCGCCACACCATCCAGGTGTGCATCCCCGGAGTCTCAAGGTCCGTATATTGGACGCCTTTGTCTTTCAGCCACGATTTGAACTGACGATTGATTTGGATCAAACGATCTTCCGTGCCGCACGCAATCCACAGCAGTTTGATCCGCTTGTTGGTGTTCGCGTCCGCGCCGGGAAATTCCGAAGCAAAATCTCGATTGTCGATCCCGCCAGAGCTGAAAGCGCCAATCCATGCGAATGTGTCCTGGTGGTTCAGTCCTGTGAACAATGATTCGGCGCCCCCCATCGAGAGGCCGGCAATAGCCCGCGACTCGCGGTCCTTCTTGACCCGGTAGGATTGTTCAATTTGAGGAATGACCTCGCCCACAAGAATGTCGGTGAATTTTGTGAGGTTCCGCCAGGCAAGTTCCTTGTCCTGCCAGGATGTCCAGCCGCGGCGAATCACTTCCATGTCACCGTACCCAAGCGGCATGACGACGATCATCGGCTTGGCCTTGCCTTGGTGAATGAGGTTGTCGAGAATCACATTGGCCCGGCCGACTGCAGTCCACCCGCTCGCGTCATCGCTGAAACCATGCAGCAGATACAGCACTGGATATTCCTGCTTCCCGCGGGTGTCGTAGTTCGGGGGAGTATAGACATAGAAATCACGAATCTCGTCAGCCGTCTTGGAATGGAAGAAATGATGATGGAGTTCCCCGTGTGGAACGTCGTTCAGTTCCCACGGTGTTGTAGCCGGCCCTGGGATATGCACCGCGCTTTCCGTGGACAGGAGGTTCGGCTTCATCAGCTGGTTGGATGGGTCAATCAGGGGCTGACCATCTTGAACGATGGAATAGCCGTAGATATCGGGATCATACGGCCCGGCGGTCACGGTCCAAGTGCCCTGATCGTCTTTTTGCATTGCTACCCCATGGGCTTGTCCTTCCAGCTCTACCTCAACCTTGCCCGCGTTAGGAGCATTGAACCGGAAGGTCACGCGCCCATCTTTCTGGACCTCGGGAGAGACGATGTGTGGCGGGGATTGTGCCAAAGCAGCCCAAGCCGACAGGACAACCATCCAGACGAGTACTGCCAAGGACCTTCTCATGAATGCCTCCGCAAACAACTCAGATTCTATGTTTGTGCAGAAGATCGAGCGCAACGAAAACGAAGAAGACTACGGAAATCACGCCGTTCATCGCAAAAAATGCCGCATTGAGTTTACTCAAGTCGTCTTTCGAAACCAAGGAATGCTCGTAGGCAATCAGCAGCAGAACCGCCCCTACTCCGGTGATTGCGATCGCCCCGAGCGCGAAGGCCCAGACCAGAAGCAGGAGCAGCGCCAACATCAGCGCATGAAACAGGCGCGCAATCCACAGCGACCTGCCGACTCCGCAATATCTCGGAATGGAATGCAGTCCGGCGCTACGATCGAAGTCCAGATCCTGGCACGCGTAAAGCACGTCAAAACCAGCCACCCAGAAGGTGACCGCCGCAGTTAGCAGCAGGATTCTACCGTCTAGGGATCCTCGCACAGCGATCCATGCCGCGGCCGGGGCAATTCCCAGCGCGAATCCCAACACCACATGCGACCAGCGCGTGAAGCGCTTGGTGTAGGAATAGAGGAGCAGAACGGCTAGGGCGACCGGCGACAGCAGAAAGGCGAGCCGATTCAACTCCCATGCAGCCAGCAGAAACAGCGCCGCCGAGAACAGCACGAAGCTGCGAACAAAACCGTGGGTCAGTATGCCTGCCGGCAAGGCTCGCGTCTGGGTGCGAGGGTTTGCCGCATCAATACTTGCATCCGCGAGGCGATTGAATGACATCGCCGCAGAGCGTGCCGCCACCATGGCAATTACGATCCACAGGAGTTGATGAAAGCTCGGCCACCCGCCGGCCGCGAGCATTGCGCCGCAAAGCGCAAACGGGAGCGCAAATACCGAGTGCTCCCATTTGATCATTTCAAGAGTGGCGGCGAGACTTTTCAGCAGTTGCACTCAGGTATTCTAAAAGAAAAGCCGGGCACCTCCGCCCGGCTTTGGGTAGAAAACCTACTGGTTACTTCACGACGTTTTGCCCGGCGACCACCAGCTTGTTATCCACGCTAAACACGTTGGGAACCGACTTGGCTTGAGTTTCCGCGATCTGTTTATCCATCTGACTGTCGACCACGCCATAGAGTGTGACGTGCCCATTGTTGACCACGATTCGGATAGGAGCCTGGGGATCATTGGCGTACTTCGTCATCGAGGGGTACCCATAGACCGCGCGCGCTACCCGCAGCCGAATGTCATCGTCCATGGGAGAGAGAGGCAACACGTTAATGTTATCGATGACATCTTTGACCCCGGGCGTAGTGGCGATGAGCGACAATGCGGAATCCCTCGCCGGATAGTCGCGAACGTCACCGCTCACGCTTACCACGCCGTTCTGCACATTGAGCCCGAGTGCGTTGAACGCGATGCCATACCCAAGACGGTCATAACGAAGCTTGTCAGCCAGTTGCTGCTGCAGCTGCTGGTCAGGAACGTTGCCCTCGACTTCGATATGATTTCGAACCCCCGCCACATGATCCAGTTTGTCCACTTTTTTCGCCGCATCAAGTTTGTCGATAAGCAGCTTAACCGTGCCTTGGAGCGTGACAATGCTGTCGTCAGTCGAGGCATTGACGCCCTTCCACTTGTCTTTGGACTGCAGTACTTTTGTGACTTCGGGTTGAATCTGCTGATCGTAGCGACCCGTGCCCACATTGGAATTCTGTGCCCAAACCGCAATGCTGAACAAAACCGCTGTAGCGATCCATAAACTCCGCTTCATCTCGCGCACCTGCCTTTCCCTTTCAACATTGCAGATTGGGGAAATCCGTCTAGGGTTGCATTTCCTTTGCCTGGATGAGGTGGGCTCAGTAACCCTCGACGCCGACCAGCGGTACGAAACGGCAGCCTTCTACAGTCTCGCTAGTAATTTGCGTGGCCTTCCTACGGACCAGTTGAAGTTCCTGCGCGTGCGCGGGGCCGACTGGAATGACCATTTTCCCTCCCTCCCCGAGTTGCTCGACCAGACTTCTTGGCAAGGAAGGAGCCGCTGCCGAAACCAGAATTGCGTCGTAGGGGGAATAGTCAGGCCAGCCTTGGCTGCCGTCTCGCACAGAGATTTTGATGTTTCCGAATCCTAGCTCACGGAGAGTTCTGTGGGCTTTTTCGGCGAGCTCCGCATGCCGCTCCACCGAGTACACTTGCCGTGCCATTCGAGCCAGCAGAGCGGTTTGATACCCCGAGCCGGTTCCCACTTCCAGCACAGACTCGGTACCAGTTAGCCCCAGCGCCTGCAAGGCCACCGCGATAATGAATGGCTGAGAGATTGTTTGTTCCGCTCCGATAGGAAGCGGGTAGTCGGCATAAGCTTGGACCTGAAATTCGGGAGCCACGAACTGGTGACGCGGTACTTGCAACATGGTCTCGAGAACGCGGGGGTCGTGAATTCCCCGTGCGCGAAGCTGCCGTTCGACCATGGCCCGCCTTTGCTCCTCGTAGGAGGCTGAGTTGCTCCACTTCATGCCGGAATCTGTGATGTTGGCTGGTGCAGCAAGTTGTATCTAGCGCTTGCGCCGCCGGATTTTGACATCGAAGCTCACAATACCGTTCTGGTCGCGGATCGCGACCACCGAAACATTCCTGGAGACGTAGTATTCGGCGCGAATGATCTGCTGCGACGTTTGCGCGACATCCGTCGTGAAGGTGATCGTCAAGTTATCTTTGACCTGTTGTTCGATGGTTACCGCCGGTCCCGCCTGGGTGGGCGATGTTTCGGTCGCCAGCCCTTGAGGATCGATTTTGATTCTGCTATTTCCGAACAGCCGTTGTGCGCGATTGCTGAGCGTGGCGTTCAGGGCTGCGTTCAGCATGGCGCTAGAAGCCTGTTGGGCGAATGCCGATTGATTACTCTGCTGCAATGCCGCGGATTCTTCCGTTGTTTGCCCAAACGCCAGCAGGCCAATGATGTCGTTCGTCGGCAACGGCGGTTCCGAACGATAATTCATCTTAGGATGGTCGGCCGGACCGGTAATGGAAAGGGTAATGTCGTAGTCTCGCACTCGGGTGGTGGCTTCAAAGTCGACCACCGGAACCGTTGCGGCCGGATTGCTCGCGCTCGGTGTTCCGAAGGTTACGCCGCCTCGCTCAAGGCGATATTTGGTCCCGTTAAAGTAAGCCTCTCCCTCAAAGATGTCCGCCCGGCCCAGCAGCACCGGCTTTGCGGCATTGCCACGAACACGCAGGTCGGCGTCGCCTCGCAGGCGAAGCACGCTGGTTTGCATTTGCAGATCAGGGGCGGTCACGACGCGCAGATCCAATCGTATGTTGTTCAGCACCGGATCGGTCTGTGGCAAGCTTGCTGATTGAATGCTCCGCGTCAGGTAGGCGCCAAAGTCGAAGCCGGGTGTTACGCCGAGTTTGTTCACGGTAATGTCGCCCGAGAGCAGCGATCCACTCGAACTGCCGCTCCAGCGTAAGGAGGCGGTTGCCGTCGAACTCACCCCCGGCGGATACCGCAAGCGCACCGAGTCGGCATCGGCCTTGAGATCAAAATTGACCTGCCGCCCGCTCAACTGGGCGTGGCCAGTGAAGCTGATGCTGCCTCCGCCAGTTCTTCCGGTCAGTTTCTCGATCGTGACCTGGTTTTGGCTGAAGGTGAGCGTTCCGTTGAGTTCGCTCAGCGCGCTCGGCAGGTTGATGTCCGCGATCCCAACGTTTTCAACTTGCAGAGATCCCCGCACAATGGGCGCGTTGACATTGCCTATAACCGTGACTTGACCCGATACCAGGCCTGAACCTGAGAGGTCAGGGTCGTAGGTTTGCACAAGCTGCACTCCGACGTGCCCTTGGCCGCGAAGGTTGAGCTGCTGTTCGCCGCTGAGCTGTATCGTGCCCGTCACCGACAAATCGGTATTCTCGCCAACCAGGCGCAGGCTGTTGATACGGAGCATCTGCTGATCGACCGTGAAGCGTAATGGACCATCATTGCGAATCTTGATCTTCTCAACCTCTGCGTAGACATCTGACAGGCTTCCCGTTAAGGTAAGGCGGTTCGGATCGCGTAAGGGCCCTTCCAGAAGCAAGTCTCCGGCAACCGCCGAGTGTCCGGTGATGTGCCCGCGCAGGTAACTGGCGAGGAAGGAATCGATATCCAGATGATTGAAGTGTAAGTCGATGCGGGCGGGCCACAGTTCGCGAAGCCTGACGTTTCCCTCAATCACCAGTTCCGATTGTCCGAACTCGGAGCGTCCAGTGATGTGCAGGTCAGGGCCACGCGTCACCGCGTTGATCACAAAGCCGCCCGCCGCTTCATCGTTGAGCGAGATATTTCGCAGACGGAATTGTGCATTCATCTCCGGCTCTTCGAGAGAACCTGATGCCTTGGCAGAAAAGTCCATCGTGCCGGCAACCTTGATTCGCGAGCGCTCTAAGGGCGCGATTTCGGAAACGTCAAAGTCCTTCCCGGTAATGTCGCCGTTAAATGCATGACTGGAGAGGTCGTACCAGCCTTTCCCAGAGACTTGCGAGCGACCTCGCCCGATCTCGAAGCTTTGGAAAGTGGCCCGATCGTCAGCGAGAGAAAAAGATGCAGTCAACTTGTCAAACTCGTGTTCGCGAATCGAGCCGCCCGACCACGCAACCGAAGCTTGTCCTTCAGGCCTGGAAAGAGTTCCTGTTACCTCGAGTCGGGCATCGACTTTGCCTTTTGCCGCTACTGGCTGCCGCGAGAACGTGTCTAAGTCGCTGGCGTCGAAATTCTCGACGCGTGCATTCAGGCGAATTGAGCTGCTGGGCTCCGTGCCCCATTGGTCCAGACCGACACTCCCGTCTAAATGAAAGGTTGCTGCTCCGTGGTGAAGTATTGCTCCATGCACTGTGAGGTCATTGGCTGACACCTGCATGTCGGTCGAGAGCGAATCCCAGTGCACGGCTCTTGATGGATAGCCACTCGGTGAGGGGGAAGTTTCGAAGTTGTGCAGCTGCAGATTCCCCTTGAGGGTTGGGCTGTGAACTTGCCCGGTGACCAATCCATTGAAGGAGGCATGCCCTCCGACCGTGATCGGAAGTCCGTGAGGAAAGACGCTCGAAATGAGCGGCGTCCACTCGCCCAGGTTGTCGCTCGAGGCCGAGATCCGCAACCCGCTGTTTTCGGACAGAGTGCCCGATGCGCGCAGTTGGGTCGCCGGAGTACTGGCGCTCAGATCCTTGACGTCGAGCGTGGCAGAGCGCACTCGATAGCTGAGTTCGGTCGCCGCCGCAAGCGGAAGCTGTCCAATCGGAACAGACGATGGACGCGTAATGGAAAGGGAAGAGTTCAATTCTGCATCGCGAATCGAGTCTTTCCAACGAATTTCGGAACTGGTGGTGAGCGATCCGGCGAGTCGCAACGCCTTGAGCGGGCCGAACTGCGATCCCAGGCCTGCGACCAGGTTCGCCAGCGAAATATCTTTCGCTCTCATCAGCACCGTGCCACGCTCAGACGCCGGCTTCGACGAGCGGGCCGGTTTTTCAGCAGCATTCCAATTGGTGATCTCCACCTCGGAGTTAAACGTTCCACGAAGAGCACTGCCCTGCACCTGGGTAACGGAAATCTTCGTGGGATCTACGGAAAACTTTCCCGAAGCCGCCAGGTCTTTGGTGCTGAAGTTGGGATCGTTCCAGGCGCCATCCTTCAAGTCGAAATCGCCAGCCGCGTTATAGGCCCCCGTAGACCACGTGGCCGTGCCCGTCATGTGGAGTTTCCCTGCCGCCGTGTGGGACTGGCGCAGGGTCGACGAAAGCTGTTGGAGGTCCACGAGCAGGTCGTATCTGCCCTGGAACGAGGGATGCCGAAGATTCGAAAGCGTTCCCCCGCCTTGCAGCCGAGAGCCTTCCGAAGTTGCTGTAAGCGAGCGGATTAGGATCTCATCGTGTCCGATGCTGAACTGTGTTTTCGCTGCCCAGGAGATCGGGCGATAATCCGCCAGCTGAGTTTCGGCACGAGCGATAGAAACCTCTCCCGAGTACCGGTGATGTAGGAAGGAATACTCCAGCCGCGCCTCTAACTCATTGGAAACGAATTCGACTGGGATGCGCTGTTCATCCAAAAACAACTCCCCTTGGCGTACCTCGAGACGATTCACCGAGACGGCGAACATTTGATCGAAGGTCGCTCCCGGCGCCCGTTGCGGTGTGGGTTGGTTGGTGGTGCCATCGGGGAAGAAGATGAAGTGAACAACGGGATGAACCAGCGTCAGTCGGTCAAACGTCATGTCTCCACCGAGGGCTGCGATGAGATCGACGATGGCGCTCATGCTGTCCACATGCGCCAAGGGACGCTGGCCGGCTGATTCTCGCCCATGAATGGTCAAATCGCGGACCTCAACTTCGAAACGAAGCGGGACCACATGGAAGCTGCCAATCTCGACCCGTCCCCCAGTTGCATGTTGCAGTGAGGCAATCAGGCGACGCCGTACCATCTGCTGAAACGAATCGGTGGTGATGTACCAGAGAAAGGCCGAGACCAGTAGGAGCAAACTGAGGAAGATCACGAGCGAATATCGGCCGATTCGACGGATCACTCGGAAAACGCTCATGGGTGCGAATCCTCCGTCACCACGTCGAATATCCGAATCCTTGCGCCCGTTCTTAAGGCTTCCAGCCATGAGTTTAGAGACTCATTCATGGCTTGCTGTATTAACAATTCACGAATCGTTGGCGTCGACTCCTGCAGTCCGGGATGTTGCCCCGGCGGCAGTTTGGGAAGGACTTGCTGCTCATAATAGTTGCGCACCGATTCCGCATCGACCTGAATGGAGGGGCGCAAACGAAGGTCGATGAGTCGAAGCTGGTTCAGTTCTGTTTGTATGTGACTCTTTACCTCCGCCTCACTGATTCCATAGCTTGTCAGCGCAGCTACCCAAGTTGCGGAGCTGCCGTACTCGGACTTGAAAGTCTGGAACGCCTTCTCCACAACTGCTGTCTCGACCGCGTTGAAATCTGCTGAGTGCATTTGCTCTCGAAGTAGTTGCTGATCGATCAATCGGTTGAGTGCATCTTTCTTATCGGAAGGTGAAATATCACTCAGCGGCCGTTTCGCGGAAAAGTATTCGTAGCGCAACTCTGCATCCAGGTCGCTTTCTAACAACGCCTGTCCATTCACCGTGGCCGCCAGCCGATCCAAAATCTCGCTCGCTTGCCCGATTGTCGTTGTGAACATGACCAGCACGGTAATGACGAATCGATGCCGCATTAGAAGGTTTGCCCGATACTGAAATAGACGTTAAAAGGACTGGCTCGGTTCAAGCGCTCAAAGTTGAAAGCGGTACAGTTCCCGCTGCTGTCGGCGGCCACGCAAGTGGCTCCCGGGAAAGCCGTGGGGTTCAGGTTGTAGCCAAGATCGAATCGAACCGGCCCCACCGGCGTCTTATAGCGAATACCCAGACCGATGGCATGAGAAATGTAGTCGTAGGTGCACCTGGTAGCCCCTTGTCCGCTGACCATTTGCGTGTCAGGTGCCTGGACACAAAATCCCGTTGCCTGATGCCAACGCCCCAGGCTGGTAAGCATGTGCTGCCCATCTGTAAATACGTTGCCCATGTCGTGAAACACGGCAAAGCTCATATTTGTTCCGACAAAGGGCAGGGTTGGCGGCGGGAAGCGCAATTCAAAATTGTTTAAGAATAGGGCCGATCCGCCAATGGGGAACCCGCTGGTAGGATCTCGCGGGCCCGCCTGGTTGAGGCCGAAGCCGCGATGCGAGTTTCCGCCACCCATGTAGAACCTTTCGGGGAGGGGAATGATGTTCGGCGGCACCTGCTCGCCGGGTTGGCTGATTTCGGTGGATCCGAAGGGGGTTTCCAGTCCGATACGGGTTGACCTCGCGAAAACCAGCTGCCGGCTACGTTTTCCAAAAGGATGGTAGGTAGCCTGCTGTACCAGAATGCGGCTGAAATCCGCCTGCGACCCGAAATAACTCGCTGCTACTCCGGCATCCACGGTCAGATAGCTTCCCCGTGTCGTGTCCAGATCGTTATCCCTTTTGTTGCGAATGTATCCGAATCCCGGTTCTCCCAGTCGTACTGGCTGCGAGAGGATCGGAAGCTGCTCGCTCGAAAGTGTCGGAACGATGTCGGTGGCTTTCACCAGCCGGTAGTTGAACCGGTAGTCGATGGTGCTGAACTTGTTGAGAATCTGACCAGCCTGCACGGTTCCTTCCAGGCGTTGCGAGGTGAACGTGTTTACGTCCAGCGTGTGATCGAAGAACGCGGTGAAAGTAAGCTTCAGATTCGGATTGTTAAACCAGCGAGGCGCTTCATAGCTCAGCAACCCGCGTTGCTGCAGTCGTCCAACTCGCGACTCAAAGGTGATGGTGTGATCGCGTCCGAGAAAGTTTAGCCGGCTGACATCAAATGATCCGAGCGGACTGACTCCGGCTCCCCCCAAGGGTTGTTTGTTGTTACCGGTCGATTGGCCTGTCTGAAATTCAAATCCACCTCCGTAATTAAAGGTGTAGCGCTTGGCTTCCCGGACCTGCACCAAGACGTTCTTGCGTGGCTCTGTTCCGTCTGGGTCCTGAACTGCCGTATCCACCTGGCTGAAGATTCCGAGGTCGTACAGTCTTTGCTGGGTGTCGAGCATGTTGGCCTGGCTCAGCGGATCCCCTGCTTTCACCTGCAGTTCCCGATCGATCACATGGGCCCGCGTGAA
Organism: Terriglobales bacterium; assembly: GCA_035606605.1. Lineage (GTDB taxonomy): Bacteria > Acidobacteriota > Terriglobia > Terriglobales > Acidobacteriaceae > Gp1-AA145. The sequence goes on from DATNEX010000140.1 coordinate 34,467, forward strand.
TTCTCTGCCCGAGACGAGCACCTGATCGACATAGACCCGGTCTCCCTCGGTGATATGAAAAACAACATCCATGTGATGATCGGCAGCTGGCGTGGCAGTCGCCTGAAAACTCGCGTTGGGAAACCCTTGATTGAAGTAGTAGTTGAGAACAATGTCACGGTCCTGAGCGACGTTGGAATCTGAGAAAGGCTGGCCGCTTTGTGTGTTTAGAGGAGGGAACTGATCAGCGCTCTCGGAATGATTGCCAATGGTTTCAAATTTTCCCACCAGCGTCTGAGGGCCTTCGTCGACGTGAAGGAAGACTGCGATCTGATTGTTTCCGTGGTAATCGTCTTCCACCTGGGTATTGACCTTTACGTCGGCAAAACCGTTTGCCTTGTACTTGTTTTCGATGTCGCGAACATCACTGCGAAGCAAGGCCTCGCTATAACGCCCATGTCTGAGGAGAAGGCTTCGAGCCTGCACTTGCATGTTGGGGAGAAACTCCTCACTGCGAAAATACCGATTTCCCGTGATTTCGACCCTCACCACCCTATGCCGTTCGCCCGGATTGATCTGGTAGATGACGCGAACAATGTTATGCTCGGTGTCCGATTCCCGGCGCAGTTCGACCGTGGCTTCGAAATATCCACGGGATTCCATGTGACTCAGCAGGTTGCGGCGCCCCTCGGTAAGCAGGTCATCATCGAGAGCGTTCTCTTCATAGACCGGGATGCTTCGGCGAATTGTGGCCTTGCTCAATCGGAACCCCTGCACCTCGATGAAAACAGTCGGTCCGGCATCAATTCGAAAGGTGTAATCCACGGTGTTGGTCTCGGGTCGAAATTTTGCGGATGCAACCTCGACCTGAGCAAGCCAGCGATCGTTCTTTTGAAAGCGCTTGCGCAGCCTCTCGATGGCAGTTGAGGTCAACTGCGCTGTCACCGTGTCTCCCGGATGGATGTGGCCGATGTCGGCAATCTGGCCCTTGGAATAGTGCGCGTTGCCCTCCACTCGTACTTCCCCCACCAGCGCCCGCGGACCAGGCCGAATGTGGAAGGTGACCTCTACCTGCTGCGTGGGCGGGTCTACCTGCTCGGAGTGCGTGACCGAGCCTTTGTAATAACCGTTCTGCTGCAGCAGGTGCTGGATATTTTGCAAAGCCCGGTCCAGCTTTTCGGGAGTGAAGAGTTCTCCCAATTGCAGTTTGGATGCGTTTACGATTTGCGGGTCACCGGGGGGCGCGGGGGCATTTTCCACGCTCACGCGTCCGACGAAAAAATTGGGGCTGTTGACGAATCTCACTTCAGCAGTCCCATCAGGGCCAGTGTCACACTCCGCTCGCAAGTCAGAATAACGCCCGGTGGCATAGAGCGAGCGTAGCGCCTGCTGCAAGGCTGTGCGTTCCAAGGTTTCGCCGCTGCGAAGGCCCGTCAGGGTTTCCAGCATTTCCCGATCAGAGTCGTTGGAGTTAGGGATCTCGATGGCCCCGATTTTTTTCCCAAAACAGCTGGACTCAACCGCCGAACGATCGGGGGCTGGTGTCTGGGCCAGCACGACGTTCCGTGGCGCCGCCGCGGAGGTCCATGCAGCCAACCAGAGAACTATCCATCGAAGGGTCGATCCCCCTGTTAGCAAACGCGCTCCTACACGAGATTCGAGCAGGCTGAAAAATTCGATGCCGCAACGCTGGCACCTGCGCGAAGCTCGCAGCTACCGCCACTTATAATAAATGTCGCGCAGAGGCAAAGCAGAATAGGCAGGATGGTCCCTGGACCCATGCCTCCGCGCCTTCCCAATGGAACCCGAATTCGAGGAAAGATATTCGCGTCAAATCCTTTTTGCCCCCCTCGGAGAGCAGGGCCAGCGCCGGCTTCGGTCATCCCGGGTGGCGATTCTTGGCTGCGGAGCCACCGGCTCAACTCTGGCATCGCTTCTGGCGCGTTCCGGCGTGGGTTACCTCCGTCTCGTCGACCGTGATTTCGTAGAGCCCAGCAATCTTCAGCGGCAAAACCTGTTCGATGAAAAGGATGCTGCGGAGAGCACGCCGAAAGCACTGGCCGCGGCTCACAAGATCGCTTCCTTCAACTCAGACGTCTTAGTGGAAGCCCAAGTGGCCGACCTTCGCCCGGAGAATGCCAACCCCATACTGAGTGGTGTCGATCTATTGCTCGATGGAACCGACAACTTCGAGACCCGTTATCTGCTGAACGACTATGCCGTGAAGAACTCCGTTCCCTGGATCTACACCTCTTCGGTAGGGAGCTACGGGGTGACGATGAACATTCTGCCGGGCGAGACCGCATGCCTGGCCTGTATCTTCCCAGAACCTCCGATCGGAGCTATCGAAACCTGTGACACCGCTGGAATTCTGAACTCGGCCGTAAACTTCGCTGCTTCCCTAGCCGCGACCGAAGCGATGAAGCTTTTGACCGGCGCAAAAGATAGCCTTCGCCGGACCTTGCTTTCCTATGACGTGTGGGGGAATCAGCATGCGGAAATTTCGGCATCCGTGCCCAGCCGAGACTGCCGAACCTGTGGCCGAAGGGAGTTCGTTCATCTCTCCGGCGAGGGCAGACCGCATATCACCTTGTGCGGCCGGAACTCGGTGCAGATCCACGAGCATTCCCGACCCATCGATCTTGCGGCGATGAGCGAGCGCCTCGCTCCTCACGGCCTGGTTCGTCACACGAGCGTCATGCTGAAGTTCCAGAAAGATTCGTTCGAGCTGACACTGTTTCCCGATGGTAGGGCGATCATCAAGGGTACGACCGATCCGGCTGTCGCGCGTAGTCTGTACGCTCGCTATGTGGGAAACTGATGGACGTCCCTTTCTGGCTCACAAGCACTTTCAGTGCAATTCCACTTCGTGTTTACCGCAATGTTTTGCATCTTCCGTCGAGGGCGGGTGCTCTACCTTCCAGGAGTTCCTGAATGATAGGGGTGACACGGGTAAGACTCTCGCAGTTGCCAACTCCTCAAGACTGGCCCAAGAACTGCAGGTCTCAGTTCAGAAGTGTTCTCTCCAGGAGGGTAGGATGCGAGTATTTTCACTTTGCGCGACCTTGCTGATCGCCTGTGTCGCCTTTGCTCAAAGACCGATTGAGGTTTACGGCCCCGCCTATGGTCCGTACGTACCGCTGGTCACAACACCCCAGGTGTCACTCTCGACGGTGTCTGCCAATCCCGTCGGCGCTCGCAACGCGACCTATGGGCTCGTTTCCGGAGCGCGGAATTCAACTTTGGAGATTATAAACGGGAACACCAGCTCAACTTTTACGGAACCGGTGTGGTATCAGGGTGGTGGTGCTCCACTTGTCTCGGAGCCTGAGGTCTCGCTGCACGTACGTGACATTCGTGGCGACGAACGCATGATGCATCCCATGCCAGCTATGGGCATGCACGGAATGCCCGAGCATGCTGCAGCCCCGCAAGCCTGGGCTTACTGGGGTGCAGCGGAAATGGTGAGCCCGGTTGAAGCCGCGGCCTCGGCAAAGACGGTACGCAAGGCCACGCGGACCATCACCAATCAGGACATCGATGCCGAAAACCAGAAGACCGGCATGGTAAAGTACGACGGCAAGACCGAAAAGCTTCAATAATTGGCGGCTCGGTAGCTCACGAGAAGCATTGGAAAAGGCGGACAAGTCCTTGTCCGCCTTTCTTACTTACACGAAAAGCCAGCGCGCCAAAGAGAGCCTTCAAGAGAGTTTTGTATTAAAAGAATTGAGGGCGAGGTTTCCCTCGCCCTTGAGAACTGACCGACTTCGCTAGAAGGTGAGCTTCAGTCCGAAGTCGATTTGCCGCGGAGCCCCGATGGTGTTTGCGCCCGTTCCGGTGCCGATCCGCACAGAATTGGTGGTTAGGCGGTCCGAAGTGGCGGTTCCATTCGCCCCTCCCGGAGTTCCACCACAGCCCCCGGGCGTCCCAAACGGGCAGGTAGCGATTTCTCCGAAGTCACCCCCAATCACGTGTCCTGGAGCGTTGAAGTTGGCAAAGTTGAACAGGTTGTAGAACCCGATCGATGGCTCCAAAGTGATACTTTCCCGAAGGTGAATCGGCCAACTTGCCTTTAAGTCGAAGGCCTTCAGCCAGGTCATGTTCATTTGGTCTGAGGGTGCGGGATCGATCTGGTCAGCCACCGCTCCTAGACCCTGGAGTTCCGCTTGCGTCAAAAGGCCCGCGTTCATAAGTGCTTGACCCATGGGCAGAATGGTTCCGGCCACCGTGCTGTTGTACTTGCTGATCATGGCGCTAATGTTGCTGGCGTTCACATCTCGCCCCCACGAACCCAACTGCTGACCTGGGAAGATGTGAATACCGACAGCGCCATCGCCAAGGTAGTCGGTGAAGAAGTTCTCGCCCGAACGGGATTGGTAACTCGCTGCCAGGTTGTTCGCCAACGGCGAGAAGAAGTGAGAAACGAAGCTCAACCGCGGTCCGTGCATGAGCTCAAAACTGCCGCCAAACGAGATCTGGTGGGTGCGGTCGAGAGAGGATGGACCAAAATAGTGAGTCGGGTTACGGAAATCAAATGCGTTGTTCACGAAATCCTGATCCTGCGTCATGCTGTTGAAACGGGACAATGCGTAGGAAACCTGGAAGCTTGCTTGCCTTACTCCAGGCAACGGAGTGCCGAGCTTCTGCACCAGCTTCATTTGCAGACCGGTGTAGACCGATCGGCCGATTGGAAACAGCATTTCGTTCTCACCAACCAGCGGGTTGATTCCAGGAAATGCCGCACCGGTATTCGGATCCAATCCGAATAGGGAGGCAGGCAGGCCGAAGAGATAATTCTTCCCGGAGTCCAACCCGTTAAATGCATAGTCGCCGATGTTAGCGGGCCGGGGGAGGTTTTGGTCGTCGACAAAATTACCACTGGGACATGGCGCACTATAACTTGCCTGAATGCTTGCCACCCCACACTGTGCAAGGGTGGTATTAATCGCAGCGGTTGCCGCTGGTATATTCAGATATCGCGCATCACCAACATGGTTGGTGTCATATGCCAGCAGGTAATGCATGCCGACGTTCCGCAGGAAATCCGCAGTAAACACCATACCCGGACGAAGCTCCTGTTGAATACCGATGTTCATCTGAATGGAATACGGCGTCTTGTAGTTCGGCGCGATAAAGTTGTTACCGGTTGAGTTGGCTCCATTAGCAAGTGTTTCACCAATGAAATTTGCATTTGCTTGCGCACCAGCCGCTGCCGTCGCTTGCTGGAAGACGGACTGAATATCGGCCACATCTTGCATCACGTTGCCGACGTAGTTCCCACAAATCTGTGTAGCAATATCTTTCCCGTTAATGGAAGTGATGCTTTGCCCACCGGGCAGGGTCAGAGTTCCACTCGGACAGAGCGATCCCGTCCCCCAGAACAATCCGACTGGCAGCCGTCCGGGACGGTCGAACAGAACATTGTTGAACACAGCATTCTCGTAGTAAATTCCGGTTCCGGCTCGTATCACGGTCTTGCCATTGCCTCCAACGTTCCAAGCAAATCCGAGCTGTGGGCCAAAGTTGTGATTTGGCTGGTTAATCCTGCCGCCGTAGTTTCCCCCGAACTGATCGAGGATTCGCTGGCTTCCCGTGCAAGGTACGAGAGCACCAAATACAGCAGCGTCGATTTGATCGCAGCTTAGCGGGGCCAGGTCAGAGTCGGAGCGTCCAGAATCACGTCCCCAGCGCAATCCGTAGGTCAGCGTGAAGTTAGGCCTGACCTTCCAGCTATCGCCGGCATAAAGGCCGATACGATTGTCAAACTGCCCGCCAGCGGGGTAGCCAAATGCCGGTTGTTCAGTGAAGAATCCTTGGCCATTCCCCAGCAAGATGGAGTCGATTTGGTAGTTCAAAGGATTCGATGCGCCGCCTGGAAACGGTCCGGTTGCCGCACTTGCTTGTGCGGCACCATTGTTGAGGGTGCGCATTTCGGGTGCGAGCCCATAAAAAGATGCGAATCCGCCGCCCCGAATCCGGTTGAAGGCAACACCGTACCGGAACATATGCGAGCCGCTCAGTTTGCTCCCGTCGTACTTGAGCTGATAGCTGCCCTGGAACGTTGCCTGTGGTGCCAGTCGCGAGGGACCGAAACGAGTTACAACCCCTGCAGGTCCGATACGAATATCAACCGGGATGTTGCCGGCGGGATTGAAAACACCGGGATTTCCGAGCACCGCGTCGGCGATGTGATTCTGGAACTTCATATAACCGAACCTGACGCTGTGAGTGAAGCTGCCAGTGACGAAGTTCCAACCTACACCCTGCGACGGCGTGTTATCGCGGTTGATGAATGGCTGGTAGGTAGATCCAAAGGCTCGGGTGTCACCATTCCATTCGTAGTTGAACTTGTAGAACATCGTCATCTTTGAGCCGAGTTTCCAATCCAGCTTGCCCATGGTCATGGTGTCTTTAAAGCCGCCCGGATAGACCGTAGGGAGAGTGGTGAAGGGAGCCGGAGGCGCCAGAGAGATCTGTTGTCCTTGTTTAATGCGTTCGCCGTTGATAAAGAAGAACAGGCTGTCCTTGATAACCGGACCGCCAATGCTTCCTCCAAAGTGATTACGCTGGTAGTAAGTGTCCTGACCTCCAGGAAAATTCGCCATCAACGACTTGTCACGGAACAGGTAGAACGCGTCGCCATGAAAATTGTTTGTTCCAGACTTGGTCACAACGTTTACTGCACCTGAAGACGTCAACTCCGTGGATAAGTCGAGCGTGGATTGGCTAACCTGAAACTCGCTGATTGCGCCGGCAGAGATGTTCTGCGCGGTGGTACCAACCGTCTCATCGCTGATGTCAATGCCATCCAGCTCAATTCGTGCAGTCCGACCGAAGCGTCCGCCGAACGAAACCGATGAGAATCCATTCTTTGTGGGATCGAAATTTCCTCCATCCTGAATCTGCACTCCAGGTTCGAGCTGAGCGAGATCCAGGAAGTTACGGCTACCGGTGGGAAGGTTTTCGATGTCTCGACTGGTCAATACACCTTGAACCGTTGGTTGTTCGGTGTTGACCTCGACCGCACTCCCGGTCACTTCTACGACTTGGTCCTGTCGCCCGACTTGCAGCCTGGCGTTGGCCGAAGCGGTGTTTCCGACCTGAACCTGGACCGTGGTGGAAGTGGTCCGGAAACCGGATGCCGAAGTCTGCACCGTGTAGCTGTCGGGTTGCAATGGGCCAGAGTTGTAGCTACCAGCAGAGTTTGTCGTCAAGCTGATTGCCTGTCCGGTACTCGTACTCGTGATTGTCACCTTGGCTCCGCTAACCACCGCGCCTTGCGGGTCGGTTACGGTGCCAACGATGCTGCCTGTGCTGATCGTCGTTTGTGCGGTACCGAGAGAAATTACGGCGAAGAGTGTCGCTAGAGTTAGGAAAACCGATCGAAATGTCCTGAAGCGGGACGGGTGAGTGAGCATTTGGGACCTTCCTTCGCACTGAGAGATCTGTCTAGGCCCCGAACGCGCTAGTTGCAACTTTGGCAATTACTTTGCCAGGGCTCTCAATGGCGCTCGTTCATGTCGTAAGTTGTTGATTCGGAGTACGTTGCACTCAGCTGCAAGGAGAGTACAACTTTTGTGTTATACGGAATTTTGTAAATGTGGCTCGAAAACAGGGGCGCCAAACTATGGTTTTCTGGAGATTTTCAGCAGCAGTTTACAAATGTGTCCAGGTTAGTGGCCGGATTCTCGGCCCTGGCTAGATTTGTTATCGTTGTAGGAGTCCCTCGAAAGTTTCAAAGAACGCTGGGAAGGAAATCACCGCCGCGTCAGCACCCTTCATCTCCGTTTCGCCTTGAGCCCTCAAAGCCGCCACTGCAAAGGCCATTGCGATTCGATGGTCCCCGAAGGAATCAAGAGATGCGCCGCGAAGTTTCTGACCACCGGGCACGCGGAGCCCGTCCTCGAACTCTTCGACTTCGGCTCCCATCAAGCGCAGGTTGGTTGCGATGCTGGCAATCCGATCCGACTCTTTGATTCGTAGCTCGCGAGCATCGCGGATCTCAATCCCTTCTGCCGTGTAGGGAGCAATGGCCGCGAGCACTGGGATCTCATCGATCATCGCGGCCGTATCTCCACCGGAAATCCTTGCCCCTTTCAAGGCGCCACCTTCCACCTGCAGGCTTCCAATTAGCTCTCCATGCTGCTCCTCGAGTCCGCTCATCGTGATGCGCAGTCCAAGCCCAATCAGAAAGTCGAGTAGGCGGGCGCGTGTGGGGTTTAGGAGAAGTCCGGGAATCAGCAGTTGTGAATCGGGGAATAAGGCCGCCGCGCACAGAAAGAAAGCGGAACTGGAAATATCTCCCGGCACTACCGCCTCGATGGCCTGCAATCTTTGTCCGCCTTCAATGCTCACCTCGCGCATCTGGCGATCGATTCGCGCTCCAAAGGCTTGCAGGGCGAGCTCCCCGTGATCGCGTGTTTGGATCGGTTCTTCAATCCGTGTGGTTCCATCGGCATATAAGCCTGCGAAGAGCAGGGAGGTCTTTACTTGGGCGCTCGCCACTGGCAGCTTGTATTCGAGAGGCTTGAGTTGACCTCCGGTTAACCGCAGCGGGGGACGCCCGCCCTCGTTGGCTTCGAATTTCGCCCCCATTAGTTCAAGCGGTTTGATCACCCTCGCCATGGGTCGACGAGAGAGCGATTCGTCGCCGCGCAACTCACAACTGAAGCCCTGCGCAGCAAGTATTCCGCTGAGCATACGGATGGTGGAGCCGGAATTGCCGCAATCGAGGAACGTCTTCGGGGCTTGAAGCCGGGGACCGTTTCCGTGAATTGTGACCGAGTTGCCGTTACGTTCCCATCGCACGCCAAGCGTGCGAAGACACCCAAGCGTGCTAGAACAGTCGGCGCCGGTCGAAAAATTCTCGAGCCTCGTAGCGCCTTCCGCGATTGCTCCCAACATGGCGTAGCGGTGTGAAATTGATTTATCACCGGGCAGACGGACGGAGCCCGCCATGCCTCTTGCGGGCCGAATCACCTTGGAGTTCGTCTCGGACATACCTAACTTCCAATATAGCGGAATCATGTACTTCTCGACCGAATGGGGGGCGCACTTTGGGGCGTTGACATGGCATGGCCGCAAACCTCAAGATTGTGGGAACTTGGGAAAGAGCTCACCCATCCGGAGGAACACATGTTTTTGCGTGGAATTTGCGTTGCCGTTCTCATTTCTTCTGCCGCGTTAGCGGCGGGTCACCGGCCGGTGTGCCCCGGCCCTGCCGCTCCCGGCAGCTCGCGCTGCCATGCACGCGTGGTAGTCGATGAACGAGGTCGGCCGAAAGCCGCCGCGGTACCATCAGGTGCTTATGGTCCGGCACAATTCCGCGGCGCCTACAATCTGCCATCCACATCAGCCGGCAGCGGGCAGACGATAGGAATTGTGGATGCCTACGATGATCCAAACATCGAGAGTGATCTCGGGGTCTACAGCAGGCAGTTCGCTCTTCCCTCCTGCACCACGGCAAACGGATGCTTTAAGAAGGTCAATCAGACTGGGGGGACCCAATACCCGGCAAAGAATGCCGGCTGGTCCCTAGAAATCGCTCTTGATGTCGAGATCGCACACGCGGTCTGCCCAAACTGCAAAATACTTCTGGTCGAGGCAACCAGCAACTCGTTTTCGAACCTCCTGGCGGCTGAGGATTATGCAAAGGCGCATGCGACGGTTGTTTCCAACTCCTGGGGCGGGGGTGAGTTTTCAGGTGAGTCCAGCTACGATGCTCATTTCAGCACGGCGAATAAACCGATTACTTTTTCCTCCGGCGATAGCGGGTATGGGGTGGAGTATCCCGCCGCTTCGCAATATGTGACTGCGGTCGGCGGCACGACCCTGCTAGTCAATGCCGACAACAGTTACCAGAGCGAAGCGGTGTGGAGCGGCGCCGGCAGCGGATGCAGTGCGCTAGAACCCAAGCCGACTTGGCAAAAGGACTCTGGGTGCATACGCCGCACAGTTGCTGATGTTTCTGCCGATGCTGATCCGAATACGGGTGCGGCGGTTTACGACAGCGTGCGATATCAGGGCAGGTCGGGATGGTTTCAGGTAGGGGGCACGAGCCTGGCATCTCCGCTCATCGCGGCCGTCTATGCGCTTGCCGGCAACGCGACCGGCATCGGCGACGCACAGTACGTCTATGGCCATGCGACCTATGGGGCGTCCGGGACCCTCCATGATGTCACGACAGGCAGTAATGGTAGCTGCGGTGGCTCGTACCTTTGCACCGGGCGAGCGGGGTTCGATGGTCCCACGGGCTTGGGAACGCCGCAAGGCACGGGCGGTTTCTAACCAAAGTTCCGGTGAGCAGATAGGGCCCATCCCAGATATGGAAGGTGGGCCTTTTTACTGCCTGCGACGGTCGAGGAAACTTCGTAATAGTCGTCCCACCTCTTGCGGCTGCTCCCAGGGCGAGTAGTGGCCGGCTTTTTTGATCACCTTCATATCGCTTCCGCCTATGCTCTGCTTCATCATTTCGGCTTCCGCGACGCCGGTTACGGTGTCTTCCTCGCCGGCGATGATCAAGGTCGGGACATCAATGGTATAAGCAAGCGGAACCGAGTCGGCGCGATCGGCCATACCGCGCTGCACCGCCGCGACATCTTCAGGTGACATTTTGCGCATCATGCGGAGTGCCCCATCGACGAGGTCGGGGCGTGAGCTCCGCGTGCTCTCGCCCAGTATCTTTTCGAGCATGCCCTCGAAGAAGACTTGGGTTCCCGTCTGTAGGACGTCTTGAGCGGTTTGGAGACGTGCGGCGCGGGCCTGGGGGGAATCATTCCCAGCTTTTGTGTTGCAAAGCACTAGCGCAGAGATGCGCTGACGGATCTGACGCCAGAGCTCAAAAATTACGTACCCGCCGATAGAAGCACCGATGATCGAAGCGCGATCCACGCCAGAGGCGCTCATGATGCGCGCGACGTCCGCGGCATGTTTTGCCATGGTGGCCGGACCTTCGCCTAGCTCAGAGTCTCCATGGCCGCGCAGGTCAGGCATGATCAGGAAGTATCGGCTGGACAAGAATTCGGCGACTGGGATCCAAAACTCGCGACAGACCGGGAAAGGGTGCAGCAGGATGACGGGTGGGCCACTGCCTGCAACCTCAAAACAAACTTCTGCGTCACCGCTGGAGATCCGTTCCATGCGGAGATTATAGAGAAGCTATGAATTCGTGGCCTGCGGTTGCCCCGGCACCTGCGCTGGAAGAAGATAAGGCTCTTCCGGCATGACAATCCATCCGATGATGTAGGCCAGCAGACCGGTCCCAGCGCCAAAAATAAGAACCAGCCAGATGAGGCGAATGAGGGTTGGGTCAAGGTCGAAGTACTCGGCGATGCCCAAGCAGACGCCGGCGATCTTGCGGCCTTCGCGCGGCCGCACGAGGCGCTTGCGGGCAATTACCGCTCCCACCCGCGTTCCACAGTATGCGCAGACGTTAGCGTCGTCCTGAATGGATTTTCCGCAGTAGTTGCAGTACATAAGGCGCCTCCAGCCCTAGGATACGCCTTCCGCCAAGGAAAAGTTCCGCGGCCCGGCTATACTTGCGACCGAGAACTGACATGCGTAGCCTGATGATTCTCCTATATCTTTTAACCCTAGCAGTCGTTTCGGCCTTTTCGCAGCCTTCGACATCTGCCTACGACGCGGTCGATCCTTTTATCGGAACGGGAGCAGACGGCAACACATTCCCCGGAGCAACTCTTCCTTTTGGCATGGTGCAGTGGAGTCCTGACACCAAGTCAGATGGCTGGTACCGCTACGCCGACAATACGATTCGCGGATTCAGCCTTACGCACATCAGCGGTGCGGGGTGTCCGCTCTACGGTGATGTTCCAGTGCTGCCATGGAGAAATGCCATCCATGAATCCGACGATCCAAGCAAGTTCAGCGCTCGGTTTACTCACGACAAAGAGCAAGCACATCCTGGCTTTTACGGGGTCGAGTTTGAGGACGGGACCAAGACTGAGATAGCGGTTTCTGAGCGAGCCGGCATTGCGCGGTTCCTGTTTCCTGCGGGCTCAACGCGCACACTCGTGTTCAACGCGGCAGGAAGCGCGACGATCGATGCGCAACATCGCGAAAACGATGTGAGCACGATCGAGATCCAGGGGAAGGACAGCTTGGTTGGCACCGTGCACAGTGGCGGGTTCTGTGGATCGCCGACCAAATACGCCCTGTTTTTCGCTTTCAAGTTCGAGAAACCGTTCACTTCTGCAGGAACCTGGACGGATAAGGTCACGCTGCAATCGAGGGCCGCAACCGGGCATAAAGCGGGGGCGTTTGTTTCTTTTGCGGAGGGCGATGGACCGCTCATCCTGAAGGTGGGCATTTCTTTTGTCAGCATCGCTGGTGCCGAAGCGAATCTCGCCAAAGAAATTCCCGGTTGGGACTTTGACCAGGTGCGTGCGGCAGCGAAGGAAACCTGGTCGACAGCGCTCGATCTGGTCGAGGCGGAAGGCGGCACCCCAGATCAGCGCACAATTTTCTACACCGGCATGTATCACATGCTGCTCGCGCCCACGCTGTTCAGCGATGAGGATGGCGAATACACCGGATTCGACTGGACGGTGCGGCGCTTGGCTGCTGGTAAGAACCAGTACGCAAATTTTTCTGACTGGGACATTTATCGCAACACGATCCAGTTTCTCGCTCTCCTCTACCCCGAGCAGACCAGTCAAATGATGCAATCCCTGGTGCATGACGCCGAGCAGAGCGGATGGTTGCCGCGCTGGACGCCAGCCAACGATAACAGCTACATCATGGGCGGCGACTCTTCGGCGATTCTGCTTTCCGAGGCCTACGCGTTCGGAGCACGAAGCTTTGATTTGAAAAGTGCACTGCACTATATGCTGAAGGGCGCGACCGTGCCCGGGAAGGGCCTGCACCATTACGAGGAGCGACCGGGACTTGCGGATTATCTGTCCAAGGGTTACATCCCGGTCACAGATAAGTTCCAGGGTGCAACATCTTTTTCGCTGGAGTACAACAGCGCTGACTTCGCCGTCTCGCAATTTGCGCGGGAGCTCAGTGTTCCCGCAGCTGCACAGCGTCTGCTGAAGTCGGCACAGAATTGGCGCAATATCTTCGACAAGGAAACGGGATGGATCCGGCCGCGAACTGAAGACGGAATGTTTATCCAGGGTTTCAATCCAGAAAAGTTGGAGCCACACCGCACCGACTCCGACACCTCGAACCAGATGGGATTCGAGGAAGGCTCGACCTCCCAGTACACGTTCATGCTGCCGTTCAACTATGCAGGGCTGTTTCGCGCAATGGGGGGCGCAGAGAAGGCAGAAGCGAAGTTGGACAAGTTCTTCGAGAAGCTCAGCGGATGGGCGTTGCCGAATTTTACCGTCACCAATGAACCGGATTTCTGCGCGCCTTACGCCTATCTGTGGACCGGCAGCCCTTGGAAGACGCAGCAGGTGATCGACCGCATTCGTAAAGAGACATTCACGACTAAGCCGGACGGCCTGCCGGGGAATGATGATCTGGGCGCAACCTCTGGTGTGTACGTTTGGAACGCGATCGGAATCTACACGGAAATTCCGGGTGTGGCGGGGTTCACCCTGGGAACGCCTCTGTTCCCGCGCGTGACCATGCACTTAGGCAATGGCAAGACCCTAGAGATTACGCGTACCGGCGCTGGGATTTATGTCCGCGGGGTTCGCCTCAATGATGTGCCGCACCCGAGCAGTTGGCTCAATCTTTCGGAGATCTCAGCCGCGAAAAACACCCTTGCCTTCGACATGCAGAGCGAACCGGATCACGCCTGGGCGACCAAGCAAACGGAGCTCCCGCCTTCGTTTGATGTCAAGTGACAAGAAGATCTGCTCCGGAGTGAATAGCCGCTTCAGGATATTTGCCGGGCCGCTCGGCAGATCCGCCCTCGGTCAGGCATTCCGAACTTAACCGCCCGTGTAGGGTTCCTTGAGTCTTTTTTTCGCCGTCTGAGCGAGATCCGAGTTGCCGTCCATGGCAAGCGCGGTTTCATAGCGTTTGACGGCCACTTCGCGCCGGTGCAACAAATCATACATTTCACCAGCTCCCACCACAGCCCTCTGCGCGGTTCCCGGCTCCGGCTTCTGAACCTGCGCGATGAGATCGTAGGCAGCAGCCGCGCCTTCGTAATTCTTTTCACTGCGAAGCAAATCCCCAAGAGCGGTGGTGGCGAGTTCATAGCGCAGCCCCACATACTTCCCGGCTCGGCCTTCATCCCAAACCCGGCGGTACACAGCTTCGGCTTCACGCGTCTGTTTCTTGGCGCGCAGCAAATTGCCTTCCTCAAGCGCGAATAGCACATTGTGCGGATACTGCGGAATCAACCCGCGCAGAAGCTGCAGCGACTCGTCAAGCCTTCCTTCGCGCCGTAGAAACACAACCAGAATGATTCTGGCGTCGATGCTGGTTTCTGAGGTGCCTTGTGCCGCTTCGTGCAGATATTGAAGCCCCTTGTCTTTGTTTCCCCCCAGACCCACGACGGTGGTCGCGGCTTTTATTCCCCAAGGCAGGCTCCCGATTACGTAGTTGTGCGCGCCAACGATCAGCTTGGCATCGCCATTGTTGGGATCGAGTTCGAGCACCCTCTCGTGATCGTGCCGCGCACCGAGTGCGTTCCGCAAAGCCGAAAACCATGCACGCTCGATCAGTGCCGTATACGTGGCGAACTGAGCGCGGGTGACACCGCGAGAGTAAAGGGCACCCACGTCCTTGGCGTTCGCCTCGAGCCGCTTGTCTTCAAGGGCCTGCGCCCGGCTGACCAGTTGCTTGATTTCATCGCAGACCTTGGGGTCCGCCGGCCGGTGTTTCGAGTTGATGAAACTGTCGTTGGCGTAATCACCGGCATTCAGAGCGCCGATGCGATCGAGTTCGCGAAAAAGGACTGCCGTCAACAGGTGGTTTACGGCATCCGGATCGTCGGGGTGGCGCTGCAAAACTTGCGTGAATTCCTGAATCGACCGCTCATAGTACATGTCATAGAAATGCTGAAAGGCGGCAGGATTGAGAGGATCGGCCGGCCGGAACGTGAGTTTGGACTGTCCCAAGCAGAACGAAAGCGAGAGAGCGGTCAGGGCCGCCACGAGGATCGGGAGTTTCCGGAACAAGAAGAGTCTCTTGAAGCAGTTTACCCGAGCCACGCCGCTCGAGTGCTACGGCAGCTGCGCGAGTCGGGCATCTTTGCACTGTGCAAGTAATTCTTGCTCTGGGGAACGGCATCGCTCGACCAGGCGGCTCTTCGTAAGTCAAAGAAAAATCTAGTGTTGGTGCTCCCACGATTTGGCGAGCTGGTTGCGAATAGGGACGTGGGCAAATCCACCATGAGTGACTTGGTCCGCGACGCAAAACAAGAGTTCTGGCGCCCTCCCCTTTCCGAACAGAACGCGGAACCCGCGATGGCGGAAGCCTGTCGACGTTGCGGGACCGAATTCATGGTCGGAGCAGCGTTTTGCCACATTTGCGGTCTCGGCCGTCACCGTGCCTCGGCGACCCCTAGCGAGGGTTGGGCCTCGCACCTAGGGTTTCTACGTGCGCTCGAGTTCACCAATGTCAAGAAGTGGTTTGGGTTGCCGCTGGCCTCGCTGTGCGCTTTCCTGGTGGGCTTGGGCTTCCTTGTGGTCGCGCTTTCGATGGGACTACTGAGCGTGCGGGACAATACAGATTTCGAAGCTGTCCAGCTATGGCGAATTCAGTGGCTGATGGCTGCCTGTGCCGCATTTCTCGCGGGCATTCTGCTGAAGACCCGCAAAGCTGAAAACTAGTCCTTCCCGCTCGTCATTCTCTTTGCAAACCCACCCGGATGATTTCTCATGCGGTACATGTGATTCACCGGGTTTACTCCTTTTCCCACGGGATACCCATTGGCGATGGCGGCGGTCAAAAATGACTTTGCCAACAACACGGCTTCTGCTAGCGGCCGACCCTGCGCTAAATGGCACGCGATCGAGGTGGAAAATGCGCACCCAGTGCCGTGGGTGTAGTTGGTATCCAGTTTCTCGGACTTGAAGGTTTGCAGGTCGCCATTGGCTGACAACAATACGTCGATGGTCGGATCGAGATGTCCACCGGTGACCGCCACCGCCTTGGCTCCTTTTTCTTTCATTTCTTGCGCGGCAAGCTTCATCTCATCGACTGAATTGACTGTGTCGCCGGTGAGGACTGCCGCCTCCTGGGCATTCGGGGTGACGACGGATGCGAGTGGGAAGAGCCTCTCCACCATGACGAGAATGCCGGCTCCATCCAGCAATTCCGCACCCGAAGACGCCTCGAGGATCGGGTCCAGAACGATGCAGGGGAGTCGAGATGATTCGAGGAAGTCCGCAACCGCGCTCACAACCGATGCATTCGCCAACATCCCAATATGCACGGCAGCGATTTTGCAGTCGTTGTTCAACTCGTCCAAGGTTTCACGAAGCAATGCGACGTCGCTCGGTTGTGTTCTCGTCACTCCCGTCGTGGACTGCACGGTAAGCGCGCTCAGAGCGGCAACCCCATAACAGCCATGGGCAGCGATCGTCTTAATGTCGGCGGTCGCCCCAGCCCCAGATGAAGGATCGAAGCCCGCAATCGTCAAGACTACGGGTGGAGTTTGCGGCATAGAGCGAATGTAATTGAAGGACAGCCGGTTGCGATAGGAATTTTAAGTACAGGTGTGCGGTGGAACCGGGCCAGCAGGGCAATGAAGCAACCATGTATTTCGACCTTCAGAAACCCGTCGGAGGCCGGGAGCCACGACATTGCCGGAGGTCAATCGGGGGAGCGAGAAGTCCACCATCGGCAAGGGTCCAGTTTTCATGCAAGTTGCTGATCTGGAAACAGTTAGTTAGTCAAGTGCGTAAGTTGCTGAAAAAACAATTACGAAAAAATTGCCTTGGGTAGGACACGGCCTGGTTATTGTCCAAATCGTTAACAAAGTCGCGCTTTAGATCGAGCAATATACGCAATCCCCGACGAAATGCGTTTCCTGGTTACTTCTGCAAATGCAACTATGCGGAAGTACTTCTGGGTAAGTTTACGGATTGACACGCCCCTCTGCGGTTCGTAGCATTGCCAAATCTGCGCGCATTTCGTATCGAGGAGGACGACTTGAACTTGGAGGGTAACTGATGCGAAGACGTACAGCTCAGGGGTTGACGATTGCTTTCCTCGTCAGCTTGGGAGCGGCTCAGGGCCCAAACCGCTCAGGGTCGTCCAAGTATCGGGCAGTGCCATACAACGTAACTGAAGCGGCAAATTTCTTTGCCGCGAGGGCGAAGGCGCGGACGGCAACGAAACCTTATCAGATCGGCACCGCCTCCTGGTACGGACACGACTTCGAAGGCAAGCCCACCGCCAGCGGCGAGCCCTACAACATGTACGATCTGACGGCCGCACATCCCACGCTACCGTTAGGAACCTATGTCAAGGTCACCAATCTCCGGAACCGGCGCGCGGTGGTGGTACGCATCAATGATCGCGGACCGGTGGTCGAGGGTCGAATCATCGACGTGTCCTACAGTGCCGCCAGGGTCTTGAAGTTTCACACCAGAGGCGTGCAACGAGTGCGCCTGGACATCGTGCCCGCCGGAAATGCGCCGCTCATGGCAGTGCTGCAGCGGCCGAAGATGGTTCCGTAAGCTTGTGGGGCGAACTTTCGGTTCGCACTAGATTGCTTCTCTTGAAATTCTTCTCATCAGCTAAACTGGTTCTTGATCATGGCTGCCCGCGACCAACTCATCGTCGCGCTGGACGTTTCTTCCAGAGCGCAAGCTCAGAAGGTTGTTTCTTCCCTCGGTGATTCCGCCAGCTTCTACAAAGTGGGGATGCAGCTGTACACGGCGGAAGGGCCGAGCATGGTGCGCGACCTGGTCGGTTCCGGCCGACGAGTGTTTCTTGACCTGAAGTACCATGACATTCCAAACACGGTCGGGGCGGCGGTTCGGGAGGCCGGACAACTTGGCGCGAGTCTTATGACCGTGCATGCGGGAGGGGGCAGCAAAATGCTGCGTGCGGCAACGGAAGCTGCACGAGAGACCAATCCCGCGATGAAGGTGGTTGCCGTCACCGTCCTTACCAGCATGAATGAGGGAGATCTGAACGAAGTTGGAGTGCCGCGAAATTTGGAGGAGCAGGTTGTCCACCTAGCGAACCTGGCGCTGCAGGCCGGCTGCCACGGGGTGGTGAGTTCGGCTCGCGAAGTGAGGGCTCTGCGGGCCCGTCTGGGGAGCGAGTTTGTTGTCGTCACGCCGGGCGTGCGACCCGCCGGTGCCGCCCACGCCGATCAGGCGCGGGTTGTCACACCGGCACAGGCGATCGCTGCCGGTGCAACGCACCTCGTGGTGGGTCGTCCCATCACCGCGGCCGTGAATCCCGCAGAAGAGGCAGAGAAGATCGTCCGGGAAATCGAGCAGGCGTCCCAGCTGCTGGCGAGATAGGGTTCGCCCTTCAACGCTTCGAGCGCTTTCGACGGGAAGTGCGGGCTTCAGACCCTGTTACAATTAGTAGAGACTGAAGGATTGAGTCAATACGATACCGCGGTACCGGCATTGATTGAATGATCCGATGATTGACTGATTCAATCCCACTCATCCACGGCCCGGCCACCACCAAATCAACTCAGATTGGGGACGAAGACGCCGGATTTGTGCCGCGAAATTGAAGGAGAACCATGCCTGCAAAGATTGCCAAGACTGCCGACCGCAAGAAGGTAATGGATACGACCAAGAGCACTGACTGCCCCAAGTGCGGCAAGCCCACACGGATTGTCAAGCGCGTGAAGGATCGCGAGCGCAATGTCCCGGGGGGAATTTTCATCTCGTGCTCGGCTTGCGAATTCTACGAGAAGCTGTAGAAGCTTTTCTCTGAGTGGTTTCTGTGAAACTCCGCCCTGTGTGGTCAGGGATTGCAAGAGTCCTAGCTCAGAGATCGGGGTATTCACAGGAAAACCTGTATTGCGCCCGCGCCCTTAGAATCGGCAATCTCGATCCGGTGCATCGAATTTTCGGAATTGACTGACCGGCGGCCGTCGCTTACCTTAAGTGTTCCATGCTGACCTTGCATCATCACCACCGCCATCACGCGCACAGCGCGACGGCGGGTGTGTGAGGCTCGGTTAGCAGCTAAGACCAAGTTCAAGCCCGCTGGAGCGAAAGCCCAGCGGGCTTTTTGTGTTCAGACACTCAACAGGCGCCAATCAGCCAGAAGGCTGAAGGGGGAGAGCCGACTTCAAGGCGGCGAAAGGCTGATAGCCGAGTGTTCGATGAGGATCGAGATGATGAAGATTGACTTTCAGAAAATGCAAGGCCTGGTGCCCGCGATTGTGCAGGACGCCGCGAAGGGCGACATCCTGATGCTTGGGTTTATGAACCAGGAAGCGTGGGACAAGACGGCTTCGGGCGGCTATGTGACGTTTTACAGTCGCACCCGCAATCAACTCTGGACGAAAGGCGAGACGTCGGGGAATCGCCTGAAGGTCGTGTCCGCCGCGACCGACTGCGACTTCGATTCGCTGCTCATCAAAGTGGAAGTAGAAGGAGAAGGGGTGGTCTGTCACGAGGGGTCGCGATCGTGCTTTACCAAGGAACTTGCCGTCCATGCCTTCCCACCTTCGAAAACTGGAGTCCAACATGTCCGGAGCGAGCGCAGCGAATCGAAGGGCGTTCCGGAGGAGCGATGAAAATACGACTGGGCATTCCAAAGGGCAGCCTGCAAGAGGCAACCTTGCAGTTGTTTGCTCAAGCCGGCCTGCCGATTCATACGAATTCCCGCTCGTACTTCGCCTCCACCGGCGATCCGGAAATTGAGTGCATGTTGATTCGGGCGCAGGAGATGGCGCGCTACGTTGAGCACGGCGCGCTGGATGCAGGGCTCACCGGACTCGACTGGGTGATTGAAAGCGGGTTGGAGGTCGTTACCGTCACCGACCTGATCTACGCCAAGCAGAGTCGCGGCAAGGTTCGCTGGGTGCTCGCTGTACCGGAGAGTTCGTCGTACGGGAAAGCGGAAGATCTTTCCGGAAAAATCATCGCGACGGAACTGGTGAACGTCACCAAGAATTACTTTTCAAGCCGCGGCGTAGATGTGCGAGTCGAATTTTCTTGGGGCGCAACCGAGGTAAAACCGCCGATGCTGGCGGACGCGATTGTTGAAGTCACGGAAACCGGAAGTTCTCTGCGCGCCAATCACCTTCGCATCATGGACACCGTCCTTGAGAGCAATACCCAAATCATCGCCAATAGGAATTCGTGGAACGATGCCGAGAAGCGGCGCAAGATCGAAAATCTCGCGCTGATGCTGAAGGGCGCGATGGAAGCGAAGGATCGCGTCGGTCTGATGCTCAACGTCCGCAAGGAAGATCTGGAGCGAGTACTCGGCGTCCTGCCGGCGCTGAAGCGTCCAACGATCTCGCAGCTGAGCGACCCGGAGTGGCTGGCGGTCAATACCGTGATTGAGGAGTCCCTCGCCTGGCAAGTTATTCCACGACTTAAAGAGGCGAACGCGCAGGGAATCGTGGAATATCCGCTCAACAAGGTGGTCATGTAATGCGGATTCTGCAGGGCAAAGCCGCCGATCGTTACGTACGTGCGCTTGAGCGGCGAGGCTCGCAATTGGACACCATCGAACCTGTGGTGCGGAAGATTGTTGAGGATGTGCGCCAAAACGGCGACCGGGCACTGCTGAAGTATGCCTGCAGGTTCGACGGATTCAAACCGGGGCTGAGCTTACGCGTCAGTGAATCCGAGTTGCGCGAGGCGTGGAAAGCCGCACCGAAACAGTTGCGATCCGCCTTGAGACTGGCGGAGAAGAACATTCGCCGATTCGCCCAGTGGCAGAAGCCGAAGCCGTGGCGCCGCGCGAGAGAAGGCGCAGTCGTTGGACAACTAGTTCGGCCGCTCGATTCGGCTGGCTGTTACGTGCCCGGGGGCCGGTTCCCACTGGTTTCTACGCTGTTAATGACCGTCATCCCGGCGCAGGTCGCGGGAGTGAAGAACATTCGGGTGGTCTCGCCGAGGCCGAGTCGCGAAGTCCTTGCCGCGGCGGGAATGCTGGGTGTTGAGCAGTTCTACCGGGTTGGCGGCGCTCAGGCAATCGCAGCCCTGGCATACGGAACGGAAACCATCGCGTCGGTAGATAAGATTGTCGGGCCGGGCAATCGGTACGTAACCGTTGCGAAGAAGCTGGTCGCGTTCGACTGTGCCATCGATATGCTGGCCGGTCCGACCGAGGGAATGATCGTTAGTGACAACGGCGAACCGGCGTTCCTTGCGGCTGATTTGTTAGCGCAGGCGGAGCACGATCCCGAGACATTGGTCAATCTGGTGACAACTTCGAGGAAATTGGCGGAGGAGGTGTCGCGAGAGGTCAAAAATGGCGGGCGCGGACGGCCGCCACTGGGCGAGAATCGAATCGCAGCGCACTCAATCTCTTCGCGAGGCGCGATTCTGATTGCACGGTCAAAGTCTGAGGCCTTTGATTGGGCGAATCGCATCGCTCCGGAACACATCACTGTCGAAAAGCATTCCCTGCGGCTGGTCCAGAATGCAGGGTCGATTTTCGTCGGAGATTACTCGGCGCAAGCCGCGGGAGACTATGCTTCCGGTCCCAACCACGTGTTGCCTACGGCGGGTGCAGCGCGGTTTCGCGGTGGACTGAGCGTGATGGACTTCGTGAAGCTCATTACCGTGCAGGATCTCTCTTCTCGCGGTCTGCAGCGTATTGCCAAATCGGTTGTGGCCTTGGCCGAAACCGAAGGTTTGCAGGCCCACGCCGATTCCATTCGTGTGAGGTGTGCCCGTGCTTAAAGCCCGCGACGCCGTGCGCACGCTGAAGGAGTACCATCCGCCGCTAGGGAATCGCCAAGGCCTGCGTCTGGATTTCAACGAAAACACCTCCGGCTGCTCGCCGCGTGTGCTCGAGCGCTTGCGGCAAATTGACGGCGAGAACCTAGCACGCTACCCGGTTCGCGATGCTGGAGAACTGGCAGTGGCTGAACATTTCGGAGTGTCCCCGCAAGAAGTGTTGCTCACGAACGGTACCGACGAAGCCATTCATCTGGTTTGTGAAACTTACCTCGAGCCCGCGGACGAAGCCATCCTCGTGGTCCCCACCTTTGCCATGTTCGAGATTTACGCAGCTCAGACCGGGAGCAAGGTGATTTCCATCCCGGCGTCTAGGGACTTCGGTTTCCCGACTGACGCTGTGGTCGCCGCGGTCACTTCTCGTACCCGGTTCATCGCGTTGGCCAATCCCAACAATCCTACCGGCACATTGGTCGCGCTCAAAGACCTGCTCCGTATCGCCGAGGCTGCTCCCGACGCCGCTGTCTTGATCGATGAAGCCTATTTCCACTTCGCCGGGGAGACGGTCGTGCCGGAATGGCGGGAGAGGCCGAACCTTTTTGCCTCGCGTACTTTCTCCAAGGTCTATGGCATGGCGGGACTGAGGATTGGAGTGTTGATGGGCCAAGTCGAACAGATGAAGATGCTGCGGCGGGCAAGTTCGCCGTACAACCTGAACTCCGTCGCGCTTGCGTGTTTGCCGGCGGCGCTCGCAGACCAGCAATACGTCAGCAATTATGTAGCCCAGTGTCTCGAAGGACGACGCGAGCTGGAATTGGAATTAGCTGCTTGGAACGTGAAGCACTGGCCGAGCCGAGCGAACTTTGTTCTGATGTATCTTGGGGAAAACTCGAAGCCGTTTGTCACAGAAATGCGGCGTCGCGGAATTCTGGTGCGGGATCGTTCGGCGGACTACGGATGCCAAGACTGCGTGCGCGTCACCGTAGGCGTTCGCGAGCACAATCAACGTATGCTCTCTGCGCTGCGCGAAGTGTTTGCACAACTCGGAATTAGGCAGCAGGTAACCAGATGAGAAAAGCTGTCCTCGACCGCACAACCAAAGAGACCAGCATCAAACTGCGGCTTACCATCGAAGGGAAGGGCCGTTACAAGATTTCTACCGGGATCCGTTTTTTCGATCACATGCTGGAGTTGCTGGCCCATCATGGCGGATTCGATCTGGAACTCAGGGCCACCGGAGATCTCGATGTAGATCAGCATCACACCGTGGAAGACGTCGGCATCGCGCTCGGGCAGGCGTTCGCGAAAGCGCTGGGAGACAAAAAAGGAATCTTGCGCGCAGGATATTTCATGATGCCGATGGATGAGACGCTGGGCGTCGCAGCCGTTGATTTTTCCGGAAGGGCGGCGGCGGTGGTTGAAACCAAGGTTCGCGTGCGGCTGGTTGGTGATTTGCAGTCGGAGCTGGTAGATGATTTCTTCGAGGGGTTTGCCCGCGGAGCCAATGCGAATATTCACATCAAGACGCTTTATGGGCGGTCGAATCACCACAAGATTGAGGCATTGTTCAAAGCCTTTGCCCGGGCGCTACGCGCCGCCTGCTGGCAAGACAAACAGATGAAGAGTCTGCTGCCGAGCACGAAGGGGTTGTTGTAGTGATTGCCATCATCGACTACCAGGCGGGCAATCTCGCTTCTGTCAAAAAGGCATTCGATCACCTGGGCGCGGCAACCCTGGTAACCGCCGATGCCGGTCAGGTCGCGAAGGCAGACAAGATCGTTCTGCCGGGGGTTGGGCATTTCCAGGCGACGGCTGCGCTCGACCATGCGGGGCTGCGAGATGCCGTGCTCAGCGGGATCGAGCGCGGCGTGCCCTTCCTGGGCATTTGCGTTGGCATGCAGTGGATGCTGGCGTCGAGCGAAGAGGCCCCCGATGTCGATGGACTGGGACTATGGGCGGGTGAGTGCAGTCGATTTCCTTCCGGCGTGAAGTCTCCGCATGTCGGCTGGAATAGCCTTGAGATCCGAAAGCGCGCCTCGCGACTGCTCGAGGGAGTTTCGAGCGGAGCATTCGTCTATTTCACACATTCGTACCGCGTGCCCCTGCTTACCTCGACGGCTGCGGAATGCGAGTACGGCGGCGGGTTTTCGGCAGCCGTGGAGCAGGACAACTTGTTTGGCGTGCAGTTTCACCCGGAAAAGTCGGGAGAGGTGGGACTTAAGATTTTGGAGAATTTTGTCAGCTTGTGAACCTCAGGTTTTCAACCGTCCCAATTAGCGGAGAAATAAAGGGCGCAGAGAAGACAAATCGTAGATGCTAACCAAACGAATCATCGCTTGCCTGGACGTAGACGCCGGGCGTGTTGTGAAGGGGACGAAGTTCCTCAATCTGCGCGATGCTGGCGATCCCGGGGAATTGGCGAAAGCCCATAGCGAGGCTGGCGCCGATGAAGTTGTTCTGCTCGACATCACCGCTACCCACCAGAGGCGAAATACCTTGATCGAGACGGTAAAACGGACAGCCAAAGAACTGTTTGTTCCGTTTACCGTCGGGGGAGGAGTGCGCAAACTGGAAGATGCGGCAGCCATATTCGACGCAGGCGCCGATAAAATCAGCATCAATTCCGCCGCTATTGCCGACCCGTCATTGATCACACGCATCGCCCAGCGTTTTGGATCACAGGCGGTGATCGTGGCCATCGATGCCAAGCGGAAGGCCACCGCTTTTGAAGCGTTTGTGGCTGGAGGCCGGACGCCCACCGGGCGCGATGCCATTGCATGGGCACGGGAAGCAGAGCAGCGAGGGGCGGGTGAAATTCTTCTGACGTCGATGGATCGCGACGGTACGGGAAAAGGTTTTGACTGTGAACTCACGCGTGCGGTTTCCCAGGCGGTGAATATCCCTGTCATAGCATCGGGAGGGGCAGGAGGCTCGGAGCATTTCGTCGAGGTGTTTCGTGCCGGCGAAGCTGATGCTGCACTGGCAGCTTCCATCTTCCACTTTGGCTTGAGTTCAATTTCCGAGTTGAAGTTAAGGCTTTATGCGGCCGGAGTTCCGGTAAGGCTCGTCTCCTAGATTCTTATGCTCATTCCTTCCATTGATTTGATGGACGGCAAGGTCGTCCAACTGATTCAGGGCGAAAAGAAAGCACTCGAGTTCGAGAATTTTGCCGAGTGGGTTCTGAAGTTCTCCAGCTTTCCTCTCGTGCAGTTGATCGATCTTGACGCCGCCATGGGCAGGGCGCCGAATTCTGAGCTGATCCGGTTTTTCGTCAACCAGCTTCCCTGTCAGGTTGGCGGCGGCATCCGCACGATCGAGGCTGCACGCGCGGCCCTGGACATAGGAGCAAAACGGGTAATCATCGGGTCGCCATTGATTCAAAATGGGGCCATCAATGTTCCGTTCGCGCAGGCGCTGGTGAAGGAATTCGGACGGGACAAACTGGTGTTCGCCATTGATGCTCGCGGCGGCAGGATTGCGATCCGCGGATGGAAGGAGGTTACCTCCATTACGCCGCTCGAAGTCGCGAGGGCCCTTGATCAATATTGCGGTGCCTTTCTCTACACCCATATTGATACTGAGGGCTTGATGAAAGGGCTGCCGCTCGAGCCCGTGCGGGAATTGCGCGCCGCCTGCAGCAAACAGCTGATCGCTGCCGGCGGGATCACAACCCGCGAGGAGATCGAGACGCTCGACAAGATGGGGGTGGATGCCGTGGTAGGCATGGCGTTGTATCTCGGGCGGATTCAGCTACCTGATACTATTCCTGTTTCGAAGTAACACAACTCCTCAGCAGAGCAGGACACAACGTGGGTGATCCTACATTTGCGCCGGGATGGCCGGGGATTCCCCCGCGCTGGACCTCGAGCGCCAAGAGCGGCGTAGGCACGGCCCTCAACCGTACCAGCAAAGTCTGGTTCACTCTGAGCCACGGGATCCTCAACGAAATCTATTTCCCTCGCGTGGACATGCCATGCACCCGCGACTTCGGCCTCATCGTCACCAGCGGCTCGAACTTCTTTTCCGAAGAGAAGCGACATTGCCGATTTGAAATTGAACCCTTCGAACATGGGGTGCCGGGATTCCGGCTGGCGAACACCGAGCTCGGCCACCGTTATCGAATCGAGAAGGAAATCTTCGCCGATCCTTACCGCAACGTGGTTCTGCAAAAGATCCGGTTCGTTCCACTTACCGGGAGGCTGGCAGATTATCGGCTTTATGCATTGCTGGCGCCGCATCTGGGAAGCAATGGCACGAATAACACGGGATGGATGGGAGATTACAAGGGCATCCCAATGCTGCTGGCTGAAAATCCCGCGGGCTATGCGCTGGCGCTTGCCTCATCGGCTAGATTCGGGAGCAGTTCGGTTGGTTTTACTGGATACTCGGACGGGTGGCAGGACCTCTCGCGGAATTTCCGGCTCACCGAACAATATCAGCGCGCGGAAAACGGCAATGTCGCGCTCACCGGCGAGATTGATCTGAATGCTTGCGGCGGGGAGTTCGTGTTAGCGCTCGGCTTCGGCGGAGTCTGGGCTGAGGCCGCGCAGCTGGCGCGCTGCAGCCTGCTAGACGATTACGCGGTGATGCAGCGCGAATTCATCGCCCAGTGGGCAGGATGGCAGAGGATGCTCGCGCCATTGGATCGCCAAGTTGATCACGACCTTTATCGGGCGAGTACGGCGATGCTTCGCACCCATGAGTCAAAGGATTTTGCCGGTGGTGTAATTGCCAGCCTTTCCATCCCCTGGGGATTCAACAAGGGAGACGAAGACCTGGGCGGTTATCACCTCGTCTGGCCGCGGGACCTGGTTGAAACCGCAGGCGGCCTTCTCGCGGCTGGCGCGGTGGGCGATGCCATTCGTGTCTTGCGCTATCTCGAAAGCACCCAGGAGGCAGACGGGCGCTGGCCGCAGAACATGTGGCTCGATGGGCGAGCCTATTGGAGCGGTCTGCAACTAGACGAAGCGGGATTTCCAATTCTGTTGATCGATCTGCTCCGCCGTGACGCCCCGAAGGCGCTCGGGGACGTGAAGCGCTGGTGGCCGATGGTGCAACGCGCTGCCATGTTCATCGCGTGCAACGGACCGGTGACACAGCAGGATCGCTGGGAAGAGGATTCCGGCTATTCGCCGTTCACCTTGGCGGTCGAAGTGGCTTCCCTTCTCGGGGCGGCGGACGTTGCTGAAGCGGTGGGACAAGCCGGCAGTGCTTCGTACCTGCGCGATCTGGCCGACAGCTGGAACGAACACATCGAGGATTGGACCTATTCGACCGATGGCGACTTGGCGCGGCAGATTGGAGTCGAAGGATATTACGTTCGCATTGCGCCGCCCGTCAGTGACTGTGCCGCTTCGCCCACCGAAGGGTTTGTTCCGATCAAGAACCGTCCCCCCGGTCAGTCTTGGGAGCGGGCTTCGCACATCGTGAGTCCGGATGCGCTGGCCTTGGTGCGATTCGGGCTGCGTGCGCCGAATGACCCAAGAATTCTGAACACCGTAAAAGTGATCGATGCCTTGTTGAAGGTTCGGCTGCCGCAGGGCGCGTGCTGGTATCGCTATAACGACGATGGTTATGGCGAACATGCCGACGGCAGCCCCTTTGACGGAACTGGCATTGGCCGTCCCTGGCCCTTACTGGCCGGGGAACGGGCGCATTACGAACTCGCCGCTGGGAATATTTCCTCTGCTCAGGAGCTGCTGCGATCGGTGGAGCATTCGACAAATGGCAGCCGCTTGCTTCCCGAGCAGGTTTGGGACACCGCCGACATTGCGGAAGGCGAATTGTTCTTGGGCAAGCCTTCCGGATCGGCCTGCCCGCTGGTGTGGGCGCACTCGGAGTACATCAAACTGGTGCGCTCAATCAGAGACGGAAGAGTCTTCGACCAGCCATCGCAAACCGTGAAACGATATCAGGTGGAGAAGCGGACGGCCGCATTCCATGAGTGGCGCTACAACAACAAGTGCCGCACCGTCCGGGCTGGAAAAGATCTGCGCATTGCGTTGCTCTCTCCTGCACTGGTGCACTGGAGTTTCGACAACTGGCAGACCGCGAACGACGTGAACACGCGGAACACCGGCGTGGGAATCCACGCCGTTGAGCTGCCGACTGGGGCTCTGGACGCCGGGCGCACGGTTGTCTTTACGTTTTATTGGACCGACAGCTGTCAATGGGAAGGAGCCGACTACTCGGTCTCCCTTAGCTCCAAATAGGTGCATAATAGGGGTGTTATGGCGGAGCGCCAGCCCATTCGCCACGACCAGGCCGCCGAGAAGGCCAGCGCCATCCTGCAAGAATTGTTGCGCGGTTACCCTGCGCGTGACTTTGCCATTGAGCTCTGGGACGGTAGACGCTTCGATGCGGAGGCGGGAAACTTCTGCCGCTTCACATGGCACATTAAGAAACCTGAGGTCATTCAAGTCTTGTTTCGTTCCGACCGCCAGGTGGCGCTCGGCGAAGCCTACGTGTGCGGCGACTTCGACATCAGCGGCGACTTTCTTGCGGTTTTCCCGGTTGCGGACTACCTACTGGGGAAGCATTTTAGCGCTGCACAGAAGTTGCGGATGATCGCTTGGGCAACTGGCCTGGCTTCCCCCGCAAACGGCAACCTCAAGCGAACAAAGCTGCGCGGCACTCCCCATTCAAAATCGCGGGACCGACAAGCTGTCAGTTTTCACTATGACGTTTCCAATGACTTCTACCAGCTTGTGCTCGATCACCGAATGGTGTATTCCTGCGCATACTTCGAATCGGAAAACGACTCGATCGACCAGGCGCAGGAGCGAAAGCTGGATTACATCTGCCGCAAGCTTCGCCTGAAGTCAGGCGAACGGTTGCTCGATATTGGTTGCGGATGGGGCGGCCTCATTTTGCATGCTGTCAGGAACTACGGTGTACAAGCCGTCGGAATAACCTTGAGCCAACAGCAACTCCTTCTCGCGCAGGATCGAATTGCGCAAGCGGGTCTCAGTTCTCGATGCGAAGTTCACCTGGTGGATTATCGAGACGCCGAGCAGTTCGGACCTTTCGACAAAGTGGTCAGCGTCGGTATGGTGGAGCATGTCGGCGAGAGCCGGCTTCGAGAGTATTTCGGTGCGGCATTTCGGGTGCTCAAGGCCGGGGGCGTCTTTTTGAACCACGGCATTGGTCGCGCGGGCAACCGGGCTAGGCCATCTCAGCCTACATTTACAGACGTTCATGTATTTCCCGATGGAGATCTGGTACCGATCGCATCCATCCTGAAGGTCGCCGGGGAGTGCGGATTCGAGGTCCGCGACGTGGAGAATCTGCGCGAGCATTATTTCTTGACCCTGGTGCAATGGCTGCGCCGGCTGGAGATGAACGCAGCGCGAGCGAAGGAACTGGTCGGTGAGATCAAGTACCGAACGTGGCGATTGTATCTCGCGGGATCGGCTGACTACTTCCGCACGGGAAAGTTGGACCTGTACCAAACCTTGCTGCTGAAGCCCGCCAGTGCGACCAGCGGTCTGCCGTTGACCAGGTCAGACTGGTATCGGTGAGGGGAAAAGCGCCATCTCGCCTGGTCGCCTGCGCGCGAAAGTTTCTCAGATCATTGTTCAGCAATATTCGCCCGGGGCCGGAGTCGATGCGCGGGGGAGAAAGCCCGCCGTCGGGTTAGGTGCAATAGGGGCTCGTACCGCCGTGCTCGGATTCTTGCTAAAATTGATGTTTCCGTACATACGCAACACCCAGGAGAAATAGCACTCATGGCCTATGTCATTGCAGAGCCGTGCATCGGCACCAAGGACAGCGCTTGCGTAGACGCCTGCCCGGTAGATTGCATTCATCCCAAGAAGGACGACCCTAAGCATGCCGATTTCGACATGCTCTACATTGATCCGGTAGAGTGCATCGACTGCGGCGCCTGCGTGCCAGTCTGCCCGGTGTCGGCGATCTTCGCGCTCGACGATCTTCCGGAAAAATGGAAGGATTACGCGGAGAAGAACGCGAAATATTTTGGCAGGTAGATCAAAGACTCGGCGAGTGTAGTCTGTAACGACAGAGTTTAAGCCTCTCCAAGCGTGTGCTTGCAGCACACGTTTTTTTTGTCCTGAAGAACATGGCACTGAAGAACATGGCGTTTGACGCCCCTCCGGTTCGAGCGTAGGCTGGGGCGCATTCCGTGAAAGCCGGTTTTCAAGGGAGGACCTGATGGTTGCCATCACCGCGTTGTGGCTGCCCATTTTTTTGTCTGCGGTTATTGTTTTTCTGGCAAGTTTCGTTCTGCACATGCTGGTCCCGATTCACCGGAGCGACTACCGCCAGCTGCCGGAGGAAGAAAAAGTATTGGAAGCGCTTCGCTCCGCGAATGTCACACCTGGCCGCGCTTATCATTTCCCATTCACAACCCACAAGGAAATGAAGTCCCCTGCCATGGTTGAGAAGTTCAAGCGCGGCCCGGTGGGATTGCTTCTGATCCGCCCAAGCGGCGCTCCTGGGCTGGGAAAGTATCTCGCGCAATGGTTTGCGTTCTGCCTGGTGGTGAGCCTGCTGACTGCCTACCTGACGGGTCGCACCCGTTTGCCGGGTGCAGACTACTTAGAGGTCTTCCGCGTTGCCGGATGCGCCGCATTCCTGGCCTACGGTGTTGGCCAACTGCAGGACTCAATCTGGAAAGGCCAAACCTGGGGTGTAACCATGAAGCACGTGGTGGACGGTCTGATCTACGGTCTCCTGACGGCGGGGACGTTCGGTTGGCTTTGGCCGAGATAGCGTGGCGTTGGGATGTAGGTGCTTCGTGGATTTTCAAGACGCCGGCACAATTTTATGGCGTACAATGCTTTCCGCTCGTGGGGTACGACATCAAGATCGACAGAACCACGGAGGGAGTCATGCGTTTTACTCGAATTATCGCCATCTGTTTTCTCGCAATGGCCTGTTCTGCAATCGCCCAGGACAAGCCTGCTGAAAAGCCCGCAAAAAAAGCCGGGTCGTCTGACGCCGCCTACGTTAGCAAAGCCCTTTCCGCCGCACCCGCTGCCATCTCGAAAGAAGCCGGGATCATGCAGATGGACAAAGACCACAACATGAAAACTCTTCGCGAGAGCAAGAACGGCTACATCTGCATGGTCGCACTTGGAAGTCCGATGTGCGCCGACGAGAACAGCATGGCATTCTTCGACGCCTGGATGAAGCACGAAAACCCGCCCGACAAAGCCGGGATTACTTACATGCTTAGGGGCGACAACGGCGCCAGCAACACCGATCCCTACGCCAGCGCCAAAACCGCCGACAATCATTGGATCAAGACAGGAAGCCACATCATGGTTGTGGGACCGGCGGCGAAGTCCTTGGGACTCCCCGACTCGCCTGATCCGGATCCCGCCAAGCCTTATCTGATGTGGGCCAACACCCCATACGCGCACGCCATGATTCCCGTCCAGGCCGGAATGGGACACTCGATGTCCGCCATGAAGCCCGAAGGCCAAGGCGAGATGAAGGGCGACATGGATGCGACCAAGTGCGGGAAGAAGTAGGTTGGGCCCAGGGAAAATGAGGTCCCAGCCTTCGCCGACCCCGAAGGCTGGGGGTACCCTGCGCGGATGAGTGTGCAATCCTCTGCATAGTCAGTTACTTCTCAGTAAATCGGGTCACTGTTACCGAAGTGCTTGCCCTTCCAGCGATCAAGACGCAAGCCTTTTTGCATCATCTACTTACATTGAATCCACCTGGTTACCAAGATGGGTAATTTTTGATTGCGCTCTCTTTAGGAACTCGCCTACTATCAGGCTATTGCGGACACTTTCATACACTTAGGAGCGCTGGCCCGATTGTTGCAATCTAAGTAGTACATGTGGGTCGCCGCTTCGAGGGAATGCCGTTTCGCAATGAATTCCGGAGACAGGACCAGGGAAGTGACCGCTTACACGCGCAGTTTTTCTCGCCTCCTCATCGTCGCCATCATCGTTTTATTCGTGCAGTCCGCCATCGCCGCTACCATCAATACGCGGCCTTTGACCACCCCCCGTTCGAAGTCGCGCAGTGTAAAGGAAAATCCACGGGCGGGGAAGCACATGCGGCACCTAGCCCGCAGTCGTCGCCTGCGGTCGCGCCGTACGGTGGCCAGCAAACGGCGCCGCCACCTGGAGCGCTTCTTGGCAAGCTCCTACGTTAGCGACGCCACCGATGGCGATGTCACCGCCGGGGAAGATCCAGTCGTGCGCCAGGCAGCCATCGACGCGTTAGGCAATATGAACGGCACGGTGCTCGCAATTCAGCCCACCAGCGGCCGCATTCTGGCCATGGTCAATCAGAAGATGGCGCTGTCGAGCGGCGCGCAGCCTTGCTCCACCATCAAGCTCTCGGTCGCGCTGGCCGCACTGAGTGAAAAGATCATCACCAAAGAGACGCAAGTACGACTTGGCGGCCGCAGCCACATGAATCTGACGCTGGCGCTGGCCCATTCGAACAACGCATACTTCGAGGCGCTAGGCCGCCAGCTCGGATTCGGCAAGGTCGAGCATTACGCCCGCATGTACGGATTGGGCGAACTGGCCGGCTATCACATTTCCGGGGAGAAGCCGGGTGTTTATCCAGAGGAAGAGATATCTGCCAGGCTTGGCGGCGTCGGCAAGATGTGCTCCTTCGGCGAAGGCATTTCGATGACGCCGCTGCAGCTCGGGTCACTGGTGACCGCAATCGCCAATGGCGGAACCATGTACTACCTGCAGCATCCGACCACGGCAGCCGAGGTTGCGAACTATCAGCCCATCGTGAAGCGGCATCTAGATATCGCGGGGCTCATTCCAGAGATTTCCGACGGCATGGCGGGCGCAGTAAATTACGGTACTGCGCGCAGGCTCCTGGTGAATTTCAATGAAGAAGAGGTACTCGGGAAGACCGGAACCTGCTCTCGTGCCGGCACTCGTTTCGGGTGGTTCGCCAGCTACGCCAACACCAGCTATGGTCGTGTTGTGATTGTTGTGTTCCTCGAGGGCGGCCGGCCTACGTTCGGCCCCAAGGCGGCTGAGATTGCCGGTCGCATGTATCGCAGCCTGTACGACCACGACTTCTTTGCGGAAAAGCCGGTTGTGCCTTCCAATGTTCGCAATGTCAGCACCACCGACTAGGATGTCCTGATTCCCACCTGGGCCGGACCAACGTCCGGCCGTTTTTATTTAGGATGTAACTTCGAACACCAGCCCCGGGGAACGCCGTCCGATGCTAGTTCCGCTCACATTGCTTGGGCCGGTTTCGGGATGACATCGTTGCTGGTAGAGTCGTGCAGTTAGAATCGTATTGTCCCCGTCTTTATGAAATTCGAGTTCTTCATCGCGTCGCGATATCTGCGGGCCAAGCGAAAGCAGGCTGTGATCGGCGTAATCACGGTGATCTCGATTGCCGGGGTCACAGCCGGGGTGGCGTCGCTGGTCATCGCGCTCGCCATCAACAACGGCTTCCGGCAAGACCTGCAAGACCGACTGTTGGGGTCAACTTCCCACGTCAACTTGATGCGAACCATGGGCGATGGCATCCAGGACTGGCGACCTTTGATGGCGCGGTTGTCGAAACAGCCGCACGTGTTGGCGACCGCACCCATCATCTACGAACAAGTCCTCATCTCCCTAGGCGGGCGAGCACGCGGCGCGGTACTGAAAGGAATTATTCCGAAGGATGAGCGCAAGGTGAGCGATCTGTTGGACACCGTGAAACATGGGTCGGCGGATTACTTGGAGGAGCCCGGGAAGAATCACCTCGGAGATGGGACACAACCTCAGAACTCCTCGGACAAGAATGTGCAGGCCACACGGGTAAACCCCGCACAGGACAACCCCGACTCCCTCGCAGCGACAGAGCAGCGACGGGCAGCGATGCCGCCCATTCTGCTGGGGAAAGATATGGCGGACGAACTGGGAGCGCACGTCGATTCCGTCGTGATGATCACAAGTCCTCAGGGTGAATTGACCCCCTTCGGCCTGGTGCCGAAGTACAGCCGGTTCCGTGTCGCGGGAATCTTTGATTCGGGATTCTACGACTATGACTCATCCTGGTCATTCGTGCGGTTGTCGGATGCGCAAAGGCTATTTGCCACCGGAGACGTGGTCCAAATCCTCGAGTTCAAGATTGATGACATTTATAAAGCAGGCGAAATCGCGCAGGAACTCGAGAAAGCGGCTGGCGCAGGATTTCAGACGACGAACTGGATGGAGCAGAACAAACCGATCTTTCACGCCTTGAGACTGGAACGGTTAGTTACGTTCATCACGGTTGGCCTGATCGTTTTCGTTGCGGCGCTAAACATCCTGATCTCGCTCACAATGATGGTGATGGAGAAGAACCGCGACATCGCTGTGCTGATGTCAATGGGCACACGGAAATCGCAGGTGCGACAAATCTTCATCGCCCAAGGAGCGTTGATTGGAATCGTGGGAACGGTCTTTGGCCTAGTGCTTGGATATTCCCTCTCCTGGATTGGAGGCCATTACCATCTGTTCTCGCTTGCCCCTGAGGTCTACTCGATTGACTATGTTCCGTTTGCTCCGCGCGCGCTAGATGGGATTTGGGTGGCTCTTACCGCGATTGGAACGTCTTTGGTTGCGACTCTTTACCCGTCGTGGTCGGCGGCGAAGATTTTGCCGGCTGAGGCGCTGCGCTATGAGTGACCCTGGAAGTCATTCCGGGATCGGGACATGCGCATGTCCCGATTCCGCGACATCCCCGTCTGCAATTCGGATCAATCGCCGGCGGCGGCGGTTTTCGCTTCGGAGCCGCTGAGAGTGCGCTCGGCAATGCCAGAGTAGTCGCGCAACTTCTTGAGTGAGGTCTGAACTTCTTCTACCTGCTGGCGGTGGCCGCGTTGTCCAGCCAGGTTGGCGACGCGATTTCCGTTTTCGGCGGCGTTGTCCCCAAGTACAAGCAGAGTAATCAAGGAATCAGCGTGCAGCTTCCAAAGGGAAGGTGAATTGTGGGCGCGTTTGAGTTCTTCGAGTTCTGTGATAATTCGCGCCGTGACGGCGACTAATCGCAACAGCACGCGGGCAACCCCCGCGCGCAGGCTTTTCTCTTCCAAAAAGTCGGCGCAGTAGGCGTCGGCTTCGGCGGGCGTGAGCGTCAGGTTGAAGAAGCGCATGGGTACGACTTGGCGAAACTTCGGATCGGCCACGCGCACAAAGATGCGCACCGATTCTTCTACCTTGAGCAGCTTGGTTTCTTCGGCAGCTTCCTGCTGCGGCGTGACTGCCTTTCGCATAGCTTTGACGTTGAGCACAGGCCGCGCGAGCACGACATTGCTGCTGGTCTTGACGGCAGGCTTTGCCGAGGGAGCTGGTCTCAGTTTTCCGCCCCTCTTCATCGGAGGGTTCTGCTCGAGCGTTTGCTTGAGCTTGGACACCCGACGGAATTTTTCGAGCGCCATGCCGTAGTCGAGCCGAAGCAACATGTTCTCGTCCATGGCCCTTACATGATCCACGGTAACGTCCACACCATCGACGCTGCCAAGAATCGTGCCGCCCTGCTCTTCTAGCTCCTCGGAAAAGACTTTGATTTCTTTTACCGCGGCGCGGAATAGATCGTCGAACTTCTGACCGAAGGTTGCGTTATACGGAGCTACGGTAGCCAGTACGCCTGGGTGGAAGAACGACTCATCGAGCGTTTGTTTCAGCTGACGTACCGTCTGGATGATGCCGGACTCGAGCAGCGCGTTCAGGTCCTGGAAACGCAACACCTGCTCTTCGAGCGAATCGAAGCGGCGAAGGGTTTGCAGGTGTTCTTCGGCAAGTGCGGGCAAATCGGCGTCGGCAAGAATTTCGATGAGTGCAATTTCAAAGGGCGAGAGTGGAAGCGACCCGTCGAGGCCGTAACCACGTTGTTCCCACTGTCCGGGAACACGGGGATGGCGATAGAGAAAAGTTGAGACGATGTCGGTCTTGTCCTGGTCGGAATCGACATGGTCCTTCTTGCGAACGAAATAGCGAAGCATAGCCTCGGCAATTTCAGGGTCGGTTTCGTCGTTAAAGGCGCGCCGCAGCATGGCGGGAGAAATCGCCATATCCAGCAGTCGCAGCCAGCGGCGCATGGCGCCAAGTGTCTCTCCCACATCGGCTTCGCCATGAAGGGAAACCGTCTCGAGTCCGGCCGGGACGGGCACTTCGCCTTCGACGGAGTCCTGCAGGAGCTTCTCGTAGAAGCCCTGTACCGTGGCCAGGATGGCTAGTTCCCATTTGGGATCTTCAGCCAAAGATAGGAATCCCCCTCAGCGCGGAGTTGGTCGATTAATAGTGCCAGAGGCGAAGGGTTACGAGATAGTTACCTAAGTAAGATAGGGAAAGTTCGGCTCGGGGCACGAGAGAGACCCGGACGAAGGGGCTCAAGATCGGCTGCCACGTGACTCCATGCCGGTTTGGAGATGGTCGTTACTCAAACACCACTGTCTTATTTCCATACACGAGGACCCGGTTCTCGATATGCCACCGGACGGCGCGGGACAGTACGACCTTTTCCAGGTCGCGTCCCTTCTGGATGAGATCCTCGACTGATTCCCGATGGGTGACGCGGACGACGTCCTGTTCAATGATGGGGCCGTCGTCCAGAACGTTCGTGACATAGTGGCTCGTCGCGCCGATGATCTTGACTCCGCGTTCAAACGCCTGGTGGTAAGGTTTGGCACCCACGAACGCCGGCAGAAATGAGTGATGAATGTTGATGATCTTCCGAGGGTAGGCGTTCACGAAGGCGTCGGAAAGAATCTGCATGTAGCGCGCGAGGACAACGAAATCCACCTCGTGGCGCTGCAGCATGGCGAGAATCTGCTGTTCGGCGGCGGCTTTGTTTTCCTTGTCTACGGGAACGAGAAAAAACGGGATGTGGTAAAAGTCGGCGATGCGCTGGCTGTCCTGGTGATTGGAAATGATGCAAGGAATCTCCGCCATCAGTTCCCCGCGCTGGTGGCGATAGAGAAGATCAACCAGACAGTGATCGTCCTTCGAAACGAAAATCGCCATACGTGGGCGAGCATCGGACAGAGCGAGCCGCCAGTGAAGGTCGAGTTCTTTGGCAACGGGTGCGAACCGTGAACTGAAGGCGCCAAGTGAAACGGTAAATTCCGAGGGGTCGAATTCCACCCGCATCAGAAAGGTATTGGAGGCGTGGTCTCCGTGCTCGTCGGCATGAAGAATGTTGCCCCCGTGCTCGAAGATGAATCCCGCGACACGAGCCACCACGCCCTTGCGATCTGGGCAGCTGAGAAGGAGGATGGCAGATTTCTTCATTCGATTACTGTCGGCCGAAGCTGAATCATAACTGATCGTCCCGGATGCAGGTGAGGAGGACAGCTTAGGATCTTTTCTGTTATATCCTGCTCGGCATGAAAACGGTCCGATTGGCGTGCCTGTTCATGTTCTTCGCGGTCTTCGCCTCCGGTGCCGAGGACAACACCACGGCGCAATATTTTTTCGTGCTGCTCCGACGGCCACCTAACCCGCCTCAACTCAGCCAACAGGCAGGCGAACAGCTGCAGGACGCTCACATGTCAAACATCCGGAAAATGTACAACGAAGGCAAACTCGTAATCGCGGGCCCGTTTGTCGATGACACCGAATTGCGGGGCATTTTCGTGCTGAGAGCTCTGTCTGCGCGGCAGGCACAAGACTGGGCAAACCAGGATCCGGCGGTGAGGGCAGGCAGGTTGCAAGCCGAGGTGCATGGGCCCTGGATGATCCAGCCGGAGCAAATTCACCCGGCCTCAGGGACGAGCATGGAGCAGTACTCGCTGGTTCTGGTGAAGCGCTCAGCCGACGGCAACGAGCGAGACATTGCGGAACTGCTGTCTCGGCCAGAGGTCGCACTTGGCGGCAAAATCGAAGATGGGCTTGACCTGGCTGCGGTCGCCATCTACTCCTTCGGCCCGGAAGCGGCGAAAAATCTAACCGGCGCACTCGGTTCGGGGAAGTCCCAAGCAGTCAAAATAGAAATCCATCCTTGGATCACGGCAAAGGGCGTCCTCAAGTCGGGCCAGACGTTCGAGATGAAATAGAGAGTAACCAGGGTTGATCCGCAAGATCGGGGAAGGAATCCGAAAGCTCCGAGACAAATACCCGACCTGGCTTCGCCCTGGCAGCAAATGAAAACCCCTCCTCGCGTAGAAGCGAGGAGGGAGTTGAACCTGAAGACCGACGCAAGAGCCCAAGAACTACTGGGTTTTGGTCTCTCCCTTCGGAGCCGGCTTTTTTGCCGGAGCTTTCGATTTTGCCTTCAAAGCATCTTCCGGCGAGATTTCATTGCCGCCAGCATCCACGTAGTGGATGTCGAATGCGCCATCGGTAGCAAGAAAAAAACTGCAGGCAGCGAGGCAGGTGAACTGATGCACATTTTTTGCGGGGAGATTGATGTAGTCGCCGCTGTGCAGGCGGGCTGGCGCGCCATCCTTCATGTCAACTTTTGCTGTGCCAGTGACGAACATAAGTTCCTCACGAGCGGTGTGCCAATGCCATGGAATTACACAACCTGAGGCTGCCTTTGCCATGATTGTGGCCGCACCCTTCGAGGGATCCCCACTGGCTACGGAAATGGTTGCGCATTTGGGAAGAACCGGAAGGTTGCCGAATTTGGCTTTCGCCATGGATGCGGTACCCATGGGCTCCTCGGCCAATGCCGGAGTCAGTGCGATTCCCATGACAAAAAACAGCAGAAACGTGCAAGCAACAACACGCATAATGCGCCCTCCTGAGTTGAGTTGCGCACGGGAGTATAGCAGGAAACCGATCCCCACTTCCTGGTTCTCAGCTCCAGCCTTCATGGCTCGGACCTGACAACTGGCACTTAGCTTCAAACCCCTACTGGCTGCTTGCTCGCCACGGCGACTGGTTTGAGCCAGTTGAAGCGGTCGGGCTTCTGCCCCTGGACGATGGCGAAGAACTCCCGCTGCAGCTCCCGGGTCACCGGGCCTACATTTCCCTTGCCCACGGTGATTCGGTCCACCGAGCGGATTGGCGTCAGCTCGGCCGCGGTGCCAGTGAAGAAAACCTCGTCGGAAATGTAAAGCATCTCTCGCGGAATGCCTGCTTCTAGCACCGGAATCCCGAGTTCACGCGCCAGCTTCAGAACCGAATCGCGGGTAATGCCTGGCAACACCGAGTTCCCGAGCGGCGCGGTTTGCAACACGCCGTTGCGTACCACAAACACGTTCTCGCCAGATCCCTCGCTCACGTAGCCATTCATGTCAAGTGCGATACCCTCGACGTAACCGTTGGCGGTGGCTTCCATGCGGATCAGCTGCGAATTCATGTAGTTCGCACCGGACTTAGCAAGGGCGGGGAGCGTGTTGGGAGCGATGCGCGTCCAAGACGAAACGCAGACGTCCACACCAGAGTCATCTTGGGTGAGGTACTTGCCCCAGGGGTAGTTCACGATGTAGGTCTCGACCGGGCAATTGTTGGGTGAAACACCGGCATCGCCGTAGCCGCGGAAAATGACCGGTCGCACGTAGCAGGGCCAAATGCCGTTCTTGCCGATGACATCAACCATCGCCCGCACGAGTTCGTCGCGCGTATAACCGACGTCCATACGGTAGATCTTCGCGGAATCAAGCAAGCGCTGCATATGGTCGTCAGCGCGGAAAATCGCCGGGTTGCCGTTCGGGGCGTAGCAGCGGATGCCCTCGAAGACTGAGGAGCCGTAGTGAACCACATGCGACATAACGTGAATGGTCGCGTCCTCCCAACGAATGAGCTTGCCGTTGTGCCAGATCTTGTCGGTCTTTTCCAGGGCCATGAATGCTCCTATCGGCCCGTCGCATCTCCCCAAAGTAGGTCTTGGAAATCGAAACGGGACTACTTTGATTATAGCGTGGGGCCGTGAAGCGGTTCGAAGCTCGGGGCCGAACCGGGAGCAAACGTCTGATTTGGTCGAAACCGCGGCACTTGAGCGAACCAGCGCGAAAACCCGTTCGGTTTGACTCCCGGATCCGTTATTGGAAGAATGTCTTGCCCCTTTCAGGAGAGTCTATGCGTTCTTGCCATATCCTTCTTTTCGCCATGGTTACCATCCCTTGTCTTGCCCAGAAGGGCGAGCAACGGGGAATTTACGTGGGCGATTTGGACCGCACGGTTGATCCCTGCATGGATTTCTTTGAGTACTCTAACGGGACGTGGCGGAAGCAGAATCCCATCCCCTCATATATGGATCGCTGGAGCCGTCGCTGGAAAGCCGGCGAGGATGCTAAGGACCAGCTCAAGACCATTTTGGACGACGTGTCGGGCCGAACTGATTGGAAGCGGGGAAGCGTAGAGCAGCTAGTCGGCGATTACTATGGCGCCTGCATGGATGAGCAGAAGGTCGACCGGCTCGGCTTCACCCCTGCGATGCCCCTGCTGAAGGAAATCGACGCCATCAACAGCCAGTCCGATCTTGAAGCCGTCCTCCTCAAGTTGCATGAGTTAGGCATATTTGTCCCTTTTGCAACTGTTGCAGCTCCCGACAATCATGATCCTTCGTCGACAATTACGGATCTCGCGGCCGCCGGGTTGGGACTGCCGGATCGGGATTACTATCTGAAACCTGAGCCGCGATTCAAGGATGCCCGCGAAAAATACCTGGTGCACGTGACCAACATGTTCAAGCTGATTGGCTACGACGATCCGGCGGCGAAAAAAGCAGCTCAAACCGTCTTTGC
Source organism: Terriglobales bacterium (assembly GCA_035606605.1). Lineage (GTDB taxonomy): Bacteria > Acidobacteriota > Terriglobia > Terriglobales > Acidobacteriaceae > Gp1-AA145. The sequence goes on from DATNEX010000140.1 coordinate 74,844, forward strand.
TATGGAGAAGAGCCTGGCGGAGAACTCGCTCGATAACGTTGCCCTTCGCGACCCCGCGAATACCGACCATAAGACCAGCATGGGCGATCTGAGGAAGCTCACGCCCTCCTTCGATTGGGACCGATATTTCTCCGCCGCGGGTCTTCCTCGGGCCGACCTGAATGTGGACGAGCCAAAGTTTATGCAGGAAGTTGATCGCCAGGTGCGCGAAACTTCGCTAGCGGATTGGAAGACGTACCTCAAGTGGCAGCTGGTACATGGCCAGGCAGATGTTCTCTCCCGGCCCTTTGTGGAGGAGAACTTTGCCTTTTACGGTGCCTATCTCAGCGGGGCCAAGGAACTGAAACCGCGTTGGAAGCGTTGCGCCGAGTCTACCGATCAGTTGTTAGGGGAGGCCTTGGGGCAAAAGTATGTCGAGAAGTACTTTCCCCCGGAAGCCAAGACTCGGGCCTTGGAGATGGTGAACAACATTCTCGCTGCCATGCGTGACACCATCAACGGTCTGCAGTGGATGGGGCCGGACACCAAGAAGAAGGCTCTGGCCAAACTGGCAGCGGTCAATGTCAAAATTGGCTACCCTGACAAGTGGAAGGATTACAGCAGCATTCCCATCACTCGAGACTCTTTCTGGGACAACCAGGTAGCAGCGGCGAAGTGGAACGTCGTCGAGGACACCTGGGCCCTGGCAGGAAAGCCCACAGATCGCAGTCGCTGGGGCATGACCCCGCCCACGTCGAATGCCTACTACAATCCGCTGCTGAATGAGATTGTCTTTCCGGCAGCCATTCTTCAGCCGCCTGCCTTCGATGTAGGCGCCGTCGATGCGGTGAACTACGGCGCAATCGGAGTGGTCATCGGCCACGAGATCAGTCATGGCTTTGACGATCAGGGCGCGAAATTTGCAGCCGATGGAAAGCTTGAGAACTGGTGGACGGCAGACGACGAGAAGCGCTTCGAAGGACGCACGATGTGCGTGGCCCACCAATTCGACAACTACTTCATCGAGCCCGGCATTCACCACAACGGCAAACTGGTGCTGGGCGAGAGCATTGGAGATCTTGCGGGCGCGAAGATCGCCTACTTAGCGTACCAGAAAGCGAAGCAGCAGCACCCCGCACCAACGCTCGATGGTCTTACCCCCGATCAGCAGTTCTTTATTGCCTGGGGACAGTTCCGGGGCGATGAAATTCGCCCTGAGACGCAGAGGAAGATGGTCCAGGGGGATCCGCATCCGATCGCACGGTACCGCGTGATCGGTCCCATTTCAAATCTGCCGGCCTTCGGAAAAGCATTCAGCTGCAAGCAAGGCGCGGCGATGGTGAGGCCGGAAAAAGAGCGCTGCGAAGTGTGGTAAGAACAATCTTGGTCGGGCTGGCGCGGCGGCGGCTTCGACGGGAATGGGTTCTGAAGTGTGTCACCCCTCGAAAGGTCCAGGGATTGGGATGGTTCCAATCCCTGCCATCTCATACTGGGCTTTACATCTCGCCTCGCTTGCGTAGGAAGGCTGGGACGTCGAGGTCTGCCTGCTCAAAGTTGCGAGCCATCGCATCTCGCATGCTTTCGAGTGCAAGGACCTCTGGTGACGTCGAGCTTTCAACAGTCTGCATTCCGGCAAATGATGAGCCGGAGGACAGGGTCGACGCGACTGGCTCATGGTGCGATTCCATCACCATTGCTGGCGGCTCAGGCACGGAGTCGAAGTCGTCGGAAGCGGCATTGACAGTGAATCCTGAGGCTGCCTGGTTGCGCCGGCGGGGGCGATCTTCGTCCTTGAAACCGGTGGCAATGACCGTGATCTTCACCGCGTCCTTCATCTTCTCGTCCATAACCGCTCCGAAGATGATGTTGGCATTCTCGTCGGCGGCATTCTGGATGATGCTGCAGGCTTCTTGAACTTCAGCCAGTTTCAGCGAAGAGGAACCGGTGATGTTGATCAGGATGCCGCGAGCCCCGTCGATTGCCCCGGCTTCGAGCAGCGGGGACGCGATGGCTTTCTGTGCCGCCTCAATGGCGCGACGCGAACCGTTGGCCGTAGCCGTGCCCATGACGGCATAGCCCATACGGGCCATGATGGCCTTTACGTCGGCGAAATCGCGGTTGATGATGCCGGGGATGGTGATGATGTCGGAGATGCCTTGTACGCCCTGGCGGAGGATGTCGTCGGCGACACGGAACGACTCGAAAAACCCCGCGTCCTGGGCGACGGCGAGAAGCTTCTCGTTGGGGATGACGATGGTCGTGTCAACCGAGTCCATGAGCTCGGCAACGCCGTGCTCGGCCTGCTGCATGCGGCGCTTGCCTTCGAAGGCGAAAGGCTTGGTCACGACGGCGACGGTGAGGGCGCCCATTTCGCTCGCGAGGGAAGCGATAATCGGAGCCGCGCCAGTACCGGTGCCGCCGCCCAGTCCGGTGGTAACGAACACCATGTCGGCGCCTTCAAGCGCTTCAATGATCTTATCGGAATCTTCGAGTGCAGCCTTGCGGCCGACTTCTGGATTCGCGCCTGCTCCGAGGCCGTTGGTCAGCTTCACCCCGAGCTGAATCTTCATGGGAGCGCGCGACATGCGCAGCGCCTGCAGATCGGTGTTGGCAACGATGAACTCGATGCCGTCCATGCCGGCTTCGATCATGCGATTGACGGCATTGCCGCCACCGCCGCCGATGCCAATCACCTTGATGCGAGCGTCGTTGCGAGAATCGTCTGTGTAATTGATGCGGATTTCAATGGACTCTTTTTTCATGGACATCACCTCAAAGTGAATCGAACATCCGTTGCACCCTACTAGCTGCTAACGCCTAATCGCGGAGCCCTCGTTTTCTGAACACCGGCTAGGCTCCTTTTCCTACTAGCATGGCTTTCAAACGCGAACTCCAGCGTTCGTCCTGGATCCCACGGGCGGTGCGGGCACGATGACTGTAGGCCACCATCCCGAGCACGGTTGCGAACTCCGGTTCAGCCAGAGCCGAAGGCATCTTGGCGACGGGGACCGGCCAAGCCATGCGAATTGGCTTGCGCATCACGGAATCCGCGACATCCATGATTCCGGCTAAGCGCGCCCCGCCTCCGCTTAGCACCATTCCCGCGGCACAAACTTCGAGCATTCCTGAATGGCGCAGATTTTCGCGCAGCATCTCAAAGAGTTCACGGGCGCGGGGCTCGAGGATTTCTCCCACCATGCGCTGGGAAACCAGGCGCGACGGTCGATCTCCGACCGAGGGGACTTCCACCTCGTTCCCCTCCGGAATCAGGGTCACTACGGTGTTGCCGAAGGCCTTTTTGATTTTCTCCGCCTCGACAATTGGGGTACATAAACCAACCGAAAGATCGCTGGTGAAGTGGTCGCCGCCGATGGGTAGAACCGCGCTATGCGCGACCGCGCCTTCCTGAATTACGAGCACACCAGTCGATCCCGCGCCGACATCGACCAGACAGATCCCGAGTTCGCGCTCGTCCGATCGGAGCACGGAGTCGGCGCAGGCCAGGGGTTCGAAGACCGTGTCGTCGACGTGAACGCCGGCGCGATTCACGGCGCTGACCACGTTTTGCGTGGCCGATGTCGCGGCGGTAACCATGTGCACCCGGACTTCAAGCCGCGTGGCGATCATGCCGAGAGGGTCGTGCACACCGGATTGCTCGTCGAGGATGAATTCCTGGGGAAGCAAGTGCAGAACTTCGCGGTCTGGCGGGAGCGGAATGTTCTTTGCTTTTTCGACCGCCTGGCGAATTTCCTCCCGCCCGATCTCGCGCGAGCGGCTGAATACGAGTCCGCCGTGGGTGTTGATGCCGCGCACGTGCGCGCCCGCGACCCCCAGCGTGGCATGCTCAACCGGAATTCCGGCAGCGTCCTCGGCCCGCTCGACCGCCTTCTGAATCGATGCCACTGCTTTATCGAGATCGACAATGATGCCCTTGCGCGAGCCGCGCGACTCGGCCACGCCGTGACCGCGATAGCGCAATCCGTTTTCAGTCATCTCCACCACGAGAACGCAGGTTTTCGCGCTGCCTACGTCGATCGAGGTCAAGAAATGTTCGGTCGGCCTAGGCATTTAGCGGCTGTCCTGTCCTTTCCGGATGGCGGGGCTTGGCTTTCCGGACGAGCTTCGAGCTAGTTGCCGAGCGTTGCCCGATGGCGCAGTCGAGCCGCCTGTGGGTACACGGTTCTTGCTCGACACGGGCTTCGATTTCGTGGTGGCTGTATGTTGGGGCGCCTTGTGCGCAACAGGATGCGGTCGAGGGGTTGTGTGCCCGAGCACGGTCTTCACCGGAGTCTTGGCAACAGGTGCGGGCTTAGCCGTTTTTTTGGCGTGCCCTGCTTCTGCATTCGGCTTGGCTTTGGCGGGCTCATGTTGAACAAGCACCGCCGGCTTCACGCCGGCCGCAAGCGCGGCCTTCACGGCTTTTGCCGAGAACGGCGGCGGAGCTGGGGTCCCGTGCAGATCTGGATTGACGATGATCTGACGGTCGTAACGAAGATCGACGGACTCGAGCCTAGGGAACTGCTGTCGCCATTCCCGCAAGTGTCCGACATAAATCTTGTAGCGACTCAAGTAGTTCGACGAACCGAGATGAACCAGAACCTCACCGTCGGGGTCGTTGGTGAGGACCTTGACGTCTTCGGGATCGGAGAGATCGACTTCGCTCAACTCTTGCGAGTAGTGTGCCCCTTCGGAATCAAGCTCACGCACGAGCTGGTTGTAGATCTTCATTTGCGCTGAACGAGTCGATAGTGGCTGGCTGGAACTCATGCCCAGAAGGACGGGGAACGAGTACTTTTTCTTGGTGGAGAGGTCCATCAGCACTCCGCCCCCGTCGGCGAGCATGATCTTCGACCCGATCTGCGCGAAGGCTACGGGAGTGCGTTCTTTGATCTGGATCTTGATACGATCGGGCGTAAACCGCATGACGCTGGCTGACTCGATCCAGGGAATCTGCTCCAGCTGCTTTTGACGCTGCTCGAGGGGAATGAAAAAGACGTTGCGGCCAATGTCGCCCCCCATGACTTCCATGATTTGACCGCGGGTAACATTGCGAAGGCCGGTCATGTCGATGTCGTCGCTCGAATTGAGGCGGAAGCGCCAGGAGTGTTGGCCGTAGTGATAGAGAAGGGTTGCGCCAACAGAAAACATCGCCGCCAGGACGATAACTCCAACCGCCCACAAGATCTTGGTTGCAGTTTTTTTCGGTAATGGACTGCGCCGCGCGGGAACGCGCTTTTGGACGCGCAGAAATGGGGATTCCTTCTCCGCGTCCAAGTCGAGCAGGCGGGCGTCGTCCAGTTCTTCGCGCGCCGGTTCGTCGGGCGTGGAATACAACTCTTCCTGGATGGTGGCAGAACCTCTTTTCGCCATCAACCGGTCAGTTGTCGAGGAAACCGCAGAGCCTTTTCAATATAACTTTTCCAGCATCCGAAGAATAGAAGAAAAGTTGATACTTTTTCACAGCTAACCAGGACTTGCCGGCAATGAGCCTACGTTGGTTTGCCGGCACGCCCTGGTTCGCCCTGCGGCCTTTAACAGTTCTCCGACCCGGCGTTCTGCTCTGCTATCATTCTTGGCTTCGCATGCACCCAATTCTTCTCAGCCTTTTGCTGGGTTTGACGGCCGCTGCCGCCAACATCTTCGGTGGCACGATCATCGTCCAGAAGCACTGGGACCGCTCCTACCTTAAATACTTCGTCGCCCTCGGAGCCGGGTTCATGCTGGCCACCGCGACCATCGAGATCGTGCCGGAAAGTTTGAAACTGGGGGGAAGAACCGCAGCCCTGCTTGTCTTGGCAGGCTATCTCATCATTCACTTCTTCGAGCACACGATTACGCCTCACTTTCATTTTGGTGAGGAAACCCATGCCGACGAGTTTGTTGCCTCGAACCGTGGGTTCTCAGTGCTGATCGGGTTGGTCATTCACACCTTCTTCGACGGCATTGCGATCGCGTCGGGGTTCATTGTCTCCAGTTGGCTGGGATGGGTCATCTTCCTGGCGGTTTTCCTGCACAAGATTCCGGAAGGGTTCACGGTCGCCTCCGTAATGCTGGCAAGCGGACAAAGCAAGCGGATTGCTTGGGGCGCTTCCGTGCTTTTGGGAGGTGCAACCTTGGCTGGAGTGCTCAGCATGGCAGCCATGCGCGAGCACATCGGGGTTGGCTTGCCCCTGTCAGGCGGAGTCACGATCTATGTGGCCGCCTCAGACCTCATGCCCGAAGTGAATCGGGAGCCGGGCGTAAGGATGGCGATGGTGGTGTTGCTGGGAGTGGCGGTGTTCTTTGTGCTGGACCGGCTGGTCCATGCAGCTTAATGGGGCGGGCGAGGGTGCCCGCACTCCCAAAGGGCACTAGTCAACCGTGTGCTTGGCCGTGTATCCCTCGCGCGCAATCACCTGATACTTCACGTCTTTGCCCTTCTGGTCGCGCATCTTTAAAGGCCCGCCGTCCGGGGAAACGACTTCGACCTTGAGCTTGCGGTAAGTTCCGTCGAGTTTCGCGTTGCTGGGATGGTAGGCGATGGTGTATTCGTGACGGATGTCCTGGCTGATGTCCTTGAACGCGTCCACCATATCTCCGGTGAAGCGTGGCTGATAGAAGCGTCCGCCCGTCATTTTCGAGAACGTCTGCAGCTGATTGTCGGCCTGCAACCAGTCGATGTTCATCATGCCGTAGCTGGCCATCCCGTGGCTCATGCCGGTACAGTTATGCGTTTCGCAATAGTTCCGAAGGAACCAGCCTATGCTCATACTGAAGATGGTTACATCCTGAGTCTTTTTGACCTTCTGCAGGATCTGGTCCAGTTTGAGCTTACTGAAGGTATCGATTCCGGTGCTGATCAGCACCACATATTTGTGGCCCTCCACCCGTTCAAGACGATCCAGGGTGTCATAGAGCGCGTCGAATAGGTTGGTCTCGGAAAACCCAGGAATCCTTAGGCTGTTCAAAGCTCCCTGAATCGCGCCCTTGTCCTGGGTGAAGTCCACCAGAATGTCGGGCTTCATGTCATAGGAGATGACGGCCACGTAATCTTCCTTCTTGAGGGTGCTGGCGAAGATGTAAGCCGCCTGCAGGGTGTCGTACATGAGGTAGTAATTCGTGGAAGCGAATTCTACCAGCATGACTGCTGTAATCGGCGCTTCCTCAACCCGGAAGTCGCTGATGTTTTGCTGGGTCCCGTCTTCGAAGACGCGGAAGTTCTCTTTCTTGAGGTTCGAAATGAACTGGCCGTCTTTGGTGGTGACCATCACCGGAATTGTCACCAGCGGCACATCAACATGGATGGAGTAATCCGGCATGCCTTCGATCTTCTTCGGCCGTTCGACCGGAGGTGGAGGCGGCGGTTCTCCCGTTTTTTTCGGGATCGCGTAGGGCCCGGTGTCACTGTTTGGTCCCCCGGCCTCAGGGGGAGCTTCTTGCTGGTTGGGGTTCTGTTGCGTGTTTGAGGATCCCGACTGCGCAGCCAAGCGCCCTGGCAATGCAACCAACGCCGCGATGGAAAAAACTAGTACTAGTGCGCAGAATTGTGCGCTGCGAGTGAATCTCTGAATGCAACCCATCGAAAACATTAGGGCCTTTCCGGCAACTCCCATGCTAGTATAGACGCACGGCTTCGTGATTGGGATGTTTTGTCCGTGCCTGACCTCCCCGGCGGGCAAAATCAACAAACGAAGTGAAACTCAGTAATTTGGGACCTCCCGGTCCTGAGGGCAAAATGAGAAAAGCTGCTCTCGGCGTAGTAGTAGTGTACGGTCTTCTACTCTCCTCGCTGACATTCGCACAAGATAACAAACCAGTTAATACTTTTCCGCTCGAGAAGATCACGGCGGGCATGCACGGCGTGGCTTTCACCGTCTTTCAAGGTACTACTCCGGAAGCCATGGATGTTGAGGTCCTGGGCGTGCTGAAGAATGCGAATGGTCCCAAGGGCGACATTATTCTTGTTCGCCTCGGCGGAGAGAAGGCTAAGTACACGGGCGTGGTTGCTGGTATGAGCGGCAGCCCAGTTTACTTCGAAGGTAAGCTGGCGGGCGCCGTGGCCTTCCGCATCGGGGAGTTCTCCAAGGAACCGATAGCCGGGGTAACGCCGATCTCCGAGATGCTCGAGATCAGCGCCCTCGATACCACTCCCACCAGCGTTCCGGTTCAGACCAAGTCTCTCCCCACATTATCTTCGAAGACCTCAGGCCCGGGCGTTTCGAGCGTCCCCGTCCAAAGTTTCTCGAACTACCTGAAGCCAATCGAGACTCCGCTGGTGTTCAGCGGCTTCTCCGAGGACGCGGTACAGAAATTCGCGCCACAATTTGCATCCCAGGGCATCGTTCCCGTCATGGGCGTCGGCTCGGCGAGTTCGGTAAAACAGCCTGAGCCACTGGTTCCCGGATCTGCAGTGAGTGCCGTGCTGGTAAGCGGTGACATGAATATCGCTGCGACCTGCACCGTTACCTACATCGATCCTTCGCACCTGCTTGCCTGCGGGCATCCGCTCATGCAATTCGGCATGGTCGACCTGCCCATGACCAAGGCGCAAGTCTTGGCCACCCTGCCCTCTCCTCTAAATGCTTTCAAGATCGTGAATGCCACCGAAACGGTCGGCTCCTTTGTGCAGGACCGGCACAATGGGATTCTCGGCGAGTTTGGCAAAAAGGCCGAGATGATCCCGGTCACCTTGACCATTCACGGCGGCACGGCTCCCAAGGTCTTCCATTTCCAGGTCCTGAACAACGCCCGGCTGAGCCCGGTTGCGATCTCGACCACCGTTTACAACGCGCTGCACGGAGTCAACGAGTACGGCGATGAGACCACCTATGCAATGAAGGGCGCGATCAGCGTCGGCGGGTTCCCCGAGGTGAAGTTGGAAGACATGTTTTCTGCCAGCCCTGACGGTCTGCAACCCGCGGCCATGATGGCCGCCAGTTCGATCGGCGGTAGCTTCGGACGCATTTACGATAATCCTTACAGCACGCCTGATATCAAGGGGCTGCAGCTCGATTTTGAAGTTACCAATGATCGCCGTTCGGCGCGGCTCGAGAGTGCGCGCACCGATGTCAGCGAAGCTCGCCCTGGCGATGAGGTCACGATTGAAATTCTCCTGCGTCCCTATCGCGGTGACGCAATCATCGAACACGTACCAGTTCGCATTCCGACCTCGGCTTCCAAGGGCTCAACCATGCGGATTCTGGTGAGCGATGGCGACATGCTCGACCGTCTTCGCAGGAATCCATCCGGCTCGCAGAGGCTCGATCTTGCTTCGACCATTGGAGTCCTGAACAAACAGCATGTGAACAATCGTGTTTATGTTTCGGTACTTGATCAGGACCCCGAAGCCATGGTCGCGGACAAGGTGATGCCAACCCTTCCACTTTCTGTAATGAATGTGATGGACGGAATGCGCGGCACTCAAGATATGACCGTGCTCGGTGAATCGTCGGTCAGCGAGACTTCGACCAAGCCGCTCGATTACGTGGTCTCGGGTGCGCAGTTGTTGTCGATCACGATTAAGTAAGCAGGAACGCGCACGCCTACCCCACCCTTCCCGATTTGTGAAAGGGTGGGAATCATGCCTCGGCCAAGAGCATCCAATCCCCGCGTGATAGTCTGATCTCAGCGTTTCTTCCTCCATCTCACGAGGCTACAACTCAGTGCACATTCGAGTAAGATTTTCTTCTTTCCTGCTCATCGTTTTTGTATCGACCGCTCTATGGGTGTTCGCAGAAGGTACTCGTACTTGGGAACAGAACAAGTACGACGATTTCTCGAAGGGGACCGCTCACGGGGTCGCAATTTCGAGCAACGGAATTTTGCAGATCGCGCCCGCCTTCAAACTGGTGGCGACGACCCCTTCCAGTGCCGTCTGGGCCGCCGCGGTGGCCCAGAATGGTGACATTTATCAGGCTACCGGAGCTCCGGCGCGCGTCTACCGCGTGAGCGGACGCCAACCCGTGGCCATCTTTCAGCCTCAGGAATTGCAAGTGCAAGCGCTCGTGGTCGATAAACAGGGAGTAATTTATGCGGCCACTAATCCCGACGGGAAGGTTTACCGTCTGGAGAGAAATTCCTCAGCCGAGGCAAGCCAATCCCCATCCCCCAAGAACCAAGGGCAGAGAGCCGGAAGCCAAGAGCCAACAACCGAGGCCGGCTGGAAATCATCGGTGTACTTCGATCCCGGCACGAAATACATTTGGGCCTTGGCACTTGACGATGCCGGCAACCTCTTCGTAGCCACCGGAGATCACGGGGAAATCTTTCGCATCACCCCCAGCGGCGAGCATTCGGTGTTCTTCAAGAGCGATGAGCCCCACATTCGGGTTCTCGCTTTTGACAAGCAAGGAAACTTGATCGCGGGATCGGATGGCAGCGGTCTGATCTATCGAATCACACCGAAAGGCGAAGGCTTTGTGCTCTACAGCACGCCTAAGCGGGAAATCACCAGCCTAGCGATCGACGAAAGCGGAAATATCTATGCGGCCGCGGCGGGGGAGAAGCGGTCGGGCGACAACAACAATCGTGGAAACGTAACCATCGTTGTTCCGAATGCGAATCCCAACGCGGGTGGACCTGCCGGCAACCCGAACTCGAACCAAACCACCGAGCCGCCGCTTACCTTGAACAGTTCTGGCCCGGCGGTCCCCGGCGGATCGGAAATCTACCGCATCTCGCCCGACGGTTCGCCTTCGCGCATCTGGAATTCGCGAGACGACCTGGTTTACTCGCTGGCTTTCGATTCGCGTGGCCGCTTGCTCGCAGGTACCGGCAATCGCGGACAGATCTATCAAATTACCGGGCGTGAAGACTACATCGAGTTGATCAAGGCTGGCGCGAACCAAGTCACCGCCTTTGTGAAGGCTCCGAGCGCAGGCCTGTATGTTTCCACCAGCAATCTGGGGAAGCTCTTTCTCCTAAGCGGCGCACCCGACGCCGAGGGCAGCTACGAGAGCGACGTCTTCGACGCGCACGTGTTCTCGAAGTGGGGCCGAGCAGAATTTCGCGGCAAGGGAAATGTCGAACTTTTCGCCCGCAGCGGAAACGTCGACAATCCCGATCGCAACTGGAGCACATGGAAAAAGGTCGATCTGCAAAAGGAGGCGGAGATTCCCGCGCCGCCGGCGCGTTTTATCCAATGGAAGGCGATTTTGCACCCCGGCGATACCGCGCCGCAGGTGGATAGCGTTGTGGTCAACTACCTGCCGAAGAACGTGGCCCCAGAATTCGACGACGTCGCGGTCTCGGTAGGGACGCGCTATCAGTCTCCACCACGGCCTCCGAACCTCGACCCTGGACAGCGCTTCGATCCACAACCGATCGTAGCCCGCGACCGCCAGTCCATCGGCGTGAAGTGGAACGTGCGGGACGACAACGATGACCAGATGGTTTATTCCATCTATTACCGCGGTGATGGTCAGAGCCGTTGGCTGTTGCTGAAGGCGAATCTGACCGAAAAGTTCTACTCGTTCGACGCGTCGCTTTTGCCGGATGGCGCCTACACTTTGAAGGTGGTCGCTTCCGACGCGCCGTCGCACTCGCCGCAAGATGCGCTCACCTCCGAGCGTGAGAGCGACCGCTTTGAGGTGGATACCACGCCTCCGCAGGTTCTAGACGTGAAGGCTTCGGTCGAGGGGAACTCGTTGCATGTGCAGTTCCGTGCCGTCGATGGGTTCTCGCCCATCAAGCGCGCCGAGTACTCTGTGGACGCGGGTGAGTGGCATTTCGTCGAGCCGGTTGGCGGTCTTTCGGACTCGAAGTCGGAGACCTATGACATCACGGTGCCCTTGGCCGGCGGGGCCGGGATGCAGGAGCATGTCGTTGTTGTCCGTGCTTACGACCGATTCGAGAATATGAGCTCCGCCAAGACCATCGTTCCAGCCAGGTAGCCCGAGATGCGCTCGGCTTACTCGCCTCATCGTCTGTCCGTTGCACCTTTTCTCCGCAGATGCCGCGTACCAAAGGTCATACGGGCCGAGGAATTGGAAGTTAATCCCCCGTCGGACTTACTTCTAGAGGCTCTAGTGGCGTCAGACTCTCTGTCTTACGGAGTTCGGGGAATCGCCAAGCCCAAAGCCCTACAATGGCGAGGGTGCCAATGCCTCCCAGCACTACGGCGGGCACTACACCGAACCACTGCGCTGTGACTCCCGACTCAAACTCTCCAAACTCGTTCGAGGCGCCAATAAAGATCATCTCGACGGCATTGACCCGCCCACGAACCGAATCCGGTGTAGCGATCTGCACCAACGTTCCGCGAATCACCACGCTCACCATGTCGCTGGCTCCGACCAATACGAGAGAAACGATCGAAAGCGCCAGGCTTCGCGAGAGGCCGAAGACAATCGTGAAAAGTCCGAACCCCGCTACGCAGAAGAGCATGATCTTACCCACCCGTCTGCGCAGCGGCCGATAGGCGAGCAAAATCGCCATGATCGTAGCCCCCGCCCCGGGAGATGCTCTCAGGAGTCCCAGTCCCCACGGGCCAGTATTGAGAACCTCGCGGGCAAAGACCGGCAACAGCGCAACCGCCCCGCCCAGAAGCACAGCAAACAGATCCAAGGAAATCGTGCCCAAGATTGCTTTGTGGGTCCAGATGTAATGTAGGCCCGCGAGCAGAGTCTTCATGTTGACTTCCTCGTCGGGTCGGGACGCAGGCTGCAGATGGATGCGCAGCAAAGCGAGAATGCCAAGAATGCAACCGACAACACTGATGGCATAGACTCCAGCCGGCCCCCCGAACAGGGCATATAGAAATCCGCCCATAGCGGGGCCGAGAATCGTCGATCCTTGGAAGATTGTGGCATTCCAGGCCACGGCATTCGGGAAGACGTCGATCGGTACAAGTTGCGGAAGCAGAGCGCGTCCAGCGGGGGAATTGAACGCCCGCACCACCCCGAGCAGAATCAGCACTAGGTAGATGGCTTTAACATCGCGTGGCTCCGAGCGTGCGATCACGATCAGCAGCGCAGAGCAAAGCGCAAATCCTCCGTTACAGAACAGCAGGATCTTTTTTCGATCCAATCGATCCGCGGTATGCCCGGCGAGCAGAAACAGAAAGATGTTAGGCAAGAACTGGGCAAGCCCGACCAAACCAAGATCCAAGGGGCGCCGGGTGATCTCATAGACCTGCCATCCGACCGCTACCGATTGCATCTCAAGCGCGGCAACCATAAGGAAGCGCTCAGTTTGGTAAAGACAAAAGTCAACATGGCGAAACGCTGCCAGGCCAGATTGGGGTTCGGGCGCGGACATGTCCTACTAATTTGCCACAAGCGCAGGAGGGACAGCGTCCAAGCCATCGTTGCCAGACCGGCTCAGGTTAGAGTGGCCTGATAGAAACTCAGCGCGGCATCCCCTTGCTCCAACTTCCGCGTGCGTTCCAAGGCCTTGAACTTACGGCCCGGATCAAAGCGCTTTGCATGCTCGGCGATCACTTGTGCATGAGCCGCCAACCTCGATTCCGCAAGAGCCTGTAGTGTAGAAAGGTAGGTGGTCTCTAACTGGTAGGGCGGATCCAAGAAGATCATGTTGGCGCGAACCCCTTGGGCATCAAGCAGGGCGATTGCCTCTCGCGTCCCCTGCTGAATAATCCGAAATCCCTGCTTGATGTCAAGGGACTCAAGGTTTCTGCTGATCAACTCGATCGCGCGCGCTGAGTGCTCGACAAAATGCACCATGGCGGCTCCCCGGCTTAGCGCCTCAATTCCCACGGCACCCGTTCCAGCAAAAAAATCGACCCACACCGAGCCTTCCAGTGCCTGCGGGTTCCCGGCGGTGAGAACGTTGAACAGGGTCTCGCGCAACCGGTCAGAGGTTGGCCGGATGTCCACTCCGCTAAGGGAACGCAAGGGCCGGCTGCGAAATTTTCCAGCGATGACTCGCATTCACTCTCGTAACCGTACCCGCAATCCCGCTCTCCGCCTAGGTCGTATAAGATTACAGCAGAGCATGAGAACTTGGTCGATACCGATGGGGCGGATTTTTGGTGTTGAACTCCGCATCCACTTCTTATTCCTGCTTCTCTTCCCGTTCATTTCGTTCAGCGAGCGAGCGGCTCATCTTAACGCAACGCCCGAGCGGTTAACTGCCTTGATCGCCATTCTGCTGGCGAGCGCCGTTGCCCATGAGGTCGGGCATGCACTGGTGGAGAGGCTGTCGGGTTCGCCGCGCCGGGCAGTGGTGCTTTTCCCGATTGGCGGGGTCACGGTTTTCGACGAAACGCAGCCCGAGATTACTCCCGACTGGAGGAGAGACACCCGAATCGCGCTTGCCGGTCCAGCGGCAAGTCTCTTGATTGCTGGATGCGGGGCATTGGTTTCACGCTTCGCCGTGCCACAAGCATCCCTGTGGCCCGATCCCGCGCTGACCACTACCAATCTTCCTCATGCGGTCGTGTGGGCCAACTTATGGCTCGCCGCCATCAATCTGTTGCCGGCGTATCCGCTCGATGGTGGTCGAGTATTACGCGCCTACTTTGGCCGCACCATGGATCCGGTGGTTGCGACCCGCCGGGCGGTGAGCATCGGCCGTGGGTTTGCAGCGGCGTTCTTTCTTGCCGGCATTTGGGATAGCTGGTTCCTTCTTATTGGCGCATTTCTGTTCATCGCTGCTCAGATTGAGGAGCGCTCCGCGGTGTTCCACTCCGTTCTGGAAACCGTGCGCCTGGAAGACATCATGCTGACCGATTTCGCGACCCTTTCGCCGGCCGACACTCTGGAAGATGCATTAGAGAAAGCGGTTCATTGCCTGCAAGACGATTTCCCCGTCATCCGCGGCTCGGACATGGTGGGTGTGGTTTCAAAACAGAAGATCCTGCAGACTCTCCGCAGCGAGGGTAACGGCTACGTGCAATCGGTGATGAGCCGAATCTTCGACGTCGCACCCAGGTCGGAAACGTTGGCGTCGGCATTCCGCAAACTCAGCGCTCGCAACACCAGCATTCTTCCCGTCGTCGATCAGCAGCACTTGGTGGGGATCGTTACTCTGCAGAATCTGATGCACTCGATGGCATTGCTGGCGGAAACCCGTAAGCTACGCAATGCCGCCCTCGAGCCTTGATCAGAATTTCACCACAATACCGACGGCCGGCTCAGCCATATGGCCCCTCGCTCCGGTATAGAACCGGCTCGGTACGCCGAAGTCAGGCGCTCGGAAGAACAGACCGCGATATTGCAATCGTAAGCCTAAACGTCCCCAAATTCGATAGTTGGTGCCTGCGCCATACAAAACGGCCAGCCGGGTCTGACGAACGGCTCCGAGATCGGTTGGAAGAGTGTCGATGTAGGTGCCATCGACCGAAAATCCCAGTCCCCCACCTCCGGCTAAGAGGAATGGGGTCCATCGCCCCCTGGTTAAGGGCGTGAAAACATAGGCGGCTGTGAATTCGAAAATTCCGGTCTTCACCCGATATGTATCGGGCGGAAGAGTGAATATTTGTGAATTATTGGTGTGGCCCAGATTCAGTTCGATTCCGTGGCGTTGGTTGAAGTGATAGTCAATCGATCCAAACACCGCAGCGGAATTCGTTGGATCATTGCTGACATTGCTGGTAGAGGAACTGGTGCTCTTTGGGAAAACCCCTGCGCCCGACAGAGATACGTCCACGCCTACCTGAGCTTGAGCGGCCGCGACAGCCATGAACCATACCGCTGCCGCGGCCACGATCTGTCCTTTCTTCATCCTCTCCCCTTCGAATCGGATCTATTGCGGCAGGCGAACGGCTCTTGCCTGCTGCACGGCGGGTATACCCTTCAGTTCACTGATGACAGCCTGGGGAACCGGGCCATCCACGTGCACAACGGCGATGGCCTCGCGAGGAGTCCCCGCCACCGGTTCTTCGCTTCGTCGTCCCAGCGAGAAGTTGGCGATGTTGATCCCATGCTTGCCCAGGATGGTTCCGACCTTACCAATAACACCGGGCACGTCCTGGTTCCGCATGTAGATCAGGTTCTGCTCCAAAGGAGCTTCCGCATCGATTCCGTCGACATGCAAGAGGCGAGCCGTCTCTTCGTGCAACACCGCGCCCTTCACGACATGGCTGCCTTTGTGGCTTTTAACGGTGATGGAGATGACGCTGCCTACCCCGCCGCTGGATGCTTTTGGTTTTTTCTCTTCCTGAACTTGCACTCCGCGATCGGCGGCCAGGCTCACCGCGTTCACCAAGTTCACCTTTTCCTCTCCGGCCACGCTCAAAATGCCTTTCACGGCTGCGTTGCGGATCAGTTCCGTTTTCCACTCGGTGATGTGTCCGGTGTAGCCGATGGAAATCGACTCCAGTCCGGTTTCGCTGATTTGCGCCAGAAACGAGCCCAGCCGTTCTGCCAGCGTAACGTAGGGCTTCAGCAGAAGGTATTCTTCGTGCGTCACCGAAGGAACGTTCACCGAATTCTGAATCACGCCGTGCTTCAGGTATTCCTTCACCTGCATCGCGATCTGCTGCCCCACGTTTTCCTGGGCTTCATTGGTCGATCCGGCGATGTGGGGTGTCAGGATGACGTTGTCCATCTTTTGCAGGGGAGAATCCTTGAGCGGTTCTTTGGGAAATACGTCAAGCGCTGCCGCCCCCACCTGCCCTTCCTGGAGGGCTGCGACTAGCGCGGCTTCATCGATCAGTTCGCCACGCGCGCAGTTCACGATTCGCACGCCCGGCTTCATCTTTTTCAAAGACTCGGCGTTGATCATATTTTGCGTTTGCGGCGTCAGGCCTACGTGCAGGCTCAGATAGTCTGATGCGGCGAACACCTCATCGAGTAAGCCGAGCTTGATTCCGTTTTCCTTTGCCATTTGCGCAGAAACGAACGGATCGTGGGCGATGATGTCCATGCCAAATGCACGGGCACGTCTTGCCGTTTCCACCCCAATCTTACCGAGCCCGACAATACCGAGCGTCTTGCCCTTCAGCTCGGTGCCTTGCAGCGACTTCTTCTCCCACTTGCCTTCGTGCATCGTCTGATTGGCTTTCGGCAGGAACCGTGCCATCGACAGCATCAGCCCAATCGTGTGCTCTGCAACCGCAACCGCGTTGCCGCCCGGAGTGTTCATCACGGCGATGCCCTTTCGGGTGGCCGGTTCCATCTCAATGTTGTCCACGCCGACACCGGCGCGACCTATCACGCGCAGCTTGCCGGCTTTTTCGAGCAGCGCTGCATTCACTTGCACTGCCGAACGCACTAGCAAAGCGTCGGCATCCTGCAATTCCTGAGGCAGGTTTCCGTTGATTTGATCAGGGGTTACCACCGTCCATCCAGGTTCACGCAAAAGGTTTACGGCGGAAGAAGACATTTTCT
This sequence comes from Terriglobales bacterium, assembly GCA_035606605.1. Lineage (GTDB taxonomy): Bacteria > Acidobacteriota > Terriglobia > Terriglobales > Acidobacteriaceae > Gp1-AA145. Next base: position 92,093 of record DATNEX010000140.1, read on the forward strand.
CGGCGACGATGATCTTCATATATATGAATTCCTTTACAAGAAAGTGACAGATTCCAGACACCCCGGAAACCTTGTTTTCTTAGACTTCAAGATAAATCCTTCGTAGGGAGAACATTATGAGACTCGCGATTGTTTTTCTGGCTTGTGCGTTGGCCTCCGGTTGTGGCTACGGTTCGAAATCCACGACCCCTCCAACACCGGCCGCTACTCCATCGATTACCCAGCTGAACCCCGCCGGCGTTATTGCGAACAGCGGATCCTTCCAGCTGGAAGTGGTTGGCACGAGTTTTGCAGCCAACGCGTCGATCAATTTCAACGGCGTGAAGCAAAGCACATCCCTAGTAACAGCAGGCAAGCTGGCCGCTCAAATCCCGAACAGTGCCATTGCAACTGCGGGTCCAGTTCCGGTCACGGTTACAAATCCGGCCACCTCCGGCGGCATTTACGGTGGCGGGACGACGGCTGTTACCTCTCAGGCGATGACGTTCAACGTCCAATAAGATGAGGCGGCTTGTACTGCCGCCTCGCCTAATTCTTATCGGAAACGCCGGCCAATTCGCGTGCTCTTGACCGCGCGAATACTTCCTGCGCGGCGCTGACGCCACGTCCATACTCCACCGGCTGATCGGTCACCGTTGCCAGTACGTGCTCGAGTGCGGCCAAAATCCCAATGGTATCGATGAAGTCGTAGTAGCCGATATGGGCGATACGGAATAGCTTGCCCTTCATGTCGCCCTGGCCGTTCGCAACCACCGCCGAAAACGATTCGCGGAACTCCTTTACAATCTTGCCGGAATCAAGGCCTGCGGGTGAAACTACCGGGGTCAGCGCTGCACCGGGGCTCGATGTGAACAATTTCAGCCCAAGCGCGCTAACGCCTGCTCTGGTCATCTCCGCTGCGAGTTCGGCATTGTCAACCAGCGCCTTGCGCCCTGTAGCGAGGTCGCCGTTGCCCATTTGACGCACGAAATCGAGTGCCGCACCGAGGCCCGCCCATAGGGAAGTTGCTGGCGTGAAGGCCGTCTCGCCCTTGGCATTGGACTTCCGCTCTTTGCGAAAATCGAAGTAATAGCGGGGGTTTTTGGTGGCATCCATGCGTTTCCAGGCGCGATCGCTGACCGCCAAATAGGCCAGTCCCGGAGGGATCATCAAGGCTTTTTGTGATCCGCCGATGATCACGTCGATCCCCCAGCCATCTACATCGAGATGCGTCGTACCTAAACCCGTAATCGCGTCGACCACCAGCAACGTGTCATCGCTATTAGCACGCACCAGCTGGGCGATGCCTCGTACGTCGTGCCGCGTGCCCGTCGAGCTCTCGGTGGCCTGCAGGTAAACGGCCTTGGTCTCAGGAGTGAGTTTCTCCCGGACTTCGTCGAGGGAAAACGTTTCGCCGTAGGGCTTCTCTACAAGATCCACCTGGCACTGATAGGTTTTGGCCAGATCGCGCCAGCGCTCTCCGAACTTGCCCGCGGTGAGAACCAGCACGCGATCCCCGGGGGAAGTCAGATTCGACACCGATCCTTCCATAGCCCCCGTGCCCGAGGATGCGATCACCAGCACGTCATGCGAGGTACCGATGAAATCTCTCATATCGGTGAGCACGCGGGTGAATAGAGCCTTGAAATCAGCGGTGCGATGATGGGCGGTAAATGCCGCCATAGCGTTCTGCGCTGCCGGCAGGAGCGGGGTGGGGCCCGGGGTGAAAAGACGGTTCTTGAGCAACATGGCCGAAGGTCCTCTGAGATGAATTCGGGAGAAACGGGAAGTACTGAATAGTGTATCGCGGAAGCGCCCATTCCAACCGCCGGATTCGATTCGCATCTGCGATGGGGGGAATCAGGAAAAACGATAGGCACTCGTGCGCGACAGGCCATTGGTCTGCTACCATCCTGCAAAATGCCGCTTCGCAAAATCACTAGCAAAATCAGCGATGCCGCCCGAAAAGTTGCGCACAAAGCTAGCCCTCAGAACAGCCGTCCGTCCGGAGAACTGGTCATCATTACCGGAATGAGCGGGTCGGGAAAGGCTTCGGTACTCAAGGCTTTCGAAGATCTTGGTTATTATTGCGTGGATAACCTGCCCATCGGCCTCATACCGCGCTTTGCCGAACTAGTCGGACAATCCTCAGAAATCGAGCGTACGGCGCTGGTGGTAGACGTTCGCGAAGGCCGACAACTCGAGGAACTCCCTGAAATCGTGAAGTCGGTCCGCCGCATGATCTCGACGAAAGTGATCTTTCTGGAGGCGTCGGACTCGGTGCTGCTGCGCCGGTATAGTGAAACCCGAAGGCCCCATCCTCTGGGCACGAACACTACCGTCAAGGCCTCGCTTGCCGCCGAGCGGCGCCATCTTCGTCACATTCGGAATCTCGCCGATCTCGTCATCGATACTTCGAAGTTTAACGTGCACGAGCTCCGGGCACATATTACGGCCCTTTTTGAGAAGAAAGAGAATGGCCGCAACATCCTGGTCTCGTGCGTGAGTTTTGGGTTCAAACACGGGGTTCCGGACGACGCCGACCTCATGTTCGACGTACGTTTCCTCCCCAATCCCCACTTCCTGCCCGAATTCCGACCCCTCACCGGACGTCATCCCAAGGTCGCCAGGTACATACGCTCTTTTCCGCAGACCACGGAGTTCATCCAGCGGATTTCTGAACTGCTCGTCTATCTGCTGCCGCACTACATTCACGAGGGCAAGAGCTATCTCACGATTGCCTTTGGCTGTACGGGCGGCCAACACCGCTCCGTCATGATTGCTGAAGATGTTGGCAAGCGGCTGAAGAAAGCGGGCTACAGAATCAAGGTGGTTCACCGCGACTGCCCGAAATAAAGGTTTTGAACGATTGGGTCGCGGGGACTGGACGGCCGAGCCGGTTCTCGATTCGCTTCGCCCAGCGGGGGGGAGTTTCCCAAGCACCATTGGGTGTCTGGGCCGAGCAGCAGGTACAGTAGAATAAAGCCTTCACCTTGGCCCCTCTGGACCAGCGACGTTCTGGGCTGTTCTTCGCCCGACTAGGTGTGCCTGCGCCTAGATTGTCACTGCCGATCGACTGGAGCACCCCATGCGGCAACTGAAACGGTTGCTTCGGTACGTGGTTCCGTACCTTTGGTTCTTCATCCCTTCTGTCCTATTGTTCGCCTGTGTAGGGTTCCTCGATGCCTTCCGCGTGGTGTTGCTCGGTCCCGTGCTCGACCGGGTTCTGAATCCCACGTCGGATTCCGGAAGTATTCTGCTGCTCAAAATCCCGCATACAGATCGCACCATTTACTTGCAACCGTTTGTCCCTTCGCATTTCCACAACGTTTGGACCATCGTGGCCTACGCTTTCATCGTGTCCACGATCCTCAAGGGAGTTTTTGATTATGTAGGCACGTACCTGGTCAACTACACGGGATATGGCCTGGTAACCGATTTTCGCAACAGTTTGTACAACTCGATCCTGCGGCGCTCGAGCGCTTTCTTTCAGAAGTACCCGACGGGGAAGCTCATATCCACGATCGTGAACGACATCGAGAGGGTGCAGTTCGCGATGTCGAACGTACTTGCCGAATTTCTGCAGCAGGTTTTTACCTTCCTTTTTACCGTTGCCGTCGTAATCATCAAGGGCAAGCAACTGGCATGGCTATTGCTCCTGTTCGTGCCTTTTATCATCGTGTCGGCCTGGAAAATTGGGCATGGCGTTCGCAGGACGACGCGACGGGGCCAGGACCAGCTGGCTGATATTCAGAACATTCTCCACGAAACCATTACCGGCAACCGTATCGTAAAGGCCTTCGGGATGGAGGCTTGGGAGTTCGCCCGGTTCAAGCGTGCGGCGCACCGACTGTTCCGCGCCAACCTCCGGTCGGTCGCTGCTGCGTCCATCAGTTCGCCCTTGATGGATATTTTTGGTGCGATTGCGATTGCTTTCCTGCTGGGATTGGGAAGATACCAGATTGTCCATGGCTGGATGACAGCCGGTGATTTTGTGGTGTTTCTGTTTGCCGTCTTCCGGCTTTACGATCCGGTGCGTAAGTTTGCGCTTTTCTACAACAACTTCCAGCAGGCGTTGGGGGCCTCCTCGGAAATCTTTAAGTTCATGGATGTCGAGGACGAGGTTCAGGAGCGGGCCGGTGCACCGACCCTTCCCCCCTTCTCCAAGAGCATCGCCTTCCAAGGCGTGAGCTTCTGCTACCGAACCGAAGTGACGAACCGCGAGGTCTTGCACGACGTCAATTTGGCGGTGAAAGCTGGGGAGATTTTGGCCCTCGTCGGCTCGAGCGGCGCCGGTAAGAGCACATTGGTCTCGCTCTTGCCACGGTTTTTTGACGTGACCTCCGGATTCATCCAAGTTGATGGCCATGACGTTCGCGACGTCACCCTGGCGTCGTTGCGCTCGCAAATCGGCGTGGTAACCCAGGAAACCGTTCTTTTCAATGACACCCTGAGGAACAACATCGCTTACGGGCAACCGGGTGTTTCCCAGGCGGAAGTCGAATCGGCTGCCCGCACCGCTCTGGCCCACGATTTCATTATGGAATTGCCCAACGGGTATGACACTGTCATCGGGGAAAAGGGCCTGCGTCTTTCCGGCGGAGAACGCCAACGCATCGCCATCGCCCGTGCCCTGCTGAAGAACGCTCCCATTCTCGTCCTCGACGAAGCTACTTCCGCGCTCGACAGCGAATCCGAATCGCTTGTGCAATCCGCGCTGCAGAACCTGATGACCGGGCGCACCGTTATCGTCATCGCCCATCGCCTTTCGACCGTGCGCCGGGCCGACCGCATCGTGGTTCTCGAAAACGGAACCATCGCCGAGGTCGGCAAGCACGAAGAACTTATGCAGAAAGCAGGCATTTATCGCAGGTTGTATGATCTTCAATTCATCGACGTAGACGCTCGCGGGGTCGCGCAGCTTACCAATGGGGCGGGAACCTACTGATGTCGATTCGATCCATGACGGGTTTTGCCCAGGCGAAAGGCCAGATTAACAATCTGGCTTTCAACGTCTCGATCAAGTCTGTCAACCATCGCTTTCTTGACCTCCATTTTCGGCTGCCTTCGAACACCGATTCGCTAGAAATGTCGATGCGCCGTGTTCTCAAAGAAAAGCTCGCTCGGGGGCATGTGGATGTGAATCTTTCCTTTGAGCAAAGCGGAGCCGTTCCACTCTCCCTGAACAGGGCCCTGGTTTCCGGATACATACAGGCTTTTCGTGCCGCTGCCATTGAAGCCGGAATTGCTGCCGAACCGGATCTGAACGCGGTACTTCGCCTCCCCGGAGCACTTGACACCAACGTGGCTCCCTCGGATGAACAACTCACCCCCGCCGTCTTGCCAAAGCTTGAGCAAGCGCTCGATCAGCTGAATCGCGTGCGCGAAGAGGAAGGGCGCGCCATGGACCGCGAACTGCGGGAGCGCATGGAAAGCATTCGCAAGGCTTGCGCCGAAGTCGCAATCTTTCGTGACGCGGTGCTTAAAACTTACAGCGAACGCCTGCGGAGCCGCATTCAGGAGTGGCTGGGAAGCTCGGTTGACCAGGAGCGTATCCTGCAGGAAGCGGCGGTTCTCGCCGACCGCAGCGATATACAGGAGGAACTGGTCCGGCTCAAAAACCACGTCGAGCACTTTCTCGGCCTGCTCGATACCATAGGCGAGGTTGGCAAGAAAATGGACTTCCTATTGCAGGAGATGAACCGCGAGGCGAACACCCTACTTTCAAAGACTTCTGGCCTTGCCGGCGATGCCGCCAGGATTACAGAGGCGGGACTGGCGATGAAGGCAGACATCGAGAAAGCCCGCGAACAGGTGCAAAATATCGAATAATGGTGAACATCTTCATCATCTCCGCGCCGTCCGGGTCCGGGAAGTCAACCCTGGTATCCCGAATTCGTCGTATCGTGCCCAACCTTGAGTTCTCTATCTCCTATACCACTCGTCCTCCACGCGGAGTTGAGCGAGATGGACGCGAATATTTCTTTGTTTCGCGCAAAGAGTTCGAAGCAATGATCGAGAAAGGCGAGTTTCTGGAACACGCTGACGTCTTCGGCAACTACTACGGTACCTCGCGCTCCTTCCTTTACAAGGCGGAACAGCAGTGTAAAGACTTGCTTCTCGATATCGATGTTCAGGGGGCCGCGCAGATCAAGGGCAAGTTACCCGAGGCGATTTGCATTTTTGTTCTGCCTCCCAATCGGAATGCCCTCGAACAGCGTTTGCGCTCGCGTGGGCAAGACTCCCAGGAGGTCATTCAAAAACGGCTCGACGCCGCTACCCGTGAGATTGAGAATTACGATAAATACGACTATATTTTGGTGAACGATCATCTGGACGATTCTGTCAAGGCTCTGGAAGCCGTCTTGCTTTCCGAGCGGCGGAAACGCGCCGGCAATCCGGATGTAAACTTAACTGCGCTAGCGGAAACCTGCCGGTTGGGCAACGTTCGCGATCGTCTCGAGCCGATCTTGCAATCGTTTCGGGAAGTCGCGGCTGGCGGGAAGTAGGCAGGGAGAATTTCCATGAAGTTGATCGATGGTTTCGACAGCAATTATCGGTACATCCTCGTAGCCGCGCGCCGGGCGCGCCAGCTCCAGGGTGGAGCACCTCCGGTGATCGAGACGCATTCCCGCAAACCTTGCCGCATCGCGCAGGATGAGATCAAGGCCGGCAAAGTGAAATGGGTAGTGCCGGAAGGCGAGACTTCTCCGGTCGAAGCCGCGGGCGAAATGCTCGACAAGGCGCTAGGCCAGGAAGGCTGAGCACGCTTCGAACAATGAGGGATGATGCCTTGTTTGTAGACGGCTCGCGGACTCGTTGCTCACCCAGCCTATGAAAGTAGCTCTCGGAGTCTGTGGCGGTATCGCCGCCTACAAAGCCGCTGAGATCGTCCGTCTGCTGCAGGATCGCGGCATCCGCGTTCAAGTCATCATGACGGACTCCGCGCAGGAGTTTGTTCGTCCCCTGACATTCGCGGCACTGTCAGGAGAGAAAGTTATTACCGGGATGTTCAGCCGTGAGGCTGGAACTGAGCCCAACATTGATTCAGCGATCGAGCACATTGCGGTTGCGCAGTCGATTGACGCGCTGCTCGTCGCCCCTGCCACCGCCGATGTTCTGGCCAAGTTCGCCCAGGGAATCGCGAATGACTTTTTGACCACGCTGTACCTCGCCACCACCGCGCCGGTAGTCGTTGCGCCCGCCATGAACGTGAACATGTGGGAGCACCGGGCGACCCAGCAGAACCTGGAGACGCTTCAGAAACGGGGGGTGAGAATTGTCGATCCCGGGAGCGGATATCTTGCTTGCGGCATGACCGGCCCAGGCCGGCTGGCGGAAAATGAGGCAATCGTAGCCGCAACCCTCGAAGCTCTGGGAAGCTCGCAGGATCTCGCGGGCGAAACAGTTCTCATCACCGCGGGGCCGACTCGCGAGAAGATCGATCCTGTTCGGTACCTGAGCAATCGTTCAAGCGGGCGCATGGGATATGCATTGGCTGAAGCCGCCCTGCGTCGGGGTGCCCGCGTGCTGCTGGTCACGGGGCCGACCGCGCTGAAGCCGCCCTCCGGGGCAAAGGTATCCGAGGTCCAATCGGCAGCCGAAATGACCGAAGCAGTGTTACGTCTTTTGCCCGGAGCTTCCATCGTGATCAAGGCTGCCGCCGTTGCCGACTACACCGTCCGGAATCCGCCTGATCAGAAGATCAAGCGTCGGGGCACGCTGAGCCTCGAACTTGTGCCGACGACTGACATCCTTGGCGAAATCGCGCGTCGCAAGCAAGCACAGATCGTCATAGGTTTTGCCGCAGAAACGGAAGATATCCTGGAAAATGCCCGCAAAAAACTTGCCTCGAAGTCGCTGGACGCAATCGTTGTGAATGATGTGTCGAAAGAGGGCGTCGGCTTTGACAGCGAGCGCAACGCGGTCAGGATTCTTACCGCCTCTGAGACCATCGCCGTTCCCGAAACGACAAAATGGGAGGTCGCTCATCGGGTGCTCGATTGCGCCGTCCAGTTGAAAAAACGCATTCCGGTTTCCTAACCGTGGGGTCTTCCGATCCGGAAGGGTAGACCTGACCGTAAATAAAAGAAGCTTAGATTGGGCGATGGACTCATTGTCGGAGTCAAGATCGGGCAAGGTTTTCGAACGCCTTCCACCGCGAACGCCGTAGTAGAATCCAACCCGATGCCAGAAGTTCTTGATCCCGAAACCCGCAAGGCTCTCGTTGAGCGGCTTCGTTATTACCGTGACCTCGGCATCTATGACTTTTACCGCCGTTCCCAACCAGAACCGGATTTGCCCGTTGCGCAATTCAACATCGCTGAAACCACGGAGCCTGCTCCCCAAATGTCTAATGCCAAAGCAGCCGCCCCCCCGCCAGCTCCTGCTGACCGAACTTCTCTTCTACGTTTGATTCGCGAAGAAATCGGCGACTGTACGCGTTGTCGCTTGCACAAACAGGGGCGAAAGCAGATCGTTTTCGGTGTTGGGAACCCCAACGCTGATCTGATGTTCATCGGCGAAGCCCCGGGTGCGGACGAAGACGAACAGGGAGAACCGTTCGTCGGCCGTGCAGGGCAGTTACTGAACAACATGATCAAAGCCATGGGTCTGCGCCGCGAGGAGGTTTACATTGCCAACATCATCAAATGTCGTCCGCCCAACAATCGCACGCCCGAGCGCGACGAATGCGAAACCTGCTCGCCATTTCTCATGCAGCAGATTAAGGTGATCGAACCGAGGGCCATCGTTGCTCTTGGCGCCGTCGCCGCCAAAACACTTCTTGCCGTGAATGCTCCAATGTCAGAACTTCGCGGCCACTGGTACGACTTCCGCGGAACCAAGCTTGCTGTCACTTACCACCCCGCATTCCTCCTGCGTGATCCTCGTCAGAAGAAGGAAGCTTGGAAAGACTTGCAGATGGTGATGAAGGAGCTAGGGCTCCAACCCCCAGAAAAGACGACCGACCAGCCCTAAGCCGCATGGATCACTCTGGCGCGGTGGTTTTGGAGCGCCCGCGTTCGTTTACCCGCCGGCTGGTACGACATGATTCCTTCTCCTGCCTTCCTGACGCTCAACTTGCGCCTCGGTTTCCGCGCTTTCTAGTCGCCGGTTCAATCCAAAACCGAAGTGTTCTTGCAGAACCATCGCGACAGTACCACGAAGCCGCGCCACGCTTGGTTCGGCAGCCGCAGGTCTTACCAAAGGTGGTTTCCCAGCTCTTCAGTTGGGAGCAAAACTATACTTCTGAGTTAAGCCGAATGATCCCGGAATCCTGCTCGACCGAATCTGATCGGACAAGCTTCCGGGATCAACAAACTTTACTGGTATGATCGAACGCGATTTCAGGAGGGTTTGGGAAGTTCCTGGCTTCTCGGTCGTTGCTAGGCAGGCGTTCGATTCACGTTGCGAACCAGAAGGCGTACCCTAGCTTGGTAGGTACGGTTTATGCCGAAGTTCATTCTTAAGTCGATGTGGGCTGTTGCGGCTTCCATCCTGCTTGCGGTTGGGGTGCTCGTAAACGCTCAAGCTAGTCCCGACACGGCCGGAAGTACCGCCAAACACCCAGTGCTTGTAGAGTTGTTTACCTCTGAGGGTTGTTCCAGCTGCCCACCGGCAGACGAATTCGTGCAGAAGCTCGATACTCTGCAGCCCGTTCCCGGCGCCTACCTGATCGTGCTCAGCGAACATGTTGACTATTGGGACCACGATGGGTGGAAGGATCCCAATTCCTCACATGCGCTGACCGATCGACAGAGTGCCTACGTGCGAGCACTCGGCTTAAGCACTCCCTATACGCCCCAAATCATTGTTGACGGTACGCGGGAGATCGGACTCAGTGATCCCCAAGCCGTCGAACAGATCTTTCGAGAAGCTGTCTCAACTCCAAAGGTTCCGATCCGAATCAGCACGGTGACTTTCGATCACAGCAAGTCCGACTTGCTTCGCGCGCATCTCGAGGCTGACCAGGACAATAACAACGCGACCGCGGATTTGTACTTGGCGATTGCTCTCGATCACACCGAGTCACAGGTTTTGCATGGGGAAAATGGTGGCCGGCATTTGAAGCACGTGGCTGTCGTACAACAGATCACAAAGGTAGCTAAGCTCCAGAAGGGCAAGAACCTTGTTGAAGACGTGACTCTGAAGATCAAACCGGGCCTCGCTCCTAACAATCTTCGGGTTGTGGCTTTTGTCCAGAAACCTGGACCTGGGAAACTCCTCGGGGTCGCCGTCTGGAAAGCAGAGCAATAAACAACTGGTCTGCTCGAAAGTGGTAAACGGCCGCTGCACGTATGGAAGCAATCCTGATTCCCATTGGCTTTCCCTCCCCGCCGCACTGCAACCAGGCTCCATTCATAAGTGGTCGGCGTGAATACGCGGTTGACAACGGTTACGTATGACCTATTTTGAAACTCATGTAGGTGCTGGGACTCACCGTAGGTTTGCCATAAACTGATTATCGAGGTTCGATGATGGTGGAGTCGCAGTCGCAAATCGCGGGTGTAACGGTAGAGAGCCGTGACGAAATGCAACTGTTTCCAATGCTGGGCGCGACCACGATTGTACTCTTGATTGCCGCGAGCAAGCTGGTGGTGCATTTGTACGCTGGACACAGGTATGGGCGGGAGCGGGTGACGCGAGGGAGCGAGGCGGGAGTGGAAACGGGGTAATGGGGAACACTGCCACAACAGGCAAGACAGGCGCCGACCAGCCTTGCGGCAGCTACTGGAGCAGCGCGGAGTCTGCACTGTGCAGGGGTGGGAGCGTGATCTTGGCTGTCCGGTGCGCCGCCTTGGCAGCGGAGCTAGGGCACCTGTGCTCGCCGGTTCCGAGGATGTGGATCAATGGCTTGTGCATTGGGGTAAAGGCGCGGGGGCCCTCAAGATGCGACCCTACTACTTAAGATCGCGAGGCTCGAAGAAGCGCAGTGCACAAGAAAGTAAATGAGTTGATCCGGAGAAGGGCGGAAATCCTCGAACCAAGCTCAACGCTCAGGAACAGGTTGTTTTTGCAGCACCGGGCCGTGTATACGGAGACGGCGGCCAAATAGTTGGGAGGGAAGGATAGTCTCTCGCGGCACACGGCGCCCTGCGGAGCGTGAACGATCGATGCGATCTGGTCCAAAGTCAAAGGCCACGGGCCCCTATCTATGACGAGCAATCCGGGCATGTTGTGGTCAGTTTCTTGTTTTGCCGACTACTCGCATCGAAACTCATCTTTTCAGCGTATACTCGTGGACGCCATTCACCTCGCCGAGCCAGCACGAAGCAAGCCAACCCGCGCGCGTCGCAGTTTCCGCTAAGCGTATTCACCAAAAATGCAAGCCAAGGAGAAAAACAGGGATGAACGTGCATCTGGTTAACCCGAGCACTGTCTCATTTGGGACTGCAGTCATCACTCCCCGTTGGCAATACGTGCTGGCCGGCGCTACACCAAGAACTTTCGGTGACCCCATTCTTGTTGATGAGACTCTATTCCAAGTCGATCCGGCGCGAATCCAGCCGGGAGATGTCGTCGGCATCGGCATTCATACCGCCAACGCGCTGCGCGGCTATGAACTTGGAACGCTGGCGCGAGAGCGTGGAGCATATGTGATTTTCGGCGGAATTCACGCCACTCTGTATCCCGAGGAAGCGCGAGAACTCGGCGGCGCTCACGGTGTGGTGAAAGGAGATGGGGATGTCGTCTGGGCCAAGGTGTTGACCGATTGTCACGCCGGTGTTCCACAAGCTCTCTACCTCGGCGGCCAAATCGACGCCCGCGACTTTGTTCAGGCGCGCTGGGACTTAATTCCGCGCGACCGCTACATGTGGGCTTCGGTGCAGACGGTCCGGGGTTGTCCCAAGCATTGTTCGTTCTGCTCAGTCTGGCGCACCGATGGACAACGGCCTCGTCAACGCTCTTCCGATGTTGTAATCGAAGAAATTGTGCAATTGCGCCGCCTCGGTTTTCGATTCGTCGCGTTGGCCGATGACAACTTTTATCCCGTCACTATTAAGGACTTAGAGCTGGCCGCCCAGCAGAACAACACCGCAAGGCTGAACCAACTCAAAGCCCTGCGTGCTGAACGCTTCGAGCTGATGGAACGTCTGGCGAAACTTCCCGAGGACATGGTTTTCTTTACTCAGATCACCATGGAAGCCGCCGAAGACGTCGAATTTCTCAATGCGATGAAAACCGCGCGCATCAAGGGTGCTCTCGTCGGGATTGAGTCCGTTAGTCCGGCGGGCCTGAAGGATGTTTATAAGGATTTCAATCTTGCCGGTGCAGACCTTATTGAGCGACTGAAGACTTTTCGACGTCATGGGGTGCACGTGCTCGGATCGTTTATTTTCGGGCTGCCTAGTGATCGCCCTGAAACCTTCGATGCGACCGCG